>JAEZUM010000005.1 GCA_023421075.1 Bacillota bacterium
GACATCCAATCAAAGAGCATCATAACTCTCTCTTGCTTTGCAGGATCATTGGTACCAACTGCAAATGCTCTACCACTACCAAAGAAAGGATCAGAAGGCTGATAGATAGACATATCTTTAATAGGCGCCATAATATAGTTCTCGCCGTTATTACCGCGGTCGGTTGTATTCCAGAAGCCTTGCTGCCAGTCATTCCAGATTAAGAATGCACGTTTGGAAGCGAATTTCTTCCATACGGAATCCCAGTTCTGTGTACCGGAGTCAGGATCTACTACACCTGCTTGATTTGCTTCAAAATAGAATTGAAGAATCTTGTGATATGCGCCGTTATCATCGGTCAGAGGAATTCTCTTACCGGATGCATCTAAGAGAACAGAACCATTTACCTCTTGACCATACCACTTAGTAAGCTGATTAACGTTCTCAATGGATGTTCCATCCCAGTCAGGCCAAAGGGTAATTCCATAGCTGGGCTCACCGTTTGCATTGGTCGGATGTTTATCCTGGATTGCACGAAGAGTCTTAACCAGATCAGACAGGTTGTTCATCTCAGGTGCACCCACTTCAGCATAATAATCCCAATTAAGGGTTGGTGCTGTCTGCGGAATAGTAGGGGTAAATGTTGTAGGACTGGTATTAGCCATCTCGGTAGGCCATGCAAAATATTTACCTTCGCCTACACCTTCTAAGGAAGAATTATACACATCAAGCTGTGTCTTAAATTCTTCAAAGGATTTTAAACTCTTCATGCCCTCTGTAACATCATAAATCAGTCCAGACTTGATACAAGCCTGAATGTCGGCATTGTCAAGGATAACAATGTCACCTAAGAAGCCGGATGCAGAACGAGCTGCAAAGATATCTCCACCTGCTACCTGCGGAGCGATGATATTAAGGGTAACATTGAATTTATCCTTTAATACCTTAGCAAACCAGCCAGGCTGTTCACCCTGGAAATTAGCGGGCTGGGAATAAACCTCAAGTACCATCGGTTCCAGTGCGGTCGGTTCTGTAGTGCCGGAATTGTCTGTACTTCCTGTGTTGTCCTCTACTTTAGGGGTAGGGGTGCTAGCGTTTTTTGTATCATCCGTCTTTTTTGCACAGCCAGTAGCAAACATTGCTACAACCAGCATAATAACGAGTACAATACTAATTTGCTTTTTGAATCTCATAATCTTCCTCCTCTTTAAAAATTGAATTTTATATTCTGATCCCTTTAAAAGGATATCATTCCAATAATTATATAGTTTGTTGCTATTACCCCTTTACAGCTCCAATCATAATTCCCTTTACAAAGAATCTCTGGAAGAAGGGATACACCATCATGATCGGAAGTGCTACGATAATGGTAACCGTCATTCGTATCGAGGTTTGTGTCTGTGCATTGGCCATTATCGCATCCGCACCACCTGCTGTTGCATTAATGATGGCAGATAAGGATTGTGATGATTGCAAATATCGATATAGGATAAATTGCATCGTATAAAACTTTTCCTGCGTCATAAGCAGCAAGGTATCCTGGAATGCATTCCAATGACCAACCGCTGTAAAGATAGCAATCGTTGCCAGAATCGGCTTACAGATCGGCAGCATGATTTTGAAAAAGATCTGCAACACTCCGGCGCCATCACAGTCAGCCGCTTCTTGTATTTCCTTGGGTGTCGATTCTACATAGGTCTTAGTTAAAATGATATAAAACGGAGATATCATCGTAGGTAAAATGTATCCAAGAAAATTATTGGTAAGCTTCAAATTCATCATGGTTAAATACCAAGGAATAATACCTGCATTGAAATACATGGTTACGATTACGAAACGATACCATAACTTTCTCTTATACATGGTTTCTCTGGTAAACATATATCCTAAGAATATTGCGATCAGTACCGTTAACACGGTTCCTAGCACCGTTCTGGATACAGAGATGAAAGCTGCCTGTCCCAGGCCGGGTATCTTAAAGGCATCAATATAATTTTGAAAATGTATTCCCTTGGGTATCCACACAACGCCGCCTTTTTCGCTGATTTTGTTATTACTGATTGTATTGATAAAAATATAATAAAAGGGATATACACATACAAAAGCAAACAACGAAAATACGGTATAATTGATAAGGTCCAGTAAACGGTCACTCAAGGAAAGTGATTTTATTTTATTGCCCTTTTTGGGTTTGGTCAGATTTTCCTTACTCATAATACACTCCTTTATATAATACTTTCCTTACGCACGATCTTAGAGAAGGTGTTCGCAGCAAACAGCAGAACCAAGCTCACGATACTCTTTAACATACTAAGTGCGGTAGAAACGGAATACACAGGTGGCTTACTGGTAGATAAATTGTATACATACAGATCCAAAACCTGAATATGTTCTCTGTTCCATGAGTTCTGGAATACGAAATACTGTTCCATACCATTGTTCAGAATATTGGAAATGTTCAGTAACAGGAGTACAAAAAATGTAGGTAATATACTTGGAATTGTGATATTACGTATTATCTTCATACGACTTGCTCCGTCAACTCTGGCAGCTTCAAATAATTCTGCATCGATTCCCGAAATAGCTGCTATGTACATGATGGCAGCCCATCCAAGGTTCTTCCAGGTTAACCACAGCCACATTTTGAACCATATGTGCTCGTTTGATTTCAAGAAATCAACGGGTATATCTATGATCCCAAGATCCAAAGCAACCGAGTTGAACATACCATTATTACTCATTAACAGAAATGCCACCGAATAAACGAGGACCCAGCTGATAAAGTTCGGTAAGGTAGTTACTGTCTGAACAAACTTACGAAACGGTACATTCTTGATTTCATTAAGAAAAACTGCAAAAATCATTGGTAACCAGGAAAACGCCAATGCGATACCACTCATAGCAAAGGTGTTCCGAAGTACTTCGACAGTCTGGTTAACGAAGGATTTATTTTTGAATAGCACCTTAAACCACTTCAAGCCTACAAAGGAGTCCCAAGAAAACGGCAACGGCGGCTGATAATCAAAAAATGAATAGATCCACCCATAAAGCGGATAATATGAAAACACAAGGACTACAAGCAAAAAAGGCAAAATATATAAGAACTCTACATATCCTCTCCTCTTTCTCTTACTACGAAAACCATTCATTCAGTATTGCCTCCCTCTTATTACTCTTTATTAATGTAAATCGTTTTACTAGTGCCATTATACCTTATATTACTCTTTTATGTCAATAGTATTTGTCTAAAATGTTGAGCATGCAATAAATTATTTAGACTCAATTAGACACTTATTCCATAAATACTTATAAATACTAGTTCTTATGCCGAAAACGGCGTCTTTTTTCTACTTTTTTTGTGAATCGTTTTTACACTGCAATTCTTATTTCGTCTTAAATATCTCAATCGCAGCTTCTAGCTCTGCCACATCCTGTCCAAGCGCTTTGGCAGCCTCATTCAGCTTCGTTACAACCTCCAGCTGCTGCTGTGCCGTTGCATCAACCTCCTCCGATGCAGCTGTTGTTTCCTCCGCTACTGCTGAGATACTTTCAATCGAATTCAGAGTATCTGCCTTTGATCGATTAATTTCACCAATACTATCTGTAATCTTTTCCATCCTACCCGCTAAATCGTCCACGTGCACATTAATATTATTAAACAATTGAACAACATTATGCAGACGAACTTCACTGGATTTGGATATCGCTTCAGCCTGCTTAACCGTATTCACTGTAGAATGGGTCTTTGCTATGATATTTTTAATAATCAATTCAATCTCCCGTGCAGCGGTTACCGATTTATTCGACAGTTCTCGTATCTCATCGGCAACGACAGAGAACCCTCTACCGGCATCACCGGCTCTTGCAGCTTCGATTGAAGCATTCAAGGATAACAGATTTGTCTGTCCGGCTATGCCATTAATAACTGCAATAATATCGGTGATGACCTTTGATTCCCTTTCCAGTTCTTCGATATCCCGAATGGCATTATTCGTAACACGAACATTTTCTTCGGTTACGCCGGTAAGCTGGTCCATCTCATCGATACCATCTTTCACAACGCTTCTCGTCGTATCCGAAATTTTTTCTATCGCTAAGGCATTATCATAAACCAAATTAATCTGGTTCGCTAATTCGTCCGTTATTTTCAGACACTGCTCGGTTCCTTCTGCCTGTTGAACATTCCCCTGTTGAATTTCTGATATTGCGATTGAAATATTCTTTGAGGCTTCTAATAAAAGCTCCGAATTCTCAGAGACATTTTTGGAAGAAGCAGCTACCGTCTGACCCACCTTCGTCGCTTTGTTAATGATCTCATTTAAACTGCCGATCATCTGATTAATGCTTTTTGACAGTATGCCGAATTCATCCCTTCGAATGTGATTTACTTTTACAGTCAGATCTCCATCGGTAGCCTTTGATAAGGTTTGTATCATTTCTGTTATAGCTTTTCCAAAACCATAAGCAACTATTACACCAATTGCAACTGCCAAAATAGCTGCTGCTATTACCATTATTAGTGTAAGATTTTTTATTGAACTCGACTGCTCCAGAAGATACGAAGAGGGTATCATAGCACAGATAACCGCACCGCTATTTCCAACCTTTGAATATATGAATTCATAATCTTTCCCTTGATATGTAACTTTTAGATGTTCATTTATATTTTCGCCGGTCTGTGTGTCTTGATACTCTTCCAACGCTGTAATCATGGGCTCCGCAACATCACCATCCTTTGATATCTCTCTGCCATCCTGTGATACAAAGGCAATGTAACTATTATCCGGTAAATCTAATGTTTTCATTGCATCCGTAATAACACTCATAGAGACATCAACATAAAGGTATCCGATTTGTCTCGCTGTCACATTCAGAAGCTGTTTTGATATTGTAATCGCATATTTATCCTTTGGTATTTCCAGCTTCTCATCCAGAAAAGCATGGTAACCCGTCCAACGGTTTGCATTCACTTTCGCATCAATCTGCACTGCCTCTTGGGTCTCGGAAAATTCCTTAAAGGAATCAACCTTATCCTCAAACATACCATAGGTCGTAATCGGCTTCCCCGTACTCGATATAATAAATATGTTCTCAATATAACGATCCGACGTCGCTATAATGGATGCACTACTGCGTGCCGCTTTATATGCGTTTCCATCCTCCAGAGCATTCTTTGAGAATTTACCGCTGTAATAATCGCGTATCTGCGCATCAACCGAAAAGGATACGGCCTTATCCTCAATATTCTTCAAGATTAAATCGTAATATTCTCCCGTTTTCACAATTGACGTTACCGTTGCTTCGGTAAAGGTCTTGGTAATCGCTCCTGACGAGCTTTGATAAGCCCCAATTCCCAGGATTATGATAAATAAAACAGGAATCAAAAAACACAATATCAGCTTTATTCTGATACTACCTGTTATTCTCGATAAGTTAAATTTTAAACCAATCCTTTTATTCAAATCGAATTCCTCCACTGTCTGTTTACTTTCACATTATATTATTGTTTATCGTTTTACCTCGATATATAGCATTATATCTATTATTATGTCCATATGTCAATATTATTTGTTAATTATGTTCAATTATTATAGAATAAAGTATTGACTATTACAAAATTATATATTAAATTTGATTTGTCAATCGTTTTTCCTTTTTAATTCCAAATCAGTAACAACACCATATTTATCTCGAAAAATGACGGAACTACTAATTAAGCATTCGCATAGCGAAGAAAGGGATACTATTATGATAAAAATGAAAGTAAATGCAGCGGCTGGAAAGGGAACCATAAATAAGAACATTTATGGGCACTTTGCAGAGCATCTAGGCAGATGTATCTACGAAGGAATATGGGTAGGCAAGGATTCGTCGGTTCCCAATCGTAACGGGATTCGAATTGATGTTATAGAAGCTCTAAGAGAGATGAAGATACCTGTTCTTAGATGGCCGGGCGGTTGCTTTGCTGATGATTATCACTGGATGGAGGGGATTGGACCTTATGAGAATCGCCCTTCTATGATTAACACACATTGGGGTGGTGTTACGGAAAACAATCACTTCGGTACCCATGAGTTCCTCGAGTTCTGCGAGCTGATCGGTGCCGAACCATATATCAGCGGAAATCTTGGCAGTGGTACTGTGAGAGAAATGCAGCAATGGGTAGAATATATTACCTCCGACGGCATATCTCCTATGACCAATTTAAGAAAGGAAAATGGCAGAGAGCAGCCTTGGAATCTAAAATATTTTGCCGTGGGCAATGAAAATTGGGGCTGTGGCGGACAAATGCGTCCGGAATACTATGCAGATGAATATCGCAGATATGCAACCTACCTAAGAAATTTTGGCGAAAACAAGCTGTATAAAGTAGCCTGTGGTGCCAATGCAGACGATTATAACTGGACCGAGGTATTAATGAAGAATGCCGGTAAATATATGGATGGCTTAAGCCTTCACTATTATACCATGCCCTTAGACTGGAGCCTACCCAAAGGGTCTGCTGTGGATTTTGGCGAGAAAGAATGGTTTAGCATATTACAGATGACCTTATTTATGGAAGAGCTTATCGAAAAGAACATCGCGATAATGGATAAATATGATGAAAATAAACGTGTCGGTCTCATCGTGGATGAGTGGGGTGCCTGGTACCAGGTTGAACCGGGTACGAATCCAGGGTTTCTATACCAGCAAAACACCCTACGCGATGCAATTGTGGCCGGTATCAATCTTAATCTATTCAACAATCATTGTGATCGTGTACAGATGGCCAATATCGCACAGATGATCAATGTGCTGCAGTCTGTTATATTGACCGAAGGGGATAAGATGATCTTAACTCCGACCTATTACATCTTCAAAATGTTTTCCGTTCACCAAAATGCCCAATTACTTGAAACAAACCTCGAGGAATCTTACTATCATTACGGTGAAGAAAAAATCAATCAGCTTAGTGTCTCCTCCTCGATGGATTCGGAAGGAAATATTCATATATCTATCTGTAATCTGGATCCGAATAATGAGGCAGAGATAAGCTGTGAGCTTATCGGTTCAAGTAAGGGCAATATTTCAGGTTCCATATTGACTTCCGCAGAAATGAACGCCAGAAACACCTTTGAGAAGCCGGATGCAATCGTTGAGACTGTTTTTAGCAATATGAAGCTGGAAAACAGTCAAATATATGCCTGCATCCCTCCGAAATCTGTAGTAGTACTTAGAATCGAATAATGCCATTAAAAGAACCAGGCAGAAATACTTCACCCTGTATAGGACAATGCAAATCGACAATTCCTATCCTAGCGCAATATTTCTACCTGGTTCTTTATAAATCCGATCATTCATTATGATGAAAATTTTCTTAAATCATTTCATTAAATCACACCGAAGGCAATGTTACGAACACGATGATGGGTATACTCTTCCATATTAGGCCATAGATTATGCATATATACCACGGATACCCTCTCACTCGGATCGATCGCAACATAGGTTCCTAACATTCCGGTCCAGCCAAATTCTCCAATGGATGTATTGCTTCCCTTGGACAAATCCATCATCGTTCTTACACCAAGACCATAGCCATAACCATCGAGATAGGGATTTCTGAATTCTTTCAACTGTTGCTCCGTTAACTGATTGGTACGCATTAAATCAATCGTTTTCTTACCTATAATCTGATTCCCCTTCCATTTCCCTCCACAAGCCAGCATCTGGGAAAAAGCAAGATAATCTCTTACACTGGAAAATAAACCGGCGCCACCGGCTTCGTATTTTGCTTCCGGTTCCAATCGTTCATCAAACATTCCTTTGATCGGTACTCTGTTCCTGTCTTCATCAATCTGATACAGGGTAACCAGCTGTTCTCTCATATCACCGAAATAACGATATCCGGTACTTTTCATTCCCAAGGGTTCAAACAATTCCTCTTGCAAAAATGCTCCTACCGTCTTACCGGATATGACCTCGATTAGTCCGGCTACCAATTCATGACCGAAACCATAAAGCCAATGTGTACCCGGATCAAAGGCAACCGGAACCTTAGACATCGCATAGATATCCTGCCTTAACGTATAATCTCCTACCTCCGCTTTTAACTCATTCCGAACCTTTTCCATCGTTTGATGAGTATAGTCGTCGCCTCCATACCCAATTCCCATAGTCATTGCAAAGCAATCCTTAACCAGGATGGGATTTTTCGCTTTTCTGATCTGATATGTACCATCCTCACGTCTTTGTGCTACCTGGGTATCCTTCCATTCCGGAAAATATTCAGAGATCGGATCATTTAAGAGGAAGCCGCCTCGTTCAAAAAGTAGCATTGCACCGGTACAAACTGCGAGCTTTGTCGTAGAAAACTGCCGATAAACCGAGCTTTCGGTAATCGGCTTCTGCTTCTCGATATCTGCAAAGCCAAAATAATTCTCATACAGTATCTCTCCGTCCTTCGCAACAGCGCAACCACACCCGGAAGGCCCTGTCTTAATATGATTACTCAAGAATTGATCCATGTAACCCCACTTACCCATACCATACCTCCTAATCTATATAGCTGAACCTTTCAATTAATCTCTTTTATTCGTTTGATAGATGCTACAAGTCACTCACATAGTAAAATGGTGAATATTCGACATATGTGTGCAGATAGCGCAGACCGGCCGATTGCGGATGTTCTACCCCGCATGAGGGAAAGGCAAGTCCAGATGGATACATATGCTCGAATATTCACCTTCTTTTATTACATTGACTTGTGGCACATATCAATTATTCTAAGGTGAAGGATGCAAGACTTGCACTTCCCTGTCCGGTATAGGTAATGTAAATTGGATGTACACCGTCCGGCAAGGTTATATCCGCTGAGTAATCCTTCCATACATTGGAGAATACAACCGGTATCTTACCGAGAACCGGCCCATTCCAGGTAGTTCTTATCTCGAAATCACCTTTGCAATACCCACGAACTCTTATTTTTACCTTCTTCACTCCATTTAAGTCGAAATACTTAAAGCCGGCTGTAGCAGAAGCTTTCATGTTAGCAATATAGCCGATCTCCTCATCACCGTCTCTGCCATCCTGAGTAATCTTCGGAAATTGGTTGTTCATCCATGACCCGGTAAAATCGGTATAGATTGATTCTTCCTCACAGAACAGATTACATGCGATATAAGCATGGTACTCACCCAGTCCCTTTAACGGTCCCCTGTTCGGAGCACAAGAGGTCATTTCTACCTGAGGAATTGTTCCATCCTCCAAGAACGTAATTTCTTCTAAGCAACCCTGTCTGCTATAGTTCGTTCCGTTGGTATGTCTATGATAGAAAATGTACCATTTTCCCATTATTTCCACCATGCTGCCATGGTTGTTACCACCGTAAGCCATCGGTTTGTCAACCGGTTTATAGGAGTCGATACCCATATCACAATTACTTACTATCGTTCCTCGGTATACAAACCCTTCTGTAGGCTTTTTACTGGTAGCATAGCATAGCTCATGCATCAGGATGGAGGAATAGATTAAGTAATAAGTGTCTCCCCATTTACGAATAGAAGGAGCTTCAAAAAATTCATGTCCCTCAAAACCGGTTCCTTTACTGTACGGCTCACTGGGAGCTACAATCACCGGAGCTTCCATAATGGTTAGCATGTCCGCACTGCTGAGAACGGTTGCCATCGCTCCGCTTCTGGATCTGTCACCTCTTGCACAAAAGCCGGTATAAAGATATACCTTGTCACCTTCAACCAATACTCCGGGATCGAATTGAGGTTCATCGCCCTCTTTCTCCCCTAGAATTACTCCATCTGCATAGTGTACATAACCATGAAACTCATATTTTCCTGCCGGTGTATCACAGACAGCCACAGATACGATGGAACGCTTACTGTCCACATAATACAGATAATATCTTCCGTCCGGCCCAACCGCTACATCCGGTGCATAGAGACAGCTATCGCGGTCTTCATTATTCTGTACGTCGGTCGCTTTCAAAATAACACCCTCATAGCGCCAGTCACCAAGATCCTCCACCGGTGCCGACCAACAAACATAATCATTCAAACAATAAGCATACCCGTTAAAACGGTCATGAGAGCCGTAAACATAGACTCTGCCATCAAATACATAGGGTTCACCATCCGGGATATATTCCCAGGATGGAAGATACGGATTAAATCCTTGTTTTTTCATTGTTATGACTCCTTTTTATTATAATAAACAATCCTTCTTCTTCATATCTTCTTAACGCGAAGTGCCATATACGGTCTTCCGCCTGTGATAATCCGAAAATGCCCCCGGAAAACACCTTGAGGTGAGATTGTCATATTCCAGGTATCAATTAAATCAACCTCGAACTCTGTCGTATCATCAAAATATAAATCCCGATATAAAGGACGTAAAAAGCTAAAATAGAACAGATAAAAATCCCTAGTACCCTTATCCGTATCAAGGGTATTATCGAGCGTACCTACGACTGCATCCCAATACTCCGGTAATAATCTCAAACCATAACCTCCCGGGATTTCAGAAAGTATCTTATGAAGAAATGCAATCCGTTTTGGACTATCTCCATGCAGATATCCACCATGTGACCACCATAGGACTGCGTTATCCACACAAGCATCTATGGTCTGCAAAAGTGTCTCACCATGTCCAGCATAACCGCCACGCATGGAAGCCTCCCAAAAGCGTCGTACGAGCTCTTCCCCGGTAATATTACCCCATCCCAAATTCAGGTTTCCTTCATAAAGTATCTCATCCCAAACAACGGGCTTTCGATACTTTATCCGTAACTCGTCCGTAAGCTCAACAGATTTATATCGATCCGTCCCCTGACAGCTGCAGTGTGTAACCCATGACTTAGAGAAATCATAGAATTTTGGACCATTATGGACGGAGCACAGTCTGCTATAACGGTCGCACTCTTTGATTACGGCCGCAATTCGCTCCCAGTCTTCTATTGTCTTTGTTTTTACATAATCATATTCATTCGCCAGTGACCACCACACATTACGAAAAGCTGAAAATCTTGCAACAACATACTTCACGTAACGATCATCCTGTTCCGCTCCCATCCCATCAAATCCCCATCGGTCATAGGGATGAAAGAGTATAAGATCCGCTTCGATCCCCAAACTCATCAATTGTCGAAGGCTCTGATCAATTCGTTTAAAATGCTCGGGATTGAATCTTGTAAAATCCCAGTTATTCCCTGGCTTATTCACGGTATATGCTTCCATGGTCGCCCGATTGAGTCCGGAATTATCACAGGGAGTTCCTTCATAGGGAAAGGTAACCGGGTCCGCATAATTATAATCATAATGCTTGGGAAAAATACAGTATCTAATTTTGTTAAAACCATTGTTACTGAGTGTGTTCAGGGTCTGCTTCTGCCTCTCATCCGGCTGATGAACCCAGGCGTAACAGGTTGTTCCAACCGGATAATAGGTCCTTCCGTCTGCATACTTAAAATGATAGGTATTGGACACCTGGACAGAACCATGATTCTCGGTTCCCGGTTTGGTGGCTACAAACACTCCGCTGTAAGGACTTTTCGAAAAGCTTCCTTCGATATCAAAGGTATATTCCCCTTCGTAATTAGGCATAAATCGTACCACATATTCTCCATTCCCGTCATAGAAACCATTCACCCTTATCGTCTCATGGGCTCCGGAAAACACTGCCTGAATCTGATAATCGGTATAGGGATTACCTTCCATCTCTCCGGGTACTCTTACCTCGAATACGCCCCATTTCTCAATCCTTTTTTCATAAATACATTGATCCATTAGCCACTCTCCTTTTTTTGTTCTGGAGTACCTCTAAGCAATTAGCTATATAACCAGTATTCAATTTTTATTCTGAAGAACATTGGTAAATCGTTTTACATAAATTATAACGAAATTTCACAATTAAATCAATACTAAAAAAGAAAGTCTGCATCGCAGACTTTCCATCCATCAATCCCTTAAGTTCAGAAAATCGTATTATAAAAATTTTATGGCATAAAACAACAGGATCCCACCGGTTATTACAAAAGTGATATTATGTGGACCTTCTTTTACAAGCTGAAAGAACTTCCTATGATAAAAAGTATCTTTTCGCTCCAACTCTTGCTCCAATCGGTTGATTTCCAGCTCCTGATGTACTATCTGCTCCGCACTGCGCTGTCCAAAGGCATTCATATTAATGATCGATCGGCTGCCTCTCGGAGATAACAGGGCTCCTACCAATGCGATGAGGAAGCCTACATATACCATTACGGTCCGTAGAATAATCTCAAATTTGTGAGAAATCAGTATTGCACAAAGAATACTGAACGTCAAAAAAACAATAATGTAGAGGATTTGTACTAATATCCTCTTAATCACCTTTACTGCTCTTTCTTTCATAACACGTCCTCCTCCGATCATTAGAATTTAGCTTGCTGCATTGCGTACAACTGATGTTAGGAGCTTCTGTGCTCTCTCCAGAGCAAGATCGATGTTATCACAGAAATTTTCTTCTCCAACCGATTGATCAAAGCCTGCCTTTTGCATCATTTTTAAGGGCTGCTCCTGTACATGGGATAAGATCAGAGTAATATGTCTCTTCTGACAGGATTTTAGTACATGATTAAGCGCATGCAGCGCATTTACATCCATCGCCGGCACGCTTTTCATACGAAGAATTACCACCTTAACCTGTGAATCCAAGGAAATGCCCATAAATTTGTCGGCTGCTCCAAAGAACATCGGACCATTTATCTCATAAACCAGAGTATGCTTCGGAACCTTTTTTCTGCGAATATTCTCCGGATCATTCATATCCTCTTCCACCGAATCGTCCTCCAGATAAGTCCAGCTCTGAACATCCGCCACATCAGCCATTCGCTTCACAAACAGAACTGCTGCCATTAAGATGCCTACCTCAATCGCAACCACCAGATCAAAGATAACCGTAAGTGCAAAGGTAGATACCAACACAAGAATATCACTTTTCGGAGACTTCTTCACCAGTTCGAGGAACTCTCTCCACTCACTCATATTATATGCCACCATAAACAGGATTGCCGCTATCGTAGGCATGGGGATTAAGGCAGCATACGGCATCAGTACCACAAGAATCAGGAATAGGGTTAAGGCATGTACCATTCCCGCGATGGGAGTACGCCCACCGTTCTTAACATTGGCTGCTGTTCTGGCAATGGCTCCGGTCGCAGGGATGCCTCCGAATAGGCTGGATAAAATATTACCGGCTCCTTGTGCCACTAGTTCCATATTAGAGCGATGCTTACTTCCGATCATACCGTCAGCTACCACACAGGATAACAGTGATTCTACGCCTGCTAGCACAGCGATGGTGATCGCATCCGGAAACATTGAATTAATCATCGAAAGATTAATATTAGGCAACTGAAAAGTCGGGGGCTTGGAAGAAATCTCATATAGACTTCCTATCGTATTCACTTCTACTCCGAATAACTTGACAATGGCAGCTGCAATGATGACCGCAACCAAAGATGCCGGAATCTTACGATTTACTTTCGGCCAAAAGATGAGGATCGCCAGTGATAACACACCAATCAGAACAGCCTGAAGGTTAATGGTTGCGATTGCTTCTGCGTTAGCAATCAATTTCTCTAATGTTTCTACCGGCTTCGTATGTAGGGTTAATCCCAGAAAATCTTTTATTTGCCCAATAAAAATTGTTACCGCAATACCTAAGGTAAAGCCTGTCGTAATGGTATAAGGTATGAATTTAAGCAGTCTTCCGAATTTTAACAGTCCCATAAGGATCAGTATAATACCTGCCATAATAGTCGCTACTGCCAGACCCTCCATACCGTTTTTAGCCACAATGCCTGCTACAATCGTGGCAAATGCCGCTGTAGGTCCAGAAATCTGTACACGACTTCCTCCTAAAAAGGAGATGACAAAGCCGGCGACAATTGCCGTATATAATCCCCTCTCCGGTGTTACACCGGATGCCAGTGCCAATGCAATCGACAGGGGTAACGCAATAATCGCAACAATAATTCCCGCAATCACATCCTTAATAAACTGTTCCTTCGTATACTTTTTCATTACGGAAAACAATTTTGGTTTTAATTTTTCCATGATTTGTGCCTCCAAACCAATGCTCTCATTGGCATATTAATCTTTTTATAACAATTTGTCGATCGGTATTCATTCTCCAATAGTCAATATTATTCCTGTTAAGCTGCTTTTTCAAGCATTTATTAAAAAAATATAAAATTTTATTTCTAGCTAATCCCATTCAATGATTTTTCTCTCGAACTATTTCACCTCGAACTAAAAAAGGGGTAGCCTGTCAGGCACCCAAAGGAAGACTTTCCATTATTTAATTCTAGATATTTTAACGATTTATGCTAGAATAAAAGAATACGATTGTAAACTTTTTACTTCCTGCGGTCGCAAACTATGTGCCAACAGCCCAAAATTAGCAGTCTATATGAAAGGAACGATGCTTAATATGAAAAAAATATACATGCTGCTGTTAGCCGGTATCGTGTTGATTCTTTCTGTATTTCTTATCAGTAAATACAGCCCGTCCGAAACAGGGAAGATGTCCTATCCGGAATTTCTGCAATCCATGGAGCAAGGACAGATCCGGGAGATTGTCTTCAGTCAGGATACCAATACCTTTCAGGCTAAGTTAACCACCAAGCCCGACATCGTATATACCGTACCGAATCCGAAGACAGAGACTTTTACCGAGCTTCTCCTGCTGAATAACGTAATAGTCAATTATGGTAAGGAGAATCCCCTGGTCACTTTATCAAAGGTCCTTCTGACAGGCTTGGTAATCGGCGGAATCCTTTTATATATCCGTAGCGGAGGCTCCTCCAACAATCTCATTAAGAACTCCAATCGAAGGAGTGCGAAGACGAAAGAAGCTTCTTCCTCTGTTACACTATCCTCAGTTGCCGGAAATGCTGAAGCGAAATCCATGGTAGAGGATATCATCGAATTTATTAAGGATCCTGATAAATATTCCACGGTTGGCGCTCGGATGCCAAAAGGTTTGCTGCTTTACGGTCCACCCGGAACCGGAAAAACCCTGATGGCGAAAGCAATTGCCGGTGAGGCCAATGTTCCCTTCTATGCTATGAGTGGTTCCGATTTTGTCCAGATGTATGTCGGAGTAGGCGCAAGTCGAATTCGTAATCTGTTTGGGAAAGCCAAGAAAAGTGAGCGTGCAGTAATCTTCATTGATGAAATCGATGCGATCGGTAAGAAAAGGGCCAGAAATGTATCTGCCAGCAATGATGAAAGAGATCAGACTCTAAATGCTCTACTGACGGAAATGTCAGGCTTTCATGACAATCAGGGCATCATCGTCATCGGTGCTACAAACCGCCTGGACACTCTGGACGAAGCACTGCTTCGACCCGGACGGTTTGACCGCCATATCGAAATCGGCCTGCCGGATGTTAATGCCAGACAGCAGATATTATCCCTTCATGCAAGGAAAAAGCCACTTTCGGATGATGTCAGCATGGAGAGCCTCGCCAAATCCACGGTATGCTTTAGTGGTGCTATGTTGGAGAATCTACTCAATGAAGCCGCGATTAATGCAGCAAATGATAAAGATAATGTGATACGTAAAGGTCATATCGACAAAGCCTTCTATACCGTCATTGCCGGTGCACCTAAACAGGACAGAAGCTATATCTCGGAGCTGGATCGCAAAATTACTGCATACCATGAAGCAGGACATGCTCTGGTAACTACTCTGCTTTTACCGGAGCATTATATCTCAAAGGTAACGATCATTCCGAGTGTCCGTGGTGCGGGGGGCTTTAATTTGAGCATCCCTAAGGATACCATGTTCCAGAATAAGCGTCAATTGAGGGCAAATATTCAGGTACTGCTGGCTGGCAGAATCGCAGAGGAGCTGATCTTTGGCTCGGAGGACGTAACAACAGGAGCCAGTAATGACATCCAAAAGGCATCTCAATTAATTCTGGATTATATCAACAAATTCGGTATGGATGATGAGATGGGCCTCTTCAGTCTCACGATCTTTGGAGAAGGCCAGGATGAGAAGCTGGTAACCAAATGCAGAGAACATATGAATCTCTTATATGAGGAGACCAGAAGATTGATACAGAACAATCTATCACGGCTCGAGGATCTTACCTCAGAACTATTGGAGAAGGAATCGATGGGGCAGGAGGATATCACAAGAATCTGTGCCTAACGCTCCATACCTCAAGTTATTCATAAGGATATAATAAAAAGGACCTTATGACACCGTTTTAACAGTCATACTCACCCCCAAAGCGACAGTTTATCAAGTGTCCGCCTAAACGAGTATATAATACGGTGTATAAGGTCCTTTTTGCTTATTGATTACGGAAGATAACGATAATACTCCCATAACTTATTATTCTTATCCAGTGCATTGTTATAGCCTGCATATTGATATTGCTTCAACCTAGCGGAATAAGCCGATGTCTCTGATAAAGAACAGATCTCTCCGTCTTTTGTGATATAAAAGTGTGCGTTGATTACCGGAATAACCTTTTGTAATTGCAGTAAATATTCATTATAGGCTGTACCCCGAAGTCCTGCGGTCTTAAGAAGATACGAGGACAGATAATTCGCACTGATGTTATCCACATCATCCTCCGATATATCGTAATTTGCCCACAGGATAAAGGGAACTCGGTATCTAAGCAGATTTAACTTTTGCATGCTTGTCCCGGGACTACTTTCCAAAAGATGATACAACTCTGAATAAACTACCGGTTGATGATCTCCGAACAGGAGTATGATCGTCGGTTCCTCCACCTTTGTAAAATAATCCACCAGTTCCTGAAAAGCCTGATCTGATTCCCGCAGAAGACTCAGGTATTGCTCCACCTTACCATAGCCCGGTAACCCATTCAGACGAACGGTATCCTCTTTTGCAAATATTCTGTCTCCCGAATAGCCTCCATGGTTTTGCATTGTTACATTGAAAATGAACAGAGGCTGATCTCCCTTTGTTTCGTATTGCTCGATAATTTTCCTATAACTGTCACGGTCACTGATATAGGAGCGAATATAATGGGGATTCACAAAATCGTCCTTCGATAAAAATTCATCAAATCCTAAAAGCGGATACACCAGATCCCGTTTATATCCACTAGGAGCAAAGGGATGGATCGCGATATTATAATAGCCCTGTTCCTTCAGGGTGGCTGCAAGAGAATCCGTCGAATCGGTAATGAACTGTTGGTAGGGTACCGAATTCTGAGGCATTACAGCCATACTGTTCCCCGTCAGAAATTCATATTCCGTGTCACTGGTAGCTCCACCAAATACAGAGACATACATAGTTCCCTTTGTAGTATTCTCCTCTAATGCATCAATATTTGGCAGATACTCTATATTCGTCTTATAATCTCCAATCATACGCGGGTCGGAAAAGGCTTCATTCATAATTGCTATGATGTTAGGCTTTGTCTCCGGATTGCCGTTAAGAACGGAATGATCCTTTGCTTCGGATAGCAGCTTCTCTACTACTTCGGCCGAATATCCCTCCGGTTCCTCTACCTCCATCGCTTCCGCATTTGCAACATAACCAAAGGCTGTTCCATAAGCACGATAGGTGTATTTTGGTGCAAAGAAATCAATCACCTTTATCTTCGACTCAATCAGGTCTGTTTGAAAGAAAAGTATAAATACTGCCGCACTAAACAAGGAATAGATACCGATCCCTACGATACGATTGAGCGCTGACACTCTGGCTTGTCTTTCACCAGACTTGCTTCCGACCACCAATATAGCATACATTATGGTAGCTGCGATGAGATACCCCTGGGTAAAACTCACCTGATAATTTGATGCTACACTCATACCGGTCTGCCAGGCCAACAAATCACTTGGAATGATTGGATTCCCACGAAACAGATATACCAGATAATTGAGTACCCCTGCCATATAAATCAAACCATTCGATATCAGTATGGTAAGCTTGGTGTTTCGTAATATCACATAGAACAGAAATATTACGACAGAATACCAAGCTATATTGTACAGCCAGTATTTTTGAAACATCTTGATATTATAATTACTCACCATGATCTCGACCATCAAAAAAGACAGTATAGGCTGCAGCAGTAAGAATGCACCTCGAAACCATTTTCCATGACGACTTAATTTCTCTCTAAGCCTTGGTAACTCAAGCATATAAAGAAATGTGAGGATTAGCCATATAAAACTAATATAAATTAGAGAAACGGTATGCCCTCCCATCTTACTCTGTCTTATATAGGTTGTAATAATATATACATAATAGACCAGGAATAAATATGGTATGATACTTTTTCTGTTTTTCCAATTGACTATGATATTTTGTGTCGTATTCTTCACTGAACAATCCCTTTGTACCTTCCCCGAATCATCTTCTTCGCATGTCACAACTTACAATATATATAATGTTAATCAGAATGTCAATCTGACTTTTTGTTCTCTTTATTCTCTTGTAATCCGCCATATCACACCCGTGTTTGGAAGGAATTCTGTAATATTATCAATCGGATTCGTCCCAAAATCTACCACATACATGGCATGGTCAGGACCGAGAACCAGATCAGTCGGCCAACCAAAGCCACCCTCTCTGGAATAGCTTGCTAAGAAGCCGGAGCGATTGACAGCAAAGGTCGTACTACCGCCGGAATATACGCTGGTTCTGGATACACGATGACCTATCCCCATGTTTGGAATCATCGACGTATTGTCTTGCCAGGTACTGCCGAATTCCGCCATAAAAATATCACCGATCTCCCCAAACTCCTCGAAATAATTAATATCAAAGCCCATGATGTTAGAATTGCTTGGAAAGATAGCAAAGGGAATTGGTGCAGCATTCGGATGATTGGCAAGAAGGAACTCCACAGACCGTCCACCCTCCGGTACAAATCTCCTCGAGGTTACCGGCTCCCCTGCCGAATAATCCGGCCAACCATACCAGAGTCCCTGCGTGATAATATAGATATGATCTGTTGCATTTGCGATCGGTCTGCTTCCTCTGGCATCAAAGCCTTGATTCGCAGCAAATAATCTTCCGGACTGATCGAACCTCAGTCGGATCGCATTGCGGAGTCCCCAGGCATAAAGCTCAAGGCCGGTTCCATCGAGATTCGCTCTTAAAATACTAGCCGTTGCTTTGGTAATTCCTTTCCGTACCTCATAGGGGTTATTCGGTACACCGTAGGGTGAAAAAGCTCCGGTATATGTTATTTCCTCTTCCCCCTCCGAAAGAAGCATGTTATTGGTTGCAAAATTCTGACCGCGGAGCATGATATAAGAACCGGGATGATCATGTAAAAAGGCATTGTCTCTGACCCATCCATTGTCCAGACCAACCACGCCCGAATTCGTCACGGCTCCCTGCCCGAAATAAAGCTTACCGTCCGGACCAAATTCGACTTTATTGTTCGTATAGTCACCATTACTCGGTAGTCCGGATATGATATCCCTCCTGGTCCCATCCGGGCTGATTATGGTGATATATCCTTTCTGCGAGACATAAATACTTCCGTTATAATAATTGATACCGGATATCGGAGCATAGAATCCCTCAGCAATAACCTGAAGCATTCCATTACTATAGCGTAGTATTCTCGGTGTCTGTGAATAGGAACCGGATTCTGCGATCAATATCTCCCCATACTCTGTAAATACCATATTGACCGGAAAATTCAAGCCGGATAAATAAACTTCCACCTTATAACCCTTCGGAACATAGATATCCGCCGGATTAAGATATCGTTCCTGACTTACCGTTGTCTGGCAGGATACGCTATCATTTCTATATAAAACATCCCTTGATATCATATTATTACTCCCACTCAAATCGTTATTCTTTTTTATGCCTCTCTGGTTATTCTCCAAAGAACGCCGGAAGCTGAGACATAGGTCTTGGGGTAATCCAGAGAAATAATGCCGTAATCCAATACATACAATGCACCATCCGGTCCAAAACGTACATCGATGGGATGTTCAAATCCACCCTCTCTGGTTACAATCGCAGGAAAACCGGATTTATTCATAGCAAAGGTAGTAATCCCTCTCGTCGTCATATCAATCCTTGAGACCCTGTGACCAAAGGCCGCAAAGGGTGTAACATATCCATCAATTGCAAAATCCTCCGCCCCGTATTCTGCAATATATACATCCCCATATGGACCAAAATTACGGTTGTAATTAAAATCGAATCCCATAAGTCCGGAATGTGGAGGGAAGATGGCAAGTGGGCGTGGAGGAATGTTCGGATGGTTCGTAAAAAGAAAATCCGGTTGTACCCCACCTTCCGGTCGAAATCTTGCCGAGGTAATCGGTTCCCCTCCGGCAAAATCAGGCCAGCCATACCAGGTATCCTGCTTAATCAGGTGAAATTCATCGGGAGCATTGACCACCGGCCTGCTCCCCCTATCGTCGTAGCTCTGGTTCGCGGCAAAGAGATGATAATTGTTGCTGAATGCCAAATGGCTGGGATAGCGCAAGCCCCATGCTACAATTTCCATCTCTGATCCGTCCAGATTCGACCTGAGAATACTTCCTGATGCTTTTATGACACCCTTTCTCATCTCGTATTCACGATTTGGCACTCCAAAGGGGGAGAAGGCTCCCGTCGATACGATTTCATTTGGATTGGCCAATATGTTGGAGGTATCAAAGTTTTGGCCATTTAGAATAATATAACTCCCGGGCTGATCACATAAACTCGGAAAACGCTTGATCCATTGATTATCTATTCCAACTACACCGGAATTTGTGACCGTTCCCTGTCCCCAGTACATTTTTCCATCATTCCCGAAGGCTACATTGCTACCGCCATAATCCCCATTCCCCGGTAAGCCGGTGATAAGCGTCATCACGGTCCGGTCCGGTTTAATCACAGATATATTGCATTTATGGGACACATAGATATCTCCATCCAATGAATTGATTCCGTTGATCGGAGAGACAAATCCCGAAGCAATCTCCTCAATCTGACTGTCTCTGACCCTAAGAATACGATTAATGCCGGACTGATAGCCGGATTCTGCAATATATAGTTCTCCCTCCTGGCTAAAAGTCATACAGCTTGGCTCATTCAGTCCATTGAGCATTACCTCAATCCGATATCCTACCGGTAATATAATATCATTTGGATTAGGAGATCTTACGGCTGCTTCTGTAGCCTCACTACTGGTATTAATCCTTATCCGTTCCCGATCACTGCAACACATTTGTCATGCTCCCTAGACACCTTACTATAATATATTCGAAGGAGTTATAATAAGACATTTATCCTATCTTTCCAATTCACAAAACAAGATGCATTGACAATGCTTTTTCCTTTTTATAAAAAACAAAGCAAGGAGAAACCTTCCTAATATAGGACGTTCCTCCTTGTTTTCCTTCCTGATGGGTTGTATTTCTATCCCTATTCAATCGACCAAAACTTAACTTTTTTTCTCCATATACAACCTCTTAATCTGCTCCAAATGGGAATTCGTCAATATATCCTTTGGCGAATTACTGTCTGAGGTATCTCTGTTCTCAACAATCAGAACCGTAGCTGCCTTGTCCAGAGTATGCGTATGCCATACTGCCTGCTTTACATTATAAAGTTGCAGGGGCTTCATCGCGATTGCATCGATTTCCCCAATCGAATCACCCTTTCCTCCGGTGAATAAGGTACAATTCCCCTCCAATAGAACAAACACCTCATCTGTCTCGTTATGCTTCTGCATCGTTGTCAGATTCTGAACTTCTAATTCCTCACAATATCTTAAGATTGCCACCCTCCATGCTTCAAAATCAATCATTGGGAGATAACCTTCTCCCTGATAGGAGGTTACATCGATATATTCCTTCTTCATAGACAGATCCCTTGATCCCTTTCCGGATTTTATTCCATTCTATACTAATTCCACATAGATTCTATGCTCTTGATTCTCTTCCAGGGCTTCAATACTCTGTCTGTCGATGATGCAGGAGCCTGCCTGAGTCTCGTATTCTACCTCGTTCATAACCACTCTGCCGATACGGTATGTTCCATACTCTTTTTTCTGAGGATTCTCATAGCATACTGTAAGACTGCGACCGGCGAAGAGCAGCGACACCTCTGACCGGTTATTCTCATCAAACTGCTCTGCCAGAAGCTTAGGTTCCAGTGAAAGATTACCCATGTCACCCTTCACTCCGAACATCTCGGTCAAGACGGTCAATAGCAGCCAGCTTGCTGAACCGGTAAGATAATGATACAAGCCTCGTCCATTATCTCCTATATATTCAGGAATACCCGGATAGATCCTGCTTCTCTCAAAATTACTGCAATGACGATATAAGGAATTGATTGCCTTGTATCCTTCCTTAACAAAGCCTCTCTGATAGAGTGCATTGGCATACATTACAACCATATGTGAGAATACAGCTCCGTTCTCCTTATGTCCGTAAGCAAAACCAAACATTCGTCCGAGGTCCTCTTTTACTTCCATGAAATCCGTGTTCAGCTTATACCCACCGATGTTCTCATCATACAGATAGGCATCCGCTGCTTTTACGATCTCTTCAACCTGTTCCCCACTAGCTGTCAGGGACATGATGGCAAATACCTGTCCGGTCAGCATCATTCGTACTCCGGACGAGAAATCACCCTCCACTCTTCTTCCGTTGTTGTCATAATACCCGTTATACCAAGAATACCCTTCTTTGTTCTTAATCCATTCCGTGTCTCGAATATGATTACGAATCCAGGTCGCTTTGTTCTTCAGATTCTGTGCCAGCTCTTCACAGGAAATCTCATAGCGTTCCCCTGTCAAGGTACTTCTACAGCTATCGCAATACTTACGAAGAAGCTTTTGCTTCTCACTCACATTATCATAGAGAGAGATATGGTCGGTTAATAACAGCTCCAGCTCTCGGAAGAAGGTTAGCTTTGTAGTACCCTTCTCTTGTAAAGCCAGAATTAAATCTGCCATCATATCCAAGTTACTGCCGAATAGTGCGGTGAAAGCAACACTCTCGCCACGATCCTTTGCCATATCAAGGGCATCATTCCAATCCGCTCCTCTAAGACGGATATGGTTATGCTCTCCTACGTCATAGAATGCGGCCAGATGAGTGATCAGCATATGTTCCAGGATACTTCCCTGATATTCCAGACCAGTCACTAGCTTAACGTGATTTCCTTCCTCCGGCTTCCATAACAGATCCTTCTCCTCACCTCTCACTGCCTGAGGGTCTTTAAAATAAAAATTTTCCTTCAATAAGATATCCAAATCACCACTCTGCATTATATAAAGTCTGGTGGTAAGAAAAGGCCATACTCCGTGATCCATCCATACTCTGGTGATGTTGTTTCTGTCCGCAATAAATTCACCTTGCTTTGATCCAATAATTGTAGCATTGGTTCCATCCATACGGATACCACCGAAATTACTGATCAACATATCCCTGACTCCGGAAGGATTCATGATCAGAAGAGCAAGGCAATCCTGCCACAGATCTCTCCAACCACGACCACCTCTGCCGTAATCATGATGAGGAAGGAAGGAACAGCCATAGATTCTTCGAAGCATGGGCTGGAAATTAACCCAGTGCATCCAAGCATCAAAATCACTTATTCCGGTGTGATAGGAAACATTAATCTTCTCCTCCCAATATTCCTTCGTAGCCGCGAGGCTATCCAGACAAGACTGGCCGGTTCTATATTTTGAAGCTGCCTCTTCCAGTTCTTCCTTCGAAGTGCCGTAACCCATAACAACGACATAGGATTCTGATGTATTCGGAGCTAATGTAACTTCCGGGAAGGCGATGCCTCCTAAGGCTTCATAACCGTTCCTTACAAATCCTTCTGCTACCGGTGCAACACCGGTCATAATAGCCTTCGGACATTCAAAAGAGCCTCCGTCACCGATAAACTCTTCTACAACGGGATAAAATCCAACCGGAGCCGTACCATCCCCGGTACTGCCAAATACACCATAAAACACTGTGTTCTTCCTGTGCCCACGTTCATCAAAGGTAAGCGTCGGATTAAGTATTACACCGTACTTGGAAGTCCGGGTCCGGTGCAGCATGGAGGTTACATTCCGATGATCCCTGATGTTATCGGCAGATCTACCATAAAGGGGAATCGCAGCAGTCGGTGACATAGTGCACGAATTCGTCCCAAGGTTAGTAATGGTAACAAGCATTAACTCCACACATTCATTGGTGTAAGGTACGAAGGAGATGATCTCCGATCTGATCTGATGCTCCTTCGAGGTTCTTGTCATCTTATGCCACATGACACCTGCCTCTAGTAAGGTCTCTTCCTTCTCCTCGGTAAAGAGCTTTGCTTCCTGTAATGCCGATCTTCCGGTAGCTGACCAGACCTTCCCCTCCTTCAGGGTGCACCAGAAATTGCGGGAAGACTTATTGTTATGCAGATCCTCACTGCTGACCGGTGCCAACAGAAAGGTATTCTGCCCCATTTTACTGTCTCCGCCTAAGGTCGGTGTCACACTGCTCATTACGCCGGCTTCATTTGCAATCGGAAAATAAAGATAGCTGGTGAGCTCCGGATTCTCAAGCTGAAAAACCCCTTTTTCATTTAAGTATTGATAGCCTTTCATACACTTTTCCCCTTCCGTTTATTATACATCTGCATTTATCTGTCCATCGATTATCATTCATACCTTCTAGTAGATCGATAACGACTACCCTTTTTGATATACCCTGACATGTTCAACCTCCATCACAAAGGGAAGCTCATCATCCGCTACTTCTCCCCCCATGGAGCCTCCAACCGCAATGTTGAAGATCAGATAGAAGGGTTGATCAAAAGGCCAGGAGGTAATCGATTGATCCTCCATATCATCATTTTTATGAAAGCGGCAGGCACTTACACCGTCTACATAAAACTCCATATAATCCGGTGTCCATTCCATATGATAATCGTGAAACCCTTCACTTACACCGGTGAATTCTTTGAACACCGTATACCTCTTAGTATCCTTCCTGGTATGATTATGCTTCTCACTATGAAGACTGAAGAAGAGCTGATCCTGTTCTCTTCCCGCATGTTCGATGATATCAATCTCTCCGCAGAGTGGCCAGGGTGTTCCTTGCTTTATCGCATCGGACAGCATCCATACTGCCGGCCAGGAGCCTCTTCCCTTCGGAAGCTTAACACGAAACTCAAAGAGTCCATATTGCCAGGATTGTCTGGCATAAGTAGTCAGTCTGGTAGAGGTATAGTTTCGCTCTCCATCCTGCTCCTTTATGGCTTTGATCGACAATTTACCATCCTTTACATAAACATTGGAAGGACGATCGGTATAAGCCTGTAGCTCGCGATTTGCCCATTGATGATTGCCCAGATCATAGTTCCATTTACCGGGATCCGGAGAACCTTCATAATCAAACTCGTCACTCCAGACCAGACGATAATCCTTTCGTAAGTGCTCCATTCCTTTTCTCCTCTCAAATCACATCTTCATCCAATCCTTTAACGGAGATACCTTACATACCTTCCGGTCGTAGGTTAACAAACCGTTCACTTCATCCTCCACATCGGACAGCTGCGTATATACTACCGCAGAAAGTCCCTGTTTGGATAGCTTTGCAAGTTCCAGGCGATAGAGGCGCTGATAAGCCGCATCAAAATCCTCCTTGGTGAGAAATATCTTATACCCATATACCTTCCAGGAGAAAGAATGCTCCATAATATAGCAGGCATATCCACCAATCTCCGAGAAGATAACGGCACGGTTCTTAGGTTTAACCTTAAGTGGATGAAAATAATTGTGAATACTTTCAAAATCACCTATTCCCTGATCAAACCAGCCACTGGCATGATCAATGAGTCTTGTGCTGTCCAGTTCTCTGATCAAACCAAAGGCTTCCTTGGCATCAAATTGTCCCCAGCCTTCATTAAAGGGAACCCAAACTACGATAGAGGGACAATTGTACAGAAGCTCAACGGTCTGCCGGCATTCCATGCTCCATTCCCTTCTGCCTTCCCTGTCCTCTCTGCCCAAAAGCTTATAATGCTTATCCTTAAACCGTCCTGCTATACCGGGGAAAATAGTCGGCAGATACCCCACCAGAAGCTGATTGTATTCCGCTCCTCCATTGACCATATCCTGCCATACTAACATTCCCAGTCGATCGCAATGATAATACCATCGTAATGGCTCTATTTTGATATGCTTTCGAAGCATATTGAAGCCCAACGACTTGGCCTGTTCGATATCAAAAATCATTGCCTCGTCGTGTGGAGCTGTATATAATCCGTCCGGCCAGTAGCCCTGATCCAGGAGACCATTCTGAAAATACGGCTCCTGATTAAGAAATATACGTGTAATCCCTGCTGTATCCTTCCTTAGCTCAACGCTACGCATCGCAAAATAGCTCTGGACTGTGTCTTCTCCAATGGTTATCTCGAGACCATAGAGAAAGGGCTTCTCGGGACTCCAGAAGATAACCTTCTCCAGCTTAATCCGAAGACTCGGGACGCTTGATCTCACTTCTTGTAAGACCTTATCCTCTTCCAGAATAACAATCTTATAGTCTCTATCCTGCCCCATCTGATGAACGGTATTGTTCATACAGATACTCAGCTCCAGCTCTTCCTGTTCTAGCCTTGGTGTCAGTTTAAGCCCCGTGATATACCGATCCGGAACCCATTCATACCATACAGTTTGCCATATACCACTCTGTGCCGTATAGAACATTCCGCCACGGGAAAGTTTCTGCTTCCCTCTGCTATGATAAGAGGTATCGGAAACATCCTCTACCTTAACGGTCAAACGATTCTCTCCAACCTTCACTTCCTCTGTGATATCGATGGAAAACGGAAGGTATCCACCCTGATGCTCCGCTACCTTTTGTCCATTAAGGAAAATCTCACAGCTCTGATCAACGGCACCAAAATGGAGAATTAGCCGCTTCTCAAATGGAATCTCATCAAGGCTTAGACCTCTTTCATACCATAGATATTCTCCCGGCTTAAGCTGCCGATTCACGCCGGAAAGAATACTCTCCGGGGAAAAGGGTACTAATATCTTTCCAGCAAAGGTCTCCGGTCTGGTACTCCCCTTCGTTATGCTGTAGTCCCAATAACCGTTTAGTATGGTAAAGTTATCTCTTCTAAGCTGAGGTCTTGGATATTCGGTCAATACTCTTTCCGGATCCAGGTTCTCACCCCAGATGGTATATAACTGATGATTAACCGTCTGCTGTGCATCCTTAAAGAACAAGGTTCTCACTGCATCCTTCATATTCATGACAAGCACCCCCATAATATTATTAATATAATTATATACTATTCTGATGACTGTCACAAGAATACCTGTAACCCATAATTCGTTGGAACTTTGAAGAGTTACTGATCACACCTCAATATAAAATAAGATCAATTCGTTCGATCAAGGATTTTAGATCAATGCCGTTGCAATGGCACTCTCCTCCAATTGAAACTCAATCAGCGTTCCATTCATTCGAATGACTACCGGCAGCTTATTCTGAGTTCGATTCAGTGCTACCAGTACCAGAGTACCCTCCGGATTCTTAAAAGCAGTAACCTCAAGGTCCGAGGTATATTTCGATAACCCAATTCTCTTCGCACCCGGCTTGATATACTTACTGAAATGTCCGATATAGTCAAAGGAGAGCTTCACATCCAGCTCACCGGTCTGCGTGTTCACCATGATAGGCACATCGCAATAATTACCAACATGGTTCGGACCGCCCTTCTCATCTAAGAAGATGTTCCAATCAATAAAGCCTGTCATTCCACCGTTCAGATTACCCATAATATCATGGGCATACATTTGGGCATTCTTAAGCTGATCCGCAGTAAAGCGACTATATTCCACACAACCCTCGGTAAAGATAAGCTCTTTGTCCGGAAAAGCCTCGTGTGTCAGCGTGATCGCTTCAAAATGATCACCGGAATACCAGTGGAAGGCAACTCCGTCTATCATACTGATGGTTTGGTCATCAAGGATTGTTCTGGCACGCTCATACATACGCTCCTTGTTATGATCCCAGATATTCAGCTTGATATGACCTAAGCCCTGGGAGATTAATGTAGGATACAGATAATCTCTGACAAATGCCTTCTCTTCCTCTGCGGTATAGACACAGGAATCCCAGGTCTGGACTGCAGCAGGTTCATTCTGTATCGTAAGTCGGTTTACCGAAAAGCCTTTCTTCTCATATTCCCTAATATATCTGCAGATATATTCTGCCCATGCCTGACGGTACTCGTCCTTTAGTTTACCACCATGGGTACGGTCGCCATTGGTCTTCATAAATGCCGGAGGAGACCAGGGACTAAGCATAAGGTCAAAGGCTTTGCCGGCTTTCTCTGTCGCCAAACGAAGCAAAGGCAGGATATATTCCTCATCTCTGGCCAGTGTAAAGGATTTTAGCTCCGTATCCTCCGGATCGTTCATCGCTGCATAGGTACCGAGTGAGAAATCACAGCTGTCAATATGGGTCCTCATCAAATGATAGCAATTGCCCTCCTCACCAAAATATAACTCCAAGGCTTTCGCCTGATTCTCCTTCGTCAGCTTGGAGAAAGCATAACCTGCAGCCTCAGTAACCGCACCGCCAAAACCAAGAATCGTCTGATACTCCACCTCCGGATAGAGATTGACTACATTATTCTCCACTCCTTTGGAATCGATTATTGCTTCATATTCCTTCACAATAATATCTTTCTTACTGTCTTTATAACAGGTTGTAATTAATTTCATTGTAAAACTCCCTTCTTGGTAGTCTGAATCATCAGAACAAATAATTATTATGTATTTTACTACTCCCTACCCTTTATCCCCGTTTACGCCTTCTCTTACTATATATCAATATACTTCCAAGTACCGAAATAAACAGAACAATGCCGAGTATTGCGAGCGGGAGCCTCTTCTCGAATCCTGCAAGCTTCTCCTGCAACGTTCCTATCCCTTTTTCTTCCGTCTGCTCTTCGGTGTTCATTTCGTTATTCGCTTCGGTCAACGCCTGTTCCCTGGCTAGCACCAGTGCTGCATCGGTTGCAGTTCTTCCGGCCCATTTCGTTAACACCTGATGCAGAGATTCATTCACCCGAAAGCTCTCCTGTGTGGAGACCTTGCTCCATTTATCACGGATCTCATCCTCACTGTCGTTATAGATATCAACCTTAGGCGTGGATGCTAATGTACTGTTATAGATCCCCCAGCTTCCCATATTTACCGTCTTAAAGGTCCAGGTAGTCCAGCTCCAGCCATGCTTCTCGTAAGTCCTCAGTGCATACTCCCAGCTCTCCGACTTCTCAAACAGAGTGAATTCACCCACCAACACCGGTACCATATGACCTGCCTGTTTATTTTTCACTACCTTGGAATCCGTAAAGGCCTTCTGTACCTTGATATCATTCATTCCATCCCAACCGTAGAAGTGATACTCATACATCACATTCTCCCAGTGGTATTCGGAAGGATCAGGTATATCATACGGTTCCCATATAGCATTCATGATAATTACATGATCCGGATCGATCGAACGGATTGCCCGGTAAAGCCGATCGAAAAACGGAAGCTGTACGATCCCCCAGGGTGAACGCTCGCTCTCACTACCCTCCGGCTCATTGAGCAGATCATAACCGGCTATGGTAGCATTACCGGCATAATGAGCGGCCAGCTGCTCCCATAAGGAAATGGTCAGCTCCTGAGACCTCTCATCGGTGAAAAGAATGGAACCACTGCTATCTCCGGAATGATCTCTTCCGTTCTGAGAACCGGGAGCTGCATGAAGATCAAGAATCACATAGAGGTTTCTTTCTTCACACTCAGCAACAAACCAGTCCAATGTCCGAAGCGTATCCTCCCTAAGTGTTCCCTCCTGATCCAACAGGTTATAACAGGAGATGGGTAATCGAAGCACGTTAAAATTCATCTGCTTTACAAGATCAAAATCCTTCTTCTGCCACCAAGCTGCTTCATAAACCTTTATTAATTCCTGCGCCGTCCTCTCACCAAACCGTTCGGTAAGAACCTTTATCATTGTCTTTTGATCCGGTGAATTCGTCGGGCACATCCAGGCTTCCATGACCTGCCAGCCACCGATATTGGTACCTCGTAATGTAACAAGCTCACCGGTTCCCGCATTGTTTCTAAGCTCTTTACCGTCTGCCTTTAAGAATCGCTCCGGCAATTGTTTCTGCATCATTTCTTTGGCCTCCGTTGTGTTAGATGGACTTAGAATTCCAATCGCTATCATGCATATGGATAACAAGATTAATTTTGGCACCTTTAAAAATCCCATGTAATATTTCATACTATATGATTGCGGTTACAATTGACTGCGGCGGTATCACCTTTTTAAAGATTCTATCACCAAGTTCAACCGTAACCGGAAGCTCCACAAGTCCTCTGTTCAGCATAACCAGTACGATGGATTGATCCTCGTTACAAAAGGCGGTCATCTCCAGCTGATCCGTATATTTGGTAAAGCCGATCCGCTCTGCCCCCGGCTTAATAAACTTACTGAAATGACCGATGTAATCATAGGACAGCTTCACCATCAGGTCACCGGTACCGGTATCCACCATCACCGGTGCATCGCAATAATTACCCACATGGTTCGGTCCGCCCTTCTCATCTAAGAAAATATTCCAATCGATAAAGCCAGTCATACCGGCATTCAGGTTACCGATTATGTCATGAGCATACATCTGGGCATTCTTAAGCTGATCGGCATTAAAACGACTATATTCTACGCAGCCCTCACTAAAGATCAGTTCCTTGTTCGGATACCTCTCATGGGTAAGTCGGACTGCATCAAAATGATCTCCGGAGTACCAATGAAAAGCAACACCATCCACCATCGCATCCGTGATAGGATCAATAATCGCATTGGCACGCTCATACATGCGCTCTTTGTTATGATCCCAGATCATCAGCTTGATATGACCAAGACCTTTGTTCAAAAGCGTGGGATACAGATAGTCTCTGAGAAATTCCTTCTCCTCCTCCGCACTGTAGAGGCAGGAATCCCAGCTTTGCACTGCCGCCGGCTCATTCTGTATCGTAAGTCGATTCACCCGAAAGCCCTTCTTCTCATATTCTTCAATATAGCGGCAGATATATTCCGCCCAAAAGCTTCGGTATTCCTCCTTCAGCTTTCCGCCCTTTGTTCTGTCACCGTTGGTTTTCATAAAAGCAGGTGGAGACCAGGGAGACAGAACCAGATCAAATTCCTTGCCATGCTTATCCGCTGCTGCCCGCATCAGAGGAAATATATATTTCTCCTCTCGTTGTAATGAGAAGGATTCCATCGATAAGTCCTCCGGATCGGACATGGCGCAGTAAGTCCCTAGGGAAAAATCACAGCTGTCGATATGACTTCTCATCAGGTGATAGCCATTTCCTTGCTCCCCAAAATAAAGCTCGAGAGCCTTATCTTTATTTCCCTCTGTTAATTTCGAAAATGCATAACCGGAGGCCTCCGTAAACGCTCCTCCAAAGCCGAGAAACGTCTGATACCTAAGCTCCGGATACACCATGACACTTTGCATTCCGCCTTCTCCGCAAAGCAGCTCCGTCTCCTCCACCGTGGTCGTCTTCTGCCGGTCTATATAGGTTGTTGTAATAATCTTCATATCAATTCTCCATTTCGGTAATCCCATCAAGGATTTGCTCTTATTGCCAAATCATGAGAGGCAATTTTGAAACGTTTTTATTTAATGCTCTGAATATTCCTTTATAATCTAGAATGTGTCAATACATCCCTTAATCATTTATGAATATCGTTTATTCCATATAAATAATCAACTCATGAATTGCCCCGCTGCGAAGCTTCTCTGCCGCTGCGCCGGTGATTGTATTCCCCTCGATTATTTCCTTTGTATCAACGATCTCAATGCGTCTGGTAACTGCTGCTCCCTCTCCATAAGTCGCCTTACGACCGGGATTTACATAGGTCACCTTACAGCTAGAGAACATCGTAAAGGAAGCACAGCCCTTATCATCAAACATCCAGTCGGCCAGCTTTGGTTCAAAGTGAAGCGTTAAGCTACCATCCTCATAGGTAAAAATCCGATCTCCGAGGAACATGGAAAGCCACATCGATATAACCTCGGTCGTAGAACCGGTCAGACGAGCTACAAAGCCTCTGCCGTGAATCTCGTTATTGGGATTCATACCGGAAGCTAAGAAGGAGGAGTTCTCCAAAATACTTCTACCGTATTCCTTAGGATCACGGAAGGCGACCATAGCCGTCTTAATATCCTGATAGAATTGTTCATACAGACCGGCACGGAGTAAGGATAATAGGTATTTATATTCCATATGAAGGAAAATGCTTTCTCTTTCCAGCCACCCTGCGGTAAAAGCACGAATTCGTCCGTTCTCCATGGAGATATGTTCGATCGGGACACTGGTCTTGTACATGCCAAGCTTACGATCGAATAGCTCGCTCTCTCTTACTTTTTGATATAAAGCTCTTGCTTCGATAGGGTTCTTTAGAGTAGGCAGCATCTTTGCAGGACCCTCCAAAAATGCAGGCAAAGGAAGTACTTGGAAGGCTTTTACAATGGCCTTCGGTAAACCGTAGCCGCTGATCACCCTCTGACCGTTCTCATCTTTAACCTCTTCAAACTCAGTAGCACAATAAGTAAAGTAGGTTGGAACCAGTCCATTACCGTATGTACATGCTTTATCAATACCGGCATCAAGCTTTGCCAGGAATGCACTAAATATTGCTAAGAGCTCCTTTGTATCCACACGCTGGTCTGTTCCCTCAGTAGAAAAACGAACCCTCTCACGATACTGCTCACGAAGAGTTGATACCAGATTCCAATAAGTGAAGTCATTCCATTGTTCCTTCTCAGCCAGACTTAAGGTTCCGGCTACACCGTATAAGAAATTGCAGATTTCCGTCGGCAGCAAAAGCTCTTTCTCCAAAGTAACCGTATCACAGATAAAAGAAATCAGGCGTTTTAACTCAAAGGTCTCGGACATACCGCTGCCAAACAAGCCGGGCAATCCATTCATCGCGTCGTTCCAGCCGGGCTTTCCTCCCTCCATTTCAATTCCCATTCCATAAGGATCCAAAGAGGAGAATTTATTTAATGCCAATGATATCATCTTACCCATCAGCGTGGTTACTGCAAAGCTTCCCTGCTTTGTCTTAAGCCAGTTTGTACCCTTTTTATCAAAACCCTCCTGATTCAGCTTCTCATCATCATGCACCAAAGCACCGTATTGTCTTACTTCATTTTTCTTGGTGATGACATATTTCTCGGATCTTGGAAGAACTCTTGCCGGGCTGTCATAAAAGCGATAGGTAGGATTGCCAAATAAGAGCTCCTTACACTTCTCCGGGAATATACTGAGGTAGCTGTCCACCAAATCCATATTATAATCCCAATGATCACTCCAGTAACCCTCACCAAAGCCGGCTTCAATATTCTGATCACATGCTAAGAGGAGCTTCTCCAGCAGAGCATCTTCCTCACAGGTAATTTCAATATCATATTTTGCGATACAATTCGAGATCTGACCCGGAGTAAACGGCTTCTTGATTATCTTAATCAATCGATCTGACTGCCCCTTCACATGCTCCACCACAAACTGTTCCACCTCCTCACAGCATTCTGCTTTAACAGTAAAGGTGGAAGGACGAACCTCGAGAGGATTATAACCATCGATTTGTATGAGTTCAAAGAAGGTCTTTATATTAAAATCACCGATTTCATTATGAAAAAAGACATCATTTCTTCGGTTCTGGTTTACATCACGGAAGTTGCCGTTGCCCTGAGAATAGTATTCCCCCGCAATCGAGAAGAAGTTATAATCACGCTCCGGGTCTCCGTGCTTACGGCTGAACAGGTGTACCACGGATTTCTTATCCTCATTGCCGAATACAAAGGGATATCCGCCTCTCAGAAAGTTATCAAGATAGTTCTGTTCCATATATTGATCGAATACCGGCGAACCGGACTTGGTCTTAATATCTGCAGTTAGCAGATCTACAAGTTCATCTGCCATTCTCTCATTTTTCTGAATGAAATGTTTTGAAGAGAACTCCGAAAGCTTACTATTCAGTTGACCAACCGTTCCTGCAAAGCCTGTCAGGGAGAAGAATTCCTTACGCTCACCGGCAGATAATACCATGCTTATGGGGGTAAAACCACAGGGTACCTTGTTATAAAAGCATTGCTTTCCAAGCAGCAGCTCGGATAAGGACTTCTTCAGAAATGCAATCGGTTGCACCAGAGAGGTATCAAAGCTAAAAATAGCCTCAGCATCATAGATGACCGGCATTACCTTACCATCCTGTATACCAACATAATAATAACCGCCTTCTACTTCGGAAACCTCTGCAGAGTCATCGCTGGAGGCACGCATGGTATAATAGGGTGCATTTACATCGATATTCTTGATCTCTGTCCAGCTCTTGAACAGATTGGACATTTCTTTATATTGACCATTGGTAATTCCATAAGGGATAATCTTAACAAGTCCGTCCAGCACCTCGATCGTCTTCGAAGCTTGCTCCAGATTTTCTATTTCAACTTTTCTGACCAGGGCACCAATGCTGTTGTTCGGTAATACAAAATATTTCACCCTAATCTTTAATCCATACTCATGATTGGTCTCCTCAATCCAAAAGCTGTTCTTCCGAATGAAAAAATCACGCTCTGCCTTAGGGTCATATTCACGAAAGGGCTCAAAGAATTTACCGTTACATTTAATAAAGGTGCGAAAGCCCTTAATCGCCGTGTTTTCATAGGCGGTATTGGCCGGATTAAATTCCATAATCGCATTGTTCTTATGATGGATACCAAAGCTGTTTACCCCCTGCCCGCGATTGGTATAATACACCCAAAGGGGAATTCCCTTTTTCCCTGCCAAGCCCGGTAAAAAGCTTGAAAATGCAGGTAACTCGTCATAACCACTTATTTTATAAACGTCTTCCAGTAATTGATAGTTGCTCATTTGTCATAACCTCCGTTATTAATACTAATACTACAACATGTTGCCAAATGACTCCGATTCTTGATTAAAAATCCTTAGATTTTTCAATCTATTCTCCCCTTTTCAACATAATGCCTCTTATTCTGACATTAATAAGTAAGGGTGTTGCACCGGGTCAGGCTTTGCACTGAATAAGCGATAGAATTGCAGAGCAGCTACCTTTCCCACATGTAATACCCTTGATAAAACGATTATATTCTTACCTTGCAAGTATCTCTTACTACCAGGCTTGGAGCCAGCCTCGTAATTCTACCCTTGTGATCATTCTCCGTTTCCATCAATCGGAACAGTTCTGTCGCACTGACATTGCCCAGCTCTGTCACCGGACTGTGTATTGTCGTCAATGCCGGAGTATAATACGAAGATAGAATAATATCATCAAAGCCGATTACGCATACATCCTCCGGGATCTTATAACCACCCTCGGTTAAGGCGCGAATACACCCCCAGGCCATTTCGTCGTTGGCACAGAAGAAGGCATCCGGAATATCAATTCCCTTGAGTAGCAGTACGCGCATCTCACTGTATGCAACTGCTTCTTCAAAGTAGCCGCGAAGCATTATATTCTCATCAATCGGTAGATTATACTTTGTCATGGTTGCCACAAATGCCTGATATCTTGCTTCGTCATCATAATTGTAAATACCGTGAATATATCCTATCCTTCGATGTCCCTGCTTAATCAGATATTCCATCGCCAGAATCGCACCCTCTGTATTGTTGATGATGACACTGGACATGTTCTCCCCTGCATACTCCCGGTCAATGAAAACAATGGGCATCTTAGTTAAAGCAATACGATCTACATATTCGTTATGAAGCCGTTCGTTCAGGACAATAGCACCTTCCACACCGGAAGAGATAATCATACTGTAGATCTCCTCACTGGTATTTTCGTTACTGATATAGATATTCAGAAGATAACCCTTTAGCCTGCATTGCAGATGCACCGCCTGTATCAGCATGCGATAGAAATCACCTTGAATGCTTGGAAGGAAGAGACCAATGGTATTCTTTTTATTCGATTTTAAGAACTTTGCATTCATGTTTGGCACATACTTTAATTTCTCCACGGCAGCCAATACTTTCTGCTTTTTCTCATCGCTCACGATATCTACATTATTTAACACGTTTGATACCGTAGAGATTGCTACCCCGGCTTCCTTTGCCACATCCTTGATCGTTACCATTTGTCCATCTCCTGACTTTCTTCTATATTTGCCCCTACGGGTATTTCTACTGCGTCAATTCACCGATCTCTTTGCTCTGATATACCCTGACATAGTCTACCAGCATCCGAACCGGATAAATACTTTCATCCACTCCTTTAGCACCACCCCAATCACCACCAACCGCGATGTTGAGCAGCAGGTGCATTCGCTGATCAAAGGGCCACTCTTTATAGGTTGGGCTCTTTGTATGCTTCGTTGGCTCAAAGGTAAAGTATTGTTCCCCGTCGATGAATGCCAGAATTTTATCCGGCAGCCATTCGATGCTGTACACATGAAAATCCTCACTGACACCTTCCACATACCTGGTTGCTGTCTTTTGAGTATTAATCCTATGATAGTAGGACTGGGTATGGATCGAAGCATGCACTGTATTCTGATTATATCCCACGTGCTCCATGATGTCAATTTCTCCGGAAGCCGGCCAGGAACCATATTCCCAATCCGTGGGCAGCATCCAGATGGCAGGCCAGGTACCAAGTCCCGCCGGAAGCTTTGCTCTTACCTCAATCTTACCATACAACCAATCACCCTTATCTCTGGAAACAAGTCTCGCAGAGGTGTAATTCATTCCTTCTTTTTCTTCTTTTCTAGCCTCGATGATCAGATTTCCATCTTCTACAAACGCATTTTGATCCGAGGTATAATATTGCAGCTCATGATTCCCCCAGCCGCTGCCACCGGTGTCATAATTCCATTTTGTCGCTTCCGGAAGCCCTTCATAATCAAATTCATCTGACCACACCAAATCATAGGTCAGCGCTTCATAATCATAGCGAAAGCCAACCGCCTTCAAATCCTCCGGCGCGACTTCCTTTATTTTGGATGGATCGACAAAGGCATCTGATACCTTGGTTCCGGTGCGGAAGCCATCCTGCTCCGTCTGACAAGCACTAAGCAGTCCGCATGTGATTACCATCGTACCCGCTAACAGAGCAACAGTTGCTTTGTGTCTTAATTTATTTCGGTTTATACCCCCCACGGTTTCACCAACTTTCTCTAAATATGCTAAGAGCCACTACCTGGAAGAACAAGGAGTTTGCTCCAATGGGCAAACATACCCTTTGAATTAGTTTGTACCAAGTGTGTCTCACACACTTTGAAGACGCAGGTACAAACTTTTAAGGATGAATTATGCTCGCATAATTCATTCTATTCACCGGTTATTCCGGTATTTTCAATACCCTGAATAAATCGCTTCTGTACAAAGGCATACAGAATCAATAACGGAGTAATGGATATTAGTGTCGCAGACATCTTATAGGCCTCGTTAATACGAAACTGCGCGGTTCCCCTTCCGGCAGAGGCGTAGGATGCAAAGGCACTATCGAACATATTCAGCTTTGCAGGCAACAGTTCTATGCTATTGCGCACCAGGGTGCCGGTTACATAGGTCTCGTTCCAGTTCCAGACAAAGGAGAATAGGAAGATAACCAATACTGTGGAAGAAGAAAGCCTTAGCGCAATCTGGGTAAATACCTTCATCGGTCCTGCCCCGTCGATCATCGCTGCCTCATCCAAAGAATATGGTATCAGGTTAAAAAAGTTATAAAAAATCAATATTAATATGGTGGAATTGACCCCCTGACCAAAGAGTGCCATCACCAGCTGTGGCAAGGGTGTACCGATTAGATTAAAGCCCATCATATTCTGCGCTGAGATAAACAGCATTAGTCTTGGTATCATCAGCAAAGGGATCGGTATGATAAAGGCCAATATGATCATAATGATCCACAGGTTCTTAAATCGAAATTGATACCTGGATAAAGCAAAACCGGTCATTGCTGATACAATGGTCTGACCGGTCGCAAGCAACGCCGAGTACCAGATGGAATTCACCAGGGTTTTATTAAGCTCCAGAACGGTTCCTGCCACAACGATATTATTAAAGGATGGACTCTTTGGCAGCCATTCGATGGAAGGGTCTATGACATCCTTATAGGACATGAAGGCCATGGATATCATACGAAAGATCGGTTCCAGATAGATAAAGCTGATACAGATCAAAACAAAATATATTCCTAACTTAAGTACGGTTCCAAACTTACGAAGCCGTAATAATCGATGCAGATAATCTCTCTTCATCCTAGTAATGCCTCCTTCCCTTTTCCCTATTTTTAAAGATAAAGAATGCGATTCCGATGATCATTAATACCACAGAGCTATAAATCCAGGCAAAGGTAGAGGCAATACCAAGCCCTCCGCTGGTATTCTCCGTAGCCGTTCGGATCAGGTCGTAAACAGGATTGATGGAGAAGGTTCCGATATTTGCGATGGTAAAGATCGTAACAACCAAAACAATCGGCTTTATGATCGGAATAATAATCTTCCACAATATCTGCCAGGAATTCGCAGAGTCAATTTGTGCCGCTTCAAATAAGCTGGGATTAATCTTCTGTAATCCATTGATATACAAAATAATAGGAATTCCCGTAAACCACAAAATGATGGACAGTTGTTCAAAGATACCGACCAAAATCTCTGCAAACTGAGGTGAATAGGTATAAATCATCTGTACGATAAAAATCTCCGAAAATTGTCTGATCGACTCAGCTCCGTTATTAATGGAGTTCGAATCGAGCAGCTGGTACATTACCGGACCGGACATAATGATTACCGGTAGGAAATAAATAGTTCGAAGCAGCCCTCGCAGGAACGTGATCCGGTTCAATAAATAAGCTAGGATAAAGGATAAGATAACGATTACAAAGGTATAGGGTATTATCATGCCCAGAAAGGCTAACATCGCCGGTACAAATTCCACATTTTGAAAGAAAGCCATGCTGTAATTATCTAGCCCGATCCATTCCACCTTAAAGCCCAGAACCGTCTGCCTAACCTCGGTAAAGCTTAAATATATCGTAGCAAGGAACGGAGCTGCTGTAAATATTGCAAAGCCCACAATCCAGGGCATCATAAACAGATAACCCTGCTTATTCTGTCTATGTTGATATGAGGTCATCTTCTTCTTGCTCATTCCTGTACCTCCCCTTCGGAAATTACTTCTGCACTGAGAGGTGCAACAGTGATCGATCCATAAGTATAAGCTTCCTGCGTATAATTGATGATGACTTTCTTAACTGCCTCACCCTTTTGATAGCTATTGATAATGATACCGCCTTGTGGCACTCCCCTGCCGATCCATTTATATCCCGATATCTGGCTAAGGGTTTCATTAACCTGGGAATATACCCGTGCGATCAAGTCCTTGTATTGTACGAACTCTGTGGAATACAAATCCGCTGACGGAGTGGAGGACAGGAAATGTGAGGGCTCCTTGGTTAAAATAAAAGAGGGTGACAAATTATAATCAATCATTCGAAGAATATCTGTCTGTGTATAGAAGGAGAAATTGGAATAAGGTGCATATACCTCCATCGTTCCATTCAATACCATCTGCAGAAAAGGAACTGCATCTGTCTCAAATACATACTGGGAGGTCCCCACCGGGCTCTGCAAATAACGATCCGTATATTTCCACAGATACAGATTCGGCGATTCCATATTGAGCTTTAACTCCTCTTTTGCCTTCGCAAACGTGTTCTGATATAATTCAATGGCTTCAGTCGCACTCAAGAGCCTTCCTGAGCTGTCATAATTACTGAGCAAAATATTGGACATTCCTCCGACCGTCATGGAATCCTGGTAGGTGTGATAACGATCAAACTGCTTTTTAAACCAAGCAGCACTTTTCTCCGGAGTTGCATAACCAAAGATCGTAACCGGTGAATTTGCGGGAAGTATATATAGCTTATTGAGCTCCAGATACCAGGAATTCACATGTCTTGCTGCTGTATTGTGATAGTTCAGCATCTCTTTGTTAATTGTGGTATAGTCTCTCGCATAGGATATATCTATGCCCTTGTCTGCAAATTCTGTGATTAACTCCTTAAAATCCGCCTTGCTTCCAATTCTTCTAAAAAAGTTCGCAGAGTCCGGTCTTGCCAGGGTCTCTCCTCCCTGCTGCCAACCATATAAGCCACTGTTAATGTTCGTAATGCCGGTCTCTTTGATTGTGGTATTTAAGATCTCACGGACATCCTCTGCCGTGGTAACAACAACCTCATCCATTCCCACGATGCCCTTCTTGGAATCGGACATCATGAAATCCAAACGGATCGGAATATCTTCGGCTTCCGGCTTCGACTTTTCTTTCAGTATCCCCTCCTCCAGAAGATGTTTCCGATAGGTTGATGCCATACCGGTATAATCTGCTGCAGGGGAACCATCCGAACCGTCCCCTGCCAAGAAGGTATAAGTCATTTTGATATTTAATTCGTTCGGTTCTTCCATCAGGGTGAAGTAGCCATCGCCCTTTTTGTTATATACCTGGTAGTAATTCACATTATAAGCAAATCTCGGATATACATAGTCATAAGCGGTCAGATTCTCCTCCGGCCTTACTACAATCTGCATGTATTCGGCACCTTGATCCGCATAGGCCACAAAACCAGCCTGGCCGTCTCCGTGTGCCACACCGAACACCGGCATAACCGGTTCCTTCAGAGGAATAGCGTCGGTGGACATATAATTATAATAGGTATTCTGTGCCGGATCCGCACCGTATACATCTCCGGTATATAAGGAAAAGGAAGCGCTGTTATCCTTGAATCGTATTAAGCTTCCGCTTCCATCTGGTACAAAGATATAACCGGGTATTCTGTATTTATCCTTGATGATATCATACATCTCGGTCTCCGAATTGTAATACTTCATCTTGCCACCACTGGCACCGAGGAACGGGGTGATGATGAGTGCCATTACATTCTTAATACCCTTGCCTGTGATGTCCTCATTCTTAATCTCATACTGTATGGAATCCTCAAGAAAGGTAATATAAACCTTTACTTCAACCTCGATATTCTGAAAATCCACATCAAGTCTTCTGGTAGCCGGATTATCATTCAAGGTCACCAGCTGAGATTCCACTAAGTCCTTGGCTGCGGAGGAGATGTTCTTCGTCGTTCCCTCCTCATTATATTCCACAGTTAGGATAGAGTTGGAGATTGCCGTATAGGTGGAATTCATCCCCTCCTCCAGTGGTATGGCAAGCTTTTCGGCCTCTTCCTTCGTCGGTGCATCCAAAATCGCTTGTTGTATGTCCGCTCCGAAGGGAATATCCAGACCTGTCTTCCAGGTATAACCCGAGCGTTTATCCTTAATCGCAAAAACATCGCGGTCCTCACGATAATAATATGCTAAGGTATCTGTCTCATGGATCTTCTCAAATTCATCAAAGGTTGTTATATCATAGGTTACCTTGTCCGGTGGCAGCTTCGTATCACGATTCGTTGTTAAGTAGGCTGCCTTCACGATACTAACCGATACCGCACCGATCATAATCACACCCAATAACAGAAATAATACCGGTCTTTTCTTAGTTGAGAACATTTCGTGCTGCCTCCTTTCCAATGGATTTGATAAATTGCCAGAGCTGATCCCACATAATAATTATAATTATTGTAAGGATGGCTGCAATTATCATGAAGACAAAGGTAATGATCAGACTGATTACAGTCTCCTTTGTCGTATAATCATGGACGGTCATGAAACCAAGGAATATGGTGATCAACGTCCAGAATATTCCGACATATAGGATGATATCCAGAAGGAAGGACTCATTGTAGGTTAATATGTAGGATAATAATGTGGTGGATACCATTGCTGTGATCACAGGTATGCTACCGTATGCCGGAATCATATATACCTGTGAAAAGGAGCCATCGCCATCCTTAATGGATGCCACCAAATAGTTGCATAGGATAAATAAACCGAGTAGTGCGAAGAAACCGATTACGATTGCATTGATATCCATGTCCTCGACAGCCTGATATTGATAGATAAAGCCCTTACTGGTCTGAAAAGCCATAAAGGAGATGAACAATATCAGATAAAGTATGGTTGCTCCTGGAACGGATCCCCGGCGGTTCTTCTTAATATGATAGTACAGATCGATCGGATGCCTCGGTATCCGGATGGCATATAACACATCCTTCAGTACGGGAACGGTTAATATCCGGTCCCATATCCTGGTCTTCCATTGCTTAAATCTTCTCTTCTTATCAAAATGCTTTATCCCGAAGGAAAACATCCAAAGGATTAAAATAATTGTCGCAATCATTGGCAGCCTACTCTGCAGCCAGGTATTTCTAACCTCCCAGTAAGCTTCGGAATAGAATTTACGATCTCCGGATACCTTAAAATGCTCCATCGCTTCCACATATCGTTCCGCATGCAGATATGCCTTACCGACACCATTATGAGCCAGGACCGACATCTGGTTCAGCTTCAGAACCTCACTCCACTGAAGTAAGGCTTCCTCGTAACGTCCCTGTTCATAAAGCCCCATGGCTCCATATACCATTCTGGCGTAATCGGTTGGCCGGAAGGATTGCAGATATCCTTTATCCCCATCTGCGGTCCATATGGTACCGTTTTGATCCACTGCGATTGTCGGAAGCATAGAATATAAGCCGGATACATCCAGGTCAAACACATAGGAGCCAAAATCAAAGATCAATTCGCCTGCGTTGGAATAGATATTGATATATCCGCTATGCTCACTGGTATAGATAATTCCCTGATCGTCTACATAAAGATCTGTCATGGAATCCGAGACCCAGTCCTGCTCCTTGAACATATTGCCTCCGGCCGTGTTATGTTTCTTTAGCCCGTCTGTATTCGTACCCATGGTCGTGGAATAGACAATATTATCATTATCGATAAATACATTGGAGAAGGTGGTGGGAACTCTGGCAACCAAATTCTGCAGCTGAGCGCGTGTGAAGATTGCATTCTGGATTGCCTGAACAAGGGTAAGCTTTGCTTTATTCACCGTAAAATAGCCAAGGAAATCTCCTGTAGAGGCTAACTGAATGATCCCGTTGTAAACACCCTCACCTACAATATACATATTTCTACCGTTGTCCACTGCGATTCGCAGCGGTTCAAAGGGGGTATCCGCAAAGGACGGAGTATCCGGTCTGGTGAATTTTGATACAAATGCAAAGCTTTTATCAAACAGGAATACTGCCTTTGCACTAGGATCGGCAACGTAAATATCACCGTGATCCGTAACAAAAACACCTCTCGGGGCAATCAGCTCCTCATATTCAAGAATACCTGCAACCTCATCGGTATTAATGGCATATTTCACAATCCGGCGGTTGCCTGAATCAGCGATATACATCATGTTGTCATCATCGATATAGATATCATCCGGAGCCATAAGCCCAAGATTCGTTATCGTTTTGTCCGGAAGATAAGCATCCTGGGTACGCGTCCAAAAGCCCTTCTGGTCAAAGGTATAGGTATAACTTGTTGCCTGAGAGGCCAACACCCTTTTATCCGGATTACCGATCATCATGAGGACAGCCCAACCAATGAAGATTGCTATTACAAATTTTTTCATTTATGTCTCCCCCTTATTTGATTCCGGAATGTGCCATGGTATTCATAACCTGTGTATTCATCAAGATAAAGATGATCAGATTCGGCAGGAACAATAGTACCGAAGCTGCTGCAGCCATCCCCTGTGCCGCCACATTGTTATTCGTGGATAGAGAGCCCAGATAGAAGGCCAAGGTACGCATCGTCTCGTCTGTAATAAAATTATTGGATGCCTCTGTTGCATTCCACACAGATTGGAAGGTAAGTACGATTGATGTCGCTAGAGCCGGGCGGGTCAGAGGGATGATAACCTTCTGAATAATTCGAAAATCCTTCGCACCGTCCATAATCGCTGCTTCGATGAGTGCATTCGGAATCTGATCCACAAACTGCTTCACTAAGAATAATCCTACCGGCATAGCAATCAAAGGCAGGATATGTGCCAGCCAGGTATTAATCAGACCTGACTGAACAATAACGATGTATCTGGGTACTGCTACTGCCGTTGCTACAAACATAAGCGCCATCTGATTGAAGCCGAACATTGCATTCTTCCATCGAAACTTTTTCTTTGAAAAAGCATAGGCTGCGCTGATGGTGATAATTAGATTAATAACCACGGTCATAAGAGTAATCATGACCGAGTTAAATAAGTATCTGGTCATCGGAACACCGGTGGTCCCGGATAGCATAAATAGATCACGAAAGTTCTTCCAGGTAGGGTTTTTCACAAATATAGTCGGCGGGAATGCAAACAACTCTCCGAGAGGCTTGAACGCATTGTTAATGACCATCACTACCGGCAGTATCATGAAGATACTTAATGGTATCAAAATGATATAGAATTTAAGCTGAGACACCGAGAAACGCTTCGGGTTCATTTTTGATCCTTGAAAATTAGCCATTGCTTCCTCCTTAATTTCATTTGGTCTGTGAGGCTGTTGTAATCATTTTAGCTTAGGAAGAATAACACGCATCCCTCACACACAGGTTGCCGGACATCTTACTGTTTTGTAAGCAATTATCAAACATGCATGTTTGCTATTGCCTTACAAAATCAGCAATCCGTCCGTCAAACAGTGCATTATGGGATACATGTTATTCTCCCCTTAGCTAACAAAAATGTTTACAACAGCCTTTTAGTCCTTCTCCCCAAATAATCCGTGCGCAACCTTCGAGAACATTGTCACGATCAATAATAATGCGACTGATACTGCTGCCGCATAACCCATCTCGTATCTCAGGAAGCCATAATCATCGATATGGTTGGTGATCAACTGTCCTGCCAGACCCGGTGTCGGGTTCATACCGGACAAGGTAACACCGATCCATCCCATATTGAAAGCGTTTACAATAGCCATAACCGCTCCAAAGAGCATCTGAGGCTTCATGGAGGGAATCGTTATGTAGATGATCTCCTGGAAACGGTTTCTCATTCCGTCCACATAGGCTGCTTCATACAACTCCTCATTGATATTCAGGATACCCGAGATCATTGCAAGGAAGCCGATACCCATAGAAGACCATAGGGAAACAAATATCATGATATTCATCAGGTAATCCGGAGATAGCAAAAATTGGATCGGTTGTTCAATCACATCGAGCTTCATCAGGATATGATTGAAGATACCCCTTTGATCACCGGAGAACACCGTCTTCCAAATTACACCGATGAAAACATTACCAAGCATCGAGGGCGTATAAATTGCCAAGGACAGGATGGTTCGCGGAATTCGCTGTACCTGCGCCAGCATCCATGCCAGCAGGAAGGAAAGCACATAGCCTCCCGGACCTACGATCATAGCGTATTTCATGGTATTCGGCAGGACAAACTTCAGAAATGCTTCGTCCTGAGTTATTAAAACAATATAATTGGTTAAACCTGCAAATTCAGGCGGGTTTATTACATCAAAATAGGTGAAGGACAGACCGATTGCTACTATGATCGGAATTGCAATGAAGGTAAGGAACAACAACCCATAGGGAAACAGTAGCAGAAATGTCCGCATACCATCTTTCTTCATACCCTTCTTCACCAGGTCCCTTTTTTCAGGAATTGATTGCAGCTGTTCCATTATTCAACCTCCTGCTCTGCTTTTTCTGTCTGTGATATAATCCAGTCTACATCTCTTAGTATATATGATTTTCGTAGATTGCCTGCATCATCATAGTATCCAAGCTCTTTCATCTTCTTCTTGATTTCACGATTAATATCAATTACCTTTTCATCAATGGCTACCTGAGCAGATACCCCGTCGTTCACCATGGAATTCCAGATATCTGAGATAGAACGCTCCAGCATATATTGACCCGGACTTCTTGGTACATCACGAAGCCATTTAATCTGCTCCAGAATAATCTGCTTATCCTCCTGATCAAAGGGTGAGTCCTCAACCGCCTCTACATTCGAAGACATCCATACAAAGGTTTTCCCATAGGTAGAACGTAAGGTATAGGTATAATTGATCTGAGTCTCATACTCCGTCCACCATTTCAGGAAGGTCCATGCATCCTGAATCTTATCACTATCCTTGAAGATGACTCCACCGGTTCCGTTGGCGATATACCACCTGGAGACAGAACCATCCTCCTGCTTCGTACCGGGGTAGGCCGATAATGCCCATTTTCCATCCAGCTCGGGAGCCCCATTCTTAATCAATATGTAGTCGTTTAAGCTGACAATACCAACCGGTAAGGTTGCGTATCGGAAGGAGTTAAAAAAGGAAATAACCTCCTTCTGCAGCGAGTAGGCAATAAACAAATCACCCAAGGACTGAATTCCTTTTACTGCATCCGGCTGATCGATCGCCGTTCGTAATCCATCCTCAGTAAATAGCTTTCCGTTATTCTGGAAGATTAACGGTGCAGTCTGATGATACCATTTATAACCTACACCGGAGGATATATTATGGTAGAAATTCATGCCGAAGCGTTGCAGGGTCGGTAGAATTGTCGTAACATCATCCCAGGTATCCGGTGCTGTCAGACCGATGCTGTCAAAGATATCTGTTCGGTATATGAGTGCATTAAAATCCAAGGTTTCGGGAATCGCATATACCCCTTCGTTGAAAATATAAGGAACGGAACCTCCCGGTACAAACCTTTTCTGGATGCTCCAAAAATCATCAAACTTTGTCAAATCATACAAGGCACCTCTGCTTGCCAGCTCAAAAGGTATATGAGAACCCAGCCCCAGAGCCACATCCGGTATTTCATCTGCTGCAACACCCAGGGTAAGCTTATTTGCATCGGGCATAATAGAGATTTTTACTTTGATCTTCGAATCCGGCGTGAACTCCGTATCTGCCATCTTCTGCAACAGATCCACATGAGTGGTGGCGCGGTTTACCCAGATGTTAAGAACCTCCGGGTCATTTTCCGTATGGTATTTATCCGATACAAAGGTATTAAACAGTGTCCTTAGATTGTTTCCCAAGGAACGGAACACTCCGGCTCTCGGCTTTGGAAGCTGGTCCTCACCATACAGATAGATCATATCAATTGAAAAGTCCTGGGTTACCAGCTCGGAGGCAAAATTACTCACGGATTTTAGCACGGAATTATCTCTGCCTGAGGTCAGATTTGTTTTATATAGTGCAATTTCATCCGGATACTCTGCCATCTCATCAATAAATTGCATCGCTTTATCCAGATCCGATAACAGGGCAGAATTGACACCGTTGGGCGTACTATCCTGAAGCATATACTTAATTGCATCGATTAAGGTTCCATATGCCTCCAGATAATCAGGTATCAAGGGTAGATATCTGGTCATCTGCCAGGTACGATTCTTATCCATAGCAGAACCGGTAATCTTAGTAATCTCAAGCTCCAACTGGGATACATGCTCGCAGATTACCTTGGCATAATGCCAGGCCTTTACAATCGGTTCCTGTTCTGCGCGAAGAGTAATGGTATGGGTACCCTTACTCAGATATATCTCGTAGGGATTCCCATCGGCGTCACTCAGACTTTCGTTATCCCAGTTATTCTGAGTCGATGGAAATGCATAATTTCGAAGCTCTTTAAAGGGTATTTCACCATCAATCTTTATTGTGTGAAATACATCAAATTCTTCCTTACCGTTTCGGTAATGAAAGCCTATATGATAATACCCGTCCTCAGGCGCATTCAGCTCATAGGTGATCTCTGAGCCTGCATCGGTCCAGGTAATCGTATTCAATTTCTTATACTCACTGTTGTGAGGTGTCAGGGCCGGATTATTTTCTGCCGTATAGATTGCCTGTGTCGTGTTCTTTTGAATATAGTCGGTTGAATTCACCTTAAGAAGACCGGATACCAGTTTCCCCTCATGGAGGCTATGATATTCACTATAGCTTGGATGGTTATCTAAGGGAGCTTCTACGGACAGTTTCCCGACTCCCAGGCCATTACCGGAGATATTGGTTATTCGAATAACATTCTCACCCTCGTTCAGTAAAAACAATAGTGGCTCAGCACTGACATAGGTATTGTTATACAGAGGTAGTGACCTCCAATCCGAATTACTGATCTGGTTCGGTGCCATTTCGTCTTTGTATCGGTCCTTCGGATATTCCTTCGTTTCATCGGTCCAATAAAGCGGAAGTACAATATTCTTCATCTCTTCATATGCTCTGGTACCGTTTATTGTTATTGCAATATTAAAATCCGCCAGGGTATTACCCATGGGCTTGTAATCCAGAGCCATATGGTAAAGCCCTGTCCTTTTTACATTCACAATATAGTCCGTACCGGCATCATAATCCAGAACCGCTACACGACTGTCATAATCAGTTATTGTCTCACCGCCGGCAGGTTCACAGGTCACTGTCTCCTGACCATATTCCTTAGTGCCATCCTCCAGAAAATCAGTATAGGACATCGTCTCTGTTCTCAGGGAATCCTTTAACAGGTTGTATGCTGCTTCAACTTTATTCTCATCTATTTCAGTTATATATTCCGGATTTTGTCCAAAAATAAATACAGATGCCAAAACAGCAACTGCAACCATGCATAAAAGCACAATGGATATCACGGTTCTTCTCTTCTTCATTGATGCTCTCTCCCCTTATAAAAATGGGACTGTCGCAAAACACTTCTCTCACTCCGGGAGATATTGCTTCCCCGAAATACTCACATTACCCCAGGTGGCTGTCACAGGACAGCCTCCCGGGATTGTGATAAAAATTAGAAGAGAAAGATGTTTTGAAACAGCTCCATATGTAGCCAGCTGTATAATTAGTGTGATTTGTTCCCTTTATTTCTTTGCTTTAAAGCTGTCGTCACTAAAGCCATAGAACTCTTTTAAGCCATCTCTTAACTGCTGATCTGCAAGTACATATCGTTCATTGATTACCTTGTTCCAATCAGCCAGCTTTGCCTTTACCTGATCGAGCCAGTTTGCATCGGTTCTTAAAGCGCCGGTGATTTCCTTCTTATAGATATAGATCCACTCATATGCAGCTTCCTTCTTTGTACCATCCTCCATGATGTAGAAGGGGTAAGCCTTATCGGAGATATCCCAGAATTGACCCTTTTCCCAAAGCTCAAGAACCTTCTGGAAGCCGGGCATCTTTGCCTTGTCAGCAAAACGCTGATGTGTTGTTGTGGAATACCAGATCTCCATCTGCTTTTTGAACTCTTCACCGGTCACTAACGGTAAGGAGTCATTTAAGCAGGTCTTCTCAACGCCATTATCCGTAAAGTTCTGATTTGCTCTGGCCTGCATGCTCTCTGTACTGCCTACCCAGAAGGAGCCAAAGGTATAAGCAACTTTTAGAGCCTGTTTTTCAGCATCCGTCCAAGCCGGATCACCATCATCCATCGCATAGTTATGTATTGCCATCGGATCCAATACGATACCAATGGTATTCTCTTGGTAATCAGTACTCGGTCTCGGATAGATATCCCAATCATTGCTCTTTACAGTTCCCCAGTGTCCTTCAGTCGGATTTGCTGCATCACCCATCATCCACGGATCACCATCTAAGGTTAAACATTTGTTATTTATAAAGAAATTATAACTCCACCATCCATTTGCATCCATGATCTCTGTTGGTACGGCACCGATATCATTCTGTGTCCAGATGCTTGATTTTGACCACTTAGGAATGTACTCCAATAAGTCGGCTACTGCATCTGAGGTCAGGTTGATATGGTCTCCCTCGCCGCTGTAATTTGCCAAAGAGTAATTGATATCCTTTGTTCCCGTGTTAATAAAGCTCATCGGAATATCCATTGCACCCCAGAAGTTTTTGTTATCGCCCGAAGTTGCGAAGACGGTATATTCATCAATGTTCCAATCAACCGGAGGAATATCGATATTATTTGTCTCAGCTAGTTCTTTATTTACATATACACCCCAAGGCTGGATAAACTGCGGTAAACCTGCCTGGAAGCCATAGTAATTCATCATACTCATAATTGACGGGTTAAAGGATTTATAAACCGGATCATCCTTAAACACTGATAAGTCTGCTACCATACCCTTTGCAACATCGCCGGGTAAGTCAGTGGATGCATATACATCCGGGTACTTGCCGTGCTCTGCCTTGAAATTCTCAAGCTCCTGTGCCCAAGGTGTTTCATTATCGTGGGGTCCACCCACCTTTGCGTATACATTAATCTGAATATTCGGGTATACTTTGTTGAATTCCTTCGCGATGGCATATACCGCTGCCTCGTTCTGTCCTTTAAAATCTGCTGCTGTTTTGTCCTGATGACCAAGATCCTCCATATACTCACCGGACCCGGACCAAACCATTACATCAATTTCTCCGGAAATCTCCTCACTTAATGCCTCATACTTCTTGCCGCAACCACTGAGTAAAGCAGTCATCATGCTGATCAGAAGCAGACCAGCTACAAAAACCTTAAGTTTCCTCATGTTTCACCCTCCATCTTTAATAATATGTGAAGCATCTATCTGCTCCGCGAATTTCTCATATTCAGAACAGTCTTCACGTTGCCCTAATCCCCTCTTCAAAGACGGGCAAATATATCCTTACGCCATCATTATATAATGCTTTTTATAAAACTGCAATAATAAAAACATTTTTATTTCATTTTTATTTGATTTTTTTATGCATATTACACACTTATTTATGATTATTTCCATTTTTTATATCTATTTTTATAATTATTATCATGTATAATGAGCATCTTTGATTATTTTAGTTCATCTCAAAGGACTTTTTACTTGTTTTATCTATAGAAACGTTTTTATTTAACATATATTATGTGATTATACACAAATTATTATCGTTTTTAAGACCGAAAATAATATTTTTATATACTTTCTATTCATTTCAACTCTTTACAATCTCCTTGCAAGTGCTTTAAAACCGTAATTATAAGGACAATAATTTCCATAAACCATAGAGGATGGTTATCTCTCCCTTCTACTTGCGAATCCAGTTACCAATTTTACATCAATTGATTTAAATCGTTTTTACCACAATCAAAAAAAAATAGGATAAACGGGCATTTGCTACATTCGTACTGCTTATGCCGTCTTATCCTATCATTAAATCATTTTTATAGTTTATACTTTTGTCGATTAAATCAGGAGATAGTTGCCTTCAGATAGATAGCCTGTTTGGCGGGAACCACGATCTTGTGATGATCTGCTTCCATGTTCCAAATGCAGCCGCTTAACAACTCGATCGCAGAGGATAACTTCTCATCCTCCACTTCATACTCTTGTTCTTCCTCCATAAGATTGATCAAAATGATCATCTTATCCTCCTGATAATTTCTCATCATCACAAAGAGTTCTTGCGTACTATCAAAACGAATGTCACCGAACTGTAGCGCTGCTTCCTCCTTACGAATTCGTATCAGCTTCTTGTAATGCTCATAGAGCACCATGTCCCAATTCTCTATTCTCCAATCAAAGCCTCTGCGGCAGCCCGGATCAAAATTACCTGTCATTCCGATCTCGGTTCCGTAATAGGTGCAGGGCATTCCCGGATATGCAAATAAGAACGCTGCTGCCATCATCAGATATTCCTTCTGCCCGTTACAACTGTATAAAAACCGTTCTGTATCATGGCTGTCCAGGAGGTTTAACATTGCCTTATTGACCTGATCGGGATAACGCATGAGGTAACCCCCCAATTGCTGTTCAAAGGATATCGCATCGATTTGCCTACGAGCAAAGAAATCCAGACAAAGCTTCGTAACCGGATAATTCATAACACTATCGAATTGGTCACCCATCAACCACGGCATAGCATTATGCCAGTTCTCACCGATGATGATCGCCTCTTTATTGATTTCCTTTAAAACCATCCGGAAATCTCTCCAGAATCTATGATCAATCTCGTCTGACACATCAAGGCGCCATCCATCTACATTAAATTCCTGACTCCAGTAGCGCACACAATCAAACAAGTATTTCTTAAGCTCCGGATTCGCTGTATTCAGCTTCGGCATATACCGGATGAAGCCAAAGGTCTCATAATTAAGAGGATCATAAGACACCTGGTCCTCATGAAGATGAAACCAGTCGTAATATTTGGACGCTCTCCCTTTCTCTACAACATCGACAAAGGGAGGAAACTTGTCACTACAATGATTAAAGACAGCATCCAGTACTATTTTTATTCCCCGGGCATGGGTTTTCTCCACCAATTCACGAAAAACTTCCTTATCTCCAAAGTGAGGGTCTATCTCAAAATAATCCGTAATATCGTACTTATGATTCGAGGGTGATGCAAAGATCGGAGTCAGATAAATACCGTTAATACCCAGCTCTGTCAAGTAATCCAATTTATCTATTATTCCCCTTAAGTCTCCGCCAAAAAAGCTCCTGGGCTTTGGTTCCTCCTCCCATGCACACAGATCGGGCGGTGATATCTTCTCATCGCCGTTAAAGAAACGCTCCACAAAGATCTGATAAAATACAGCATCACTCGTCCATGCAGGCATCTGATGCACATCAATCTCATTGAGATAGGGGTACTGGAAGAAATAACAGTACGCTAGAGTATCATTGAATTCCTTCACCACACCGGCCTCCGTATAACACAAGGTCTCCTCACCACAAGTCAACTCAAAATAATAACCTATGCGAAAGTCCGTTTCATAAAGTTCAAACTGATAATAATCATAGTACTCATCCGTACATATCCATTGCATCTCTCTTATTTGTTTGCTGTCAACCCAGTTGAATTTATGTCCAAAGACAATATTAACTCTACTCATATCGTCCTTCGCAGTCCGTAATCGAATATGAAGCACATCCGATCGGTAGGCGTAAGCATAATTACTCTTCGGAATATGGCATAATGCATGTATATTCAAAATAGTCCTCCCTTCTGTTCCTACAATACTTAACCGCTTAATCTACCTCTAATCTACCATTGATTGCTCTGTATGTCAAGTTATTATGCACAATATAATCAGATTATATCGTGTTAATTTGTGCTTTTTTCACATGTAAATCACTTAACATATTTTTATTTAAGTTGCAAGGTGATTGCTATACTCCTTATGAAGCAATGTTTTTACTCCGTTCGTTTGAATAAGTTAAGTTGATTAAATAATAATAAAGAATAAGTGTTGATATTGAAAATCAACCATCCACTATGCTATGATAAGAGGAAACAAGACCGTACAGGAAAGGAATGCAAGGACATATGAAGCGTGAGAAGGTAACGATGAAGGATATTGCGAAGGAGCTTAATTTGTCTCTCGCAACAGTTTCTTATGTGCTGAATCATTCAGAAAAAGAGAAAATAAGCCATGATACCCGGTTCAAGGTATTGGAGACTGCGAAGAGACTTGGATATGTTCCCAATCAAACTGCAAAATCCTTAGCGAAAAATCAAAGCAACCTGATTGGAATCATCGTTAATTTTAACGAGACCGCCTCATCCTATTATAAACAGCAAGCGATGGATCTGGCCGGAGAACTACAGCAGCAAATTCATCAGGCCGGCTATGATACCATCCTTTCCGTAACTCATGATTTCGATGAGATACAGATTAAATATAAGCATACCCTGGAAGCTGCCTTTATCATAGATATGGACGAAAATGCTTTAAAGAAGATTACAAAGCATTATTATGTTCCGGTGGTATTCCTGGATTGTGATTTTGCGGAGTCCCTATTTTATAAGGTTCTGCCGGATTACGATTACATCTTGTCCCAGGGAAAGAAGATGCTTCAAACCGAGAATCCCTTCCTGGTTATGGACCAAATCATCAGCGAACGATTAAGGCACCAAATCATGGCTCACTTCAGACCGGAGAATATATTCATTCATCGCAGCGACACCAATCTGAAAGAATTCCTCTCCCATCATATATCTCAGAAGGGAATCGTGATCGGTGATCTGCTTGGAATGCAGGTGGAACGATATATCGATAATAGTAATATTCTGGTTCTATCATCTTATTATGCTACCGATTTATTGCTTCCCGATACAAAGCGCATCATAACCAGCAATCGACAAAAAGCTGTTGTAGCCATGGAGCTTATCAAAAAACTGATTCATATGGATTATGACGAGACCTCAAATACCAGAATTCTGTTATTACCGGACCCTCCGGTTAATATCTTCATAGAATCCTAAAGGACCTCAACTCAGCGTAAGGATGTTTCAATTCACCTACGTTGAAGCAAGGTCCTTCTTAATTATAACATTATGTTATACTTTACATCGGATACCGCTCCGATCACAATTCGTCATAAATTATGATATTATGCTGCAAGTACCGGAACCACGGCCGTTCTGTCCTCGTCCAGCTCCTGCTCCTCTGCCAAATCCCATTCCTCTTCCCGCTCCGGTTCCGGTGCAGCCACCATTTTGTCCGGAGCCTTTATTCATTCTTCCGGTGCCATCGCAAGTTAAGTTCCCGTCAAGTGCCTTTTGAAATGCTTGTAAATGTCTGCTAGACGCTCTTTGCAAGCTCTCAAAAACCTGTTTCACATCCGCCGGCAATTCCTCTTTCAGGAACTTTTCATACATTGCGATATTATTCTCTTCCATTGCTATTTCTGATGCATAGATTTCCTCTAGAGTCTCTGCAGTACTTACCACAGAATCCTGCGCCGGCAGTGTATAGCCGTAGGTTGTAAACAGCTGTATCAGGCGGTTGATATGATTTTCCTCTGACTTTACGATGTTTGTAAACGGAACCTGTTCACCGAATTTCTCGATGACTGCCTCATAGCCTGCCTGCGCTGCATATTCATCCTGGAAAGCATAGATCAGCATCTCCTCCAGGTTATATTCCGTATCTGCCAATGCACCGGCAGAACCATAACCGGCATTCGCATATGCAATTCCTCCAGCCGATGCGAATACAGTTACAATTAAGCTCGCCAATATTATTTTCATACCCTTCTTCATAACATCATCTCCTAATATTCTTTGATTATCATTTTACATTCCTGATAGCGCTATCACCCTTAACTTAAGTGGTAACTTCATTATAGAAAGAAGATGTGATGAAAGTATGATAGAAGTCAGAAAGATCGGTGAGAGTTATCCTTCGCCAGTTCAAACCAAAAGGTTGTCCCAACACCAATACTGCTTTCCACACCAAAGGGAATATGGTGCATACTCAGAATGCTCTTAACGATGGCAAGCCCCAGCCCTGAGCCGTTATGTTTTTTCCTCGCAGCCCTGTTTCCCGTATAATAGCGTTCAAACACATAAGGCAGCTCATCCTTCTCGATACCTTCTCCATCGTCTGCAACTTCCAGACGTACCGTTTCCGGACGATCAATCACCTTAAGTATGATATTCCCACCTGCTTCTGTGTGATTAATCGCATTATTTATCAGGTTATAAAGAACCTGCTCCAGTCGTCCTCGATCTCCCTTCACATAGAGCTCAGCGGTTTCCGGATGTACAAATTCAATCTTATGATCGACACTGCCCAGCTCATAACGCTTCAATATATCCTCTAGCATCTCCATCAGGGCGAAGTCTTTCATATCAAGACGTACCGCTCCAGCCTGATATTGCGACAGACTCAAAATATCCTCAACGATCTTCGACAAACGAATCGATTCTTCAATAATTACCCCCAATTGTTTTTCTCTTTTCTCCGGGTTTTCCCCGGTAACATCGCGAAGTGTCTCTGCATAGCCCCTGATCAGACTCAATGGTGTCCTTAGCTCATGGGATACATTGGCTACCAGATCCTTTCGAAGTCGGTCATTTTTCGCCAACTCTTCACCCATTCGATTCATACTCCGCGCCAACTCTCCTAATTCATCCTGGCTCAGGAGTTCTACCCTCTCATCAAATTCTCCTCCGGAATATCGTTCCGCGATCTTTTGTAGCTTCAGGATCGGCTTCGTAAAGGATCTGGACAGGACGTAAGTTATGAGCAAGGATACTCCGATTAGAAGTATAATAATCCAGATTAATTGCTGCTTTAAGATTGCTGCAGTGTCTTCAACCGGTGCCATTGGAACATTTAGGATCACTGCGCCTTTTACGAAACCGTCTTTCAATACCGGTAGCCCGATTAGCATGTATTTGCTGCCAAACCGGGGATGTTTCGCTTCTAATTTTGCAATTTTTCCGGATAGAGCAATGTTATATGCTTCCATGTTTACATTTCTCATCATACCCCTACCTGCCATACTATTGCTGTTATCCGCTTGGAACAATACCTGTCCCGAGGAATCAACCACCTCCAGACTCAGCTGCTGAAGATAAGCAAGACTCTCCATCTCCTCCTGTAACCCGACCTCCCGGACTGTAGTGTTGATATCTTCTGAGGTGGCTAATCGTTCTACGATAGTATTCCCTTTTGAGATTAGCTCTGAAATCTTGATCCGTGTATAGAATTGATCAAGAAAAACAATTTGGAATAGCCAGAGTATGATAAGTACAACAGCAACCAGAAGCATCATTCCCGACCATAATTTCGCACTGATTCTTCTCATAGCTATCCCACCCTTCTATCTGTTTCGAATTTATAACCAATCCCCCATACCGTAACAATCCATCTACGATAATCCTTCAGACTCTCCCGCAGCATCTTGATATGGGTATCCACCGTTCTGTCATCTCCGATAAAGTCATATCCCCATACTAAATTTAATAACTGATCTCTTGAAAATACCTTATTCTGGTTCTTAACAAAAAAGCTAAGAAGATCATATTCCTTTGGCGTCAGAGTAATCCGCTGTTGATTAAGTGTTACATTTCTGGCATCAAAATCGATCTCAAAGTTCTCAATCTTCAGACGATTCCCGCTCGACTCCATATGAATTCTTCCAACGCTTCGGGCAAAGATTGCCTTCATTCTAGCCAGTAGTTCCTTTGGGCTGAAGGGTTTAACCATATAATCATCAACTCCCAGTTCAAATCCAAAGAGTTTATCATATTCCTCTCCCCTGGCGGACAGCATAATGATCGGAATATCCGATCGCTTCCGAATTTCTCGACAGACAGTCCAACCATCCATTTTAGGAAGCATAATATCCAAAATAACCATAGAAAACTCCTGTGCCTGAAAGTAATTCAAAGCCTCCACCCCATCCGTTGCCTCTACAATCTCATAGTCTTCATTCGCCACATATTCCTTAATAATATCCTGAATTCCTTGTTCGTCATCAACAATTAATATCCTTCGCTTATCCATCGATTACCTACCCTTCGGTTTGTAAAACAGTTTTCAGGTCCGTTGTTCCTTACTTACATTATAGTATTGTCATTGGATACGTCAATGAAAGTCATTCACAAATATTGTGTTGCATTATATCATTTTTTTAGAATTTCATAACTATACTGTCGCATTTTCTCAGTTCTAGCATAGGATATAGTAAGATTCGGAAGAAGATTGACGAATCTAAAAAGCTAATAAAAGGAGGAATAAAATATGTCATTAGAAGAACTGTGTCGTTATATTGGTCAGACAGTTACCATCTTTACTACCAGTGGCGGTGCTTCCGGCTGTGGCTTCACAGGTGTACTCCTATTTGTGAATCCCTGCTATGTAACTCTGGTAAATCGCATTGGAACTCCGCCGTCCAATCCGTTTGGTGAGTCAAATATTTGTGACAGAGGAGATTCACGCCATGCTGATCATCACGAACGTCACGTGGTAGGCTCTGTTACTGACATCCCGGTGGATAAGATCGCGAGCTTCTGCCATAATGCAATTTAGTACACAAAAGCAATCACCTTTCACTATATACACTAGACGTTATTTTGAAGTTTCAATTATAAATTATTAATTTAAGGAGGAATGAACATGTCATTCAATGGTAACAGATCTAATTTTGGTTTTAATGGCCTCCGGGGCAATGGATTACTGGAGCATATGTGTGAATTTATTGGCGAGACCGTAACAATATTTACCACCAGCGGTGGGGCTTCCGGTTGTGGCTTTACCGGTGTTCTTATCACCGTAAATCCTTGTTTTGTACGTCTTGTGACTGAGCAGGGATTTCCACCCTCAAATCCGCTTGCAGAGAATATCTGCGGTGAAATGGACGGCGGACCCGGAAGAGGTCCGGGAGGATTCTGCGGAAGAGGAGACCATGATGGTCCATTCCGTGCAGTCGGTTCGGTATGTGATATTCCGGTTGACAGAATCGTTGCTTTCTGTCATAACGCAGTATAAGAAAAAGGGGGGTGTTTTCACACCCCCTTTTCTAATATCCCTACTTTCGGTAACTTGTTCAATCGATCCATTATTCCCTGATGACACCCCATAAACGGACCGCTCAGATCCTTACCGGCTTGCAAACCAAAATGTCTGCCTCCGGCCCAGCGTACAACATCACTGACGTCATAGACGTTACCTTTTACCGCTACATAGGCAGGCTTGCCGTCTGTACCGTCATATTCCGCCAGCTCTTCTACGGTAAAGCTTCTCTGCTCCTGTTCCTCCGGTTGCTCCTGTTCTACCGGCTGCTCTGTACCTGGCAGCTGCTCCCAAGAGGTATCCTGCGGTTCCGGCTGAGGTAATTGCGGATCCGGTTCCGACATCGTTTGGTTTCCCTGCATATCCTTCTCTCCGGGCTGAAGCATCTGCTCATAGCTTTCGATACTATTCGGCTGATAATGATAGCTGTGGCTTCTTCTCTGATGAACCGGTGCTTTCCACAGATCCATGTAAAGACTGATCAGAGCACCGGTTGCATCATCAATCTGCATCTGAAAGTAATTCTTCTGATAATAAGAAGTAGCAAATACCTGCATCTGGCTATAATGGCATATCTCCTTGATATAACCATAGATTCTTCTCTTCATCTCAAATTCATCCATAGCTTCCCCTTATCTACTAATATAAATCATTCAATAATCTATATCAAAGGAAAGCCATTATTATGCTTCTATTTGTAATTATCCTGCGAAGAACAAAGCAAGAATACCAAGTCGTTCTTTTATCTGTACCAGTGATAACATCACAGAAAACCAGGTTTAATTATGCTAAAGTTGCCTCATATCAGTCACAGATTATTTCAGATACATTTCTCAAACAAATAAAAATACATTTTTAAACATTCTTTAACACAAAAAAGGAGGATCTACTTATGCCATCCATACTCAAATTATTATTAGGAACGGTCATCGGAGCTATCATAGGTTTTCTGTATTACAAAGTTGTCGGTTGTCCGACCGGTTCCTGCCCAATTACCAAGAGCCCACTCCGGTCTACCATTTATGGAGCTTTCTTAGGACTAATGCTGGCTGCTTCATAGAAACGCATTGTTTTTCTTCCGTCAATGCTTTATATTAAACAAATAAAGATATCAGAATAAAAGAAAGGGGACTTACGATGGATTCGTATATCTTCTATACACTAACTGTAATTCTACTGGCTCTATCCTTCTATAAGGATAAGAAAAAAACCAAAATGGCATTAAAAAAGGCTTGGAAGGCCTTTGAGAATATCCTCCCGCAATTTCTTGTTGTTATATTACTCGTCGGATTAATGCTTGCTGTACTGGACGCCAATACAATTTCCAAAATTATCGGCAAGGAATCCGGTAGCCTAGGAGTCATCTTGTCCGCCGTCATCGGTGCAATCACGCTGATTCCTGCCTTTGTTGCCTTCCCTACCGCTGCCCTTTTACTGGAAGCCGGAGCCGGATATATGCAGATTGGTGCCTTTGTTTCCAGTCTCATGATGGTGGGGGTTGTGACTCTTCCGATCGAATTCAAATACTTCGGAAAAAAGATATCCATACTTCGTAATATCTTAGCCTTCCTGTTTTCTTTTCTGGTTGCTGTTATTATCGGATTGGTGGTGACAAAATGAAAAAATGGATTAAGCGTTATCGTTCCTTTATCGTAGTATTATTCGGAATACTTCTATTGACATTATTAAATAATACTCTAGGGCTGAAGGCTCTTAGCATCTCGATCAATTCCTTTCGGGAAATGCTCTTAGTCATCCCTCCGGTCTTCCTCCTTCTTGGCCTGCTTGATGTCTGGGTTCCAAGAGAAACCATGATGAAATATATGGGAGAAGGTTCCGGTTGGAAAGGCGTAATTCTCGCCATATTAATCGGATCAGCAGCGGCAGGACCGCTTTACGGAGCCTTTCCCGTGGCCGCGGTATTTATGAAAAAGGGGGTTAAGTTCATGAATGTACTTATTTTCCTGGGTGCATGGTCAACAACAAAAATCCCGATGTTCCTGTTTGAGCTATCCTCCCTCGGTGTGAAATTTGCCCTTACAAGGCTGTTGATCGATATCCCGGGAGTTATTATAATCGCTTTTCTGCTATCAAAAGCCATATCAAAACAGGAAATAGCCAGAATCTATGAAAATGCGCAACACCTTGATGAATAGTAAAGGAGATTATCTATGAAAAAATATATGATGATTGTTCTAACTCTTACCCTGTCCGTCTTCCTGCTGACCGGCTGCACCGCCAAGAGCAGCGTACCCGAGACCCAAAAAAACACCACGACAGCGGCTGATACAGACCAAGAGGAAGAAACACCGGCACCCATAGCAGTAAGCACTCTCGAGAAAATTAATGCCGAGAAGGCGAAAGAGATGATGGATGCCGGCGATAAGTTAATTATTTTAGATGTTAGAACCCAAGAGGAGTACCAGGAAGGGCATATTGAGGGTGCTATTCTTATTCCGGACTTTGAAATCGAATCAAAAGCAGAGGAAATATTAACTGATAAGAATACTACCGTCTTAGTGTATTGCCGAAGCGGAAGAAGAAGTGCTTTGGCTTCCCAGAAGCTAAGTGATCTGGGTTATACCTCAATCTATGATTTTGGCGGTATCATTGATTGGCCTTACGAAGTGGTAACCGACTGATTCTTATAAGACACCGTAATTCCTATCATCGCTGGTAGCGGCATCATTTGCCTTTACATAATCAATGATTTCATCCACGGTAGTGAACGCCATACCAACGTAGCTGTCGGCAGCACCATAATAGATGGCAATTCTTCCTGTCTCTGCATCGGTTAATGCTGCACAGGGGAATACCACATTGGCAACGAAGCCTCTCTCTTCATACCAGGTCTCCGGTGTTAAGATAAAGTTGTTACAACGATATTTTACGATGGAGGGATTATCAATATCCAGGATGCAGGCACCCATGCTATATACATAGCCATTGCAGGTGCCGGTTACACCATGATAGAACATAAGCCATCCTTCACTAGTCTCTATGGGGGCCGCTCCGCCGCCGATCTTTAAGGACTGCCACCATTGGCTACCGCGAGCCATCACATGTCTGTGCTTTCCCCAGAAGGTGAGATCCGGACTCTCACTTAAGAATACGTCACCAAAAGGAGTATGTCCGCTGTCACTCGGTCTGGACAATAATACAAAATTACCATTGATCTTTCTCGGGAACAACACACCGTTACGGTTGAAGGGAAGGAACGGATTCTCTATTCTGATAAAGGTCTTAAAATCCGTAGTCTTCGCCATACCGAGAGCAGCGCCATAGAAGTCGGTACACCAGATAATATAGTAGGTATCCTCCACCTTGATTAATCGGGGATCATAAGCATATCTGGGCATAAATGGCTCACCTTTCTCATTTACGAAAGGAATTTTGTTAAAATCATAGGTCCAATGGATTCCATCCTTGCTATAGCCCAAATACAAATGAGGAATACCATCCATCTGTTCTGCACGAAACACCCCGATAAACTCTCCGTTAAAAGGAACTACAGCACTATTAAAGATACGGGCAACTCCGGGTAGAGGATTTCGGTTAATAATCGGATTCTCAGTATATCTCCATACCGGTCCGACACAATCTGCAGGCTTATCCTGCCATGGTATATTTGGCAAATTATTTGTAATCATTTTCACTTTACTCATAAGAATCTCCCTTAAGTTTTATAATCTATGAGGTTCTATTTCTTCAATAGTTCCAGGTTCCTGCGAATCAATTCACAACGCTGTTGCACGCATTCAACGGAACGGAGCGGATCAACAGGAGTATGGAAGGTATAATCAATAAGTCGATCTACTGTAGTAGCTGCAACATGCAGTCTGGTATCGGAGGAAGCATAATAGATATAAACATCCCCGTTATCTCTTGCAATGGCACCGTTTGTGAATACTACATTGGATACATCACCGATTCGTTCGATACCCAGAGGTGCAATATAGAAGCCGGAAGGCTCTGCGATCACCTTCGTCGGATCCTTTAAATCAGTAGCGAATACATAGATAACATAACGTAATCCTGCTGCCGTATTGCGCACACCATGAGCAATGTGAATCCAGCCCTTATCCGTCTTGATCGGAACCGCACCGGCACCATTCTTCGCTTCGGTAATGGTATGATACCTTCTCTTACTGGTGATGATCTCCTCATCAATTACCGCATTGGTGATGTCCTCACAGAAGCCCACACCGATACCACCGCCGGAACCGGTCTCGATAAAACCGTCCATGGGTCTGGTGTAGAACATGTATTTTCCGTTGACAAACTCCGGATGCAGAACTACATTTCTCTGCTGCGGAGATTGCAGTGTCTTCAGATTATTCAGTCTCTCCCAAGTCTTTAAATCCTTGGTTCTGACAATGCCCGCTTCCGCTATCGCTGCAGACAAATCCGGATTCGCTACATCCTTACTCTCAGAGCAGAATACGCCGTAGACATAGCCATCCTCATGCTTCGTCAGTCTCATATCATAGACATTGGTCTCGTAGTCACAGGTATCCGGAAGCTCCACGGGATAATCCCAGAAGCGAAAGCCATCCACCGGACTATCACTTTCTGCAACACCAAAGAAGGATTTTCTGTCATTCCCTTCAATTCTGGCCACCAGGTAATACTTGCCATTTAGTTCAATTGCACCGGAATTAAATACCGCATTTACTCCGAGGCGTTCCATAAAGTAGGGATTCGTCTTCTCATCAAGATCATATTTCCAGAACACGGGGATATGCTCATTGGTCAATACCGGATTCACATAGCGGTCATACATGCCGGTATAAACCGTACTGACTTCATTCTTCTTCGAGATTATTCTCTCGTATTTATCCAATTCCACATAGTAATTCGGATGCATCCTTTAACCTCCAATATTTAAAAGTCTATTTTTCGATGAATGACCTCAAAGCACATTCTTCCGTTATGGTAAGGGCATTTCCAGGGCCCGACGATCTCCTTGGTCACGATCGGTGTTCCGTCCTTATATAGCTCATCAAACCATTCCGATCCAGCCCTGCGATCGATCATATAGGTCTTTATAAAATCCCATATTTTCGCTACCGAATCTAAATACTCTTTTTTGGTGGGCTCCTTCTGATATCCATTTAGAAATCCAAGCATTGCTTCTGCCTGAACCCACCACACCTTCCTTGTATCCACTACTCCCTTTTCACATTCGTTATAGAGAGAGTTCTCGTCCATAGCCACCGAATGGATATGAGCAGCCAAGGCCTTTGTGATTGGTGTAATTTTAGCACTGTACTCCGGATCCTCCAGTATCTCTACGCTACGATCAACCAGCCAGGAGGCCTCAATATCATGACCATAAGAGTTTAGATCAAGAATGGTATTCATCTCATGATCAAAGAATACCTCCAGTCTTTGCTTGGCAGGATTATAAACCTTATCCGCAAAGAGATCCAGCATCCACTTCATTTTATCTGCGATAACTTCCTTCTTATCCACACGGTATAGCTCCGTATAAGCCTCCAGGACGTGCAGCAGCGTATTCATCGTTCTCGTTGCCATAACCCCGTTCTCCGATAATTTCTCATTGGAGACCGGCATAAATTCACGGTCAAAAGCCTCCAGATATCCGATATCGTCTCTGCAGACGTTCTCCATCTTATCAACCAAGGAATAGGCAAGCTTAAGAGCCTCTTTATCCCCCGTGGCACCGTAATAGGAGGCCAGTCCATATACAGCAAAGGCTTGATTATACGTATGCTTTGTCTCGTCGGAGGGCTTACCGTCGTAAGTAACCGACCAGAACACACCTCCATTTTCTTGGTCATAAAAAGCTTTTTCTAAAAAATCATATGCATGCCGGGCATAGCGAAGGCAGTCTTCTTCTCCAATCGTCATATAGGCATTGGAGAAAAACCATAGGATTCTGCTGTTAAGTATACAGCCCTTATCCGCCTTCTTATGCAAGTTCAGATCGAAATCCATCTCCCCATAGAATCCGCCGAACTCATCATCCTTTAAGCCTTTCCAAAACGGAATTATGTCCTTCCATAAATGTCCTTTTATTTCATCCACCCTCATCGTCATAGCCTCCCAAAGGTAACTAAGTTATTTTGTTTCTATTGATGTGAGATAATTAATTCCATCTCCCCTTTCAATCGAAAGCTTCCGTAACCGTAAGGCAGAATAAAGTGATCTCCCTTACTGATCCCAACTCCGTCTATCTCGCCTGAGCCACCAATTATGCTGACATTCAGGAACTTAAATTCCTGTATAAATACCTGCTCACCATGCATACGAATCCGCTTCACGCCATAAAAATCACAATTGATTAACTCCTCGATGTCACATTCTGCATTCTGTGTCAGCTCTCCTCTTACTTCCAGCCCGGTATAAGGACAATTGATTACATCAATACTCTTGTCGATATGTAGCTCGCGAGGTTTACCGTTATCCAGCCTGTCATAATCATAAAGTCGATACGTAATATCACTGTTTTGCTGAGTTTCTAAAATAAATGTCCCTTTCTTAATTGCATGAACGGTTCCCGGTTCGATCTGAAAAAAGTCACCTTTTTTAATCGGGCATAGACGAATGAGCTCCTTCCATCGATTTTCGCGGATCATCTGAGCCAGCTCTTCCTTATCCTTTGCATTGTGTCCGATTACAATCTCAGCATCTTCGTCTGCATCAAGGATATACCAGCATTCTGTCTTACCCAGCGCACCATTTTCTTGACTCGCTGCATAAGCATCATCCGGATGAACCTGAATGCTTAAGTCAGTCTTAGCATCAATGATTTTAATCAGTAGTGGAAACACCTCTCCTTCTGCATTACCGAAGAGTTCTCTATGATGGTCCCAAAGCCAGCTTAAGGTTCTGCCACTGTATTCTCCGCTCTTAATCTCACAATCACCATTTTTATGTGCGCTGATTGCCCAGCACTCTCCCGTATTGTCATTCGGTATCGGATAGCCGAATTCTGTTGCCAGCTTATTGCCCCCCCAGATCATCGTTTTAAAGACCGGTGCTAAAAATATTATGTTTTTCATTATAAATTTTCTCTCTTTCCAGAGTTCATTCGCAATCCATATACTATTAAGATCCGACATAACAATGTGATGAACTATCATTTCACTTTTAAGTTATCGTTAACTTAATATTATTCTAAATTACGTAGCTCTATTTGTCAATTCTTATTTCTTCTTGCTTATCGTATCTGATGTAGTATTAAGTGGTGGCTTCACAGAATCACGATACACAATTCTTCCGCTAACAACCTTTCTACCATAATCCTTTGTCGGATGTTTAATTCTCTTCATAATTGAATTTACGGCTGCCTCCGCCATCGCTTCCACATTAACCTCAACCGTAGTAATCGGCGGATCACTTAAGGTCGCATAAATATAGTTATCAAAGCCAACCACCGAGATATCCTCCGGTATACGGTATCCGGCTTTCTTTAATTGCAGGATAAGGCTGTAGGCAACCTCATCGCAGTTGCATACAAAGGCGGTTGGCATTACCGATGGGAGAAGTATCTTGGTAAACTTACCATGATCATCACGGTCACTGATAATCCATTCATCCCTGATCTCAAGCTTATTCTGTCTTAGCGATTTATAGTATCCGACATAACGATCCATGATGCTTGAGGTAGCATTAATATTACCCACAAAGCCAATCTCCTTATGTCCGATATTAATCAGATGGTTGGTGATCTCATAAGCACCATAAAAGCTGTCACTGACTATGGTATCCACCTTAAAATAATCATCCGAAAAATCCAGGAAAATAAATGGTATAGAGGCTGTTGATATTCTCTCCAGATATGTCCTCCTCATCTGACCAAGAACAATAAGACCATCCACCTTATTATTCTGCAGGATATGGGGCAACACCCCTTCTCTCTCGTCTTCCTCCGAAACGACCTCGAGTATTCCGAAAAAGTCAAAATTCAAAAGATCCTTTACAATCATTTGATACATCTTCGCATAGAAGGCACTCTCATGCATAAATTGTTCGGCTATCAGAATGCCGATATTATAGTTCATGCCCTCCTTCATACTCTTCCCTAAGAAGTTATAGCGATAGCCCATTTCTTCCGCTTTCTGTTTAATCATATCCCTTACCGAATCGCTTACACCTTCTCGGTCTGACAAAGCCTTCGATACCGTTACCGTACTTACACCAAGCTGCTTTGCAACATCCTTCATTGTTATATTCTTTCCCATTGTTAATATCCTTCCAATGAATATTGATTTCATAAACTATTTTCATTATAGCAAATTTTGTGTGGTTTTCAACGTAATAAGCTATCCGCTGCAGTAATATTTACTTAATTTATTACTTTTCCACTGAATGATGGTTATTCTTTTATCACTTACATCTTAAGCTGAATTGCACGTCCATATTTTATTGGATGACTAGCGGTATTGAATCACAAAAAGGGAATTGCCGTTACAAAAGCAATTCCCATCGATTTTTACTATCATTCGGATAAACTAATAACGACACAGAACATCAATACAAAGTACCAGATTTCTTGAAGCAGGTCCGGTATAGGAATACGAAATGGTTTTACAGAGACCACCTGTTGCTGTACTGATATATTCATGAGAGGTATGCCATTCACCGGGGTACTTGATGGCTCTGCGATAGTAGCCTTTTGCTCCGTGATAATCCCCCGGTACTGCTGCCTTAAAATTATCCTCCTCTGTTAAATTCACTTCCGGATTCATGATGGTATGGCTTACCTGGTAGCCTTGATCATCAATGATATAAAGACATTCATAGTCTTTGTGTCCGGTTAAAAAGCTTGTTAGTATGGTATCCATTTCCTCCCATCGGGTGATACCACTCAGTGTTGCTATAAGGTTGGAGATTGACTTATCCTCAGACAGCTTAAGCTCCTGTTGAACGGTATCGGTAGCCTTTTTTTCCAGCTTATACCGCTGCATTAACTGGCGTAACCGATTAGCGACCTGAGACATTTCGAATGCAACCACACTATTCTCTTGGGCATGGGCTGCATTGCTTTGAACCACTCCGGTAATCTCTGTAATGATCTGTGATGTATTCTTTAATTCTACTGCCTGATTATCCGACGCATCTGCAATTCCGGAACATAGCTTCGTCACCTCATTGATCGAGCTTTGGATTACATTCAGACTGTCCGCCGTCTTCTGGGCAATCCCCCCGGTGATCTCTGCCGTTGATATACTGTTACTGATTAGTAACGTTGTCTGTTTCACTGCCTCTGCACTTTTCTCAGCCAATATACCGACTTCATTGGCTACTACAGAAAACCCGGCTCCGGCTTCCCCTGCTCTTGCAGCCTCAATGGAGGCATTAAGTGCCAACAGCTTGGTCTGTGAGGCTAACCCGTTAATAATGTCAATGATATGAGATATGTCATGCGACGAGGACATAACCTTCTGGATTGAAATCAGCATCTGATCCATGCAATCCTTGCCATACTGAGCTTCTCTCTGTATCTCAAGAACACGCTTGGATGCCAGATTCGCATCGGAGGCATTTGTTACCGTCTGACCGGTGATTTGATAGATGGTATCAGTCAGGTCACTGATCAGCTCCGCCTGTTCCGATGAATTATCTGCTATCAACGATGCCCCGGAGGCCACCTGACTGCTTAATTTATCCATCTGATCGGATAACAGATTAATCTCTTCAAAGGAGCTTCTTAGGGTATGCCTGATTTTATGTAACGCATTTCGGATCGGAAGAAAATCTCCCTGATATTGAATCTCCTTCGAAAAGCTTACCGTCATATTGCCGGCAGACAGATGAGACAGAATATGAGAGATTTCTCCTATGTAGTCATGAAAGGATTGGCTTATCTGATTAATATCCTCCGCCAGCTCCTTCAGCAGTACATAATCCTCTGCAGCAATGGAATGATCCAAATATCCTTTGACCAATTGATGAGTACAATCCATGATACCTGCTGCTTCCTGTACAATCATACCATTCTTCTTATTTGTGCTCCACATAGTGATCTCCTCCTCATATCGCGATAATACAAAAGCAGCGAGGACACGCCTCGCTGCTTTTGTATTACTATATATTACTATTTCAGGATTGTCAATATAAAAGTCGAATTATTTGTCAAAGTCATATCACCCCGAAATACTCGATTGACCAAGGAAGACTACTACCTCTACCTCACAAAGTACATCCTTCGGAAGTCTTGCAACCTCAATCGTTGACCTTGCCGGTTTGCCCGTAAAGTACTTTCCATAGACTTCATTGAAGGCTGCAAAATCCCCCATGTCCTTCAAGAAACAGGTGGTTTTAATCACATGGTCGAAGTTTACTCCGGCTTCATCCAAGATAGCAGATATATTCTTCATGACCTGAATGGTCTGAGCCGTTATATCCCCCTCCACAACCTGTCCGTTTTCAGGATTGATTGGGATCTGCCCCGAGGAGTACATCATATTGCCGTTCACTAAGGCTTGGGAATAAGGTCCGATTGCTGCAGGTGCTTTTTCTGTTTGAATCACTCTAAACATAGAATTTCCCTCCGATCTTTCTTTATTGTTTATAGGGCATTACTCTTAATACTCCATGATATTTTATTATACAATAATACTATTGCCTCATATCCCAAAGATTATTTCTGCCAGAAGACCTCCGCTGCTATGAATGAATTGTAACCGGAAGTCAATACTAGTCATAAATAATATTGAAGCAATTTAATCTCTGGAGGTTATATGAGACAAAACGATGAGTTTCGATTTTTTAAAGGACTACTGAATGGACTTGGGCTGAGTATTGTGTTGTGGTTAGGCATTTTATCTGCGATATTGTTTTCCAAATCTTAACCCGAATGGAATCGTCCCGATTTGGAGATTCTGTGTGCTAACAACAGCGCCAGCGACAAAATAGTTAAGACCACACTGATTTCGAATAGGTTATGGAGATTTTTCTCAATATAATCAAGCAATAGATTGTTAAGAGAATTCGGTGCTTTTTGTAATTCGACGCCTAATCTGTCTGCCATCAATATTTTCGAGATATAAGCTAATATCAATGCCGCAGCAAGAGTACTATTATAGGAATAGAGCAGAAGACTTTGGACAAAAGGACTTAATTTATAGATAGCAAACATCATAATTAGTGCGAAGCACAGCAAAACAGATATTGCTGCGTAATAGTTCACATGATTATCCGCTATAAATCGAAGCATTCTATCTAGTAATGGTATCCTCAGACTGTTCTGATACTCATTCGCTATCGAGTTTATATAGTCGTTGATTGATTGTGACAACGCATCATCCGGAGTGATGCTCTTCTCTTCAAGATAATATTCCACCTTATCCTTTAATCTGCTTTTTATTATGTCCAAATCCGGTTGATATTGTTGATTGCTATAGGCATTCTGCAACCGAAGATTAACTTCCTCCTGAACCTCATTGATCTGAAATACCCCTTCTAATACTTCAATCGGCAAACCGGTAGACAACGTAATCATTCCGGCATCGCCTTCTATCTCCTGCAATAAGCTATCGTAATAATTACAAGTTACCATGACGCGGTTGATATCATTGAGGCTGAAGCTCCATTTCAGTACAGTCAGCAATGCTATGCTTACAAATAAAAGAGAGATTAGGAAACTTAATAATATGCACAGAAGCTGACGCACCCTCCTATATCCTGTCCCTTTGTTCACCGAACTTTTACCGTCTTTACTTCTGACTCTTCTCATCGATATTTCTCCACCTCAGGCCCGGATATCTTGTTGGCATATACAAATAAACGCTTCTCTTTATTACTCACAAAGGAGCTAAAGGGATAACAGGTGTACATAATTAACTTTTCACCGCTAAGGCCAAGCATATGATCCAGCATTTTCTCTGCGTCCTCTTCCTTTATAACAGATACCTCATCAATCACATATTGGAACTCTCCATAGTTTGTAGCAAATTCGATAATATCACCGATCCGAATTAATTCTAAGGGTCTAAAGAAGGTATTATTATGTGCCGATAACAGAATACTGCGATTAAAACCGGGAAGAAAGCTTCCCATAAAATGTCCCACCCCGGCAGACAATATTTTTTGTGTATCGCCCCAATAAACAGGAACTTCTAACTGAATTCGATCACAGGATATCATCCCATAATGCTCACCGAGTTTCGGAAATTGGATATCCTCAATCCTTATTGTATTTTCCGTATCTGTGCTTTCGGTCTTGCTCTCCTTGAGACATGCTTTATCCGTACCGGACTGATATCGCCCTTCCTGATACATTATATTATCCAGTCGGATATCAGCATTATATATGGTTTTTAATTCATAATCTTGATCTGAAGTCTCTTCCACTAATATAATATCCAGAGTCGAATTGATCAACCGAAGCATCGGTGCTGATAAGAGAGATAGAAGACCGCAACCCAAGAACGCAAAAAGAAGTGGCATATACATGTATGCCATGACCATGATTAACTTATTCTTCATGCTTCTTCCCAAAGGCCCACGTTCTGGCAATCGCATTACTCAAAAGGCACCTATCTCTTCTTCCTGTAACCAATATAATCACTACGGATATAGAACTCAACAGCAGTATTGAGAGTATACCACTCAGCCAAGACATGGAAGAAACTCTATATCCGGTTTGATTGACCGTGTTTTTAGCAATAAAAACGGTATCCCCTTCAGGATTTTTTATATTAACACTTCGATTTGCTATATCGATAGCAACCTCATAATTTACCTCATCGGCGACTTCACTGACCAGGGTGAGTAGCGAGAAAAGTACCTCAGAATTCTGCATATTAGTAATATCCGACATACCAGAATCGTTCATTATTCGTATCGCTTCGTCCATTTTTTGAATAATCAGCTCTGCCTGTTCCTCTGTTATGTCGACCTTATTACTGATAAACTCATTTTCCGCTTGATTCGCATAAGAGATAGGCAGATATTTCATCTCTTCGTTAAATTCTACACCAGCCTTCATTTTATCCAATATCAGCTGTTCTGCCTTTGTTATACCTGTTGCTGCCATCACTTGATTCGTATCATTCCATGAAAATAGTAATATTAAGATAAAAATTATCAAATAGCTTCTCTTCATCCGCTCTGTCTCCGTTTCGTCTGCAAAATTATGTCTGGGTGATGATCACTCTATTGTTAAATTTTAACCTTAATGGCATTTTTTTATTCATCAAAACCTATTAATTAGCACCTCTACCGAATATTACAACCCCTAACGTTTTGAGCAATATTTTTATATCCATTCCAATTGACCATTTATCAATGTATTCAAGGTCTAGTTTTACAACATCCTCAAAATCTGTAATATCACTTCTTCCGCTTACCTGCCATAATCCGGTGACACCTGCTTTCAATGCTAACCTTCTCTTATGACGACTTTCATATTGCATAAATTCATTTTCTGTAGGTGGTCTTGTTCCAACAAGACTCATATCCCCCTTTAGGACATTAAAAAACTGAGGAAATTCGTCCAGACTTGTCTTTCTCAAAAACTTACCTACTTTGGTAACCCTGGGATCGTTCTTCATCTTAAACATAAAACCATTCATTTCATTATAAGCCATCAACTCCTGCTTACGTTTCTCCGCATCCATATACATGGATCGGAATTTATATATTTTAAATCGTCTTCCATTTCTACCAATTCTTGTCTGTGAGAAAAAGATTGGACCGGGGGATTCAATCAATATTGCAGGTGCAATAAATATCATAAGTAAGATGGTAATCATACTTCCTACCAAGCCACCAAGTAAGTCCGTAATTCGTTTTATAACCATCTGCCCTTCGCCAAAAAGTCTTGAACTAAAGGTCAGTACATTATAGCCACTGATTTCCCGAATTACCTTCTCATGAATCTTAAGACCAAAGGTATTGATACTCAGATTAACTGTTACCCCCATGTTTTGGAAACGAAGAATCACATCATCTAAATTGATATCCAATAAACTATCACTTGGAATATTAATAAAAACTCCGTCCAATACTTCCAGCTTTGCCACATCATACATGTTATGTATATTTGCTTTAACTTCTATCCCGTCAATTTTCTGTCCTACCATATCAACATCCAGAATCGTCAAAAAAGTAATATCATATTCCCACTCACTTTCATTTTTCATTCGTGTCAGTATATTTTTAATCTGATTGTAGGTTGTCATAATCATAATCTTTGAGCTTGAAGTACTCTTTCGATAGACTGCCAGTATATATATTTTATAATATTGTCTGGCTGTATAGGTAATCAGCGTGTTAAGCACAAAAAAACTAACAAAAAACAACCTGGAATAGGATGCTCCCTCTTGAAAAAGGTACATTACAGAAGTAATGGTAAGTGCTAAGATTAAATTCAGTTTTAGTACAACAAACAGCTCCTCGACAAATCCTCTCTTAAAAAATCGATGAAATGTATTGGATAAATAATAAATTGCTACATACAAGGAAAGTATTGTTATAAACGCTATCCCGTATATCTGTATATCATAGAAATGATCAATAAAAACTCCAAAGCGTATCCAGGTAGTTAATAAGAAGGAAGCTATGATACAGCAAATATCAACTACCAATAAGTTTATTTTAGGCAAATCGTTTTTTATTAAGCCCATCGTATCTCACATCCTTTTTAAATAATTGTTTTTTCTTAGCAATTAGGATACAGATCAATAAGGCCAATAGGACGAATGACAATATGAATACAAGCCCTTTGATATGCAGCTCCGAGTGAGTTACTCTTGTTTTAGAATATACTATCTTACCTGATAATTCTGATATTTTTTCTATGTTACCATCGAGCCCTAGGGTAACCCGATATCCATATAGTTCAAAAACTTCCTGCGTTATATAGACAATTAGCCTTCTACCCTCCAAAGACATATCATTAAACTCATCTGTCGCTTCCTGCCCTATGATTTCCTGCAAATCAATGATTTTACTATGTACCTGCTGCAATTCTTCGGTAGACATATTTACAGCTTTATGTTTAAAATCATTGGCCAGAATACGATACACGACCTCATGATCTTTCGTATCATCCTTTATACCAATCATTCTAAGAATAGCAGGTAAATTCATCTCCAAGTCCTGTTGGTTCCCTCCATCTTCCTCGAATCTGATTAGATCCGTTGAATATACCGGTATACTGTTCTCCTGATTCATCGAATTCGCCAAAGCCCGTGCCAGGAAAACAAAACAAGTGATAAATATAAAGATACAAACCACTAGAAATGGCGGCATTAACTTGTGCGAATCAATTCCCTCATCGCTCAGATTTTTCTTACTGCTTATCATACTTCACCCCTACACTTTTCATCGTATAAAACCCATATATTTCCAATACAAGAATTATATAATAGCACTTTTTCAAATGCAACATCGTTTTGGGAATTTATGAAACATATGATCTACAGCAAGTCCTCAATTAATACAGCATAAATTCTATTTCTTGTACATTCTCGGTCTTACGACCAAATTGAATAATTGTCCCCATACCTCTTAGTCTTTATATGACATTCATGGTGTTTAAAAAAGTAGCATAAACGGCTCTGATTAGCATATAATATAAAGCGAAAAGGGAGCTGTTAAAAAACAGCTCCCTTTTCGCTTTATATTATACTTTGATTTATTATTTCGCTACATGATGGCAAGCTACCAAATGGCCCTGCTTCAACTCTAAAGCAGGCTTCTCCTGTCTACAGATATCGGTTGCTTTCGGACAACGTCCAGCAAAAGGACATCCCTTAGGAGTATTGATCGGACTGGGTACATCACCGGTTAAAATCTGACGTTTCTTCTGAGCTTCCTTATCCGGATCCGGAATTGGAACTGCGGAAAGTAATGCCTGTGAATACGGATGTAGTGTATTGTCATAAAGCTCATCACTGGTTGCCAACTCTACGATATTCCCCAAGTACATTACAGCAATACGATCACTGATGTACTTAACAATATTCAAGTCATGCGCGATGAACAAATAGGTTAATCCCAGCTTCTCCTGAAGATCATGGAGAAGGTTAATAATCTGTGACTGGATGGATACGTCCAGCGCGGAGATCGGCTCATCACATACGATAAATTCGGGTTCAATAGACAGAGCTCTTGCAATACCGATACGTTGACGCTGACCACCGGAGAACTCGTGAGGGAAACGATTTGCATGCTCACGGTTCAATCCAACCAATTCTAAGAGTTCGTAAACTCTTTCCTGACGCTTTTGTTTGTCATACATCTTATGGATAACCATACCCTCTTCAACGATAGATCCAACCGTCATACGGGGATCCAGTGAGGAATAGGGATCCTGGAAGATGATCTGAGCCATTTTAGAGTACTCGAAGTGGGTGCTCTTCTTGATCTCGATATCTTTTTTTCCATGGTATAAAATTTTACCATGGGTTGGCGGATATATTCCCATAAGAACTTTACCAAGTGTGGATTTACCACAACCGGATTCCCCTACAAGACCTAAGGTTTCACCCTTATAAATATCGAAATTAACGTTATTGACCGCTTTTAAGATACCCTCGGATACCTTAAAGTGCTTGGATACCTGCTGTAATTCAACCAACTTGTTGTTATCAGTTAAATTTAAAGGTGTTTTTCTGCTCATTATTCTTCACCTCCGTCTTGTGCACTCGGACAATCCTCATGTTGTAACCAACAAGCAGAAAGATGGTCCTGTCCCACTTCAAACTGCGGGGGAAGCTCTGCATGACAGATCTTCATACAATTTCTACATCTGCTCGCGAAGCCACAGCCTACCGGAGGATTTAATAAATCCGGAGGAGTACCCGCTATGGATACTAAGCGTACACTACGATCCATATCTGTCGTCGGAAGACTTCTTAATAATGCTTTTGTATATGGATGAGAAGGACGATAGAAAATGTCTTCTGAAGTACCAATCTCAACAATCTTACCAGCGTACATAACAGCTACACGATCTGCCATGCTTGCAACAACGCCAAGGTCATGTGTGATCAGGATGATCGCTGTATTTGTCTTCTCCTTGATTTCCTGAAGAAGATCCATAATCTGAGCCTGGATTGTAACGTCAAGTGCCGTCGTAGGCTCATCGGCGATCAGAAGCTTAGGCGCACAGGAAAGTGCCATCGCAATCATTACTCTCTGTCTCATACCACCGGAGAATTCGTGAGGATATTGCTTGGATCTCTGCTCCGGATTCGGAATCTTAACCAGATTCAGAAGACGAATCGCTTCATTATGAGCATCCTCTTTGGATAATTTCTGATGATGACGAATCGCTTCGGTTAACTGCTTACCAACTGTCATAGTAGGATTAAGACAGGTCATTGGATCCTGGAAGATCATACTGACATCTTTACCACGGATTGACATCATTTCTTTCTCTGTTGCTTTTACAATATCTTTATCTACTAACTGAATCTCTCCTCTTACAATTCGAGCCGGAGGCATCGGATTCAATTTCATAATCGTTTGTGCTGTTACGCTCTTACCGCAACCACTCTCTCCTACGATCGCCAGAACCTCACCCTCTGCTACATCGAAGGTGACACCGCGAACTGCCTTTACTTCACCGGCATAAGTATCGAAGGATACATGTAAATCATCTACTCGTAATACACTATTCATCACATTATCTCCTTAACTTAGGATCTAAAGCATCACGTAAGCCGTCACCCAACAGGTTGAAGGACAACATGGTTAAACTGATGCAGATCGCAGGTATTATTAACTGGGAAGGATACATCTGGAACACTCTGGATCCATCATTTGCAAGGATACCCCAGCTAGCCATCGGTACCGGAACACCAAGGCCGATATAGCTTAAGAAAGCCTCGGTAAAGATAGCGCTCGGAATTGCTAATGTTAAATCAACAATAACAATACTCAATGTATTCGGCAATAAGTGCTTACCAATAATTCTAGTAGGTCTCGCACCCATAACCTTGGCAGCAATAACATAATCCTGCTGCTTTAAGCTCATAATCTGACCACGAACCAGTCGGGCCATACCCGTCCAACCAACAGCCGCATAAGCGATAACCATTGTCATTGCGCCGGGAGGAATTACCATCATCAATAATACAACGATGATAAGATATGGAATACCATTTATAATCTCAATAATTCTCATTAATGCATTATCTACCGCACCACCAAGATAACCGGAGATACCACCGTAGATAACACCGATTACAAAGTTAATAAATACTGCGGCAAAAGCAATGAATAAGGAAACTCGACCACCGGACCAGGTTCTGGTGAAAATATCACGACCCAACGTGTCCGTACCGAATAGATGCATATGTCCGTCGGTAGCATCCGTGAAAAACATCGGTGCATCGGTATGTGTTAAATGCTGCTCACTGATGGTGTAAGGAGAAAGCACCGGCACAAAAGCACTTAATAATCCAATTACAATAATTACAAATAAACAAACCATAGCTGCTTTATTTTTGGATAGGCGATGCATCGCATCCTTCCAGTAATTCGTACTCGGTCTGCTTATCTTCTCGGCTTCGGTAGCATTCGCTCCGACCCATTCGAATTGACTTCTATCTATCTCGCTCATGTCATCACTCCTTTGCATCCGCAATCTTTACACGGGGGTCAATGAAACCATAAGCAATATCTACAATGAGATTTGCAATTACTAAAAAGGCTCCATAAAACAATGTGGTTCCGGAAATCATCGTGTAATCCTGGGTTTGAATACTTAAAACGAAAAACTTACCCATACCGGGAATTGAGAAGATATTCTCGACAACAAAAGCTCCTGTAAGAACAGCGGCTGCGATTGGACCTAATACCGTAATAATGGGCATAATCGCATTACGTACCGCATGCTTCCAGATGATCTTCTTCTGAGATAACCCCTTGGATTTTGCAGTCTTAATATAATCCTGACCAAGTACATCAAGCATACTTGTTCTCATTAATCTTGAGATGGTTGCTAACGAACCGAAGCTTAATGCGAAGGCAGGTAACAACTTACTGGTGAACGAGCTCCAGCCGGTAATCGGGAAAAAGCGAATACCGGTCGCCTGGTACAGCTTTAAACCCAAGAAATACTGAAGTAATGCACCAATGATAAATCCAGGTACGGAAACACCGATAATCGCAATTAACATCGTTACGGTATCCCACTTGGTACCCCTTTTAACAGCCGCTACGATACCGAGTAAAATACCCATGACGGTAGCAAAAAGAAGTGCTCTGATTCCTAAATCAAATGAATATGGAAATGCTTGTGCAATTATATCATTAACAGGACGATTATAGTGAATAGAAAGACCTAAGTCTCCTTTGAATACATTTTCCATGTACATCCATAATTGAACATACATCGGTTGATCTAAACCATACTTCTCATTTAATGCTTTTAAAGTAGTCTCCGGAATAGCTTTTTCACCAATAAAGGGATCGCCGGGTAACAAACGCATCATAAAGAATGTTAATGTCGTTAATACTAATAGTGTCAAAAACGCATATAATAATCGTTTTACAATATATTTAAACACATGCAATCCTCCTTTCTTTTTTCGTAATTTTAATTTTTGTGGAACACTGAAACCCATTGGATCTAGAAGAATTGTTGTCCTATATTGCTTTTCACAACCAACTCATCATAGTACCCTTTTAAATGAATAAAGTAGAAGGTATAAACCTTCTTCTTAGAAAAGTAATATAGGATGACAATTCTATCTTAGTCTGCTGCGGTTGCTCACTCCGCTTATTATATCATGATCATTTCATGATCATGATCTTTACTTCGATCGTAACACACAAGCAAGCTTGCGGTTACTCACTTCGTTTTATTATATCATGAACATAAAGCATGTTCATGATCTTGGCTACGATCGGTTATTACAAGCAAGCTTGTAATGCAAATGCTTTTCTTGCAATTTCCTCACTCCGCTTATTATATCATGATCATTTCATGATCATGATCTTTACTTCGATCGTAACTCACAAGCAAGCTTGCGGTTACTCACTTCGTTTTATTATATCATGAACATAAAGCATGTTCATGATCTTGGCTACGATCGGTTATTACAAGCAAGCTTGTATAACCTCACTCCGCTTATTATACTATATTTCAACACAAATGTCGTGCTTTTTTTCGTCTTTTTTCGTTAGGGAATTGTTGGGGATTTGTTCTTTACATAAGGGAAGTGCGGGTTAAAGTTCAGCCCGCACCACCTCAAGTCAAATTCGTAACACGAATCTGTAAAAATGATCCAAAGTTATTTTATTATTTTGTTAATTTAACATGTCTGTAGTTCATATCCTGGAATGCAGTTCTTACAACGCCGGAAGCGATCTTTCCGCTAAGGATGTAATCTCTGGATCTCCAGTAAATAGGAGCGATCGGAAGATCAGTCATCAACTTCTTCTCAAGATCCATCAAATAACCGAAACGTGCTTTTGCATCTAAAGTTGTACGAACTTTATCAAGTAACTCATCATATGCAGCATCAGTATAGCTGGTATGGTTGTTACCATTTCCGGTCTCGAACATATCAAGGAATGTCATAGGATCGTTGTAGTCAGGGCCCCAACCAGCAAATACTAAGGAGAAATCCTTATTGGACATTCTCTCAAGTCTGCTCTTGAAAGGCATGGACTCAACTTCGATCTCAAGACCAAGGTTTGTCTTTAATTGTTCCTGAACGAAAGCAGCGTTCTTGATTGCAACGTCGCCGTCATCACAAATCATAGTAATCTTAATTGTATCTGTTCCAAGCTCCTGTTTCGCTTTGTCAAGGTATTCCTTAGCCTTAGCTACGTCAAGAGTAGGGATTAATGCGCCAACTTCTTCATTGAACTTCTTCTCTAAACCGTTAATTGCAGGAGCGGTAAAGGAAACAGCTGCTTTAGAGCTATTCTTTACGATGCTGTCAACGAATGCCTGCTTATCAATAGCATAAGCAATAGCGGTACGAAGATTTGCATTAGCAAGTGTAGGATCTGTTAAGTTGAACTCTAAGTAGAAGCAAGCACCGTCATCATAGGTATATACAGGGAAACTTTCGCCTCTCATTAACTTAGACTGGTCACCATTTACACCGATAACGTCAACTTCGCCAGCCTTGAATGCATTCAGAGCTGCATTGGAGTCGTTGATCATAACCATGTTAATCTTCTCAAGAGCGATATCCTTAGCGCCATAGAAATCAGGGTTCTTAGTAAGAACGATCTTGTTCTCATGTTCCCAGGATGTCATAACGAAGGGTCCATTGTAAACCATCTTATCAGCGTCTGTACCATAAGCAGTACCAAACTCATTGTATGCCTTCTCATTAACCGGTGCGAATACACCAAATGCTAAGGTATCAAGGAAATAAGAGGTAGGATTCTCAAGAGTTACTTCTAATGTGTAATCATCAACAGCCTTGAAACCAAGCTGATCTGCACCAACTTCGCCGCTGTTATAAGCAAGACCATTCTTGAAGATATAACCAAAGTATGCATAATCTGCAGCAAACTCAGGTGTTAAAAGAGATGTCCAAGCAAACACGAAATCCTTTGCAGTAACAGGTTCACCATTGGACCACTTCATATTGTCACGAAGCTTGAAGGTATAAACTAAACCATCATCACTAACGGTCCATTCCTTAGCTACACCGGGCTGAACCTTGTCGTTCGCATCAAGTGTAACGAGGTTCTCGATTACATGACGAAGAACTGAGAATGATGTAGTATCAGTTGTTGTTACAGAAAACATTTCCGGCGGTTCGGATGCAATATTAACTGTGATGGAATTAGCTTCTGCTGTTCCAGGGTAAGCGCTTCTATCATCAGCTGCCTGAGTATCAGTTTTTGCGCCTTCTTCTTTTGTGCCGCATGCAGTAAACATAGATACTGTCATAGCTAAAACAAGCATAACGGCAAGTAATTTCTTAAATTTCATAAATATATTCTCCTCCTTTTTTGCTATATAAAAAGGAAGTATATTATCATACACTTCCTTAGTATATAAATGATACAAACATAATAATACAAAAATGAATAATAGTCAAGATAAGAACTTTATTAATAAAGGTTAATTTATTGAATCGGTGTAATTTTTTGTCTAATTTCGTTTAATTTTATCCTTCTTCGTCAGCATTAGACATGCTTTGTCGTATTTTGCTATACATTCACCTTTTTCGTATGCACTCATATAATATGGCATGAAGGATTAATGGAGGTTATTATGATCCCTATCTTTGACATCGGAATCTTTGGCGGTGACAACCGCCAGGTATATATGGCCCTCGGCTTTCTCGCTAAGGGGTATACGGTAGCTACTTATCGCACGATAGCAACTGTTACTCATGAAAACTGCACCGAATTGTCTGGTCTTCCGGAATTATTCACTCGTTGCAAGATACTGGTTGGTCCCATACCAATGTCCAGGGATAAAGTAACCATCTACGCAACTACCCCGGCTGAGGATCTCTCAATAGAAAATGTCGAAAAGCATTTATCGAAAGAGCATCTTCTCTTTGGTGGTGTCATTCCTTCCAGCACTGCGAAAGCCTGCGAAGCGGAAGGTATTTTTTATTATGACTTAATGAAGGATGAGAGCATCACCATCCTAAATGCGATAGCCACTGCGGAGGGTACCATAATGGAAGCAATTGCAGCCAGTGACCGTAATCTTCATGCCAGCAAATGCTTGGTTCTTGGCTACGGCCGTTGTGCTAAGGTACTCGCCGCCAAATTAAAGGCCTTGGATGCTCATGTAATGGTTGCTGCACGTAATGAGGAAGCACTTGCCTATGCTCAGGCAATGGGACTTTCAACAGTAACTCTTCCTTATATAAAGTGTATTCTTCCCTCCTGTGATTATATCTTCAATACAATACCTTCTCTAATTCTGACCCCCGATTGCTTGGATTATGTCAATAAACAGGCTTGCATCATTGACATTGCCTCTGCTCCCGGCGGTCTGGATTTTGCTTATGCCGAAAAACTTCATCTAAATGCAAAATTGTGTCTTGGTCTACCCGGAAAGGTAGCACCCAAAACTTCAGCAGATATTCTTGTGACAACAATCCATTCGCTAATTAAAGAAAGAAGTGATTAAATGACTCTAAGTGGCAAAAAAGTAGGGGTAGCCTTAACCGGCTCCTATTGTACCTTTGATACCGTATTTCCTCAGATCGAACGACTGGTTCAGGAAAACAATGATGTTACTACTATTTTCTCAGACCGCTCTCAAATAACCGACACCCGCTTTGGGAAAGCAAACGATTTTCTTAACAGAGCGAAAACAATTACAGGCAAAGACCCGATTACAACAATTGTTGATGCTGAGAAGATCGGTCCGAACAACCTCTTTGATATAGTTATCATTGCACCCTGTACCGGTAACACCTTAGCTAAATTAGCGAACGCAATTACCGACTCTCCGGTGCTTATGGCAGCGAAAAGCCAGCTGCGTAATAATAAGCCGGTTGTGATTGCGATTGCAACAAATGATGCTCTTAGTAACAACTTGAAAAACATTGGTTTGCTCTTGGGTGCAAAAAATGTTTATTTTGTTCCCTTTGGTCAGGATAATTTTAAAAGTAAGCCCTACTCCATGGTGGCTCATTTTGATTATATGCTTCCGACTCTGGAAGAAGCATTATCGGGCAGGCAGCTACAACCCATCGTGCTTGCACCGAAATAGTGTAAAGCCAAAAGCGATCGTCACTCCTCCAGGCTTGTGCCTATATCTTTCAAGACACAAATGAATGCCAAGGGGAGGAACGTTAACAAAGTTCTATAATAGACGGTAATATAACTTAAAAAAATAATGAGGTGGCAGCATGTGCGGAATAGCCGGTTTCTGTAATATAAATGCGGATTTTACCAAGGATTATGCCAGGTGGCACGAGGCATTATTAAACATGAGACACAGGTTGATCCACCGTGGTCCGGACGATGAAGGAGAATATCTAACCTCTAAAACAGGCCTTTCTCATACCCGATTATCCATCATCGATCTCAGTCGTGGACATCAACCAATGACGAAACAGAAATCCGGTGCCTCGTATACCATCATTTACAATGGAGAACTATATAACACCGCTGAGCTTCGGGATAACCTGATCAATATGGGTTACCTCTTCAAAACACATACTGACACAGAGGTTATTTTGACCGGTTTTATGGCCTTTGGCAGCGAATATGTTAAGGAACTGAACGGAATCTTCTCCTTCGCGGTATGGGACGAAAACAACGAGATTCTCTACCTTGCAAGAGATCGCTTTGGCGTGAAGCCTCTATTCTATACCGTCAAGGATGAGACGCTTGTCTTCTCTTCTGAAATCAAGGCTCTTTTCGAGTATCCGGGAGTAAAGCCTAAGGTAGACAAAGAAGGACTGTGTGAGGTATTCGGTCTCGGTCCCGCCAAGACCTATGGTAAGGGTGTTTTTAAAGATATTCGGGAGGTATTGGCCGGCCATATTATAACCTTCGACAAAAGCGGTTTTATAGAAAGACCTTACTGGAAGCTCTCTAGTGCTCCTCATGAGGATGATTATAAGACCACCGTAGAGAAGACCTCCTATTTACTATATGATGCTGTGAAGCGACAAATGATTTCCGATATTCCGATCTGTACTCTCCTCTCCGGTGGCATAGATAGTAGCTTAGTTACTGCAATCTGTGCCAAGGAACTGAATAAACAAGGGTTAAATCTTCGGACCTATTCCTTCGACTTCAAAGACAATGCCAAACATTTTAGAGCCAACTCTTTCCAGCCCTCCCAGGACCGCCCCTATGTCGATATTATGATCGATCATGTAGGCAGCAGTCACACCTATCTGGAATGCGATAATTTGGACCTGGCGGATCAATTATATCCAGCCGTGGATGCAAGAGATCTGCCTAATATGGCGGATGTAGAATCCTCGCTTCTCTACTTTAGTCGTCGGGTAGCTTCAGAGACCAAGGTTACACTTACCGGAGAATGTGCTGATGAGATATTTGGTGGTTATCCATGGATAAACCGACCGGAATTAATGCAGTTGGATACCTTTCCCTGGTCCGGCAATATGGATGCCCGAAAGCTTCTCCTATCGCAAGACCTTCTCTCCTCCCTAGATCTCGATGGGTATGTGAGGGCTGCATATGAGAAGACACTCTCTGAGGTTCCCCGTTTGGAAGGTGAGGCACCCTTGGAAGCCCGAAGAAGAGAGATTGCCTACCTTAATCTTAAGTGGTTTATGGTGACTTTGCTTGATCGCATGGACCGTTGTAGTATGCACTCAGGGCTGGAAGCCAGAGTTCCTTTCGCAGATCATCGCATTGTAGAATATGTATGGAATGTTCCTTATTCCATGAAAGCAAAGGACGGAGTAGTCAAAGGATTATTACGGGATGCCGGAAAAGGGCTGGTTCCGGATGAAATATTATTCCGGAGAAAAAGCCCTTACCCTAAGACTTATCATCCCGAATATGAAACGCTTCTTGGCAATCGGCTCCTGGATGTCCTCTCTGATCCGAATGCACCGATTCATCCTTTGATTGATATCAATAAGGTAAAAGACTTTCTTCGTTCTCCCTCGGATTATGGGAAGCCTTGGTATGGACAGTTAATGGCCGGACCTCAGATGATTGCCTATCTGCTCCAGATCAATTATTGGCTCGAGAAATATCATATCGAGCTGGTGTGACAAAGGAAGGTTAACGACAAAGGGGAAGGTTGCCGGCTTAACTGACAGGGTCAATGTTTTTCGGATGCCGGATAGCTGACTGGCTGTACGCATCAGTATCGACACAGATGGATCTTGTGTCATTCTGATACGTACAGCTTCAGCCATCTATCCAACATAACGAAAAACAGTTTTGACTCCTGTCAGCGTAAGCCCGGCAACCTTCTGTTTCCAAAAGTATCAAATTCTTTCTTCTTAATCTATTTTAAAGGACATTCAGCATAGCGTTTTATAAGCTCTTGAAGCTCTATTCAAAGCAAATACTTCTTTGAATGGTATTAATAATATATAGTAATAGATGACTTTGATTTCCTTTTACTTCTGTTATTCCTCAGCGATTGATACTTCTCATAACCTTTATCCTCAACATAATAGAAGTCTTTTCATGAATAGAGCATATTAGCTCATACTATAATTGTTTTTCATAACGCAGTATATATTCCTCGGTTCCTTCTTCAAGCTTTTTACATCCGTCAAAGGAAAAGCCGTATTTATGATAGAAGTTTCTGGCGATATTATTTTTCTCTAATACCCACAGGATCACAGAAGTCATCTTCTGATTCTCTGCCTCCCCCAGGCAATGCTTCATCAGCTCCCCACCTATTCCTGCGCCTTGGAAAAAGGGATCAACGAATAATTCATATATCTGCTGAGAATTATCATAATCTTTATCAGAAGGTCTCCCCAGCTTCATCATACCTTTTACGATTGTATCATCATATACGATGATCTGTTCCAGCGCGTCCTCCTTCTTAAGTGCTTCAATCTCATTAAGTACGGTTAATTCATTAAAGGAAACCTGATCATTTTGAAATATCGGACGATATGCCGTTCTTTTTGCGAATATAATAATTTCCGCTATTCTTGCAATATCCGTATACCGTGCTTTTCTTATCATACACTCACCTTTAATTCCTACTCTTATTATCACAAGTAACAGCTTATTAACATAAATAACACTCTCTTTATCATAAATAATACTCTATTCTGCATACATAACACTATATTAACACTCCATAAGACTTGATCTCCTGGAGTGTATAAAAGGCTGCCCGGGTCTAAACAGCCCTGACAGCCTTATATAGTATATAAATTAAAATATCTCAAGTATTATTCACTCTATCGAAACCTATTTCTCGGTATTAGGCTTTTCGATCTCTACAATAGCACTCTTCTTCATTGGTATTCTGCAGTTCTTATTATTACCGAACTCCACAATAACGATTTCCTCCATAACATCGATTACTACTCCGTAGAAACCGCTGGATGTTAATACACTATCCCCTGCTGCGATTGTGGAGAGCATCATGTTCATCTTTTTCTGCTGCTTCTTCTGGGGACGGATCAGCATAAAGTAAAGTAAAAGTCCTAAGAAACCTACCTCTACAATCAATAGAAGCATGGAGCCTCCGGTTGAACCTGTACCAGCTGTTAAAAGCATTAAATTATTCATTATATATTTCCTCCTGATTCGTTTTCTATAATTCAATGTTATTCGCTTTTAATTCTCGCTCCTAACAAATCCTTCCAATCTCATCTTTTTATATTCGGCATATCGTTTTTCTCGGATTGCCTCCCTTATTTCCTCCATCATATGGTTATAGAAATATAGATTATGGAGTACCAACAATCTCATTCCCAGCATTTCCTTCGCTTTCAGTAAGTGTCTGATGTAGGAACGGCTGTAATGCTTACATGCAGGACATCCACATCCCTCTTCGATCGGACGGTCATCCAGTTCATACTTCGCATTCAACAAGTTCATCTTTCCATTGTTGGTATAAGCATTTCCATGTCTTCCATTTCTGGTAGGATAGACACAATCAAAGAAATCGACTCCGCGATCCACTGCTTCAAGAATATTCGCAGGTGTACCAACTCCCATCAAATATACCGGCTTGTTCAAAGGCAGATATGGAACTGTCTCGTCAAGAATTCGATACATCTCATCATGACTCTCTCCTACTGCCAGTCCTCCCAGTGCATAACCATCGAGGTCCATCTCTGATATAAGCTTTGCATGCTCGATACGGATATCTTCAAATGTACCACCCTGATTGATACCAAATAGCATTTGATGCTTATTAATAGTATCCTCAAGACCATTCAAACGATCCATTTCTGCTTTGCAGCGTTTCAGCCAACGGGTCGTACGATCAACGGAGTTCTGCATATATTCCCTGGTGGCGGGATGCGGTGGGCATTCATCAAAAGCCATTGCTATGGTTGAAGCAAGATTGGACTGGATCTGCATACTTTCCTCCGGTCCCATAAATATCTTTTTCCCGTCAATATGAGAACTGAAGTACACGCCTTCTTCCTTTATCTTTCGCAATCCGGATAGAGAGAACACCTGAAATCCACCGGAATCTGTCAGAATAGGCTTGTCCCATACCATGAATTTATGAAGACCACCCATTTGCTTTACAATCTTATCACCAGGTCTTACGTGCAAATGATAGGTATTTGATAGTTCCACCTGAGTACCGATTTCTTGCAAATCCATCGTTGATACGGCACCCTTAATTGCTGCCGCCGTTCCAACATTCATGAAAACCGGGGTCTGTATTGTACCATGAACGGTTTGAAACTCAGCGCTTTTGGCTCTTCCGTCCTGTTCGATTAATCTATACATTCTTATGTTGCTCCTACTTTCTATATACTGCGGCTGCTGCATCTGTTAACAACACCGTATCAGAATATTTCCCTTCGTTTTTAACATTACAAGTATACCCTTAAAAGGCTATATTTTCAACTAAAATATCGTTTCTTCATAAATAATTAATGAAATGCATCGGCTGCTTAACCTTTATTCTGATAACAAATGTGAATTCTATTAATTCGACAATATTCTATTGTGCATTTTGCACAAATTTTATTTGCAAATTATGAAGAAATGGCTTAAAATATAATATTTATTGCATTATTTTGACTTAGTTGGTAGAATTAATATTGTTTAGAAATATTTAAGTACGAAGTGTAATTATTACCGGAGGTTCCCTATGTCCATCAAAAAGTCCCTACGTATATTATTGATAATATCATCCATGATACCGGTTATTTTGGTATCCGTAATAGCGCATGGATTACTTACGAATCGTCTGGTAGAATTGAATACGAATAATATTCTTAGACTCACCGAAACCAGTCGGCAGGGATTGGAGGCTATCCTTGGGACCCAACGTACCGAGGTATCCCTGTTAGCACTTCAAGAGGAGCTGGAGGACGCAGTTCAAATGAGTAATATTAACCGTCCATTTTCAGCAGATACCATAAATGAGTTTCTGCAAAAACGCAGCAGTACATATAATAATTGCGAACGAATTTCTTTATATAATATCAACAACGAAATTATAGCAAGCTCAGATCCCACTGTTATAGGAGGTTCTACCCGGTCCGAGCTTTCCTTAACCTATATGATGGCGACAAAATCCATCGCCATTGCAGTCGATGGTATCCGACCAATGACAAAAGACGGAGATGTAATCTATTCTGTGGAGATCGGCGCGCCGATCATTGATAAGGATAGCCAAGCGATTCAAGGGTATATCATCAGTACCATCAATGCATCCTATTTCAAAAAATATCTTAGTTCTATCACGATTGGTGAGACAGGTTACTGTATTCTTCTTGACAAAACAGGCTCTGTTATATACCACCCAAATACCTCTCTGATCGGTTCAGAGATTACCTCAGAAAAACTATCCTCTCTTGTGAATGACTATAACACCGGTTCTATCATGTCAAACGGAACCTTTGAATATTTTTATGAGAATACCAATCAAGTATATGGTTACAGCATTATACCGGAGCTCAATTGGGTATTGCTTGTCAAACAGGATATTTCTGATATTCAGTCCGTAACTACCATCATGCTTACGGTTCTGATCATTATATGCGCAATTCTTTTGTTTGTTATTATTATATTCGCAAATAACCTGGCGCGGTTCTTATCAACACCGATCATTGCACTTCGAGATGCGATGCGTACAGCTTCCGATGGAGATCTGACGGTTCAATCAAATATTAAGCTGAACAACGAGCTGGGTGAGTTGTCTAAGAACTTCAATAAAATGTTGCATATAATCAAGACAAATTATGAGGATCTGGAATCAATGCATGAGGAGCTCCTCTCGAACGAAGAACAGTTGCGTTCCAATTACGATCACATCGAGTTTCTGGCATATCATGATACCTTGACTAATCTTCCGAATAAGCTTGCTTTCTTAGATTATGCAAATGCCGTATTAATCAATTCGGGAAGCAGCGAGAAAATCCATGCTGTTTACTTTGTTGATTTGGATAACTTCAAGACTGTGAATGATACCCTTGGTCACGAATATGGTGATACACTACTTGTGAAGACTGCACAGCTATTATCCTCCATCATCGGTAATAATGGTATGTTGGCAAGAGCGGGCGGCGATGAATTCCTCTTATTCAAGGAGGATATCAGTTCAAAGGAAGCTGCAGTGGAATTTGCTTCCGAGATCATAGAGTGCTTCCGAAATCCGCTTGACCTAGATGGTGAGATCGTTTATGTTTCCATGAGTATCGGTATTTCCATCTATCCTGAGAATGGTCTTTCCTCCAAGATATTAATCAAGAATTCGGATATCGCTATGTATAAATCAAAGGATACCGGCAAGAACAAGTTTACGCTATTCGATGCTAAGATGGAGGAAGAACTGAATCGAAACACCATGATTCTGGAGGTCCTCCGTAATTCCATTGAAAATAATGATATTTACCTACAGTATCAACCATTAATTGAATTGGAGACGAATAATGTAATCGGTTTTGAAGCATTAATGCGAATAAATAACGAACGGCTTGGTCACCTGAGCCCCAGCGAATTCATACCGATTGCCGAAGAAAGCGGTCTCATCACAGAATTGAGTTCCTGGTTAATCCGAGAAGCCTGCAACTTTAATAAAAAGTTAATCACTCTTGGATATAATCCCCGCCCTGTATCTGTTAATATATCGTCGGTACAGATTAATCGCCCCGGATTTATCAGTATGCTGTCAGAGATTCTGGAGGAAACGCAGTTACCACCTCAGTGTCTTGAGCTAGAGATTACCGAGAGTACCCTGGTATCCTCCATTATGGATGCTACAAAGCTATTGAGTAATCTTCAGGAGTTGGGAGTCAAGGTATCCCTGGACGACTTTGGCACCGGTTATTCCTCACTGAATTATCTTACGAAGATGCCGATCGATACACTGAAGATTGACAAATCATTTATTGATAATATCTGCACCAGTGAGAAGGATGCACAGATTGCTGAGTCCATTATTCAATTGGCACATAGTCTTGATATCAAGGTGGTTGCCGAGGGAGTGGAAAGTGAAGACCAATTAGCGGTATTGCGCGGAAAACATTGCGATATTATTCAAGGCTATATATACAGTAAACCCTTACATCCGGGCCAACTGCTGGAGATCATTAAAGAGGACGATCTAATCTCTCAGTTCTCATTGTTCTAATCGCTTTCTATGTAGTACTCATTGCAGATTAATACCAGCTTCCCAGATATCATGGGAAGCCGGTAACAAGCAACTATGATAAGAAAGGCTGTGCAACTAATGTTGCACAGCCTTAACTATTATCGATTTACTTATTATATCCCAAGCTTTCATTCATTGCATTATTTCTTGAAAAGCTTCTCAAATTATAATGCAGCACCATCGCAACCAAGAACGTTAACAATTTTATGCTTAACCATGGTCTTGATGTTGTTTCTTGCAGGTGTCAGGTACTGTCTGGGATCAAAATGAGTCGGATTACTTGCCATATATTCTCTGATACCTGCAGTAAATGCAAGTCTTAAGTCAGAGTCAATATTGATCTTACATACTGCCATCTTAGCAGCTTGTCTTAACATATCTTCCGGAATACCGATTGCATCGTCCATCTTACCGCCATACTTCTTGATAAGCTCTACATATTCCTGTGATACGCTGGAAGCGCCATGTAATACGATCGGGAAGTTAGGAAGTCTCTTTGCTACTTCTTCTAAAATGTCGAAACGAAGCTGAGGTTTCTGACCCGGTTTGAACTTGAATGCACCATGGCTTGTTCCGATTGCAATTGCTAAGGAGTCAACTCCGGTACGGGTAACAAATTCCTCTACCTCTTCCGGTCTTGTGTAGGATGCATCCTCTGCACTAACATTAACATCATCCTCAATACCTGCTAATTTACCTAATTCGCCTTCAACAACACAGCCATGAGCATGAGCATACTCTACAACCTGCTTTGTTAATTTGATATTATCTTCGAAGGTATGCTTAGAACCATCGATCATAACTGAGGTAAAACCGCCATCGATACATGACTTACAGATTTCGAAGTCATCACCATGATCTAAGTGAAGTGCAATCGGAAGGTCAGTATCTATTAACGCTGCCTCAACTAATTTTGTAAGGTAAGCATGCTTTGCATACTTTCTTGCTCCTGCTGAAACCTGAAGGATAACAGGTGCATTTAATTCTTTCGCTGCCTCTGTAATACCCTGAACGATCTCCATATTGTTTACGTTAAAAGCACCAATTGCATATCCGCCGGCATATGCCTTCTGAAACATTTCTTTCGTTGTAACTAATGCCATAATTTTTCATTCCTTTCCATTTTGTTAATTATTTTTCAATGCTCCATTTATTATACCATAAAATTATCCATTGAAAAGTGTTTTATTAGTTTTTGACTATATTATTTCAGATTATACTTCCTCTTTCTATAATGTAAGTATTGCAGAAATTACTCCTCGGGTATAAAATGGACATGATATCAATACCTGCTCATACATTATTTTGTCACAAGAAAGGATATCTTATGGAGCCGAAACGTGTCTCAGATTCCATTACGGAACAAGTTCAAATATTGATGCCCTCCCACATAAACGGTTCCGACCGGTTGTTCGGCGGACAATTAGTCGAATGGATTGATGTTGTTGCAGCGGTAGTCGCCAGACGTCATTGCGGTCGTAATGTCACCACTGCTGCCATCGATAATCTGCAATTCAAAGCCGGTGCCTTTATCAATAATACCCTGGTCTTAATCGGACATATTACCTATGTGGGTAACACCTCCATGGAGGTTCGAGTTGACACCTACGTTGAGGATCTAAAGGGAATTCGTAAGGTAGTGAACCGTGCTTACCTTGTGCTGGTCGCTTTGGATGAGAAAGGTCACCCCACTGAGGTTCCGAAGCTCATACTTGAGACAGAGACCGAACGGGCGGAATGGGAGTCCGGCAAGAAACGTCATGCACTACGTCACAGACGTCGCAAGGAAGGCTTTTAATTTAACATAAAATCAGTATCTTATCCTATATCATTTTCTGTGGTATAGGATAGTTTTTTGTCACGTATTGAACCTTCGTCGGGTATATTAATAATATAACCATAATGTTATTAGGAGAAGGAAGAAACCATGGCAAAAATAAAAATAGCAATTGATGCGGGACATGGCAGTAAAACAGCCGGCAAGAGAACACCGCCATTAACAAAGAATATTGATATTAATCATGATGGTAAAATAGACCTAAAAAAAGGAGCTCAGTACCAGGAGCATTACGCAGCGGTCGGTATTGCCACCCGATTATTTTCCATGCTAAAGAAGGAAGGCTTTGATGTCGTAAAATCAGGCTGGAACGACGCCAATGCCAGTGATGACAAGGATATCTCACTTTCCGAACGACAGAAGAAAATCAAAAATTCCGGTTGTGATTATTCCATATCCATTCATTTCAATGCCTATGGGGACGGAACCAGCTTCAACTCGGCAAACGGTGTCTCCATCTATATTCACAGCGAATTCTCGGGTGATTCGAGGCGTCTTGCCGAATACGTATTGCAGGAACTGGTCAAGGGGACACCGCAGAAAAATAGAGGTATTATGGATGCCAGATTTGCGATGTGCAACTGCAAAACCATGAGTACGCAAGCTTCTATCCTATGTGAAATAGCCTTTATGACCAATGAGCGAGAAGCCCAGGAGCTGATGGCAAATGAAACCTTTTGGGCGGAATGTGCCGATGAAATCACTACTGCGTTTCTTCGTTATTGTGATTGCAAAGACAAGGAAAAACCCAAAGACGGAGAAGTTCGTAATCAATACCATACGGTAGCTGCAGGCGATACCCTATCCGGACTGGCCACCAAATATGATACCACGGTACTAAGATTGTCCCGATTGAATGAACTCGAGAATCCGGATGAAATATATGTTGGGCAAAAGCTGCTGATCAGAAAATATATGATTTATAAGGTTAAGAAGGGTGACACCTTAAGCAAGATCAGTCAGACTTATCTCGGTGCTGCCAATCGGTATGAAGAAATAAAAAAACTAAGCCGCTTAACCACCGATACCATCTACATTGGCCAACTTCTGAAGATTCCAATGGAATAATGACGAAATCCATATGACAAGAGCTCAGACGAACCCTTGAATGGTATGACACCTCGTTCAAAGGTATGTTTGAGCCCTTTGTTTCATTTCCTGATAGCTTTGACGATTATTCCATGGAGTATGCTTTCTTAACTGCCTCCTCCAGAGTCATCCCTGCGAAGGCCTGTGCATGAAGAAATCTTCCGCTCTTCTTATCATCTACAAATGCACCAACTGCAATTCCCGGAACGCAGCTCTTCACATCGTTCGGTGCATGAGGTCCACCGAGATCCGTTCTGCACCAACCCGGATCAGTCAGATTAATCATGACATTAGTGCCTTCCAGCTTCGATCCCAGATCCTTTGTGAATTTATCCAGCGCGGCTTTACTTGAGGAGTAGCCTGCCTGTTCCGGCTCATTTCGGATTCCACTGGTGGTGTTAATCACTCTTCCAAAACCCTTTTCAATCATCTTCGGAATGATACGATAACATATCATAGCCGGGGCGATGGTATTAATCAGGAAGCTCTGGGTAAAATCTTCCGCCGGGGTCTTATAATACTCCGTGCGATAAGCAATCTGAACCGCAGCATCATTAAAGAGAATATCAATATGAGTCCCCTTCTCCTCTATCTCATCCAGCATTCGATTTACCGCATTCATGTCGGACAACTCCGCTTGAACTGCATATGCCTTGACACCCAAGGCCTTGACTTCCTCCAGAACCCTTTCCGTATGAGAGATAGATCTGCTGTGAAGTACCAGATTACAGCCATGCTGTGCCATAAAAATAGCGATTTCATATCCTACACCTCTGCTTGCACCGGTGATCAACGCCCACTTACCTTTTACATTTGTCATTTCAGTTACCTCCTATTTTCGTATGTTCTATTTATTTTCTGATAGCTTCTGTTTTTTCCTAAAGTCGAACCATTCTACACCAATGCTTACTACGAATTTCTCCATTCCATGGTAATACTATTCAAAAAGATTATATTTTAGAAATTATAGAGGAACCCGAAATACATTACAAGAATATTGTAACAGGAAACAAAGATGCAACCTGAAATGTATAAAATAATACATCCTTTCACTGAATGAAAGGCCCTGTAACACTGCCATATCTCTTCATTTATTGATGTCAAATATAATTTATGAGATTATCGGAGTAATTTTTTTGTGAGATTACCGGTGTGAATTTTTAATATTGACAGTTTGATGCATCTGTGATAGTCTTGTGAAAAACAGGAAAGCAGGTAAATATTATGTTCATCAGAATGTATTATTATCTGAATAGGGACGACGACCGGCAGCGCTTGTAGCTATGATGACTTCATAGGTACAAGCGCTTAAAGTCTTGTGCCTATGTGGATCGAATAGATGATATATATTATTGTAGGAATATTCTCTGTTTATAAAACCACATCGGTAAGGAAATGATTTTCATTGACCGAGGTGGTTTTTTGTTACCCATTTTTAACAAGGAAAGGTTGTGATACCATGCGACATACAGATTATGTCCGAAAAGATTCCCGGTTTTTATATGATCCTGCTATTTCGATGCAAGGGTAGAGACCGAAACACTCTGCCCAATATTCATTCGCAGCAATTTATAAAACAACTAATATTCGGAGGAATGGAATATGAACCAAATCAACGGTACAATCTTACAAAAGTACACACAGCCGGAGGAATTGGCGAAACAAATCGGTAAGCTCGTCACACTCTCGGGCTCAATCTATAAAATAAGAACAATGAGCAGCTTCTCCTTTGTAATCCTACGAACAAGGACTTCTATGGTGCAATGCATCTATAATCCGGAGAACTGTGACTTTTTGATCGAGAATTTAATGGAAGAAGCCTGCGTTCTGGTGACCGGAGCGGTAGTTGCCGAAGAACGTTCTAAGGTAGGGTATGAATTGCAGCTGCGTAGTATTCAGGTGTTATCCACACCAAGTGAAGTTTTACCGGTTGTTATCAACAACAAGCAGTTGGAAGCCTCTTTAGAGACCATACTGGATTACCGCCCTATCACTCTTCGTAATGAAAAGGAACGTGCTATTTTCAAGATTCAGGAGGGATTATGCAGAGGCTTTCGTGATTTTCTAAGTACCAGGGGCTTTACCGAAATTCACTCCCCTAAGATCGTATATGCAGGAGCAGAAGGAGGTGCGAATATCTTTCAGCTTGATTATTTTGGCGGAAATGCCTTTCTTGCTCAGAGTCCACAGTTTTATAAGCAAATGATGGTTGGTGTCTATGAGAGAGTCTATGAGATTGCTCCTGTATTTCGTGCTGAAAAACATGACACCTCAAGACACTTGAACGAATATACCAGTGTTGACTTTGAAATGGGCTACATTGAATCCTTTTCAGAAATTATGGAAATGGAGACCGGTATGCTTAAACATACGCTAGACTTCTTAACGGAGCATTATAATCCCGAGCTGTCTCTTCTTCAGATTCATATGCCCGAGATAACTGCTATTCCCTCCATACCCTTTCAGGAAGCAAAACAGATGATTTCAGACGCATACCATCGGGAAATTAAAGACTGGGAGGATTTTGAGCCGGAGGAAGAGAAGCTGCTGTATGAATTGGTACTTAAGCAAACCGGATCAGAATTTGTCTTCGTCACCCATTACCCGACCAAGAAGCGTCCCTTCTACGCTATGGAGGATCCCATGAATCCGGAGGTGACACTAAGCTTCGATTTACTGTTTCGAGGTCTGGAGATCACGACCGGCGGACAGCGGATTCACAACTACGAAGAACAGCTTGAGAAGATGCAGCGTCGCGGAATGCATACGGAGGAGTTTGACAGCTACTTGATGATTCATAAGTACGGTATGCCTCCCCATGGTGGTCTCGGTCTCGGGTTAGAGCGCTTTACCAGCAGACTGTTAGAGCAGAATAATGTGCGCCGCTCCTGCCTGTTCCCGAGAGATATTCATCGTCTAACACCATAAAATGCTATTTCCGTTATTCTATCATATATAATCCTTTAGAACGTCATCTTGTATGAAATAAAAAATTCAGTATTAATCTATAAATGCGAGTAAATTCTAACGGAATGCTCCATTAGAATTTACTCGCATTAGGATCTTAGCAATTCTTTTCTTCCAGAAATAAATGTTATTTCATCGTATCCAACTGCTCTTTCCGGCGTTCCTGCTTTGCTTTTGCGTTCTGGAAATCCTGCTGATTCATATGCTCTGCATTATGATTTAGATATCCCTCCGTAAAAACAAGACGCTTCTCGGTATTTTCCTTCTGATTATTGCTGATATTATCACCATAAGCAACCTTATCCTTCAGATGGTCTATCTCACATTGGCGTTCGCGTTGAACATCCTTCGCATGCTGAATGTTTTTCGGCGAGTGAGAGATATCGGAATGCTCCTCAAGATGACGCTGTGTTCTTGTCTGCTTCTCTACCAGATTCTCAATATGCTCAATTCTTCTTTCATCTTCTGCTCCATGCTGTAATTTATCCATATTTACCCTTCCTTTCCATAACTTGTTCGAGAAAATATTCTCATACTTATTTTCTCCTGACCAGGGAAAGGATATACAAAATATTTTTATTTCAAATTTCTCATATAATAAAACATGTATTGTTGAATGATCCCCGCATGTCCGGTATAAAGCTGTAAGTCAAACTCATTTCGGTACACTTCTTCTAATATTCGCTTAATCCACACATCGATCGGAAATACCTCAATATGATGAAGTCCATAGAGACAGATGCAATTGGCTACCTTTTCACCAATTCCATGAATTTTAATTAACGCTTCAAAAGCCTCTCGATAAGGATAGGATCTCAGATCATTCAGATTCAGCTGTCCGTTTACCACCGCCTGAGAAGCCTTTAGAATATATTCATCCCGATATCCCACCTTCAGCTCCCGCAGTTCTTCCTTTGTAGCCTTCGCTAATTGCTCCGGTGTAGGAAATGCGTAATATCCATCATCACAACCCCGGACCCCTTCCACAAGGTCTCCGTATTTCCGGCATATTGCTTCTACACAGCTTTTAATCGCCGGAATATTCTTGTTCTGCGATATGATAAAGCTAATCATCATCTCAAAAAAATCCTGCTTGAGAATTCGTATTCCTTTCCCGTATTCACAAGCCTCACGTAGGAAGGAATCTTTACCGGTCTTTAGTTTATTGACCAGATGGTTATAGTCATAATCCAAATCAAAATAATCTTTCCATATCTCCTCGTATTCCTGATTACTACAGCTAAGTTCAACAATATCCTCCTCAACCTGACATAATTCAAGATATCTTCCGAATGCAATCAGTCGATACCTTCCTTCCTCTATACAATTCATTCGGAAGCACTGCCCCGACTCTGCTATCTGTGTAATGTTAAAGTTCTTATTCTGTATCCTCATATAATCTCCATTTCGCCGTAACTACCGAAATTTATGCGCCAGTAAAATCCCATGAGACCCCACACGAAGTTATGATGTCCCCCGGTACCCTTGCTTTCATTATATAATAGCCCAATCGGATAGACAAGGCAAAGCTTCTGGAAGGGGGTGTGATTAGATCACTTACCTGCCCTTGTAATTTTTACTTACTTACGATACAATTGCTCTTAATATGGATGAGAAGTACAATCCTTTATGAAAACATCTTGGAGGTAATGTGAAAATGAAAATGAATTCTGAAGCTTTCTGCTTGCGTCTCGCTTCAATTGAGGATACGGAATTGGTTCTTGATTTTATTAAAGAATTGGCTGAATATGAGCATATGTCAGATCAAGTAGTCGCAACACCGCAGCTTCTGGAGGATACGATCTTTGTCCAAAAGAAAGCCGAGGTTATAATCGCTGAATACGAAGGCAGACCGGTCGGTTTTGCTTTGTTCTTTCACAATTATTCCACCTTTCTCGGCAGGCCTGGAATCTATCTTGAAGATTTATATGTAAAGGAAGAAATGAGGGGCATGGGATTTGGTACCCGAATTCTAACCTTTTTGGCAGAATTAGCCCTAGAACGTGGCTGTGGAAGACTGGAATGGGCATGCCTTAATTGGAACGAGCCCTCGATTCAATTCTACAAACAGATGGGCGGTGTCCCCATGGATGAGTGGACTGTATATCGACTTCAGGGTGAAGCTCTTCATAACATGGCGGCTCGCAGTGGGAATGATAATCTATAATTCATACACGAAAACACATTGAGTAATCCATAAGAATCGCTTATAATTAGTATGAGTACCGGTAATATAATGTACAAGCGAATTTGGAGGATTTTCAACAAAATGTTTAATAATATATCATACATACACCGTTATATGATGGGGCAACTCAGGCGAATTTATTTTATGGCCTTACCCGAGTCTAAGCAGGATTTAAAAAGCAGCCGTATCTATTATACGACTGCTGATAGTGCAGCGCAGACGATAGCACAGCTCGCCGGAGGTACCTTTTTAGCCACTCTGATGTCCCACAGCGGAATCTCGGATGCCAATATCGGTATTATAACCTCCTTAGTTAGCTTTGCCGCTCTGACTCAACTCTTTCTGATCAACTATTTTAAAAGAATAAAGAAATATAAGTTTTTAGTTACCGTTACCGCTCTGCAACGCATCCTTTTCGCCGCATTGTATTTTGTCCCTCTGTTTATGATCAGCGATGCCGTTAAAGCCTTTCTCATTGTAATTATGTATTTCGTCGGTCAGGTCTTTGTACAGATCGGTACACCCGCTTCTCAGGACTGGATCGCAAGTCTGGTTCCAAGCCGACTCCGGGGTAAATACTTTTCGATCAAGGATTCTGTGGCCGTATTCGTGGTTTCCAGCTTGATGTTGATCTGCGGTATGATATTGGATTATTTTAAGAAGGTTGATATTTTTACCGGTTTTATCATTATCGGTGTGCTTATTTTTATATTGACGTTAATCAATGTCGTAGGATTATCTTTGATGAAGGAGCCAAAGCTCTCTTATGTCAATGACGAAGGAAAAGAGATGCATGGCCGTTTGGCAAAAAGAGCAAAGGAGCAGGAAGTCGTAGAAAAGAGTCAAAGTATCTTATCTGAGATTAGGGAAGCCGTTGGTGACCGTAAATTCCGTAAAGCCTTCTCCATTCAATGTCTTTTCACCCTTGCCTTTTTTATCTGCGCACCCTTTAATTCCAGCTATATGATCAATGATTTAAAATTACCCTATACCTTTATCATGCTGGTTGGCTTCATTTTTAATCTGTACCGTATCTATATCATGCCAAGATTAGGCAGATTAGCGGATAAACACGGAATGGGTAAGGTTCTTCGTTTCACCTTACTCGCACTCGGAATGAACTTTCTATCCGTAGCCTTTATGATGCCCTTCAATGCATATCCGATGTTGATCTTATCAACCTTCTTCGGATCCACAGCATGGGCTTTCGTTGGCATCGGTTTATTTGGGATACAACTGGATTTTTACCGAAGTGAGAAACGTATGATTTGGCTCACCCTGACCTCCTCTGTATCCGGACTGTTCGGCTTTCTTGTCTCAGTAGTCGGCGGCTCCATCCTAGATAAGCTGCAGCAGTTAGACATCAATTTATTCGGGCAAAAAATATATGCCCAACAGATCTTAAATCTGATGGGCTTTATTATCCTTGTATTAGCAGTTATTTTTATTCGCTTCCGTATTGAAACGGAGAAGATTGATACCAACCGCCAAGACGGTCGGGTTAAGGTATAAGGGATTTATTCATCTACTTGCATCTCGATGTAATATACCGGTCCCGAGAAGCCTTCCGTGGAATAATTGGTGCCATAGATATTGAAGGTCTCAAGATCCGCAGGCACAACGAATGATACTGTAAAATTCTGATACTCTTCTGTATCCAACAGCATCGGAGTCAGGACAGGATCACCCTTACTATCGGTTATGTATTCTACAGAGCAGGCATCCCCCAAGGAATTGCCTGCTCTATCCATTGGTAGCAATAGAAAATCCTCCGGATAAAGATAATTATCCGTTGAATAGGAGGCCAGATCAATGCTCGCATCCACAGAAGCAGTTCCATCTCCCAGGTCGTTCACCACAATATCATTCAAATAGAAGCTGACCCCATTCTCCATCACAATCTCTGTATATTGTTCAAAGGCTTGAAAATCTCTACCCAGTAGAAAGGTATCATAATTCGGATTCAAGCTATATTGGGTATCCATTCCTTCCTTTGTAAAGAAAATATTGATCGAAGCAATATATTCGCCATCCACTACATGAGGGGTTATCCCAAGATAACTCTGTCCCTCTGTAAGATAGGTTGTATAGACTCCCGACTCAGCAAAAGCTTGATCCGTATAGACCTGATCAATATAATATCCGTTCCAATCCTGAAGATAGATAATATACTCATCGATAACCATATTGAAAGCTTCTTCTGCGGCCGTCTCCTCCGTAAATTCAAAGGAGTAGGTGGAAATCCCGTCTGCAACAATATAATCTGTCATCGCGAAACGATAGTCAGAATCGATGCTCGCAACGTAGGGAAGCTCTGAATAGGTATAATACATCGTTTCTGCTTTTCCGAAACCATATTGAAAGGAATCGTCGTAATAATAGTCCTCTCCATCATTACCAAAGGTATCATAATCCGTCCCATTTTCTTCTTCATCGAAGGAAAAGCCATAATCCTCAAAGCCATTGAAGATATCTTCGCTATCTTCATATTCTTCCAAACCATACTCCTGCACCAATCGATCCAGCCCTGTATTCTGTACATTGAATGCAAATCTTACTGTTGCAATAACAACCATTAGGATTAAAACAAAATAAAATACTACAATTCCAATGATAAAGAGCGGAAGTAAGGCTTTGCTCCTTTTGGGGTGTACCTGCAAATGAGGTGGCACCGGTGGAGGAAGCATCCCCGGCTGAGGTACAAAGAATGGTCCTTGATTTGGGGATATCTGATTTGGATGCATCAGATTTGGCTGCATTGGATTTGGTTGCATCGGATTTGGCCGATCAACGATCGTTCCACAATGAGGGCAGTATGCCGGATCTCCCTCCAGCACGTTTCCACAGTTTTTACAATTCATATAAGTCCTCCCATTTTAAGAATGGATATTATAAATACTTTGATTTTCATATTCTATCTGTATTATATGCTTTAACCTATTATCTTTCAATTTATTTTTATATTCGACTCAATCCCATTGCTTTTCTTGAGTAATAACTTTAAGACTATTGCCTATTATCACCAAAATAAGTTATAATAAATTTAAGTAACGATCCATCACAAGATATATCACAATGGGAGGTAATTGATATGGAAACAAGACCGTACATTTCCTGGGATTTAATCGGAGATTTCATGACCGCTACCTTTGAGAAAATGGGCGTTCCCCATGAGGAGGCAGTCATCTGTGCCGATGTATTAATGGAAAGTGATCGCAGAGGCATCGAAAGCCATGGCTGCAATCGCTTCAAAGCAATTTACATTGACCGAATGCAGGAAGGCATACAAAAGCCTGTAACGGAATTTGAGATCGTACGAGAAACTCCTACCACCGCAGTCGTAGATGGACATGATGGAATGGGAATGATTGTCGGCCACCGCTCTATGCAAATGGCGATTGATAAAGCAAAAAAATATGGTATGGGTATGGTCGCTGCCCGTAATTCCACTCATTACGGGATTGCCGGATATTATACAACAATGGCTACGAAGCAGGGGTTAATCGGTATCACCGGTACCAATGCACGTCCCTCCATCGCACCGACCTTTGGTGTCGAGAATATGTTAGGCACCAATCCTCTTACTTTTGGCTTTCCGACCGATGAGGAGTTCCCCTTTGTACTTGACTGCGCTACCAGTATTACACAACGCGGAAAAATTGAATATTACGCCCGTACCGGTAAGGATACCCCGAAGGGTATGGTTATCGGACAGGATGGCGAGGCAATGACCGACAGTAAGCAGATTCTGAATGATCTTACCAAAGGAAGCGCTGCCTTGGCACCGCTCGGCGGTATTGGTGAAGAGCTTGCCGGTTACAAAGGTTATGGTTATGCTACCGTAGTCGAGATCCTTTCTGCTGCATTACAGGCAGGTAATTATCTTAAGCTGTTGTCAGGCATCGGTGAACAGGGTGAGAAGCAGCCATATCATCTGGGTCACTTTTTCATCGCCATTGATCCGGAGGCCTTTCTCGGTCTTGATACCTTTCAAAAGATAACAGGCGATATCCTCCGCTCGCTTCGTGCCTCAAAGCTTGCTCCCGGAGAGGAACGCATCTACACTGCAGGTGAGAAGGAATATCTTTGCTGGTTAGAACGAAAGGATAAGGGCGTTCCCATCGGAGAAGCCGTACAGAAGGAATTTATCGGCATCCGTGATAAATTCAATCTTCCCTTCAAGTTCCCCTTTGAATAGCAGCAAATATCATGCAATCGAATATATAATAGTCATTTTGCCCATGATTGAAAATTACGCTTCTCTTTTACGTAAATTCAAATCATGGGCTTTGTGTATTTTGTAATATTTTTTCGTAATATTAATTGTATTTTTGCTACATCTTTCGATTGACAACAGGATGTATTATGACTTATAATTACAGCTGACAAGACAGCTATCATGTCTTTTGTAAACAGACCTATATACCACCAACCGGTGACAATATAGCAACCCGTTTCCAGAACACGATAACAAAAAGGGAAGAATAAGAACTGCTGCAAGTCAGCGAAAATGGAGGCTAATATGATAAATAACACTTCAAACAAAGTAAAAATAATGACAGTTGCCGCACTGCTTAGTGCTTTGGGCATCGCTATTCCTATGTTTGCTCCAAAGATAATTATCGAACCCGCATCATTTACATTAGCAAGTCATGTGGCTGTATTTATAGCTATGTTTATCTCACCTGTGGTAGCAATCGCAGTCGCACTGATTTCCAGCCTGGGCTTCTTCATTGCAGGCTTTCCGCTGGTGGTCGTACTTCGTGCTTTAACCCATCTGATCTTTGCTACTCTGGGAGCTTTTATTCTTAAGAAAAACAATAACATTTTATTATCCCCTAAAACCAGCGTTCCTTTTGCAATCCTGATCTCCTTAGTTCATGCGATTGCCGAGGTCTCCATTGTCAGCCTGTATTACTTCGGTACCGGTGCTGCCATGAACCCCTATTACATCTTAGTTCTCGTTGGTGTCGGCACCTTCGTGCATAGCTTAGTGGATTTCTCCATCGCCGGTTTTGTTTGGGTCCCGCTTCAGCATGTACTTACGATACCTGCCAACGCCAAGGTTCGCAGATCCAGTGCAGCATAACTTAAAACAATAAAATTATAGTTATACACTTTACGAATTATATCTTCTCATAGACAAGTTGTAACAGCGAAGCTGTTTCCTCGTCATAATAAAAAGAAATCATATTAGTAACTTACCGGATGCACTGTGTTCAATCCTGCATCGTGGTGAAACTAATATGATTTTTTTATAATAAAATCGGTCTAGCCCCACCGGCTTATCCGGTTAATCCCTTCTCCATAACCATTGTAAGTATTTACAACTTTCTATCCTTTTTCTTCAATAATCGATTTCTTATTATTGTAATATACCCTTATTTAAGCTATAATAGTAAATGTAAGTATTTACATAGTCTGATCGATTAAGAGGTTCCAACATGAATATTTATGATATTTCCAAGCAAGCAGGCGTCTCCATTGCAACTGTTTCCAGAGTAATCAATGGCAATTCCAATGTCAGTGATAAAACCAAACAAAAAGTTCTTACTGTCATGGAAGAGTGCGGTTATACTCCCAATGCCTTTGCCAGAGGCTTAGGTCTTAATTCAATGAAGACGGTCGGTATTTTGTGTGCGGATTCCTCCGACCCAATCATTGCGAAGGCAATTTTTTATATTGAGCAGAATCTGCGGGGTAATCAATATGATGCTCTCCTATGCTGTACCGGTTATCAACCGGAGGAGAAGGAGAAGTATATGAATCTACTCTTAATGAAGCGGGTGGATGCGATTTTTCTCGTCGGTTCCAACTTTGTTGAAGCGGATGATAACGGAAACCAATACATCCGAAAAGCAGCCAAAGAGGTACCCATCATGATTATCAACGGTGCCTTAGTCGGAGAAAATATCTATAACACTCTTTCCGATGATTATCAAGCCATCTTTGATGCGGTGAGCAAACTGAGAAGCTATGGCCTTTCCCATATTCATTATCTATATAATGCCAACTCTTACAGCGGACTTAAGAAGCTATCAGGATATACCGCAGCAATGGACTCTGATCCTAGTTTTAGTTCAAATAAGGAAGCCTACATAAACTTCTTTAACGGGAGTCTTTCGGATACCAGGGAATACCTTAGCGCTCTCTACAAGAAGGGGCTTCGTTTTGATGCCGTAATTACTTCTGATGACGATCTTGCCATTTGTGTTCTAAAATTTGCGAAAGCAACTCAAATATCGGTACCGGAACAGCTTTCCATCATCGGGTATAATAATTCGATCATCGCCGAATACAGCGATCCGGAACTAACCTCCATCGATAATAAGCTGGAGACCGTATGTCGTACCGGTGTTCAGACTCTGATGTCGGTATTGAAAGGTCAGTCAATGCCACAAACCGCTATTTTTTCCTGTGAAATCATTCAACGGGGTACGACTCGTTTTGATTAATACTATAGAATTTAAGAAAAGAGGAATTTTACAATGAAGGCTTTCTTAGACGAGAATTTTCTTTTATCTTCCGATACGGCAGTAACACTGTATCACAAGTACGCCGGTAATTTGCCCATCATCGATTACCATTGCCACATTAATCCACGGGAAATTGCGGAAGATCGTCACTTCGAGAATATCACACAGGTATGGCTGGGTGGTGATCATTATAAGTGGCGGCTGATGCGCGCTAATGGTGTTGAGGAACAATATATTACGGGTAACGCCTCGGATAGAGATAAATTTGAAAAATGGGCAGAGACTCTTTCCAAATGCATCGGTAATCCTCTTTATCACTGGAGTCACCTGGAGCTTCAGCGTTATTTTGGTTATCATGGCGCATTGAGCAAAAAAACCTCTTCTGAGGTTTGGGAACTCTGTAACAGGAAACTGTCGGAACCCTCCATGAGTGCGCGCAGCCTGATTAAGATGTCAAACGTCACTCATATCTGCACTACCGATGATCCGATTGACAGCCTGGAATGGCATGAAATAATTGCAAAGGACTCCGCCTTTGATGTGACCGTACTTCCGACCTGGAGACCGGATAAGGCAATGAATCTTGACAAGGAGGATTATCTCGCTTATCTTGCTATGTTAAGTAATGCCTCAGGTGTTACAATTAACAGCTTTCAATCCTTACTGGCAGCATTAAGAAAACGTCAGGAACATTTTCATCTGCATGGATGCAAAATCTCCGATCACGGTTTGGATTACATGATGTATGTACCGTCAACCGATCAGGAGGTAGAGGAAATTTTCCAAAAACGTTACACCGGGCTTCCCTTAACCCAACTGGAGCAGCTGCAGTTTAAGACTGCCTTTATGGTTGAAATGGGAAAATCCTATCACGAATTAGGATGGGTCATGCAGTTACACTACGGTTGCAAACGTAACAACAACACCCTGGCCTTTCAGAAGCTAGGTGCAGACACCGGATTTGACTGCATCAATAACAACACTCCCTCAGATCAATTGACGGATTACCTGAATGCCCTTAGTACTCTGAAGCATTTACCCAAGACCATCCTCTATAGCCTCAACCCCAACGATAATGCTGCCATTGATACAATCATCGGCTGTTTCCAGGATAGTTCGGCCATTGAAAAAATCCAACATGGTAGTGCCTGGTGGTTTAACGATCATAAATCCGGTATGACAGAGCAATTAACCTCTCTCGCAAATATTGGCTTCCTGACCGGTTTTGTAGGTATGCTTACCGATTCCAGAAGCTTTCTCTCCTACCCGAGACATGAATACTTCCGCCGTATCCTTTGCAACCTGATAGGCTCTTGGGTTGAGAACGGTGAATATCCGGAGGACTATGAGCTCTTAGGTGAGATAATTGAGAGGATTTCTTATTATAATGCGAAGCATTATTTTAAGTTCTAATGTTGGAGTATGCCATGAATCAAAGCGGCAGGAAATCCGATTACAACGGATATCCTGCCGTTATGTCTATTTGCTTCACCGCTCCAATCCTATCATTCGATCGGGTAGGTAGCCGGATTATTGCTCCAGCTCATCTCAAGCTCTGATTCAACTATTGTGACCGATAACGATTGTAAGAGATTAACCTCATATGGGGTAATTTCTCTTCCCCATTCATCGGAAACCACTCTGATGATGGGACGTAACGGGAAATTATTATTCTGTTCTTTCACGATACCGATGGTATGGTCAGACAACCGTACCATGGACCCATTCGGATAGATAGCAATCTGTTTAATCAGTACGGAGACCAGTTTCAAATCGAATTGTGTCTCTGCATGCTCTACCAGATAATTTACTGCCTGATTGGAGCTCCATTTTTTACGATAACAACGGTCCGATACCAAAGCATCGTATACATCCGCTATTGCAACTATTCTAGTAAACTCATGCAGCTCAGATGCCGGGGTTCCGGTCGGATAGCCTTTACCATCCATTCGCTCATGATGATACAGTGAGATAATTCTTGATAGCTCAGTGAGATTGACGCATTTCTTCAAGGCTTCGTATCCCAGCACAGTATGCTGCTTTACATGCTCAAATTCTTCTTCATCAAGCTTTCCTACCTTATTCACAATCTTATTGTCCAGAAGAATTTTTCCCATATCGTGAAGCAACGCTCCGGCGCCAAGCTTCTCCAGCATTGATCTGCTATAGCCCAATTTATTTGCGATAATCAACGAATATACCGTTGTACTCACGGAATGGGTAAAGGTATATTCATCGGATGCACCGATATCAGTAAGGCTGATTAAAATTTCCGGATTCGATAAGATTTCATCAATAATACTATTTACCGCAACTGACATGTCCTGAATATCGATTACTGTCTTATTTGCGAAATCCTCCATCGTCTGTCGCAGAATCTGTTTGCACATCTGCCTTGTCTCCTCGGATATCGCATCCGGTATCTCTATACCATAACTTTTAGAATCCTCGATATAAATATAATCGATGCCCAATCGTTTCAGACTGTTTGTATATCTCTCAAGATCACCGGTACCTTCCTTTAATACCAAACAATCTCTATAATAAATCGATTTTGCTAACACCATCTCAGGCTTTAACATTGATAATGAAACTAACCGCATTCAATATCTCCTTCATAAACACATAGAAAGGTGACCGCTTAGCAGACCACCTTATGAATTCATTTATCATTTAATTTATAGTAACAACTCAACAAACAAGATGTAGGAGTCAATTATTTCTCTTATTCGATATTTAATTTCATCATACTTTATTGTCTATAATGTGTCAAGAAGCAGCCTCAGCATTTCTTAAAAAAATTGTATCAAGACGAGCTCTACTTCCGTAGATCCATCCGATATTTTTAGATTTCCTTCTCCTTAATGTATTGCATCAAAACATCCACCTGAGGTATTACCAAAGCTACAACAATATCTGCCGCATTATAATAGATCGCCATTCTTCCTCTTGCAGTATCATGCAAGGAAGCGTAAGGGGATGTAACCTTTGACACATCTCCAAATTTTTCATTGGTATTTTATCTACAATATGATAAAGTGTTCCTATAAAGTGACATTATGAAGAGGAAATAAGTGATGATCAAAGAAAAACATTCTTTATTCAAATATATTCGCAGTAATAATCAACCGGACCACCCTCTGTCGATCCTTAAGGATCGATTACTCTTGATGTTCTATTTGGCTGGTATCTATGTTCTTTTCACCCTGCTTCATATCGGCTGCCCCATAAGATTCGCAACCGGTATTTCTTGTCCCGGGTGCGGTATGACAAGAGCCTACTACTCCCTTCTGCATCTGGATTTTGGACTGGCTCTGCATTACCACCCTCTGTTTATGCTGGTGCCTCTCATGGTGGTACTCTATTTATTTGATTATTCGATTAATCCGAGGCTTTTAAGGATATTATGGGTTTTTATCATAATCTCCTTTCTTACAACCTACTTAATTCGACTTTTTATCTTACAAAGTAATGTGGTAACGATTGACATCTCCTCCGGTATAATGATAAAATTATATCAATTTATAATTGGTGGGAGGTAACATATGATTAAACATCGAGACTTCATCGTAATGATTCTGCTTTCTATCATTACCTGCGGCATCTATGGAATTATTTTTTGGTACAGCTACAGTGATGACATGAACAAGGTTTGCTACGGTGACGGTAAGGAGACAAAGAATTACCTGATTGTTATTCTATTAAGCATTATCACCTGTGGTATTTATTACTGGATCTGGAATTACAATTTGGGTAATCGGCTTAGCGAAAATGCACCGCGGTATGGTCTTCGTTTTAATGAAGACGGAACCACAATCCTACTATGGATGCTTCTTGGTAGCCTGTTATGCGGACTTGGAAGCTTGTATGCACAGTATCTGCTTGTAAAGAACATGAATTCCCTCGCAGATTCCTATAATAACAGCTTTTATAACGGACAAAACCAAAACGGACAATTCTAGAACTACCACTTTTCATGACCTAGTTGCCGGATATATGGGCTTTCCTTCCTGGATTGCCTATACATCCGGCTTTCTTGATATTGTATCCTTATTCACTCCATATCTTGTACAAAAATTATTGTAATTTTTATATATTTTTCCCATAGGAATATGTATTATAATGGAATCAAAGCTGTAACAAATTACATAGAAAGCCAGGTAAACACATGGAGATAAATCAAATCCAATCGCAAGCTGAGAATATTAAGAAGAATATCTCTAAAGTTATAGTAGGAAAATCAGAAGTGGTCGATCTCATTCTAACGGCTCTCTTATGTGGCGGGCATATCCTATTAGAGGATGTTCCGGGCACAGGTAAGACCCTGATGGCTAAATCTCTGGCCCGCTCTATTGATGCAGGCTTTAAGCGGATTCAATTTACCCCCGACTTACTCCCCTCTGATATCACCGGATTAAATTATTACAATCAAAAAAAGGGTGAGTTCACGTTTCATAGCGGTCCGGTATTTACCAACATTCTTCTGGCCGATGAGATTAATCGTGCAACCCCAAGAACCCAGTCAAGTCTTCTGGAATGTATGGAGGAACGGCAAATTACCATCGACGGAGAGACACATTTACTGTCGCAGCCCTTTCTTGTAATCGCTACCCAGAACCCCGTAGAGACTTCGGGAACCTTTCCTCTGCCGGAAGCACAGTTGGATCGTTTTCTGATGCAGCTGAAGCTCGGGTTTCCCACAGACAGTGAAGAGATGATCATATTAAATCGCTTCATTGAGGACAGTCCCTTGGAACATCTTATACCGGTGTGTTCCGGGGAAGAGCTCCTAACAATGCAGGCAGCTGTGAAATCTGTATTTGTTCATCCCTCCATTATGGAATATATGATTGCGATTGTTAACAAAACAAGGAGTAATGATCACATCGCTCTTGGTGTGAGCCCTCGTGGAAGCCTGGCACTCCTTCGTTCTTCACAAGCCTTTGCAGCAATTACGGGGAATCATTATGTCACGCCTGAAATCGTGAAATATTTGGCTCCCTTTGTCCTGACCCATCGCCTAATTCTACGATCCAGCTTCCACAAAGCCTCTTCGGCTCAGGAATTAATGAAGAAGGTATTGGATGAGACCCCGGTACCCACCGAGGATTTTACCAGGCGATGAGTTAATTGGGGGAGGTTATGGGTAGTGAAAATTGTAGCCGCATTAATCGGTGCAATGCTTCTCTATGAAATTCAGAGAATATTGTATAGCCGCTTTTGGAACAAAAACTTAACCGTGGAGCTTAAACTGTCCGATGACAACGCGGTTGAGGGGGATCAATTGTCTCTGATTGAAATGATTACCAATCAGAAGCTCCTTCCGATTCCGGTGTTAAAAATTAAATATATGACCTCGAAACATCTGATTTTCTTAGATACGAGGCTGAGTGAAGCGACAGACCATACCTATCGTAACGATCTGTTTTCCCTTATGATGTATCAGAAGTTGACACGAAGCATTCCATTTCTCTGTACAAAACGAGGATATTACACCATTGATAAAATAATTCTTGTATGCAATGATATCCTTCTTGAATCAGAGCTGGTCTGCGAAACCGAGGCAAAGGTTCCTCTTTATGTATATCCCAAGCCGATTGAGTTTGACCGACTTCAAGTTCCCTTTCAGAAAATGATTGGCACTATTCTTACCAAGCGTCTTCTTTATGAGGATCCCTTTGAATTTAAAAGCATCCGGGAATACCAGACCTATGATACGATGAAGATCATCAATTGGAAGGCTTCTGCCAAAACCGGCCTGTTAATGGTCAATATGCACGACCATATAGCCTCACAGCAAATAAAAATTTTATTAAACCTGGAATCGGATACTCTTAGAAGGTATGATGATTTAACAGAGGAAGGCATCCGCCTTGCCGCAACTCTGGCAACCTATTTCATCGGACAGGGAATCCCCACCGCTCTATATACCAATGGTCTTGATGTCATCAGCCGGGAGATTCTGAATGCTCCTGCAGGCTCCGGAAATAACCATATACGTACCATTAATGAGACCCTGGCACGAATTGATGACATTCTGAAACCACCTTCTTTCGTCCTCGCTCTCTCAGAAGAGCTGGAATGCATGAATACCAATGATTATATCCTGTTAATCTCCACCTATCAAAGAAAAGATCTACAGGATAAATTAAACCGGCTCGCTCATAGAAGCATTGATTTCACTTGGATTATACCCCTGAACAAGGAGATAACGATAACGGCCGGGGATGAGCTTTTGAACCATATAATACCTTGGCAAATTTAAACCAAATGACAATATTCGATGAAGGGAAGATAGCCATGAATATTAAGCGCCACCAATACGCAATTGATTTCATCCATATCCTGATGCGCTTTATTCCGGCTTATCTTTTTATTGCCATATTATTATATTACTTTGATTCACTGTCAGCCTTTCATGCCGTTGTATTCCTACCTGCACCTATTATCTCGTATCTGATAAGAAAGCACACTCGTCATGTATGGTCCTTCCTGACACTCCATGCTGTAATGCTGACAATATACCTTGCCGTTATATCCGATATCTATTATATCCTTGCAGCCGTGATCTATCTGATCATCTTAACCATTGTAGCCTATTATAGAAGGAACAATGAAAATAAACTCGAAAATACCTCTGCTTTATTGTTAATTCCCGTTGTAATGTTGTATATCGCCTGCTACTTTACCGGCATGGCTATGTTGCAGCAGATCTGTTTTATTCTTTCCGTTGTCTATGTACTATTGTATATGTTGAATAAGTATCTTCTGAACCTGGAACGGTTCGCTTTCAATCATGAAGGAATGACCAACATACCCTTTCATCAAATCACAAATTCGAATAACGTTATGATTGGATTCCTAAGCGGTTTATTCCTCGTTGTGATGATCGTCTTTGCACAGGTTCCACTGGACCGCCTCATCATTAGTCTGGGTAAGCAGTTCATTCGCTTATTGCGTTATCTCATCTCTTTGATTCAGTTTAAAGAGCCGGAAGAAATTCCCGAACCGGAAGAAGAGGATGTGATGATTGAGGACTATCCCCTCCAGGAACCTTCACGATTAATGGAGATTATATCGGAGATTCTTCAGTGGGTCGCAGTAATTTTGATGATACTATTCGTAGTTACTGTAGTCCTATATACCTTGTACCAAATATATCAGTATTTCTATCTAAAGAGCGAGGAAACCATAAAGGATAAGATCGAATTTCTATCCCCCTTTGTTCAAAGGGAACGTATGAAGAGAGAGCATAAGAAAAGGCTGGGAGGACTCTTTGGCCGATCCAATAATGCGCTGATTAGAAGGTATTTTACAAGGGCAGTTGCTGCCAATCTAACGCCGGATGAGGTACCGGATAAAAGCCTGACCCCCTCTCAGTTATCAGGCTATATCCTAAAAGAAGAGGATATCGATGATCTCCAAAACAGAAAGAACTTGATTACAGGGTATTACGAGAAAGCAAGGTACAGCGACGAGCCTTGCACAAGGGAGGAAGTCCGCTTTCTAAAGAAGCTGCTTCGAGAGAAAAGTGCGCCCGACAGACGCACACATTAAAGAAGGAAAGCCGATTTGATACGATCCCCTTACATAAACACGGGAAATATCAATTGGCTTTCCTACATTGTTATTTTATATCTCTATGTTACTAAGATTATAGTGTTATCGAAGTGATTTTTCGATAGTCTTCATGCATCGGAAGTCCGGTTGCAGATGCCAGTAAATTCTTCTTATCCTCCTGCAGCTCGAATCTGGATACTGAGGATTTTAATAGGGCTGCCTGACTGGATAGCTCAAGACTTGCTGCAGCACTCTGCTCGGCTGTAGCGGAATTGGTCTGCGTTGTACCAACCACCTGACTAATTCCCTCCTTAACCTGTGATATCGCACTAGCCTGTTGAGAAGTCATATTCGAGATATTCTCAATGGTTGATGCAACCTGTGATATCTTATCTGCAATCATAGTCAATGCATCATCGGTCTCGCGGGCTATCATTGTTCCTCGGGCAGTTTTACGGATTGTTCCTTCAATCAGCTCCGTTGTCTCCTTCGCAGCCTCTGAACTTCTTCCGGCAAGATTACGAACCTCCTCGGCTACTACCGCGAAGCCTTTGCCGTGAACACCTGCTCTGGCTGCTTCAACTGCTGCATTGAGGGCCAAAATATTCGTCTGGAATGCAATGTCATCGATTACCTTAATAATCTTAGAGATATTATTAGAAGCTTCATTAATATCATTCATCGCCTCCGTCATCTCTTCCATCTTAGCAGCACCCTGCATTGCACTATCATTCGCGCTGGTTACCAGAGTATTTGCTCTGTGTGAACTGTCCGCATTTCCTTTTGATTGGGAGGCTATCTCCTCAATTGATGCATTAATCTGTTGCATAACGCTTGCTTGCTCTGTCGTTGCCTGTGCTAAGCTCTGACTTCCTGCTGCGATCTGATTGGCTGCAGCTTCTACCTGAATGGCTGCATGACTAACCTCTGTAAATATCTGATTATTGGTTTCGATGAGTCTCTTTTGCTCATTTACTGACTTTTGCTGATCCTCCACCATCTTATTGAAGGTTCTCGCTAATATTCCCAGCTCGTCCTTCGCTTTAATATCGCTTCGGACTTCAAGATTGCCTGCACCGACTAATTCCATACTGCCAACCAAAGATTTTATATTCTTAATGATCGGACTGGAGATAAAGTAACCAATGCTAAGTGCTACTAGCAAGGTGATCAAGCCCATGATCAGAGCATTTATTAAGATACTCGTTGTCTTCGACTGAATCTCGTCGTATTGGAAGATACCAAGTAGTTTCCAACCGGTATTTTCGATTGTGGTAAAGTAAGCACAGCGCGTCTCTTTCTTTAGGACATAATCCTTGTTCCCCTCCGGAGAAGCATAGATTGCCTTCATCAAATCCTCATTCGGTACCGGTTTCGCTACCAATTCCGGATCCGGATGCGCAATGGCGATGCCTACACTATCATATAGCGCCATATAGCCTTCTTCACCAATGCTGGAGGAAGAGATAAAATCGGTCATGGTTCCCAGTGAAATATCGATTGCGAGAACTCCGACAAAGACATTGCTTTGGTCATAGATCGGCATTGAAACAGATACCACCATCTGATTTGTACTGGCATCGGCATAGGGATCACTCCACACCAGCTTGTTTGATTTCAATGCATTCTGATACCAAGGGCGAGAGGTCGGGTCGTAATCCGCAGGAAGCTCTTGCTCCGGATATAACAACATTTTTTTATCATCCAAACCGATGTAAGCATTCATAATATCCGTATGACCCTTCAGATGATTTTTGAAAGCCTCTTCGTATTCAGCTGCTGTCCTATTCTTAATATTTCTTACGTTTGAATTCTGCGATAAAATGATAAGACTTTCTTCCTGCAGTCTCATAAAAGTATTAATATGCTCCTTCATATTATCAACGGAGTTTAGAGCGGCACTTCGAATAGATTTCTCCAACAATCGGCTGGAGGATTGGTAGTTCGTGAGTCCTAACAACATGGTGGGCAGAATTACAATAATTAAAAGCATGACAATAATCTTTTGTGTAATAGAGAAATATTTCTTTTTCATAAGACACCTTCCTTCGTTTAGTAACTTCTGCATTTTTATTGATAAATAGCTTTATTACTCTATATATCACATTCTACTATATTTCGACATAAACATAAATAGTTAATTTAAATATTTTAAGCATTAAAATAATTGTTTAGTAACTAACCTTATATTTCCTAGCAAAAATAGTAATTTTCCATATTTTGTATCGACATAATGTATATAAAACATCAATATTTTTTTACCTTTTTCACGTTGTTCTTTATAATGCAAAATGTTACAATTATATGCATAAAGTCACAATTTATCGGTGACTGGAGTGAGATTCACTATGGGGAGGGTTTACGAATGAATGCATTAAAAAAGCTAAAGAAATTCTTGTTTGACCAGAAAAACACACAAGCACTTATTCTTCGATTACCGGCAATTGTACTTGGATTATTGTTCCTCATTTCCATTGTTGGGCTAATCAGTCCCACCGTTTTTCGTTTTGCTGTTCCTGTTGTTCTTGTAATCTCGATCATCCTTACAGCGATTTTATTGGTATTACTCCTTCAATTTATTAAAGGAATACGATTGATTGATAAAACCGCAGTCACCTTATCGCAGGGTAATCTGAATATCAGTGATATCATTTCCGAGAAAACGAAAGGTCTTGAGATTCTTGCTGCTGCCTTCAACGATATGAAGCGTAATCTACTCAGTTACATCGAATCAACCAAGAGCAACGTTATCATTTTATCGGATGCAGTAGATAAGGTTACCAAGAGCATTGATAATACCTATAAAGGAAATGAGCAGATCGCAACCAATATTACGATCGTTGCGGAGAAATCCGGTGAGCAGTTAAAGATTGCAAAGGATACTTTGGAGGGTATTGAGAAGGTTCGACTTGGTGCAAGTCGAATAACAACTACACTGGGCAATATTGAAGATTTTGTAGAAAACACCGTAAAATTAACTTCTGATGGAGCTGGACATCTCGATAAGTACACGGATCAGATGCAGGTGATTTCTACCAATCTGGATGAAACCTCAAGCTTTATCAAGACATTAAATTCAAATCTTTCCGAGATTACTGAGTTTGGTAATCTGATCATGGGAATCACGGAGCAGCTCAATCTTCTTTCCCTCAATTCACGAGTAGAAGCAGCCAGAGCCGGCGAAGCAGGTAAGGGCTTTGCAGTTGTTGCTATGGAGATGAACAAGCTCTCTGATGCAACCAAAGACAGTGTCAAACAGATAAACAGTCTGCTGACGAATATCCTAAAGAGCAATACAAAGGTAAGCGAAAGTATTGCAAATGTAACCAACAGCTTTAGTATGAGCAAAGAAATCTTTAATTCCATGAAGGATTCCTTCTATACCATTAATAACAATGCCAACATATTAAACTCAGACATCAAGAAGGTATATGAAGAGTCTATCATGATCAATGACAGCACAAAGACAATCAGTGAACAAGGTACCATCCTTCATGATGCCTCCAATGAAATATCAAATATTACTCAGGATGTTGCTGCAGTCACACAGGAAGAATTGGCTGAGAACGAAGAAATCAACGAGCAGGCTATATCGCTAAAGAAGATGCTCTCCAGTATTGAGAACCTTCTTAAGAGATACAAGACCTCCGTTCTTCCGACGGAACAGGTAAGCCCTAAGAGGCTTAAGTTTGTCATGTTGAGTCCCTTAAATGATCCCTTCTGGCTATCCGTGAAGCAAGGTGCCCTTTATGCACAGACCGAACTAAAGGATAAGAATGTTGCTGTAGAGTTTGTAGGTTTTGAAAAAATTGATAACAGCTTCCTTGAGACATTGAATAAATCAATCGAGGATGGCTGTGACGGATTAATTCTCCCCGGCTTTGTTAAAGGCATCGAGGAATGCGCCGCTCGGGCTGCAGCCAAAAAGATACCGATCATGACCTTTAACTGTGACTTCACCGATACCTCTAAGCGCCTATCGTATTTTGGACCCAACATTCAGGCAGAAGGTATTCTGGCCGCAGAAATTCTTGCCAAGAGCATTGATGGCGAGGGTAAGATCGTTATATTCAGAGGCAGCACGACATCGTCCGTTAATGCAACAAGGCGTGATGCAGCAGTCGCTAAGCTGGCAAAATATTCGGATATTAAGATTGCCTCCGAGATAGATGATATTGAGGATGCTTCCCAGGTTTATAAAAAGCTTAAGGAATATCTATACTATTCACCGGATATCAAGGGAATCCTGGTAATCGGTGAAGGGGCTCGTGGTGCTGCCCGTGTGATTGAAGAGATGAACCTCATCGGAAAGATCCACCTATTCTGCTTCAATTATAGTGCAGATATGGCAGCTTTGATTCGCAAGGGCATCGTACATATGGTTTTCAGACAGGATGGTTTCGGCCAAGGCCACGATCCGATTATCTACCTCTATAATTATCTGGTTGCGAGTGTTGCACCTGAGAGCACCACTTATACCCGTACCGAGGTTGTTGATCAGTATAGCGTCAGCGATTAACGCTTCGTGTCGGGATCGAGAATTATGGTATCATAGATAAGTTTACGTCAAAAAGCTCACAGTGGAATTCCATTGTGAGCTTTACCATTTATTTATTCTGACTCAGTAATTTAATAATTGCCATCTCCGGGATCGGCTTACAGAAGAGATAACCTTGAATCTTATCACAATCATGTATCGCCAGATAATCAAGCTGGCACTGTTGTTCGACCCCTTCCGCGATTACATCCATCCCCATATTCTTGCCGAGGGATATGATATGTCCGACCAAATCATCCTGGCTGTCATCGGTTATATAATCAATAAAGGATTTATCCACTTTCATTGTAGTAATCGGAAGCTGTTTCAGATAGCTCAGGGAGGAGTAACCCTTTCCAAAGTCATCCAGTGCAATCCTGATATTAATATCTCTTAATCTCTTCAGTCTCGCAATGATACGATCAAAAGACTCCATCAATATCGTTTCGGTTATCTCCAGTTCAAGTTGCTCCGGTCTGATCTGATATGTTCTTAAAGCCCCTTCCACAATATCGAGAAAGTCTGCTTGTAATAGCTGTAGGATTGATATATTAACAGATATTGTAAATCCATGACATCCATCATCTTCCAGCTTCTTCAGGAACTCACATGCTCTATGTAATACCCAGGTACCAAGCGGAATAATGAAATGTGTATCCTCAGCTACCTTTATGAACTTCAGAGGTGATACTGCTCCAAGCACCGGACTGTTCCAACGAAGTAAGGCCTCAAAGCCGGTTATCTTGTTCAATCCGATATCAAGCTGTGGTTGATAATGAAGCTCGAATTCCTTTTCATCCAAGGCATTCTGAAGATGCTTTTCGATCATAATTCGTTCTGTAAATACCTCATTCATCCCCTGATCATATACGATATAACTCTTTCTTCCCGCTTCCTTTGCCTTGTACATTGCGATATCGGCATGCTTTAATAACTGCTCCAGCTCCTGCCCATGATCCGGGCAAATTGCGATACCGATACTCAAGCTGATATGCAGATTACTTCCAAGGCTATCGAAATCTTTTCTAAAATTCGCCAGCAGATAGGATGCATATTCTTCCGCTTGCTCTCTCTCCTGTATGGGATCTAAGATAATTATGAATTCATCCCCACTCAAACGGTATAAAGAACAATGCTCCTGCAACAAAGTGGTCAACCTCTCGGCGACTTTGACGATCAGCTTATCACCGAAGGCATGTCCTAAAGTATCATTGACATATTTAAAATTATCGATATCGATAAATAATAAGGCTGATTTTTTACCCTCAGTGGAGGATAAGTTCGACTTCTCATACAGAGATAGCTTATTCATTAAACCGGTTAAGGAATCGTAATAAGCAAGATTAACCAGTTTTTCTTCGCTTTGCTTTATCTTTTCATTAATCACGATTATTTCATCATATTGCTGCTTTATCTCTTCATCCGAAGCATACAATTCTTCGTATATCTGCGTCAATTCATCATTGCTTTCCTGAAGCTTACACTTCATTTTATGTATTTTACGCAGGTAATATAATAAGATACTTACAAAAGCGATTAAGACCGCAAAAGCAGCCAATACACTGAGTACTAGTACTCGATACGTCTCATAGAAGGAGAAGGGCTTATTAATAATTTCACTATCCTTCGGCAGAATATCAAGTGGAATGTCAAAGCGTAACAACTGATGATAATCAAAAACCGTACGTGTCGACAAAGGCACCTCTACCGGTATCTGATTCACATCTTCTCCTTCCAGAATCCGAATTGCCAGTAATGCAGCTCGTTCTCCCTGTATTCTGCCACTTAATAAAGTTCCACCGACAATTCCATGATCCATTCCGAAATCATACAGATGATAAACTGGTACGCTGCTATTCTCACAGATTTTCATTGTTACATAGGTATTATCATACAGTCTGTCATTAATATCACGAAAATAAGTACCAATTAAAATAATGCTCTGATCATCCAATTCTCCAGCTCTCTGAACTGCTTCCTCAAATGGCAGATTACTCCACGGAATAACCTTCAGATCCGGATCAAACTCGCTGACGGTATTGATTACAATATTACTAGTTGATACTCCACTCTCCGTATTATCATTCATAAGGTAGATATTTTTCAGAGAAGGGTTAATCTTTTTTGCCGTCTCAAGGGTCTTCGTCGGATTGATCACCTCAATGACACCGGTAACCCTGTCATAGCCTTTCGTCAACCTTTGCTTACCCTCCATATTAACCCCGGAGAATACCACCGGGGCATCAGAAAACAGCTTACTTCTATTATTGAGCGCAAATTCCAACGCTGCATCATCCGTTGTTATAATCATATCGATTTGCTCATTATGGTATTTATAGTAATAGTAATCAATCAGGTAATCTATATTCTCATTTGAATTGTAATTCTTCCAATCCATATACTCGACACGAAAGGAAAAGTTATGTCCCATTTTCTGTAGGGTGTCAATAATCCCCTCCGTCTGTTCCTTCGTCCAACTAAATCCCTGATGATAAGAATTCAGAACCAATACCGTCGGTGTTTCTATTTTCTCATGAGCATAAGTTTTATTCACATTCAACATACCAATAAGGAATATAACAAAACCTAAGACCATAGCATATTTAATTATTTTTCTATATCCTCTTATCATTACAACCCCCGTACTTTTTATCGTGTATTCTGCAAGTGAAACTATGATTATAAAAACCATATTGCATGAATCACGTTCATCTTAAGTTGTATCTTGGATCTGACCATTTTTTACAAATATATCGAAATTATTACATCTTTCTTATTTCTATTATATACTACCGCCCAACACCTGCCAAGAAGTAATTTATGTTACCTTTTTTTTACACTATCAGAATTTGCTTCCATTTTTTATCTCTATTTGGATATTAATGTAAATTATCCACACTCCATTGTTGACAATGTGGATAAATGGCAATATTTGTTAAGTATCCTATTTGACTCAAAACCACATATTATCAGATAAACCGATATTATACAGCACAAAAACACACCATTATACATATGATGATACTGGAATAACGTATAACAAAAAGAGATTTCATTCTTTTTCCTTGTCATATATTAGAATAACCAGGAGGTCATTTCGATGTTTCAATATCAGGCGTCTGAAAAATATACCAATTGCTTTGAAAGTAAATTTTGCGGCAATGTCCAAATTCCAAGCTTACCGTTAAAAGGACCTAAATCCTTTGACCAGATACTTCATTTCATCCAGAAAGCAATCGAAGACGAAGCAAATGCAGCTGATTTTTACCGTCATCTATTAAAAGATGCTCCAAATAAGCTCCATTGCCAATTTATTGAGCATGCTTATGAGGATGAACTGGAGCATCTGCAGATCTTCACGAAACTATATAATTATTATACCGATTGTGAACCAAAATATTGTGTTAAAACCACCTGCTATCCTTGCTATAAGGAAGGACTTATGATGGCGTTAATCGGAGAATTGAATGCGGTTGAATTCTATCGCAATGTTCAATTATCTACAATGGACCAGGTTATTATCGATACCTTCTTCCTGGCAATGGTTGATGAACAGGAGCATGCCACCATGTTTAGCACACTATACAACAGTATTCCCTGTAAATAACAGACTCAAAACGAAGGGACCGCTGCAAAAAGTCTGGATAATTGACCTACTTTTTGCAACGATCCCTTCGTTACGAATCACTTACTGTCTTCATCCCGATCGTTTAATCCGTATACAACAGATCTCTGAGTGTGGGGTGGATTGTAGAATAGGCATAACCGCAGCCTCTCACATGCTGTGCATATACCAGTGAAATGTGGTTCACCGGATCCATGATGACACATGCTCCTGCCGCACCATCCCAGCCAAAGATACCGGCCGGGGCTTTTGTATTGCATTGCTCCGGCTCCATCAGTGTCTGCACACCACAACCATACCCATAACCAACTCTTCCCATTTTGCTGTGAAAATCCTGCCTCTGAACAAGTCCCAGCATATTCGTTCTCATCAGGTTGATGGTCTCACTGTCTAAGATACGTATCCCCTTCATACTAACTCCGCCACATGCCAGAGCATCCGCGAACTTACCATAGTCCTCAACACAACTGATTAATCCTGCGCCGCCACTCTCATATACATCCGATAATTGATAACAGCAGGAAGGCTCCATTTCAAGAGAAGCATGCTTCTCCGTATCATACATATATTGAGTTACCAATCCGTCAAGCTGGTTCATCGGCTTCGCAAAAAAAGTATTCTTCATCTCTAGGGGTTCCAATATGTTTTTTTTGAAATATTCACTCAGACTCATTCCGGATACCACTTCAATAATCGCTCCTGCAACATCATGGCTCAAACTGTATTCATAACGCTCACCCGGTTCAAATAGCAACGGGGTCTCTACAAAAGCATTCACCAATTCCTGTGTTGAGGCCTTTGGCCCCTTCTCCTTTAGCACTCGTAGAATTCCGGATCTTTGCAAATCATAATCCAATCCGGATTGCATCGAGAGTAGGTGCTTTACCTTAAGCATATTCTTTGCTGCCACAACTTGACCGTCCTTCTGTACCGTTAGACCAGCATAACGCGGTAAATAGTAGGATACCGACTGCTCCAAATCCAATAGATTTCTCTCTGCGAGCTGCAAAGCGGCAGTCATGGTAATCAGCTTCGTTGCCGAAAACATGAGGTAAAGTTCATTTCCTTCCATTTTCTTCTTCCTTCCGCTGTCTGAATAACCATTGTAATGACGGAATATCAGTTCGTGATTCTTATAAATCATACAGTCAACGGAAGGAATTCCTTCCTCTTCTAACGAATTCAAATAGTCGGTCAGCTTTTGAATATTCATTTCTTACTCTCCTTTGTCAGTCGTAATGTTGATTTAGCATATATTACTTCAATGATACTATATTTCGCCTTGCATTTACATGTAGAAACTTATATTTATAATAGTATTAATATATAAAAAGCGATTTTTTTCTTAAAATTACTTTTTGGTGATGATCCATAATGTTACCCGTCTGGCATTCCCTGCATGAGCAATAAGACTATTCCAGTATTGCCAGTAACACTCCATAGAAATAAACACTTTGTTCCTGTAACATAGGAAGGGCGTAGTAGTAACTGATATTTTGCATAAAGAAGGAGGTCACTATGAAACTTTTCAAGAAGTTATTTATAACAACACTATGTATCCTATTACTAACCCCGGCTACCACCGCCAATGCCGCTAAGTATACCGTAAAATCAAAGGATACACTCTATTCCCTCAGCGAATTATTCGAAACCAGCGTGAAAGCCTTACGGTATTCGAACAATTTTGAAGAAAACAGTTTCTCACCGGGTGATGTAATCTATGTTCCCGCCCATGTATATAAAGTAAAAAGTGGTGATTCGTTATACACCATCGCAAGGAAGTATGAGGTACCCGTAGCTGATATCAAGAAAGCAAACGGAAGAAAAGGCAATTCGATCAAACCCGGACAAAAATTAATTCTACCCGGTGTAAAGCCTAACAAAAAAACCGACTCTGTTATCTCCTATTCCGGCAGTGAAGTGGATCTGTTAGCGAAGCTCATCGAAGCAGAGGCATCCGGAGAGACGATGCAGGCAAAAATCGCGGTAGGAGCAGTTGTCATCAATCGTGTTCAAAGCAAAGAATGGGCACCCTCCATCAGTAAGGTTATCAATCAAAAATTCGGAGAGTTCCACCAGTTCACCCCGGTGAAAATCGGAACAATTAATAACACTCCTTCCAGAGCTTCCAAAAAGGCCGCATGGATTGCAATGTTTGGCAGCGATCCAAGCAATGGCGCCATTTTCTATTTTGATACCAGCTCCAAAAATACATGGTTATGGTCTAAACCCCAGACTGCGCAGCTAGATCATATGGTATTCGCAAAGTAAATTAAGCTTCTTGCAACATGAGACCGGTACCATCCGGCTTAAACTATGAAAGAAGACGGGGCTGTTGCTAAACCAATGTTCAATCTGAAGGAAAGGACAACATGCATCCCTCACACACAGGTTGCCGGACATATTATTGTTTTGTATGCCATTATCAAACATGAATGTTTGCTTCTGTCATACAAAATCAACAATCTGTCCGTCAAACAGTGTATTTCCGCGTATGCAAAGTGAGCATTAACAAGCTTGCTTGTATATATGCGAACGCGCACGCGAACTGGATAATCTCATGTAAGAGATTATCC
>JAEZUM010000012.1 GCA_023421075.1 Bacillota bacterium
AAGTGAATCCCCCACTTCAATCAATGGCTTTTCGTAAGTACTTAATGTATATTTATACTGATCTAACTCAACCACTAAATCACCTCTTTAATGTATTATATATTACTATTTATAAAATCTCAACATATTTTGCATATACATGCAACATTTTTTCAATTCCTACAAAACAAATATGAAAAACGGCGAAAAAACCACAAAATTCATAAAACAGAGGTTACTATGCCACCTTTATTGTTATGAATGTAAATACAAGTGAATTAGCGAACCAATTCACTTGTATAGTATTAAAATGAGGTTTCAAAAACTTCATTGTTAGCCAAAGGACTAGATAACATTCATCCCATAATACACTGTTTGACGGACAGATTACTGATTTTGTAAGACAAATAGCAAACATTAAATGTTTGATAGTGGCTTACAAAACAGTAAGATGTCAGTCAACCTGTGTGTGAGGGATGGATGTTGTCCAGTCCTGGCTAACATCCATTGCATAGCCTCATGTTTTATTATCACTTGTTATGCATTTCTGCCACAACAGTGTTTGTATTTTCTTCCGCTTCCGCAAGGGCACGGATCATTTGGTTGAACCTTTTTAGCGGAGCGTTTGACCGGTGCATTTGCTACACTGTCATCACGATTTGTACCGGTAACCTTTGCTACCTGCTCCCTCTCTACCTTCTGTTCAATTCGAACATGAAGTAAAGCCTTGATGGTATCCTCACGAATTGCAGAGGTCATTGCATCGAACATCTCAAATCCCTGGAACTTATATTCTACAATCGGCTGACGCTGACCGTAAGCCTGTAAGCCGATGCCCTGACGCAGCTGGTCCATATCATCAATATGATCCATCCATTTACGGTCAATTACCTTAAGAAGAATAACACGTTCAATCTCTCTGATCTGTTCTGTCTCAGGGAATTCTGCTTCCTTAGCTTCATAGAGCTTAACCGCTTCTTCCTTCAGATGCTGTAGGAGATCATTCTTCTGCATATCGTTCAGCTGTTTCGCATCTAATTCAATCTTAGGCAAAGGAATAATCGGCAGAAGGAGATCATTTAGTTCATCCAGATCCCAATCTTCGGGAGCCTGATCATCGCTGATAGAGGTATTCACACACCCTTCCACCGTATCCGTGATCATGCGATATATGGTATCGCGCATGCTCTCGCCATCCAGTACTCTTCTTCTCTCTTCATATATAATTTCTCTTTGCTCATTATTAACCTGATCGTACTCCAACAGGTTCTTTCTGATACCAAAGTTATTACTCTCAATTCTCTGTTGCGCTTTCTCTATCGCATTGGTCAACATCTTATGCTCGATCTGCTCGCCTTCCTGCAGACCAAGTGAATTGAAGATTCCCATCAGTCTCTCAGACCCGAAGAGTCTCATAAGATCATCCTCTAAGGAGATAAAGAAACGAGATTCACCGGGATCACCTTGACGTCCGGCACGACCACGTAACTGATTATCAATACGTCTTGATTCATGGCGTTCCGTACCGATTATTTTGAGACCTCCGGCAGCAACAACACCTTCGCCAAGCTTAATATCCGTACCACGACCTGCCATATTGGTTGCAATGGTTACTGCTCCAAGTTGTCCGGCATCCGCAACAATTTCTGCCTCCAGCTCATGGAACTTCGCGTTCAACACCTTATGCGGAATATTATGCTTCTTCAGTAAATCACTGATTTCTTCAGAGGATTCAATTGTTATTGTACCAACCAGAACCGGCTGACCCTTTTTATGAGCCTCAATAATTTCATTAATGATCGCCTTCATTTTTTCTCTTCTGGTCTTATATACTGCATCTTGTAAATCCTTACGGGCGATCGCTACATTCGTAGGAACCTCAATAACATCCATTCCATAGATCTCACGAAACTCCTTCTCTTCTGTCAGCGCTGTACCGGTCATACCACATTTCTTGTTGTACTTATTAAAGAAGTTCTGGAACGTGATTGTTGCCAGCGTCTTACTTTCCCTCTTAACCTTAACATTTTCCTTTGCTTCGATTGCCTGATGCAGACCATCGCTGTAACGTCTACCTGGCATGATACGTCCGGTAAATTCATCAACAATCAGCACTTCATCGTCTTTCACAACATAATCCTTATCACGGAACATCAAATTGTGAGCTCTCAGTGCAAGAATAATATTATGCTGTATCTCTAAATTCTCAGGATCAGCAAGATTCTCAAGATTGAAGAAACGCTCTACCTTCTTAACACCATCTTCGGTTAGGTGAACATTCTTCTCCTTTTCATTTACAATAAAGTCGCCGGTCTCTTCGATATCTTCCTTCATGATGGCAGCCATCTTGGTAAGCTCGGCACTTGCTGTTCCCTTCTTCAATTGTCTTGCAAGAATATCACAAACACGGTAAAGCTCGGTGGATTTACCACTCTGACCGGAGATAATAAGCGGGGTTCTTGCCTCATCGATTAAGATAGAGTCAACCTCATCGATGATCGCATAATTCAGATCACGCTGAACCAATTGCTCCTTGTAGATAACCATGTTATCTCTCAGATAATCAAAGCCTAATTCGTTGTTGGTCGCATAGGTTATATCACAGGCATATGCAGCACGACGTTCCTCCTTCTCCAAACTGTTAAGGACAACGCCTACCTTTAGCCCGAGAAATTCATGAATTCTTCCCATCCACTCGGAGTCACGCTTTGCAAGGTAATCATTAACGGTGACAACATGAACACCCTTACCCTCCAATGCATTCAAATACGAGGGGAGTGTAGCCACCAGGGTCTTACCTTCACCGGTACGCATCTCTGTAATACGTCCTTGATGCAGAATAACTCCACCAATCAGCTGAACGCGGAAATGTCTCAGGCCGATTACTCTCTTAGAGGCTTCTCTAACCGTTGCATAAGCCTCAACCAATATATCATCCAGGGTCTCCCCATTCTTCAGTCTATTTTTAAACTCTGTCGTTTTTGCTTTTAGTTCCTCATCGGTCAGCTTTACGAATTGCGGTTCCAAAGCTTCTATCTTATCTACGATAGGTAATACACGTTTTACTTCTCGTTCACTGTGAGTACCGAATACCTTTTCTATTATTCCCATTCCTTGTTCACTCCTGTACTGTTCCATATTTGATCCGAAAATAGTTCAAATAGTATTGTAACATTTACCTTGATACTATTCAACTTAATTTTATACGAGCCCGGAAAACACAGCTCCGGAAAAGCTCGCTTTTTGTGGATATAAGAAAGGAGCTGACCCGGACTTGTTCCGGAAGCAGCTCCTTAAATTAGACTTAACTAACTATTCTTAGTACTCAGGCTCAATAAGACCGTAGGTATTACCTTTTCTCTTATACACCACGTTAACCTCATCGGTCTGTGCATTACGAAATACATAGAAGTTATGTCCTAAAAGTTCCATCTGTACACATGCTTCTTCTGCATCCATAGGCTTAATTGCAAAACGCTTTGTTTTTACAATCTTGATTGTATCGTCCTCATAATAATCATCTTCCATAAATGCCTGATTGAAATTCGAGGATGCCTGCTTGTGATCTATTAATTTATTCTTGTACTTCCTTAACTGGCGTTCAATGATCTCTTCCACCAGATCAATGGATACATACATATCATTACTAACTTGCTCTGCTCTAATTATATTTCCCTTAACAGGTATCGTTACTTCGATTTTCTGTCTTTCTTTTTCAACGCTTAAGGTTACATGAATTTCAGTGTCAGGAGTAAAGTATCTCTCGAGTTTACCAATCTTTTCATATACAGCCGTCTTCAAGCCTTCAGTTACATCAATGTTCTTACCGCTGATAATATAACGCATAATGCCCAACTCCTTTTTACTTTCTTGTTAGCATTAACACTTCTATGCTATCCTTATTATACCATATGCCTCAAGATGTGACAAGCCACTAAAAATATTTGTACCAGTTCAGCTTTAAGTTCAATTCCTCTTTGTTACATCACGCTTCGGCAGAGCGCACTACAGATATGCCTAGATAAGCAGCGCTTCACCTGCTTATCATGTGAAAAATCTGCAAGGCTTAACTGTTACAAATATTATTACCCTTCTAAGAAATACTATGAGGCCAGGACAAAATAAAAGCCCTTAAATAAATGTAATATTCTTAAATATTTGTATAATCTTTACTATTATACCTAAATTGTAGAATTTTAAATCAAATGTTCACATGCAGTTATTATTGTCCGACAACTATATTGTCAAGTACAATAATTTAAGTTTATGTATCGAAAATACGATTTATCATTAGTTACAAAACGCACTTTCGTTATTGACACCTTTTTCATTATTAGACAAGAGTAGTTTCTGTATGTGGATAATGTGGATAAATCGGTGCATAACTCCCTTTTATTCAAAAATAAGGCTTTTGGAGTGTGGATAACTTTTTGATAATTTGTACATTTGAACCCTTTTGTACCCATTTTTTACCAATCTCAAAGTATCTTTTGTGCATAATGTACAGTACAGTGTTTGTCAATAGGAATTTATGATAATTTTTTGTCACTTCACAATCCAGAAAACGTATCGTAAATTTAATCAATTTAAAGATTATTTAATTGCAATCCCGATTTGACTGAGAATTTCCACCAATCTGGTAATTAAAATTTTTTATGCATTTTGTACAGAGCATATATGTACAAGATATAGATAGTTTCATATCTCGCCTACTATATACACCTATATAGAAGGCCGAACCGATCAATACGCCTAGCAGAAATCAAAAGAAAACATGTTATCTTCTCTTAAAAAAATCACCATACAAAAAGGAGGTGCTTTATGCACCTCCTACATTCTATCATTCTTCCAATCTACTAGCCGGATGATCTTCTAAGATAATCTCACCCTTGTTTAGCTTTTTCTCATACTTATCCACCTTATCCGCAAGGAAAGGAGCAAGACCCACGAATTCCGCTCCGTATACTTTGTAGCTATTCTCTGTAATATGAGCTCTTATAATCTGAAGCACTACATAGAAAAAATCACCATCGCCCAGATTAATCCTTCCTCGAAAGTAATACCCCAGCGGCAAGCTGGCCTCACTAATAAATCCTATTCCGCTCCTGGAAATATCAAATACCGAAACCGATGCATTTAAGTCCTTAATAACAATATGATCCTGTTTAAAAACCTCATCTACCTCCAAATGAAGTTCCATAGGAAGTCTCTTATATCTTCTCCTATCTCTTACCTCGTTATCAGACATAACCTCACTCCTTATGTGTATCTGGTTTATTGCCGTTCCCCATTGCAACTATTATAGGATAATTCTAGCATACTTCTTACTATTTTCCAATAGGTATTCCTATACGCAAACCGTTACCGTGAACCAATGTCAGTCCTACCAAAAAAACAGGATCCTCATTCTAAGGATCCTGTCTGTGAGCTTCTAGTTTACAATTCTTCTTACACAATAAATATCTCTATACTTTACATTTGACCGTATAATTCCCTGTCTGGAATTAGCCGCATGTACGATTGTTCCATTTCCAATATACATAGCAACGTGGTTCACTGTTCCTCTACTGTTTGCATAGAATACCAAATCACCCGGCAGCATGTCCGATTCACTTACTCTTCTACCTGCAGAAGCTGCTTGATCTCTCGATACTCTTGGAATATAGTAACCGAAATCCTCATAAATCGCTTTTACAAAACCGGAACAATCCGCTCCCTGCGTTAAGCTTTCCCCACCCCATACATAACGATTTCCAACAAATTTCTGTGCGTATGTAATAATTTCATTACGGAGCTCCGAGTTGGAACCGGAAATAACGGGGGTATCTTTTTTAGTGGATCCGGAGTTAGAACTGGAATTCTTCTTTTCCTCCGCTGCTTTTCTTGCTGCTTCCTCGCGTTCTGCTTTCTCCTGGGCAAGCTTTGCCTTTCGTTCCGCTTCGGCACGCTCTGCTTCCTGTTGCGCACGAAGGATACGTTGTTCCTCCTCGATAGAAATCGCAAATTTAAACTCGACCGTCATCTTGACAAATTCCTTGGATACGAAGCCTGTAAAATCACCACCGGTTTCTTCATCCGCTCCTAATACAACTTCTACCCACTCGCCATAATCCTTTACCACCGGATAGGTCTCGCCCTTCGGTATCAGTGTTAATATATCAGAGTCAACACTCATTTCCTTACGAACTCTTAATGTTTGTGTATCAACAGTTGCATACTGTGTTGCATACTCATCAATCATGGCTTCCGCATCACGACCGATTGCCAGATAATTCGCTGCTATGTAGCCCTTTACATCTCCGGATTGAATTTTCACCCAATCTCCTTCCAAATATTCCAGTATATCCGCAGCACAACCACGGTATAACTTACCCACAACCTGACTATCGGTAGAAGCTTCGCTTCTGACATTCACATAATTATCAGCTACAGAAACACCCAGATTAGCATAAGGTGAAATAATCTCTGTCTTTAATATATTGATTAAGGTCTTGTCAGCAGTTACTTGATCTGTTTCCGCTGATGAATAGTAATTATCTAATAAATAAGCAAAACCAGCCACACCCTGCTCTGTCGGAAACGTATCCGCCTTCGCTGATGTCGCTGGAATTGAAATATATAATGCGGCTGAAGCGATAAATAAAGCTGCTTTCATAGCCTTTGCTCTTCTCATTTGCAGTTACCTCCCACGTAACAAAACACTCCGGATGTCAAGTAAATCACTCTACTAATTAAGATTTACCATGTTGTTGTCCGTTTAATAATTTTGCAAGACGAATTATTACAAAATTATTAAATACGCTCGAGATAATTATAACAAATGCGCCACATAGTGTCAATATTAAACAAATTAAAACTATATATAATTTTAAAAAAATGCCGAATATTATTAAATTTCAAGAGATATTGGTATATTATGGCTATTCCAAATTATTCAAATACTTTTCTACTGCTGTAATGGCATTAGCTCCATCCGAGGCCGCGGTAATAATCTGACGCAGCTCCTTCGTACGAACATCACCGGCAACAAAGATACCCGGAATATTTGTCTCACAATTCTCTCCTGCAATAATATATCCACCTTCATCTGCAGCTACAATATTTCTATAAATATCGGAATTCGGTTGATACCCTACTGCAATAAAGATACCGGCTACATTGTAGTTTGCAAGCTCTCCGGTCTTAAGATTCTTCACATCGATGGTCTCGACATTTTCTTCCCCGTTAATCTTCTCGACTACGCTATCCCATAGAATCGTTACATTTTCTAGGGCAAGCAATCTGGAGGTTATGCTTTTAGACGCACGAAATTGATCTCTTCGATGGATTACATATACCTGTTTGCAGATTCTTGCCAGGAAGATAGCATCCTCCACAGCAACATCGCCTCCGCCAACCACAGCAACTGTCTTATTCTTAAAGAATGCACCATCACAGGTAGCACAGTAGGATACACCCATACCGGAAAGCTTCTCTTCTCCTTCAACACCAAGATGACGTGGTGCACCACCGGTAGCGATCACCACTGTCTTTGCTCTATACTGTGTACCATCATCCATCGTTACAACCTTGATCGTACCCTCCAGACCAAAGTCTGTGACTTCTCCGTTCACAAATTTCGTCTCCAGCTTATCGGCATGCTCTCGGAATTTGGTGCTCAACTCAAAGCCGCTGATTCCGGGTGTCCCGGGGTAATTATCCACCTCGTAAGTGTTGATAATCTGTCCTCCGCTTAAACCGGCCTTCTCAATTACAATCACATTCAATTCTGCTCTTTTTGCATAAATTGCCGCCGCGAGTCCTGCAGGTCCCGAACCGATAATAATTACGTCATAAACCATATTCTGTTCCTCCTTGGATACTTTCTTTTATTTACCGATACGACTTGTTCCGATCTATCAGTAGTATTCACAAATACTTAATATTTGCATGTTTGACTTAAATAAAATCTATGGTATAATAATAGAGTAATATATATCATATAAATTACTCGTTGTTCAGTAACATTATTACTAATTGGTTTTTGTTTATACGCCCTGGGTCGCAAGAAAGGAGTACCTATGACAATCTCTTCTTTAACCCCGAGTCCGATTACTATGTCAGGTAGCAATGCCGTAATCGGTACTGCTGTCCTTGCTAAAAGCCTTGACAGTTACGAGCAGTCCGGCGAAGGTATTGTGAAGATGATGGAGCAATCTGTCAATCCGAATGTTGGCAAGAATTTTGATTTGAAGGTTTAATACGACATTAAAGTTACGACTTAATAATAAGATGAATGAAAGCCTGCTTCGCAGGCTTTCATTTTTTATGCAGCATAAATTTGCCGGTTAAATCTCTGACTTTTCATTCTTTACTTATAGAATATGACAATGATCATTAAGAACCATTGTCATACTTTTATAACGATATCACTAATCCAATTCAATTCTACGGACTAACGCATAGATCCATTCCGTATCATTTTCCTCTTGTACATCTTCACACTTATCTATGTCTATAATTTCAAGATCCTCATACCTATTAATCAATTCCTTAAGGGTCTTCGTCCGGTAGTCCGTAAAATAACGTCCGTCCCGTTCTCCTTCGTATTCACCGTAATGGAATGACAGGAAGAGAACACCATTTATCTTTAAGCTATTTATTACTTTTACTAAGATTTTATCGATCTCATCGCTAGGTACATGTAACAAGGACGCGCATGCCCAAATTCCGTCAAACACCTGATTAAAATCCATTTCAGCAAATGATAGATGCAATACATCCTGTCCAATATGTATACTGGCTAAATCACACATTTCCTCAGATGCATCCATCGCAGTGACATCATAACCACAGGAAATAAAATATGCACTATCTCGCCCTGAGCCACAACCCAAGTCTAAAATACTTGCTCCTTCCGGTAGCTGTTCGGTGAATAGGTCCCACCAAGTTTGCATATTGATATCCACGGTTCTCTCGAAATATTCCACTGCGTTCTTATCATAATACTCTATCGAGTCCAATTAATTATCCCTCCTTCATAAACAAGCTTATTATAACAAATATGAAATAATAATTCCAGCACTTTTCCGTGAAATCATAAATTCTTAATAAATAACAAAATAGTTGGATCTCATGGCAAACCTTACGCCTTACAGCAGTACTTTAAGCTCAGAATTATTTAATTGAAAAAAAGCTATGGAAAACAGAGAAGAAATGCTATAATAAAAATGATTATGTATAGTTTACCAATTTAAGAAAGTATAAATATAGCTTTCATTAGGAATAGGATCAAGAAAGGCAGCTTCAGCATGTATACCTTCCACAGCAGAGTCAGATACACAGAATTGAATCATCAAAAGGGAATCATGGATCCCTCCTGCATTATAAATTATTTTCAGGATTGCAGTACCTTTCAGTCAGAAGATATGGACCGCGGATTAGCTTATTTAAGCTCACGTAACCGGGTTTGGTTATTAAACAGCTGGCAACTGAATCTTCTTCATCCGATCCGTCTCGGTGAGGAAATTACAATTGGGACATGGCCTTATGATTTCAAGGGTATTTATGGCTACCGTAATTTTATTATGAAAAATTCCCAGGATGAGGTGCTTGCAGTAGCAAGCTCTATCTGGGTGTATATTGATACTACAACCGGAAGACCAACCAGAATTCCGGAGGATCTGAACGGCTATACGATAGAACCGCCTTACCCAATGGAGTACGCAGACCGAAAAATCGATTCAAAGGATGAAGGTGAAATCTTAACACCAATCATAGTCGTAAAATCAAACATTGATTCGTATAACCATGTAAATAATGGGCAATACATTAAAATGGCAGAGCAATTTCTGCCAGACAATTTTATGATCAGCTCAGTACGAGTGGAATACCGTATGCAGGCTATACTGGGCGATCATATTATCCCAAAGGTGAGCCGCGAAGATAATCGCTATCTAATAAAATTAGATTCCATTGATCACAAGACTTATTCCATTATAGAGTTTATCGGAACTCATATTTAGGCTCCAAAAGAAAGGAAAATTATTATGATAGAACTTGGAAAATATCAAAAACTAGAGGTGGTAAAGAAAACCGACTTTGGTATTTATTTAAGCGCAGACGGAAAGGATTCTAAACACACCGTACTTCTTCCCCTCAAGGAGGTTCCCGAAGGAACGGCAGCAGGTGATTACCTGGAGGTTTTTTTATACAAGGATTCCGAGGATCGAGAAATTGCTACTACCGCCAAAGTTCCTGTAACTCTTGGAGAGCTGGCAGTTCTTAAAGTAAAAGAGGTTACTACGGTTGGTGCCTTTCTGGATTGGGGTCTTATGAAAGACCTACTGCTTCCGTATAAAGAACAGACTAAGAAGGTAGAGGCGGGAGATCAGGTCCTGATCACCCTGTATATCGATAAAAGTCATCGTTTATGCGCTACGATGAAGGTGTATGATTCTCTCTCGAAGGAATCTCCTTATAAAAAGAATGATATGGTAACCGGAATTATCTACGATGAGATCGAATCCTTTGGTATCTTTGTTGCAGTTGATAACAAGTATTCTGCCATGCTACCCAGAAATGAAGTATTTACTACGGTCAAAATCGGAGACATAATCAAAGCAAGGGTAATTAACGTACGCGAGGATGGCAAATTAACCCTGAGCCTCAGAGAAAAAGCCCATGTGCAGATGGATACCGATGCAGATTTAATTCTGGAAAAGCTGAAGGCATCGGATGGATATCTTCCTTATAATGATTCTTCCGATCCCGAGAAGATTAAACAGGAATTCAGAATTAGTAAAAACGCCTTCAAAAGAGCAATCGGAAAATTATATAAGGCAGGAACCATACAAATAACCGATGAAGGAATACGATTATCCAAATAGCTCCTGCCCTTATCGAATACCGGAGTAATATTCCGGTACGTTTCATGGTATTCAAACAGCGTCGGCTTTGCTGGCGCTTTTTTGTTGCTTAATTATCCAAGAATCTCATTCTCGGATTCTCTTTTTGATCCTTCGGCTTTTGTGCCGGTTGCGGTTTATCATATAAATTGGTCAAGCCCTTAGTAAGCTTGTCCTTGCAGGCTTTACAGTAACGACCCGTTTTAATGGTTACTCCGCAGCTTTCGCATTCAAGACCGATCATGGAATCCTCTGCAAATGCAAGCCGCTCTTCACGGATCCATTGCTTAATCTGAGCGATCGGTACCTCCAACTCTTCCGATACCTCTTGAATCCCTACACGAGGATGATCATATACATACTCCTTCACTTCCTCAAACTTAAGATCTAATGCCTGAGCACATGTCGGACACAACGGGGGACCTGATAAATAGTTAAACAGCTTTCCACAACCCTTACAGTTTCTTACTTCCATACATCATTCCTCCTAATAGCCTTTTCCTATGCATAATACAATAAAATATATCTCATCTATACCATAAGCTTTTAATAAAGACGAACAGGCTTCCACAGTACTACCCGTCGTATAGATATCATCAACAAGTAAAACTTTTTTGATTGGTATAGAGCCGGTATTCAAAACCTGCTCCTCTATCGCAAAGGCATCTGACAAATTCTTAAGTCGTTCCTTATTATTAAGCTTTTTCTGCGGCAATGTCTTTTTATTTCTGACAAGCAGCTTCGTGTAAACCGGGACATTAAGATCCCTTCCGATCCCCTTCGCCAAGAGCTCCGCTTGGTTAAAGCCCCTCTCCAGATACTTACTTCGATGAATCGGAACCGGAACAATCGCATCGATCGACAGTCCAAGAAGTTTGCTCCTGTATAAACGTAGCATTTCATGAATATAGAAATTGCTGTATTCCTTCTTACCGCGATACTTATAGGCTGCAATGGAATTCTTCATCACATCATTATAAAGCCAGACAGCATATCCCTTATTATAATGAAACTTTTTCTTATCACAATCGCTGCAATATTCCCGTTCCTCGTCTTCGATCGGTTTGCTGCACCGCTTACATCTCGGCTCACTGATATAAACCAGTTGCTCTTTGCAGGCATCACAAATCATCTTATTCTTAGGAACAATAATCTCTGTGCAGATCGGACATCTCGCAGGGTATAGCATATCAAGCAATGTTTGAAGCAAGGCCGTTTCCTCTTCTCTTATGCAAATAGCTTATCCGGATAATCACCCTTCTCGATCAATCCACGAATGGACTTTACTACCGCTTCTTTATCTTCCTTATAAGTTACTCCAAACCAGCGATCCGAGGTCCTTAACACGATTACTTCCGCCTCGTTATGCTCTACCATTTCACCGACTTTTGTAGGAAGCAGATACTCTTTTTTCAATTCATTGTCACCAAGTCCGGAGAGAAACTCCACAAAGCCCGTCTCCAATGCTGCAAAAAGTCCGGGTTTAAAGCCCCACATATTCATCGATACGATACTCTGAAGATCAATCGAGATATCCTCACCTGCAGCATTCTTGGCCTTCGCATGATCCCCTGCCGGAACGATCCCGGAGGTCTCAACAATTTCTACCAGCCTGTTCTGCTCGTTTGCTTTGCACACCCCTCGTGTCACAGCTCCGTTCTCACTCAAGGTATTGCCTAAGATAAAGCCGGCCATACAATATTGGTTCTCTGTGTAAGTCTCATCATTTAAGTATTGATAAACAATTCGAAAGGCTTCCTTCCCGTAATAATCATCTGCATTGATTACGGCAAAAGGCTCTTTTACGACATCCTTACAGCAGAGGACTGCTTGTCCGGTACCCCATGGCTTTGTGCGATCCGCAGGCTTATGAAAGCCCTCCGGCAAAGCATCCAGCTCCTGAAATACATATTCCACCTTAATTAGCTTCTCTATCCGGTTACCGATAATTTCTTTAAAGTCCTTCTCCAAATCTCTGCGGATTATAAAAACAACCTTATTAAAACCCGCTTTCATTGCATCATAAATCGAGTAATCCATTATAATCTCACCACTGGGACCAACGGGCTCCAGTTGCTTAATTCCACCATATCTGCTTCCCATACCTGCTGCCATTATTACTAATGTTGTATCAGCCAAATGCAACGCCTCCTATACCTAATATATACTTCATATCACATTCATTAAAATTATTATATCTTATTTACCAAAAAATTGCACTACAAAAATATCGCAATCCACTTCTTATCCTAACGGAGCCTGCTATTATATTATGCTACTTGGCAAATGCTATTCAATAAAATTAACAAAGCTCCTTAATTCGTTCTCGCAATCCGGAATAGCGACTCTGCTCATTTTTATTATCAATCATAAATTGAAGCATTGTATCACTCCCGACAATCGTTACACAGCTTTTCGCTCTGGTTACTGCCGTATACAGAAGATTTCGATTGAACAACAGCTTGGGCCCATCCAGGATCGGAAGGATAACCGCCGGATATTCGCTTCCCTGGGATTTATGAATCGTAACCGCATATGCGAGCTCAAGCTCCTCCAACTGAGTAAAGCTATAATCGACCAGACGATTATCATCAAACTCTACCAATAAATGCTCGGAAAACAGGTTAATTTCCTTGATTTCCCCACAATCACCGTTGAACACTCCGGTTCCTGTCTGCGTCGTAATACCGAATTTACTCTTCATCTCCCATGTGATTTGGTAATTATTCTTGATCTGCATTACCTTATCACCTTCACGATAGATTGTCTCATGATACTCCTTCTCCCGTTTATCCTTGGCCGGAGGATTCAGTGCCTGCTGGAGTACCTGATTTAAGCGTTCAACACCCAATTCACCCTTTCGCATGGGTGTCAATACCTGAATATCAAAGGGCGTTGCATTCACATAGTTCGGAAGCTTATTTTTAATTAGGTTAATCATTACAGCAGCTATCACATTGGCCTCCTCTCGTTTCAGAAAGAAGAAATCCCTGCTCTTGTTATCCAGCTTGATACGTTCACCGTCATTGATTTTATGCGCATTTACAATGATATCACTATCCGCTGCCTGTCGGAAAATCTTCGAAAGCTTGACCACATTAAAGCTGTGTGAATCGATTATATCTCGTAACACATTACCCGGCCCTACACTTGGAAGCTGATTTACATCACCCACCAAGATCAACCTGGTACCAACCGATACTGCCTTTAACAGTGCATGCATGAGGCTAATGTCAACCATCGACATCTCGTCAATGATCAACACATCTGTTTCCAGTGGATTGAGCTCATTACGCTCAAAATTAAATCTATTTTCCTGCCCTTCTATCATCTTGGACAGCTCCAGAAGACGGTGTATGGTCTTTGCTTCATAGCCTGTGGTTTCCGTCATTCTCTTGGCCGCACGACCTGTAGGAGCTGCCAGGAGTATATCCAATCCTTCTGATTCAAAGAATTTGATAATCGCATTTATTGTTGTAGTCTTGCCTGTACCGGGTCCACCTGTGATTACCAATAATCCGTTGCCCGCTGCCTCAGTAACGGCAATCCTCTGTTGTTCCTCCAGTTCTATCTTGAACTGCTCCTCGATTGCCTGAACCCTTCTTCGAACATTTTCTGCTTTGATATCATAGCGAATGTTCAAGTCATGAAGCATTCTGGCCATATTCAGCTCCATATAATAGTAAACCGCCGAATAGATATGCTTCTCCTCACCCACATCCCGGATGATTATCTTCTTCTCCAGGGTCAGGGTTGTGAGCTGCCTGCGTATCGAGTCCTCCTCTGCCAATAATAGTGCTTTCGACCTTTGCACAATCTCATATTCCGGTAGATATACATGTCCGTCCGCACTGGCCTGGAGAAGAGTATACATAATACCGGCCTTAACGCGGTAATCTGAATCGGTTCCAATACCTATTCTTCGCGCGATATCATCCGCTGTCTTAAAGCCGACACCCGAGATATCTTCCGCCAGCCGATAGGGATTCTCCTTTAGAATATCATACATCCTATGTCCATATTCCGTATATATTTTAACTGCCAGATTACCTGCAATATTGTATTGCTGAAGGAATAGCATAGCACTTCGCATATCTCTTTTTTCTTCAAACTGGCAATAGATCTCCCTGGCCATCCGGGCACTGATTCCCTTGATTTCAGCTAATCGTTCCGGCTCTTCCTCTATCACACGGAAGGTATCCTCTTTAAAGCGCTTCACAATTCTGCCCGCTAACGCTTCACCAATTCCCTTGATCGCTCCGGAACAGAGATATCGTTCAATGGAATACAGATCCTCCGGCTCCTTTAAATCATAGGACTCAATGATAAATTGCTGTCCGTAGACAGGATGGTCGGTATAATCACCGATCAGATGCAAGAATTCACCTTCACTGATAAAAGGAAATGTTCCGACACAGGTCAGATCATCCTCGTCAGAACGAAGACTTAATACGGTATAACCATTTTCATCATTCCGAAATATGATACGTGCAATATATCCTTCTACAACCTCTGCCATCACTGCCTCCCATAGAAATAACAATAAAGAAAATGTCATCCCAACCTCATCCCAATAGTTCGGATTTCAGTATGAAATGACATAATATTTCTTATTCATAATTTATTTTATATGTAACCGTTAATACAACCATGGACCCGAATTCTCTTCCATTACGAATTACGCTTCATTGACTCATAAAGGATCTGTGCAATTCCAAGACTTCCATTCTTAGAAGCATCCTTGGCATACTCCTCGTAAAGCTTATCACCAAATTGAGCCAGGTAATCATTTTCCTTTTCTTCATCCTTGATTATCGTCTTCTCCATTCCCTTAAATACCTGTTCCAACAGATATGATTCAAAGGACTTACAAGCCTCCATCAATTCCTCATCGGTAGCATTTTCGCTATTCTTTAAGGTAGCCTCAAGACCGGAGGCCTTAGTAGACTGGGATAAATAATTGGAAGATATGGAATTAATCGAGTTTGGTCCTACCGATACACTCATCATTTCTCCTATTCCCGGATATAAGTTACTCTATCCGTTTAACCTGCTCAACGAAGGTTATTGGCCTGCTGAAGCATCTCATCGGATGCGGTTATGATCTTGGAATTCATCTCGTAAGCACGTTGTGCAACAATCAGGTTAACCATTTCATCCACCGCTTGAACATTAGAGCTTTCCAAATAACCTTGACGAATTCTACTCTGAGTCAGAGCCATATCGGTAGCTTCCAAACGGGCAGCACCTGATGCATCCGTCTCCCTGAGCAAACTATTTGAGCCTTTGTCCAAACCGGAGGGATTATTGAATTGTGCAACACCGATCTTGATACCGATCGGTACAGAGGTTCCGGTTTCATCCGGATAACACAACTCACCCTGTTCGTTAATTGTAATTCCGGTAGCTGAATATTGATCTTCAATTACGATCGGTTGCAGGTCCGTACTTAATACCGGATTACCATCCGAATTCGCGAGAGTTACACCGCCAGGACCGATTGTTAAGAGGAAGGAACCATTTCTGGTATATGCAGTCCCTCCATCCTGTGTCTGAACCATAAAGAAACCATTTCCCTCTAAAGCAAGGTCAAAGTCATTTCCCGTCTCGTTCAGTGTTCCCTGCGTATACTGTGAAGTAATCGCAGAATTTCGTACTCCCAGGCCTACCTGAATACCATAGGGCTTCGCATCTCCATTGTTGTCAGTGGATTGCTCCTGTATTGTCTGATATAATAAGGATTTAAATTCAGCTGATTCCTTCTTATATCCGGTCGTATTAATATTAGCCAAGTTATTGGATATTGTATCCACATTCGTCTGCTGTGAAATCATACCGGACGCAGCCGTCCACAAGGATCTCATCATATGCAATTCCTCCTATACTATACTTTACCGACAGAATTTGCTGCAAGATCCAATGTATTATCAATCGATTGAATTATCTTCTGATTCGCTTCATAGGCTCTGGTAATGGTAATCATCTCTACCATCTCGGATACTACGTTAACATTGGACTGCTCTGTAAAGCCTTGTCTTACCAGGGAGTTCGCTGCGACTTCCGTCGCACCCTCCAACGCCCGGTATCTAGTGTCACCCTGCTTGGTTAAGTAATCATAGTCTTCAAAATCTACGATCTGCAGTGTATCTACATATACCCCATCTGCATACAATGCGCCGGTTGTATCAACAACAACAGCTGCTGCATCGGTAGGTATCTGTATCTCTCCACCCTCACCCATCAGGTGATTTCCATCCTCGTCCACGATGTAACCATCCTTGGTCATGGTAAATGAACCATTTCGTGTGTATTGTGTGCTTACATTTCCTGCTTTGTCTGTTACAGAAAGGGAAAAGAAGCCCTTACCCTCTAATGCCATATCATAAGTACCTGCTGTCTGACGAAGGGACCCTTGTCCATAATTGGTATAAGACTCGCCCAACTTCACACCTAAACTCATATTACCTACCGGTCTGTCATTGAAGGCTTCCGAAGCATCCTTAATCTTAATGGTCAACATTTGATCGAAGGCCTGACTAGTTACGCTTTCTTCCTTATAACCGACAGTAGCTGAATTTGCAAGATTGTTTGCGATGATATCCAGCCTTTTTTGCTCGTTTGTCATTCCGGTATAAGCTGTATACAATCCTCTTACCATACCATCAACCTCTTTCTTACAATCTTACCTAACAATTGTATCAAAAACCCTTCAAACAGGCATGTAAATTAATTCTTACCCACACTTTGAATTAGTTTGTGCTAAGTGAGTTCTTTACACTTTGGGATAACGCAGGCACAATCATAACCCGGAAGAACAAGGAGAGCGCACCACTGTGCGGGCTTCGTAGTTCTTCCCATGTAAATTAGCTCAAGCTAATTTACATTAGTCTCTTTTTCCTGCTAAGAACTCTACGAACTTACCGGTTCCGATTGCAACCGCTGTCATAGGATCCTCTGCTGTCATTGTAGTGATACCTGTCTTTTCTTCTATTAATTCTTCCAATCCGTATAATAAGCAGCCGCCACCGGTTAAGACAATACCTCTGTCAGCGATATCTGCTGCAAGCTCCGGGGGAGTCTTCTCAAGTACACTATGAACTGCTTCTACGATCTGGGAGGTAGTCTCCTTCAATGCTTCCTCAGTCTCTTCGGAGGTAACTGCAATGGTCTTAGGAAGACCGGTTACCAGATTACGTCCTCTTACCTCCATGGATACGGATTCCGGTCTGCGGAAAGCAGATCCGATCTTTATCTTGATATCCTCTGCGGTTCTTTCACCAATCAAAAGATTATGCTTCTTTCTCATATAACGAACAATTGCATCATCGAAATCATCGCCTGCAATTTTTACTGATGTGCTGACAACGGTACCTCCGAGAGAGATAACAGCGATATCTGTGGTACCTCCTCCGATATCAACAATCATATTGCCACAAGGTCTGGAGATATCGATACCCGCACCGATTGCTGCTGCGATAGGCTCTTCGATAATATGCACATCTCTTGCGCCTGCTGCATAGGTAGCATCCTCAACTGCCTTCTTCTCCACTTCGGTAACTCCACTGGGAACACAGACGCTGATAATCGGTTTACGAAATCTCTGTCTGCCAACTGCTTTCTGGATAAAATATTTCAGCATCTTCTCGGTTACGGTGTAATCAGATATTACTCCCTGTCTCAACGGACGTACCGCAACGATATTGCCGGGGGTTCTTCCGAGCATCAATCTTGCTTCCTCACCGATTGCTTTAATCTTATTGGAATCTCTGTCAAAAGCCACTACCGATGGCTCCTTCAATACAACTCCCTTACCCTTTATATAAACTAATACGCTGGCTGTACCCAAATCAATACCGATATCACTACCTAACATAATTAACTCCTTTCCTTTTCATGAAATCTCATGAACAAGCAACTTTCCTCTTATTATTGATCCCGACGAATTCGAGATTATTTCGTATAATTATTATTCTATCCTATATTTTTTTCCAATCTTCGGCAACTTAAACATATACGAATATATTATATACGCTTTTACAGTATTTTTCAAAGGTTATTTTAAAAACTTTAACCTTAACAGGCCTGGATTGAAGCAAAAACAAGGGGTTGAGGAATAATTGCAAATACCATATAATTAATCTTATATGAATGATGCTTCCTATGTCTAAAGTCATCATTATAAAAAGGAGATATCCATGAACGAAAAGGCACTTACTATAAAAAAAGAAATTCGATCCATTGCTTCCCATAGGGCATTAATCATCAGTAAATATTTCTTATCCTTCGCTTTACTGATCTCCGGTCTTTATCTTGGGCTTATTAGGCTCTCTGCGACTCCTTTTTATATTCTTTTGTTCTTGTATGTGATTCCTATTGTCATCTCCTTATCCGCAGAGGATCACAGCAGGAAAACACAACACAGACTTTTTCAGAATATAATCAGGGACAAGTCCTTTGTGCTTGAGTCCTTAAAAACAAAATATAAATATACGAAGCTTCGCTTTGTGTCTAACTCCCTTTCATATCTTACGGCAATTGCTTTAATCGGTCTGTGGCAATATAACTATAAGATGCAATACTATATCCCAAACCATGTAAAGAACATCCCTGTTCTTATCCTCGCCGTTAGTCTTGTAATCCGATTCGTGGGGATTATATTCTATGAGCAGAAGCTTCGTTATGATCTCTCCCATAATAAAGTACGATAAATCATTTTAAATGCTTTCAAATATATATATCGTCATAATCTTCTCCATAGATAAGTCCTTTTCGTAAGGAAATTATCCCCTCTTATCCTACTCACTTCTGAGTGCATCAATCGGATTAAGCTTAGCCGCTTTTCGGGCAGGCAGATATCCGAATAGGATTCCAATTCCTACCGATATGCAAAAAGCGGATACCATACTGCTGGTCGTCGGCATTGCATTAATCTTCAGCAGCTTACCACCCTCGATCGTAAGAATCGTTCCCAAAGCAATACCAAGAGCACCACCGATTGTACTGGTCGCCCCTGCCTCCAGTACAAATTGCCTCATGATATCTCTGTGCTTGGCACCCAGAGACTTGCGGATACCGATTTCTTTGATTCTCTCCGATACAGATACAAGCATGATATTCATAATACCTACGCCTGCTACCACCAGGGATATTCCTGCTATTCCAGCTATCATCGAGGTCAAAATTGACATCTCCCCGTCAATAGCCTTTAACATATCAACCATATTGCTAACGGAATAGGCTTTTGTATCATGAAAGGTCTCGAAGAGATAATCTTTAATTTTGTCGGTCTCGACAGATACCTGCGACCTGTCCTTAATAAAGAATTCAAAGCTGCTTACACTCCCGAAGCCATACAATCTGGCAGCAGTGGTATACGGGATATAGAGGCAATTATCCGAGGACCATTCGGAGGAATCCGATGCAGCCTTTAGTATACCAATGATCACAAGCTCCTCCCCATCAATACGCAGTGTATCTCCGGGTTTCGCATTTCCCCCAAATAATCTTTGATTAATATAGCTTCCTATTACACATACCTTTTGTTTTGTTGACATATCGGAATAGGTGAAGGTGCGTCCTGTTTCTGCCTTCTTGCCCACCAACTGAGTATAATATTCATCGATCCCTTTCATCGATGCTGTCTCTACCTTTTCTCCGTTCTTATATATTATGCCTTGAAAGAATACGGTCGGTGTAACTCCCTTAATTGCTTTCATATTCTCCTTTGCATATTGATACATATCATGTTCTGTCAGCATCATATTACCGTTTCTTCCCTTTATGGATACACTGACATTGTTGATTCCCATTTCTGCATAGGAATCCAGCATACTGGTATAGAAGCCCTGCATAAGACTAACCAACAGGATTACCGAGGCCACGCCGATGATCATACCGAGCATGGTCAAAAAGGATCTCATACGGTTTTTGATTATATTAGCCCATACTATTTTCAACGTCTGCCATATTGTCATGTCTATACTCCTTTGCATCACCATCAAAAACGATGGATCCGTCTGATATTTGTATAATCCGTTCCGCCTCAGCAGCAATGGAACGATCGTGGGTAATCAATACGATGGTATTCCCCTCCTGATGCAATTGGTGCAAGATATCGATTACTTCCTTGCTGGTCTTAGAATCCAAAGCACCTGTAGGCTCATCGGCAAGGATGATCGAAGGATTACCCGCTAAGGCTCTGGCGATGGATGCTCTCTGCTGCTGACCACCGGATAACTGTGTCGGATAGCTTTTGTGCTTATGTTCCAATCCAACCTTCTTTAACACCTCCAGAGAACGTCTTCTTCGTTCTCTGTCTCCAACCCTGGCATAAAGAAGAGGAAGCGCCACATTATCAAGAACGCTTTGCTTCGGCAAGAGATTATATTGCTGAAAGATAAATCCAATGGTCTTATTACGGATTTCAGCCAGATCATCTCCTTTCAGCTTACTAACATCTCTGCCCTCTAAGAGATATTGCCCGCTGGTCGGTGTATCCAATGCTCCGATGATATTCATGATCGTTGATTTCCCACTGCCGGACTTGCCGATTATTGCTACCATCTCTCCCCGGTAAATCGTCATGTTAATACCGTTATTTGCCTTAATCTCTGCATCACCGACATTGTATATCTTATACAGGTCAATCAACTCAATCAATGCTTCCTTTTCCATGAATCCTCCTATTCTACGACCACGGTTGAACCCTCGGTGGCGTATGCATCCGTATTTACATCAAAAGGAACATAGACCGTGTCACCTTCCTTCAATCCGCTTATAATTTCTACACTGCTTCCGTCGTTAATGCCGATCTCAACAGCAACCTCCTTGAATCCATCCGGAACAACGGAACCCTCTTCGGAAACCGAGCCTTCTGACTGTACATATACCTTATTATCTCTTTGCAGCGCAGTGCTGGGGATTGTAAGGACATTCTCTGCCTCTTCGATGACTATTTTTCCGGTTACATTCATTCCCGGCATCAGGCTCTTATAGTCCATCACCTTTACGGTGACGGGATAAGACGTTACACCATTGTTTGTTATCCCTTTTAAGCTGATTTTTTCAATCACACCTTCAAAGGAATCCTCCGGAAAGGCTTCTGTCTTTATAGCCACCTTCTGCCCAACCTTTAGCCTACTAATTTGAAGCTCATCAATATTCATATCAAACGCCAGGTACGACATATCATAAATGATCGCCATTGGCCCTGATTGAGCATCCGTTACCGGATCAATGGTATCCCCTTGCTTTTTATTTTTCGTAATAACCTTTCCGGCAATCGGGGCGGTTATGGTATATTGCTTCATTTGATTTTTCTGGGTTTCCAGATTAAGCTCTGCTTCCCGAATACCTAGGTCCGCACTTTCAATTTGTAATCCCAGATCCTTAGAGGACAACGTAAGAATTTCTTCTCCTTGATTAATCCATTGACCTTCCTTGATCGAAATATGGTCAATTTTCCCCGCGGTCTCAGCAATCAGAGTAACCTCTGTCTCGGCGCGAAATGCACCGGTATTGTTACATGCTATCTCTGAAACAGTAGCTTCTGCCTGGTCCCCAACCTTAATACCGCCAGAGTTCTTAACTTGGATAGTAACCTGTTTCACCAGAACACCACCCTCGATAACCTCTTCCATTTCACTCACCTCAGTTACTTTTCCAGACAGCTTCTCACCGGTTGCTTCCATAATAACACTAGCTTTCTTACCAATCCATGCATCTCCAACCTCATAGGATGGGAAAAGCAGATCTATATACATGTTCTCGCCATTATAAATGTCAGCGATAGAGCTTCCTGCCTGAATAAAAGATCCGGCTTTGACATGTAGCTTTTTAACATATCCGCTTTCCTTTGATGCAACTTCAAGATCGGACTGTTTATCAAGATAATCCCCATAATTTATCTTTAATCGTTCTACATTTATTTCTGCTACTTTTATGCTGTTCTCAATTTCACTGGTACTGATTTGATATAAAAGCTGACCTTTCTTTACTGTATCTCCTTCTTCAAAAGGTGCAGATAACAGTTCTCCCTTAACCAGTGATTTTACCTCATACTGATCGGCAGGATTCAGCGTTCCTTTTCCTGAAATCGAGGTCTCTACTCTCCCTGTTACTGCCTGCGCAGTGTAAAAGGGTGCCTCTGGGGCAGACGCCTGATTTCTTTTTGCAAAATATATGATTACCAAACCGGCAATTACCAGTATCACCGCTCCCCTTAAAAACTTTTTGGTACCTGGCTTTTTAAAAGTGATCTTTTTCATCCGTCCTGATCCTTTCGTTATTTAGTCACTAAGATGATATGGATAGGTCCATGCCCATTCACCATATATCCATCAATGTTGTAGCTCCCACCAATCGGCATGCTGTCAAAGGTTCCTTTATAATACTCTCCATTTTGATAAAAGAACACCATAACATCATCTGCGATTTGGTATACTGCCTCTCCGGTATTCGCCTGTTTTCCGCTTATGTATTTCAACCTGACACGTTGTAAGGTCTTCATCTCTTTTAACGTATTCCCCTCAAAGCGGAGTGCTTTCGGACCGAGGTTAATATCCCAGGAGACATCACTCAGTGAAAGTGTTGTCTCTTCCCCCATATCGAACGTTAATCTTATTCCATAGATTCCTTTCTCGTAATCCGGAAACTCAACTTTTTTCAATAATCCGTATTGATAAAAGGAATCTGTGACATTAGATAGGATCAAATCAGTAATCTCACCGGAAGAGTTTATTCTGGCATATAATGCATTACCGGCATCCCACTTAATGTCCCTCGTTCTGGACGGGGTTAGCTTAACATAATTGAACTCCTTGATTTCGATAATTCTAGCATCCTCCGCAAGTCTTCGATTTGGCAAATCAGATATATTATTACTGGAATAGGCCTCCATTTTTTTAATTTCAGTTCTTCCGTTCGCAAAGCTTATCTCCACGATAGAGCCCTTTACAATAGCTTTGTCACTGCATTCAAGATCAAGTATTGTACCGCTAGTTTCAGCAACCTTTAGGATTTGTTCTACACCGTCTTCCTTCTTATCATTCTTCACAACCTTATTGGTTACATCCACCACATAGCCGACCAGAGTAGTGCTCATCTTACTCACCTTGCTTATTTCTACCACTTTACCGTCATACCCAAAGGAAATCATCACATTATCACCCTCCTGGATATGATTTTCACGTAGTCTCTTTCCCCATGCATTTTCGGTGATATCACTGATACCTTCCACCTTTGATAACTCTGTGTTGACCGGAATACCATCCAGATTATAGGTATCTCCCGCAACGATTACCTTATCCGGCAGTGAGAGCGAGGGAAAGATTGAATTCAGCACCCCATAGACTGTTTTTCCATATACCCAGGCCGTCTTCATCTCTTTGACATAGTAGATTACATCCGTTACCTTTACATCCGAACTCGAGATAAGTACCCCGTTTTTATAAAAGGTTCCCTGATCTACAGGAAAGCCTATCAATCCTTTCCAATCACCGCCGGCTACGCGTGACTGCATCAAAAGTATATGGGCAACCTTATCCTCTCTTCCCAGAAGAATCGTTACCATACTACCCTTCTTAATTCCCTTCTCATCCATGATCTCCTTAAAATCACCCGGCTTTTCAACAGCATAACTCTTGCCGGATACGGTAACCTCCTGAGGTTTCCCATTATTATAGGTTACATTCTCAAGAGAACCTAAGATTTTTTCATCGTAGATCCATATCTGATTGGATTGCTCGGCAATATACAGAACGCTGTAATCATTTATATTTTTGGTAATGATTCTGGAATTACCATACATAAGCTTATAGGATGACAAGTCCTTTAACAGTTGTTTCTTCCAGCCTTCCACAGCCAGCATCGGTCCCTTTGTCTTCTTCTCCAATAGTGCTTGATCATCCAGCTTACCATCAGTATTCAGTGAGTAACCCAGTGTTGTTGCATAGGTTTCTCCTGATTTAGTTTTCGCATTTAACAGATTGTAGAATAAGTTCTCACAATCTGATTTCGTCAATTTATCGGTCTCTTCTCTATTGATGTTGTTATCAAGACCCAACTCCTTGAATTTCTCATATCTACTACCGGATAAGCGATTGGCAAAATCCTGTGAGGAATAACCCAGAACCGAGAGTGCTCCGTAGGCTGCCTCCTTTAGCGTGGCGTACTGATTGGGTTTAAATTTCCCACCCAAATAACCACTCATATAGCCTTTGGTAATTGCTGCCTGAATATAAGCAGCCTTCGGGCTATTGGCCTTCACATCCCGAAACAGCCGTGATGTTTTCGACAACTTACTTTTTCCTGTACTTACCGAAGACTGAACCAACATCTGAGCCAGCTCCGCTCTGGTAATATATTTATGCTCCATTATACTGTCGCCGTCTGCATCACGCATAATGCCGGTTAAATCGATCGTATCAGCGATTTTGGTCTCTGTCTCTGCCTGAACGTTTGCCGGTGCCATACCGGATATAACGAAGGCAATCAGAAAGCAGGTAAATAATATCCTGATTGAATGTGTGACAAATTTCATTTTTAGTAATCCTCCCTGTTGTTTTCCGAGCATTTAATTTGTCAGCCTTTCATCCATCGATTCTTTGCCGCAATCATGAGCTCACTATATTCATTTTATTTCCCTAATTGGATTAAAATGGTTCAAATATTTATAACGAGAATTATATAATTTAATATTCAATTTGTCATAAAGAAATCCTTAAGAATATATAAAGATTGATTATAAGTTCATTAGAGGGAAGGGGAGAGGTTGGCAATGAGACCTCAAAAGAACATAGCATCGAGGAAGGGTGCGTCGCCTTGTTTACGGCTTTTAAGCCATGATCGCCTTGAAGTTGCTAGCAACTTCAAGTGCGCGGGCTGCGCATAATCTTTCTATATAAAGCCTTGCCTCACCCTCAAAACCGCAAGCGGCTTTGAGTGCGCGGGCTGCGCCCTATATAAATAAAAAAGGAAGTCCGGTTAAGAGCGAGCTCTTCCGGACTTCCTTTTTTATTTATGCATGGCTTAAAAGCCTACGCGACTATTCAATAATTGTAGCTACCTTACCGGAACCTACGGTTCTACCACCCTCACGGATAGCGAAGCCAAGACCCTGCTCCATAGCGATCGGATGAATTAATTCGATGTTCATCTCGATGTTATCGCCAGGCATGCACATCTCAACGCCTGCAGGTAAGTTACAAACACCAGTAACGTCAGTTGTTCTGAAGTAGAACTGAGGTCTGTAGTTGTTGAAGAAAGGAGTATGACGTCCACCTTCTTCTTTTGTTAATACGTAAACCTGAGCTGTGAATTTCTTGTGGCACTTGATGGAGCCGGGTTTGCAAAGAACCTGTCCTCTTTCGATTTCGTTTCTCTGAACACCACGAAGAAGTGCACCGATGTTATCACCAGCCTGAGCCTCGTCAAGTAACTTACGGAACATCTCGATACCGGTACATACAACCTTACGAGTCTCTTCCTTGATACCAACGATTTCAACTTCCTCAGATACATGAAGAACACCACGCTCTACACGACCGGTAGCAACTGTACCACGGCCAGTGATGGAGAATACGTCCTCTACAGGCATTAAGAAAGGCTTATCTGTCTCTCTCTGAGGATCCGGGATCCATGTATCAACAGCATCAAATAATTCGATGATCTTGTCACCCCAAGAGCTGTTGGGATCTTCAAGAGCCTTAAGAGCAGAACCTTGGATGATAGGTGTATCATCGCCAGGGAACTCATACTCATTTAATAAGTCTCTAACTTCCATCTCAACTAACTCAAGAAGCTCGGGATCGTCAACCATATCACACTTGTTCATGAATACTACAACGTAAGGAACACCAACCTGACGGGAAAGTAAGATATGCTCTTTTGTCTGAGCCATAACACCATCAGTAGCAGCAACTACAAGGATAGCGCCGTCCATCTGAGCAGCACCGGTGATCATGTTCTTTACATAGTCAGCATGTCCGGGGCAGTCAACGTGAGCGTAGTGTCTAGCTTTGGACTCATACTCAACGTGTGCTGTGGATATTGTGATTCCACGTGCCTTCTCCTCGGGAGCTTTGTCGATCTGATCGAATGCTACAACTTCACCAGTACCTAATCTCTCATGAAGAGTCTTAGTGATCGCTGCTGTAAGAGTAGTTTTACCATGGTCTACGTGACCGATAGTACCGATATTACAATGCGGTTTGTTTCTTGTAAATTTAGCCTTTGCCATTTTACAACGTCCTCCTTTAAAATAATAAATGCTTATAAGCAAATGATTTTATGCCCAAGGAAAACGTACGAATATTTTCAGATCGGAAACATCGTCTCCAATCGATAACAGCGTTTTCTGTGATTTGGGCTTGTTTATATATTGCCTCATATGCCCTATTATATTTCAACTTAGAAATATTTTCAAGCATAAACAACTGAGATTTTGCGATTTTGCACCAAAACATGTTTAAAACATGTTTTGGTCGCTTCGGTTCGCTGGAACCGCATTAACCGAAGGTTAATTATTTACCTTTTGCAGATAAAACCTTCTCTTGTACATTCTTCGGAATCTGCTCGTAGGATGCAAAGAACATGGAGTAAGCACCACGACCCTGGGTCTTAGAACGAAGGGTTGTAGAATATCCAAACATCTCAGACAACGGAACGAAACCTCTGATTAACTTAGTACCATTGATGTCTTCTGTGCCTTCGATACGACCACGACGGGAGCTGATATCACCGATAACATCACCCATATAATCCTCGGGAACAGTTACTTCTACTCTCATGATAGGCTCGAGAAGAACGGCACCAGCTTTGTGCATTGCATCCTTGAAGGCCATGGAACCGGCAATCTTGAACGCCATTTCACTGGAGTCAACCTCATGATAGGAACCATCATAACAGGTAGCTTTAACACCAAGTACAGGATATCCGCCAAGTACACCAGCTTTGGTTGCTTCTTGGATACCATTATCTACTGCCGGGATGTATTCCTTCGGAATAGCACCACCAACGATTGCATTTACGAATTCATAAACCTTTTCTGCATTTGCATCCATAGGCTCGAAACGTACTTTACAGTGACCATATTGACCACGACCACCGGACTGCTTCGCATATTTGCTATCAACCTCAACGGTCTTGGTGAAGCCTTCCTTGTATGCTACCTGAG
>JAEZUM010000068.1 GCA_023421075.1 Bacillota bacterium
TGGTCTTTTTGTGATACCTATCTTTCCCACCAAATATCTTTTATTTTTTTCTTGACTTTTTCTTTGCAGGCTACCGGGCGGACTCGGGACTTACACCCGTTGAAACGTGCGCCCGCCGGGCGCACATCGAAAAGCCCTGCTCCTCGTGACACATACTTTGGTGTCCCGGTGAGCAGGGCTTTCACTTCCTTACATCGGCGCGAACAACTCTTCCAGCTCTTCCTTCGATAAGGAGTTGATAAATACCTCCTTCGAGCTGATGATAGAGTCAGACAATTCTTTCTTTCTGCGTTGCAGCTTGAAGATCTTCTCCTCTATGGTGCCCTTTGTGATTAACTTCATTACATGCACCTTATTGAGCTGTCCGATACGGTAAGCACGATCGGTAGCCTGATCCTCGACCGCCGGATTCCACCAGGGATCATAATGGATTACCGTATCCGCTCCGGTCAGATTAAGACCGGTTCCTCCTGCCTTCAGGGAGATAAGAAATACCTTGCCCTCTCCCTGATTGAAGCGTTTTACATAATCATTGCGATCCTGGGTAGCGGTTGAGCCTTCCAGATAGAAATACGGAATATCCAGTTCCTTTAGCTCTCCTTCGATAATACGCAGCATAGAGGTAAACTGAGAGAATACCAGTATCCGATGATCATTGGCGATTGCTTCCGGAATCAATTCCATAAGGAGCTCCAGCTTTCCGCTTCCACCCTGATAATTCTCCAGGAAGGTCGAGGGATGGCAGCAGATTTGTCGCAGTCTGGTAAGTGCAGCAAGAATCTTAATTCGATTCTTTTCTACGCCACTCTCTTCAATTTCAGAATGTAGCTCGCTTCGAATATTCTCCAGATAAGACAGATATACCAGCTTCTGCCCTTCGGATAGGTCGGTGAGCATCTTGGTTTCATATTTATCCGGTAGCTCGGTCAATACATCCTTCTTCATACGGCGAAGAATAAAGGGTTCAATGTGCTGATGCAGATCACTAAGGGCCTGCATATCTTCTTTCAGAATCGGCTTCTCATACAACTCCACAAAGCGGGAATGACTATAGAGATATTCCGGCATGATAAAATCAAAGATGGACCAAAGCTCGGACAGACTATTCTCAATCGGAGTACCGGTTAGCGCAAAACGATGTTTTGCTCGTAGCCGTTTCACCGATTTTGCATTTAGTGAGGAATCGTTCTTAATATACTGTGCTTCATCGATGAATACTGTATGGAACTCCAGCTTCTCATATAAAGCAATGTCCCTTCTAATCAGTGGATAGGAGGTAATCAGTACATCGTAGTCGTTATATTTCTCAATTGACTCCTGTCGTTCGGCTGGATTACCGGTGATAACCAAGGCCCTCAGTCCCGGTGAGAAGTTCTCAATCTCATCCTGCCAATTATAAATCAGTGAGGTCGGGCAGACAATGAGATGATGTGAATTTTTCTCTTCTTGAATACTGGAGGTAATATACACAATGGATTGCAGTGTCTTACCAAGACCCATATCATCTGCCAGAATGCCTCCAAGATCATTTTCAGCCAAGGTCTTCAGCCACTTAAAGCCTGTAAATTGGTATTGACGAAGGCTGGCAAGAATCCCTTCCGGCAATACATGCTCGGTTTTTGATGGATTTAATATCTTCTCGGTCAGAGCCATAAAATCCCGATCACGCTCAAAAACAAACTCCTGATCCGAAAAAGCCTTTTCCAGATACAAGGCATGCTGTTTCTCTAACAGCATAACATCCTCACGGATATTCTTATCCTTGATATTCAAGGAATTCAGTATATGGGATACTTCATTGATGGTCTTATCCTCAAGATTAATGAAGCTGCCGTTCTTAAGGCGGTAGTACTTCTTCTTAACCTGATAGGAATGCAATAATTCCTTTAATTCCTCCTTGGGTACCTCATCAAAGGAGAGATCCAGCTCCAGCATATTGAACTCGGAATTCATACGTACACCTGCCTTGAAGCTTCCCGGTGCTCGAATTCCCATCCTTCTGAAATCTTCGGAATAAAACAAATTCGCTGTAGTCTCTAACTCCATAACTCTTCCGGACAGGAAATCATAGATCTTCTCCTCATCCTTAAGGAGATAGAAATTCTTGTAGGGAACAAATCCAAGCTTTAACAGCTCCGATATAATCGCATCCTCCTTCTCTCTCTGGCGGACGATGATATAAGAACCTGCCACTGCATTTCCAAAGGAGTTAAATTCATATTCGCCGTACTTGTATTTTAACTCCGCCTTAATTCCGGCCTTGTATTTATCAAAGTACAGCTTAGCCTCCATGTCACAGGTAATGTACCTGCTCTTCAGCTCTTCCGGAATATCCAACAGCATGGTCTCACTGATTCTTGGAAGTACATGCTCCAAAAAGCTTGTTTTGCTCTCACCTCGGAAGGTTAATGGCTCCTTGTCCTTACCAAGACTGTTATAGAAGGGCTTATAATTGCGGATAAACTTCTTATCCGGCATATAGACTGCTCCATCATAATATAGAAGCTCACCGGTCTCTGTTAGGGGCAGAACCGCATCCTTGCCCTGATAATCAATTGATATGGAGTCTTCATCAATGGATAATTGATAGGATATCCTGGGATTCCCTTTTATAAATACAACATCCGGATAGACCTTACCATAAAGCTCCAGCACAAAGGGAGCACCCCTGAGGATATCAAGAAGCTTTACAAGCATATTCTTTGTGATGAACATCTGCGACTTTGAGAACACCTTAGAGAAATGTGTACTGTCGATGATCTCTTGAATCTCATAGATTCCCAGCAAATAATCCAAAAGCTCCAGTGAAGTAGCATCAAAGGTACTCTCACCGCTGACATATTTGAACTCTTTACCGATTGCAAAGCTTTCTTTATGATAAATATCAGAAAGGAACTTCTTAATCGTCTGAATTTTATATTTACGGCTGCTTCCACCCCGTAAAGACACCATCGCTCTCGCGCCTTCCCCCTTAAGAATGGAAGGTAGACTTACGATGACCTCTAATCCAAAAGTCTCGCCAACTAATACCGTATCCTCCTGCGACATAAAGTAATCCAAAAGCTGCATCACCTTACGTTCCCCGGGATTTTTAGATTCCGTTAGCAAAGAACGTTCCTGATATTTCAAAACGAACAATAAGGCTGCCACCACATGCTTACAAGCCCCCTGATCCTTTAACCTTGAGGGGCAATTGCAGCTATAATCGAAGGAACCATCCTCCTGTTCATCAATCGTAACCGAATAATTATAATTACCTCGAACGGTCAATCGATACTGCTTATTCGCATTTGAATAAGTCGCATTCACGATCCGGTTATCCTTATAGTACTGAAGACCGCGAGCATATATCGTATCATTCGAAGCTAAGTTTCGTATTCCTGTACGCGAAATCTGAATCATATACGCACACCTTTCCTGACTTGTATCTTATAATTATACCACAGGAAGCATGAAATGTGTTAAATAATTTAATGCATTTCAATCATTTTATCTCTTGAAAAATGATTCGACAATCCACCTGCCAATCTACCAGCAGGAAGAAACACACTGCTAAAATTCGCATAACCTCAAAATTGATTCAAGTTAGTTAGAACCATGACTCACTGGTCCCTCGCAAAAAAAGAGTATCTATGCTTCTTCAATAGATACTCTTTCTATAATATTAAATTATAATTCATATTTTTGTGGTACATGCCATCTCATCTTCAGAATTGCTTTGAATTGTATCGCAAAGCATTTGGTGGTCTTGTACCAACCTATAATCTGTTTGAGGTGTTCCAACTAACGTGTTTGGTGGTCTGTACCGTCCTTTCTTTCATATTTTTGTTTGAGGTGTTACACTTACGTTTTCGGTGGTTTGTACCATCCTTTCCATAATATTGTAAAACTTCTATTGTAATCCCCCTTAACCGATGAGGGTAATTACCGGTTTGAATTTACAAGCTTACCTCTTCATTGGACTCATTCCTTTCTTTCAAATTAGCTTCCTAAGCTGTAATTTTTTATCTTCTCTGTTTATGAGTTCATTTTACATTGCAACTTTGTATTTGTCAATACTATTATCTGATATTTTATAAATATTTTTATAATTGACTGTTATTGTTGTAATTATCTGTCAATGCATCCAATAGTTGGGTACTTTTTCAATTATTTGGTCAGGCTATGCTATAATTTCCAATAATTATTTTTAAAAATGTTATTGCAATTTTGGAGCTTCTAGATTATTATATCTAGTTAAGGAATAAAAATCGTAACACCGGATCATTCCTAACCCATCAACAAAAATAACATATGGAGGTGTCTAATGAGACATATTATCAGTCCGACTGACCTTACTGTTTCTGAGCTAGGAGAGCTTCTTGAATTGTCCGAACAGATTATAGCAAACCCCAAGAAATTCTCTGATGTGTGCCGTGGAAAAAAGCTAGCTACCCTATTCTATGAACCAAGTACACGAACCCGACTTAGTTTCGAAGCCGCAATGCTTAATCTTGGAGGTAATATCCTAGGATTCGCATCCGCTGATTCCAGTTCGGCTGCCAAAGGCGAAAGTGTTGCCGATACCATTCGAGTAATATCATCTTACGCAGATATCTGTGCTATCCGCCATCCCAAAGAAGGCGCCCCATTCGTTGCATCTACTTATTCTTCTATTCCTGTTATCAATGCCGGTGACGGCGGTCATAATCATCCCACACAAACTTTTACTGATTTATTAACAATTAAGAATCTCAAAGGACGACTGGATAATCTGGTGGTTGGCTTTTGTGGTGACTTAAAATTCGGCCGAACCGTTCATTCATTGATCAATGCGCTGGCCAGGTATCAGGGAATTAAGTTTGTACTGATCTCACCGGAAGAGCTTCGTATTCCAGCTTATATCCGTGAAGAGGTTCTGAAAGCGAACCATATTGAGTTCGAAGAGGTACGCAGCCTGGAAGAATCCATGCCCAGTCTTGATATTCTTTATATGACCCGTGTTCAGAAGGAACGTTTCTTCAACGAAGAGGATTATATCCGTCTGAAGGATATCTATATTCTGGATGATAAGAAGATGTCACTTGCGAAACAGGATATGCTGGTGCTGCACCCCCTTCCCCGTGTCAATGAAATTGCAACTGAGGTAGATGATGATCCCCGTGCAGTATATTTTAAACAAGCTCAGTTCGGTGTATATGTACGTATGGCTCTGATCATGAAATTATTGGAGGTGGAAGGATGTTAAATATCGGCGTACTCAATCAAGGAATCGTTATTGATCACATTCAAGCCGGCGGGGCTATGAAGATCTATTCCTATCTTGATCTTGAGAATAAGGATGTATCTGTTGCAATTATTAAGAACGCTAAGAGCAATAAGATGGGGAAAAAGGATATTATAAAGATTGAAGGAACATTGAATGATCTGGATCTGGATATTCTCGGTGCCTTGGATCATCGTATTACCATCAACATTATTGACGATGGAAAGATTACCGCAAAAAAGAATCCCACTCTGCCGGAGCATGTATCCAATATCTTAAAATGCAAGAATCCCAGATGCATTACCTCCATCGAACCGGGTCTAACCCATTCTTTTAAGCTGACCGACCGTACGAATGGCGTTTATCGCTGTATTTATTGTGAGCAAGCCTTTGATCGCAGATAAGAAATTGATTACAAGAAATAAATAGACTTTAATGATCGATATCTAGAAATCACATGATATTTCACAAGCAATCTCACAATATGATTCGTCTTACTGTGGTTTTGCATGTGAATATTCATTGTGATTTTTATTTTAATAATAGGCGTCGCGAAGTGTACATTCTATTGTTTATAATTCCTATCTCTCATTACTCGCTGATAAGCAGCCTCCCAGAAATCATCCTCCAGATTACCCTCTGGGATAAATCCATAAGCCTTCCGCGTATATTCCTCTGCTAGACCGTATACCTCAGGTAAGATATTATCACCGGTTATTAGTTCATATTGGATTAGCTTAGCGAAGGTCTTCGCCTTGGCAGGAAGATCACTCTCCCGGAACTCTTTCAGCAACTGATCAAGGTCATAATCTAAGGACAGAAATTCTGCTCTCCATCCGTCAGGATCTCCATGCAAAATAGCAAATTGAGCTTGTCCGGCGACTCCAACTGCTATTCCGACCGATCCGGGGTTGATTAACGTTTTACCGCAATAATCGAATTGACCTTGAATATGTGTATGTGCACAAATCAGAAGTTCCGTCTCAGCCTGCATCAAACGCTGTTTTGCCAGTTCACTTCCTATATGCAAGAGCTCACGGTCTGAACTTGGTGATCCGTGACATATCGTAAATTCAGGATACCCTTCCAATGATACCAGCTGACTTATCTCACATTCCCGGAATAAGTTAAGATCCTCCAAGTTCAAATTCTCATAAGTATAAAGAAGTGATCCGGTATTAGCGCAATAGCTCCAATCCTCCGTAGGAGAAGCATGATGCATAAGCTGGTAGCTTTCCCGATTGCCACGTATCATTCGATAGGGATATCTCAAACAGATACTTCTAATTAATTCTAAGGTCTTAGCGGGGTGGGGACAATCACTGATATAGTCACCCAGAAACAGATAACCGTCCACTCCCTTCTCCTCACAATAATCCAGGCAACGTTCCAGTGCTTTATAATTACTGTGTATATCTCCCAACAATGCCAGCTTCATCATATCGATCCCTTTCAAGAGTATTTCCATCCAAACTTCCGCTTTAAACTTCCTAAAATATTCGTGTGACTAATGCGAATGAATTCATTGTAACAAAAAAATCGTTCTCTGGATAGCATTCTACTCAACATTCCCTAATAATGTCAAGCTTACCACCGCAAAAAAACGATTTTCGTCAACCCAATACACCTTATACAAAATCTTAACTCATTCGCTCTCCTACTACATTCCAGTTAATATTCTTTAGAAATGCATTGATATAGTCGGCCTTCTTATCTGCATATTGCAAGAAATATGCATGCTCATACATGTCCAGTACCAGAGCCGGAGCAGAATAAGCTATATTTCCGACATCGTGAGCATCCAGACTGATATTGCGAAGCCGCATACTTCTCTGATCCAGACATAATACCGCCCAACCACGGCTAGCCTTTGCAGTAGCGATAAAATCCTCCTGCCATTTCTGTACACTTCCAAAGCTCTCTTCCAGCATGCTCATCGTAGCCTGGTCCGGATCCTTTGTATTCCCTCCTATGTTCTCAAAATATAATTCGTGAAGAATAACACCGTTTAAAGCGAAGGTCTCTCCTCGCTTTAACTCCCGATAAAAACTGAAGGTGATATTAGACTGTTCTCTCTGGGCATCCCCTCTACTCAGTATCTCGTCCACTTTATTTATATTCGTTACATACCCCTCATAAAGACGCATATGAGCTTCAAATTGATCTCGATTAATGACCGTTATATCATCTGTATAATGAAATTGTACCTTTTCGATCATAGCTTCCTCCATTTTCCGCATTTATATTACATGCTAATCGTGTCCTATATCATCATACGAAGACAAGCTATGATTTATGCATATTTTAATTATTATTATTATTGATCGCCGTCCTATTAAGCTTTGGATTATTTATCCAGCTCAATCATTTACATTTCCATAGACTGTGATAAAATATTGTAAAGGTCCCAGTAATCTTCTTCATCCCAGGAGGGAATGCATATGTTAATCACCAATGCTGATTCAACTGACTTTACCAGAAAATTCCTTGGGTTGACAAATACAACCCAAGGAATTCTATTGTAATTATATCTTTAAAACCTAATAAATATACGATCTAATCCTTTAGAACAAACCGGTTATTTTACCGTTATCATCCACATCGATACCCTCTGCTGCAGGAACCTTAGGCAAACCGGGCATGGTCATTACGGTACCGGTAATAGCAACCACGAAACCAGCACCGGCAGATACGTACACTTCACGAATATGAATATCAAAGTCGGTGGGTCTGCCCAGCTTGGTAGCATCATCCGACAAAGAATATTGGTTCTTCGCCATACAGATTGGAAGCTCCTTGTAGCCCAAGGCTTCTATGGTCTTAATTGCACTCTCTGCAGCCGGATCATAGGTCACCCCTGTAGCACCGTAGATTTCTTTTGCAATCGTTTCGATCTTTTCTTTGATCGATAAGGTTACGTCATATAATGGTTGATAATTACTCTGTTTCGTCTCTGTCGTTGCCAAGACCTTCTTCGCTAGGTCAATACCACCTTCGCTACCCTTCTCCCATACCTCACAAAGGGAGAATTCGCAGTCTCGTTCTTCACAGAAATTCTTCACATAGTTTAACTCTGCTTCGGTATCGGATACAAAACGATTTAAGCTTACTACTACAGGAACACCGAATTTCTGAAGGTTTTCAATGTGTTTCTCCAGATTTACGATACCCTTCTTCAACGCCTCCAGATTCTCGGAACCAAGATCTGCTTTTGCTACCCCTCCATTATATTTTAAAGCCCTTATGGTTGCAACCAACACAACAACATCTGGTTTCAGGCCTGCCATCCTGCATTTGATATCAAGGAATTTCTCAGCACCCAGATCTGCTCCAAAACCTGCCTCGGTAACAACAACATCTGCTAATTTTAAAGCCGTCTTAGTAGCTCTGACACTGTTACAGCCATGAGCAATATTGGCAAAGGGTCCGCCGTGTATAATCGCCGGCGTATTCTCCAGCGTCTGAATCAGGTTCGGCTTTATGGCATCCTTTAAAAGCGCGGCCATAGCACCTACTGCATTAATCTGTTTTGCTGTAACCGGCTTTCCGTCATAAGTATAAGCTACAACGATACGACCAAGACGATCCTTCAGATCCTTCATATCATCAGCCAGGCACAGTACAGCCATAATTTCGGAAGCAACCGTTATGATAAAATGATCTTCACGAACCACTCCGTCCGCTTTACGGCCAAGACCCACCACGATATTACGAAGTACTCTGTCATTCATATCAACACAACGTTTCCATACGATCTGATTGGTATCAATATTCAAGGTATTCCCCTGTTGTATATGATTATCTAACATTGCAGCAAGAAGATTATTTGCTGAGGTAATCGCATGGAAATCTCCGGTAAAATGAAGATTTAGATCCTCCATCGGTACTACCTGAGCGTAACCACCTCCGGCTGCACCTCCTTTGATACCAAAACACGGACCGAGAGATGGCTCGCGAAGTGCAATACAGGAACGAACCTGCATCAGACCCAAGGCCTGTCCCAGACCTACTGTCGTTGTAGTCTTTCCCTCTCCCGCCGGAGTCGGATTAATCGCTGTAACCAGAACCAGCTTACCATCCGGATTATTTTTCACCTTATCCCATAATTCATCGGACAACTTTGCTTTATGCTTTCCGTAGTACTCCAAATCCTCCTCTGAGATCCCAAGCCTCTCTGCTACTTCTCTGATATGCTTAAGCTGTGCTTCCTGTGCGATTTGAATGTCTGATTTCATTCGTATAGCCCTGCCTTTCTAGGATTTATAATTCTTATTGGTATTATAGTTATGATTGTAGCATTTATACTCCATTTATCAAGATGTGACAGTGATTTTAACTTATTAAATATTTTAATAAATTAGAATCGTTCCGGTCGTATCATTGCAAGCAAGCTTGCATGATACTCACTACGCTTTTTATTATATCATGAATTAAAAGCATATTCATGATCGCCAGCTCCGGTCGTATCATTGCAAGCAAGCTTGCATGATACTCACTACGCTTTTTATTATACTAAATTATGGACATCTATTCAACGATATAATCCAAGTCTAGCCATTAACAGCTGTCTAATTCACTCGAATAATAAATTATAAAAAGTTCTTGCGTTTAGAAATGGGTAAAGTTATACTATTAATAATTTACATACCAAATGATACTGTTTTACTGAAATAGAAAGGATGTACCTCATGAGATATAATACCGTGATTTTTGATTTAGACGGAACCCTGTTGAATACTTTGGATGATTTACGAGATAGCCTTAACGAAGTGCTGACTTCCAAGGGTTATGCTCCTAAGAGTCTCGAGGAGGTAAGACGTTTCGTTGGTAACGGAGTAAGAAATCTCATACGGATGTCCGTTCCTAAGGAGTGCAGTGATGAGGTGGTTACACAGGTTATGGAGGAGTTCAAAGATAATTACAGACAGAATATGCAGAATAAAACCAGACCTTATAACGGTATTATGGAGTTGTTACTGGACTTATACCGCTACAATTATAAGATAGCAATTGTTTCTAATAAATACGACTCAGCCGTTAAGGAGTTAGCAAGAACCTACTTCGGCAATCTGATACCGGTTGCGATTGGTGAGACCAGCGAAATCAAGAGAAAACCCGCTCCGGACAGCATCTTTACCGCAGTAAAGGAGCTCGGCTCCAGTTTAAGCTCTACGGTTCTGGTCGGTGATTCCGAAACCGATGTTCAGACCGCCAAGAATGCAGGTATCCCTTGTATCGGTGTTACCTGGGGCTTTCGATGCCGTGAGGTACTTCGAAGCGAAGGTGCAGATTATCTGATTGACACACCAAAGGAACTTTTAACTTTAATCTAATGAATTTAATAAAAGATTACATAGAAACAGATGGCTTGACTACAAAATTTGTGGTCTCAGCCATCTGTTTTTATCATCACTTAAATCACTGCTCCTTCGAGGATAGTGAAGGTCTTGTTCTCACAGTCAATCTCAGCCAGTGCTCCGTAAGGAAGGCAGATCTTCGGTTCGGTATGTCCGAAATTCATATTTACCAATACCGGTAAATCTTCTCTGTGAAACTCTGCTAAAACCTGTTTGATCACATCATTATATTCCTTATAGAACTCCTCGTCCTGAGGCTTACCGAAGATAATACCGTGCAGACGCCCCAGAATACCGTTCATCCCATAGATTCGAAGAGCCACCTCCACATACCATACCGGCGGTTTATCCTCCGAGGTCTCAAGGAAAAGTATCGCATGATCAAAGGCGGACAATTCAGGAAACAACTCCGTACCTCTAAGCATATCAAAGACTTCAAGACATCCTCCCAGGAGTCTTCCTTGCACACTACCCTTGCCCTGAAGCAGCTCGTAGCCTGTATTTGACTTCCTATTTCTTAATATATTTTTATTTTCCACAAACCAGGGAAGGTGTTCACTGGTCCATTCCTTTGCAGGGGGAATGATACCGACTGGATTCTCTGTAAACAGAGTCTTTTTTATGTATTCGATTGTATAGTCATCCATCGCAATATTTTCTGCAAAATCCATAAGTAAGGTCGGGCCATAGATACTGGATATTCCGGCCTTATAGCAGATCAAGTGGGTTGTGGTTGAATCGGAATAGCCCATGAAGATCTTTGGATTGTTGCGAATTACATCAAAATCAATATAAGGAAGCATCCTTACGCTCTCTATTCCGCCGATGCAGGCAATGATAGCTTTAATCTCCGGATCGGCAAAGGCCTTCATTAAATCCTCTGCTCTCTTCTCCGGGTGAGCATAGATATATTCCGTACCCTTCAACGTATGCTCCATCTCTACAACAGTAAGACCGAACACCTTCTCCAGGCGTTCCTTTCCCTGTTGGTACCTCCACAAAATAGTAGCATCCCCGGCACCACCCCAGGATAAGCTGACTGTAGCAACCTTATCTCCTGGCTTTAATTTCTGTGGCTTCAATAATTCTTTCATCTTCCGACACCTCACCTTTCTTAATCCAATTTACCCTTTATAAAGGACAAATACTTCTCAACGATATTTATATCCGAGCATTGGTAAAGCATACGAGATCCAACTACATCTTCGATCTCATTAAATATCAGCTCCCCTTCTTCTCCGATAATGAAATCGATCCCTACAAGTCCAAAATCAAATTCCTGTATGATACGGTTGACGATATCGATCTCTGCATTCGACAATGTATAGAGCTTCACCTCACCGCCCAGAGAAAAATTAGACTTAAAGCCCTCCTTGGCAGTGCGAAGGACGGCTGTTATTATGGTTGTCCCGATGACATATACTCTTAAATCCTGATTCCTGGTACCGGTCAGCGGCTGAACGACAACATCACTGTTCCCCAGCTTTTGAATCACCTCGCTATAATCAGATCCATCCATCGCTTGATTTCCCGGAATTAAAAATACCTGACTTCCTCCATGACCCTCTACTGCCTTAATCACTGTCGGACTCTGTACCGCATCGATTACCTTCCTGATCTGTGCATTATGATAGAAGGAGGAATCCACCATCTTAATGCCCGTCCTGGCAAGAAATTGATAGGTTTTTGCTTTATCATTACAGATCTCGGCTACAAAGGAGTTATTAAACACCGGAATCCCCATGTATTCCAAATGTTTATTCAACAGAGGATATATGGCACGGCAGATTGCAAAATCCGGCTTGTCCGGCTCTACGTTTTGATGGGTAAGAATCCATCGACCATCCCGAACGCCAAATTCGATATCTTCTACTAGAAGAAGCTTGATCACAATTCCAAGCTTGGCTCCTTCCTCGAGATAGAAGTCGATATATTGTTTATTATTAACTGCATTGTCACGATGATAGATCATCCATGCGACCATCTTACTCTCACCTCTTATTTCTTATATGTTCTATGATTGAATCGGCAGCATTCACTCCGGTACAGTCAAATATATTCTTAAAATGGGCATTGGAATTCACCTCACAGATCACCGGTTCCTCATGCTCACCGAACAGGATATCCACTCCGGCAAAGTCTAGACCGATAATCTCGCAGCAACGAACCGCCAATTCCTTCTGCCTCATAGTTGGTTCATAAGGCTGCATTTTGCCTCCTATGGTGAGATTCGCACGAAAATCACCATTCTCCGAATGTCGGTACATGCTTGCAATCACTCTGCCCCCGACTACCTGAAGGCGTAGATCCCTGCCATAGCTAGACTTTACGAATTCCTGGAAAATCACCGGCTTTGCTCCGATCGTTTCCATTCTCTCTCTGACTTCTTCCTCACTGTGAACCAGATAGACCTGTTGTCCAAAGGATCCAAAACATTCCTTGATGATCATCGGATAACCAAGACATCTGCCGATTTCTTCTAAGAAATTATAATTGGTATACCCGATATTATCAAAGGTCTTGGGAGCAATGATCGTCCTGGGCATCGGGATGTCTTTGTTCATCAAGGTCAAATGGGTTAATGCTTTATCATCACAGATCTCGATTGCCTTAGATGAGTTAAATACCGGATATCCCAGGTTCTCCAGAAACGCAGCAAGCTTTACATCCTTATCCCAGAAAAGAATAAAATCCGCCAGCTTATCCTTGTTCGTGTTCGATATATCAATTAAAAGCTGAGCATTGGTCCGAAGTTCCAGGTATATGTTTTGTTTTTTAGCAGCTTCTATAAGCCATTCATGAATCTCATTAAATTTATTGGAATACAGAAATTCGTTTACGATTAATAACCCCTTCAAGTTCACCTAGCCCTCCATTCAAATATCATGAGTATTCATAATCACTCCTTAATTTATCGCCTATTGTAGCACATATTATATCCAATTACCAATAAAATCTTATAAACCGCTAATCATATGGAGACGTTCAATTGCTCCCATCATAGGCACAGCAAACAGGGCTCCGCACATTATCATGTGAGAGCCCTGTTTACAGTTATACTATTCAATTCTAAAACCGAGAATATAGGCGATAATACCAACAGCGATGATTCCCTCTAATACTCTTCGAGATACTGTTCGAATTGCTCCGGTGACATTAGGATCTTTCTAGGCTTTGTCCCTTCCTCCGGACCAACAACTCCAGCCTCTGCTAATTGATCCATAATTCTCGCTGCTCTGTTAAAACCGATCTTATAGACTCTTTGCAACATACCGATGGAGGCTTTATCCTTTTCGATGATAAACTTACCTGCTTCTGCAAAATATTCGTCACGCTCGTCACCACCACCGGCAACCACTGCTTCTCCAAGCTTTGCATTATTAATCTTATCATGTATATCATCACTGTAGCTTGCTTCATTATTGTTCTTCTTAAGGAATTCCACCACGGAGCTTACCTCCTTATCGGAGATAAAAGCACCTTGTATTCGTACGGGTTTCGGATAACCGGAAGGGAAGAACAACATATCACCCTTACCTAACAGCTTCTCCGCACCACTTCCATCCAATATGGTTCTTGAATCAATGGCTGAGGATACTGCAAAGGCAACTCTGGAAGGGATATTCGCCTTGATCAGACCGGTAATAACATTAACACTGGGTCTCTGTGTCGCAATGATCAGATGAAGTCCTGCTGCTCTTGCCATCTGCGCCAAACGACAGATGGAATCCTCCACCTCTCCGGGAGCCACCATCATAAGATCTGCCAACTCGTCAATAATAATGACAATCTGGGGTAGCTTCTGATAATTCTCATCATTCAGATAAGCCACCTCGGACACTTTCTCATTATAACCCTTCAGATCCCTGACATTGACGTCTGCAAACTTCTTGTAGCGTTCAGTCATCTCCATAACTGCCCAGTTTAATGCAGCGGAGGCCTTCTTGGGATCTGTTACGACAGGAATCAGTAGATGCGGTATTCCGTTATAAACATTCAGCTCAACCACCTTTGGATCGACCATGATCATTCGGACATCGGAAGGCTTCGCTTTATATAAAATACTCATAATCAGTGTATTGATGCATACGGACTTACCCGAACCGGTTGCACCTGCTATCAATAAATGGGGCATCTTTGCGATATCGGTGATAATCGTCTGACCTCCGATGTCTTTACCGACTGCAAAGGCAATGTCGGAGGGATGATCGGTGAATTCCTTGCTTTCGATCATATCCCGGAAGGCTACCATCGAATTTTCCTTATTCGGGACCTCGATGCCTACCGCTGCTTTTCCCGGAATCGGTGCTTCGATTCGAATATCCGCAGCAGCCAGATTGAGCTTGATATCATCCGACAAAGCAGTTATTCTGCTTACCTTAACGCCTTGCTCCGGTTGAAGCTCATAACGTGTTACAGAGGGACCGCAGCTGACATTCGTGATGGTGACATGAACACCGAAGCTCTCCAGCGTACTCTGCAGCTTCATTGCCGTATCTTTGATATCCCTTTCCCCGGAGCCTGATTTTGAAGTCTTCACCTTCGAGGCAGCGAGAAGATTAAGCGGTGGAAAGATATATTCTTTCTGCTTAAGTACCTGTGAAATACTAAGATCTTCTACATCAGTAGTTTCAAAATTGGATTCCTTCCTTAGCTCCTCCGATTTCACTTCATGTTCAACTACAGGTGTAGTATCCGCTACAAAATCAAGCACCTCCGGCTCTTCCGGCTCAGCCTGTCCAAATTTCATTCGTAATTCCTCTTCATAAAGAGGGATGGTTTCATTGGAAGTCGGACTAACTGTAGGGTTTACCGAATTACTATTCGCAGTCGCTGGTTTCTCTGACTCGTCGAACAGCTTATGAAAGTTTAGGAAGGGTAATTCACCTTCCCCATTTGTCTGTTCTTTCTTATTCTTACGGTCCTTAAGATTGATTACCGCATCCTTATTTTCCTGCTTTTGTTTACCGGGTAACAGGCTGCTCTCCGCTAAGTTCACTCCGGAGGCTGCCGTAGCCGGATCCAGAACAAAGGTCTTCGGTGGTCTTCTTCCTAAATCATTCGCCTTGGCCACCACTTCCAGTTCCTCCTGCTGTACTTTACGCAGCTTCTGGTATTCCTTTCGTTCCTCAAGAGAGGTCTTGCTCTTCTTGGCGATGTAGGTAAGAATAGCCTTTCCGGTTATGACAATAATACAGATTAGCATAATTGCAAGTAGAATAATGTAGGTTGCGACCTCTTCAAATAAGCCGCAGAATATCATTACCAGGATACCGCCGATAATTCCACCACCGCTATGGTTTGCCATAGAGTTCATATAATACTCGAATATCTTCGTATCAGGCTGATAGGAATGAGCCACCAATTCGATAAAGGCTGCCAGTGTAACAAAGAACACAAAGGCGCTCAGTAACTTTCGCCCTGCTCTGCGATTCCCCATATTGGAGATATGAAAGGCTGTCATAAAGAATATGATAAAAGGTAATAGGTACGCTTCCACACCAATCATGCCAAAAAGGAAGTTGCTGACATAATAACCCACCTTACCACTTAAATCGAAATTGCTTAAAAAAAGCAGTATTGAAATCACCAAAGCAACGACCAAAATGATTTCATCCTGCATTGCTCCGCTTTCCTTTACCCTCTTCTGATCTTCTCTGGTATTGCTTTTCTTACGTGTGTTTGTTGTTTTTCTCTTTTTCTGTGCTGGAGCCATTGACAATAGTTCCCCCTCTGAATATGTAAGATTTCTCCCAGAATTTATTATACCTTTTATAAAAATGTTATGCAAGCCAAACTTAGCGCTCCAAAATGTACAAAAAATCCGTAACAGCACGATAGAAAGCCGTTACGGATGGTTGCTTGTTATGATATTGTAATCAGGAATTTCCTTCATTAAAGCTTCAGATTTTTGCCGGGCGTGTATTTTTCATTCAGATAATCCTGCATGTCAGTAGAAGTAACTCCCTCTACCACATATTCGTCTCCCTCTCTTCGGGTTATGACTCTGCCGTGCTGTAAGTTTACCTCACGGTATTGCGCTTCGGTCTGATCCTTTCCTATCTCTTGTTTGATGTCGGTATAGCTGGTCGGACGTGCATAGACCCTTTCCAGGGGTCTCACCGTATATAACATCGAGTTACCTCCCTTCGTTGTTAGCATCAATCATTTCATTAATTTTTGCTAAGGCTTCCTTAATACCGCCAACCTCATTGATGATTCCCTTCTTAACCGTCTCATCTCCTACCAGAATAGACCCTACATCCTTCGCAAGCTGATGGGTATCCAACATGAGATCACGAAAGCTATTATAATCAATGTTGGAATGCGCTACCACAAAATTAATGATACGATCTTGAATCTTCTCAAAATATTCAAAGGTCTGTGTGACACCGATCACCGTACCGTTCATTCTTACCGGATGAATGATCATCGTAGCAGACGGAACAATATAGCTGTAATCTGCTGACACTGCTAGTGGAACCCCGATGGAATGAGAGCCGCCGAGTACCAACGAGACGGTTGGTTTGCTTAAGGAGGCTATCATTTCTGCAATGGCCAAGCCGGCCTCAACATCACCGCCAACCGTATTGATTAAGATCAGTAGTCCGTCGATATCGGTGCTGTCTTCAATTGCTGCAAGCTGCGGCAGAACATGTTCGTATTTGGTCGTTTTATTATGTTGCGGAAGAACCTCATGGCCTTCGATTTCTCCAATGATGGATAACAGATGTATTTTATGATCTTTCTTCCCGTTTTCTAATATGGTCTGTCCATATTCACTTATTTTCTGATCCTTAAGATCCTCATTTTCTTTTACTACCTTTTCCTTCTCCTGTTCCTCCTGAGTAGACTTCCTTCCGTCATCTGCAGATTTCCTCGGAGCTTTTTCCTTGCCAGCATCCCGCATGGCTCCGGAATTATTTATCTCATTCTCCAATAAGTTATCCTTTTGCATGAATTGTCCTCTTTCCTTTCACATAATCGAAGCAAATAGATGAAGATAGTCTTCTTCATACAATTTTCTCTGTTATTATGTGAAAAGATTAGGATTTTATGCGGCTGAAGAAATGCCTATTTCCAATAAGGTTTCATATCCTTTTCTTGTATTTCCAAAATAAAATTTCTTTTTAATATAAGAAAGTATTCTAATTCCTTCATAACTTGATATAATACTGCTCGATTTTCAAATTCTTCCCGGCTTCTCGGCAGCGGCTCTCCTCGAAAATGCTCCTTTAGCTGCTCTAAAATAGTTAAGAGCCCCGTCACATTATTTTTTTCATGGAAGGACGCAGCGATGTGTTCGATAAATTCGGCAAGCGGTTCTGCTTGTGCCGGCAAAGTATCAATCTGTTCTAAGGTTGCGGTTATGTCCTTCAGTACACCAAGTTGGAGCTTTCTCATCTCCAGGTAGGAAACCAGGTATCTGGTATCACTCAACAGACGATTGCCGCTTTCCTCATAGGCACTTAGCAGCAGTCGCTCCACAGTTTGTTCCAACTCCGTGAAATCGATCGCCGTGGTTTCTTTTCTTAATAATCCTTCCATCGCCTTCAGATATTTCTTCATATCCTCCTCGAGAAGTATCTGCTCCTTGCGTATTCTCGTAATATTCCTCGGCATGATCAGATTAAGGGTGATGCCGATTGCCATTCCGATCAGTAGAATACTAATCTCATTGAGGATTAAGGAATAATTCATATGCTGCTCAATCAAAAAATGCGTCATGAGTACCGCATTCATTGATATTCCATCTTTCAGATGAAATAGAAAGCATAGGGCAACAAATAAGGTTACAAAGGCACCAAAGGCTAAAGCGGTGTAACCAAACCCTTCAAACACAAGATATGATAAGACGGTTGCAAGAACAAAGGCTATGATTCGTTTCATTGCAATCAGTAAGGTTTCCTTCTTGGTATTCTGTATGGTTAACAGGGTTATAATCCCTGCTGAAGGACTATAGAGCAGACCCAAAGCATTTGCAATGATTATTGCTATTGCTGAGCCAACGCCGGTTTTTATAAGAAACATAAGGTTCCCTTTTTTAAGTTGTCTTATTATTTTCATCCTGTCACCTCATATCGTTATTGTCTTCATTCCAAAGCTCTGATTCGTTACAATTATATTATCATTATGAGGAGTAAATCGCAATCCGCATAATCGTAATTTTGATGTATACGAACGTCTGATAAAATATGACGTTGAGTTGTCATATTATATCTGCTACAATCTTAATAAATAAATGTAAATTATCATTAACAGATCCCAAAAAATTGTGAGGTTATTATGCAGATTAGTCGTTTGTTTGAAATCGTATATATATTAATGAATAAGAAGAATACCACTGCTAAGGAGCTCTGCGAGCATTTCGAAGTCTCCCAGAGGACAATATATCGTGATATTGAAACTCTCTGTCAGGCGGGGATTCCCATATATACCACAAAGGGTAAGGGTGGCGGCATTGCAATCCTGGACAATTTCGTCTTGAACAAAAGCGTTCTGTCAGAGCAGGAACAGAATGAGATTCTCGCCGCGCTGAGTGGCTTCAAGGCAGCCACTCACACAGATTCCGACCAGGTGATTAATAAGCTCGGAGCACTATTTGGCAACAAAAGCTCCGATTGGATTGAAGTGGATTTCTCAAACTGGAATAACAATGAGCATGACAAGAATAAATTTAACCAAATTAAAGAGGCCATTCTCAACCACAATGTCCTCTCCTTTCACTACTATAATTCAGGCGGGCAGGAATCAGAGCGGAGTATAGAGCCTTATAAGCTTATATTCCGCGGACAGGCTTGGTATCTCTACGGACATTGCAGAAATAAGGGTGATAACCGTTTCTTTAAAATAACCCGAATTCGTGATCTGCAGATTATGGATGAGACATTTACTCCCTCTTTCGCCGTGAAGCCTTATGACGCCCCTTCAAATCCAGAGATTAATACGATGCTACCAGTGGTACTTAAATGCGACGCCAAGATTGGTTACCGCATCTTCGATGAGTTTCCACCGGATTCTATTCATCGTAATTCGGATGGAAGCTTTCTGATCAAGACAGTGTTACAAGGCGGAGCATGGCTTACCGGTTACCTCCTGTCCTTCGATGAGTATCTGGAGGTTCTTGAACCACTGCAGTTACGAGAGGAAATAATACAAAAATTAAAAAAATCCTTATCTAAATATGACATTTAGCTGTCATATTATTAATGCTAAACTTATCTTATCAGTACCTACAACAAAGTGATAAGAAAGGAAATATTAAAATGAAAAAGATTGATTTTGCAAAGATTTATAAGGAGCTTTACGCTCCTAAGACCAATCCTTCCATCATCGAGGTTCCAAGAATGCAGTTTATTATGATCGATGGTCAAGGTAACCCGAACGATACCGACGGAGAATATAAGGGAGCCGTGGAGTTGCTTTATGCACTCTCCTACACGATTAAGATGAACTGTATTGACTATTCAGACCCAGATACATTTGATTATGTTGTACTTCCTCTGGAGGGCTTGTGGTGGCTGGAGGACAGCTCTGATCGTGATTTTAGCCGGAAGGAGCTCTACCGGTGGACCTCTATGATTCGTCAGCCGGATTTTATCACTCCGGAGCATTTTGAACGATCAAAGCAACTGGTTGCAAAGAAAAAGCCTCGGCTTGATGTGACCAAAGCCAGATTGGATACCTATACTGAGGGTCTATGCCTCCAATGCATGCATATTGGTCTCTATGACACAGAACCGGAGACAATCGCCAAAATGGATGCGTTTCTTTCTGATATTGGTAGGGTAAATGCGATGGATAGTTCCTCTTCGGAGGGAAAAGTACGCAGACACCACGAAATCTATCTAAGTAATCCTATGAAGACCAAACCGGAAAATCGAAAAACTATTCTCAGACATCCCATAGCTTAATGATAGCGAAATAAGATTACTATATTTCATGTTAAGATAAGGAGAACCCTATGGAAATAATTCAAGTCGACCGATTAAATATTGCGAAAGAACATGTCTGCTGTGCCAATAGCGACAAGAAGGGTGACAGCTGCCTGGCAAGCCGTAAGGCTTGGATGAAAAGTCAGTTTGATGACGGGCTTATCTTCAAGAAGGTGAATCTAAATGGCAAGGTATTTATCGAATATATGCCTGCAGAAAATGCCTGGTGCCCCATTGAAGCACCCGGCTTCCTATTCATCAAATGCTTCTGGGTATCCGGACAATACAAAGGAAAAGGTTATGCCAATGCCTTGCTGGAAGAATGTATCAAGGATGCAAAGTCACAGAATAAGCTTGGCTTAGTCGTATTATCGTCACCTAAGAAGCTGCCTTTTCTCTCCGATCCGAAATATCTTAAATACAAAGGCTTTCAGACCTGTGATAAAGCAAATCCGAATTATGAGTTACTATATCTCCCCTTCACAGAGACTGCTGCTTCACCAAGCTTTAAACCTTGTTGCAAAGCAGGAACTATATCTACCTCAGGCTATGTTCTATATTACTCACATCAATGCCCATATGCAGAAAAGTATGCCCAGTTGGTGGCTGTGGCAGCGAAGGAACAAGGGGAAGAAGTTACGTTGATAAAATTCAACTCAGCGGATGAAGCCAGAAATGCTCCTTCCCCCTTTACCACATATACTCTCTTTCATAATGGGACATTTGTTACGAATGAAATCCTCTCTGTACCGAAGTTTATCAAGCTTTTGAAAGGAATGCAATGAATACCATACCTGCTAAAACCATTATAGCCAGCCGAAAGGATTCGTCCTGGTTCGGAACTGAATATAATATGAATATCTATAAGGGATGCTGCCATGGATGTATCTACTGCGACAGCCGCAGTGACTGTTACCAGATTACGGATTTTGATACGGTAAGGGCTAAGGAAAATGCTCTTCAAATCATCCGGGAGGAGCTTCGTCATAAGACAAAAACCGGTGTCATCGGCACCGGTTCTATGAGTGATCCTTATAACCCCTTTGAAGAAAAATATGAGCTTACCAGACAAGCACTCGATATCATCCATACGTATCATTTCGGAGTAACTATTGCAACAAAAAGCGCGCTGATTGCTCGTGATATTGATCTTCTCTTGAAAATAAAGACCCATTCCCCTGTAATCTGTAAGGTTACGGTAACAACCTTCGACGATGACTTATGCCGTTATATAGAACCCGGCGTTCATGTGAGTTCCGAGCGCTTTGAAGCTATCCGTAAGCTATCAGCTTCCGGTATCTTTACTGGAGTCCTTATGATGCCTCTTCTGCCCTATTTAACCGATACACCGGAAAATGTACGCTCCATTCTTCGCAAATCCAAAGAGTGTGGTGCACGTTTTGTTTATCCGTTGTTTGGCTTAACACTCCGAAGCGGTCAACGGGAACATCTGTATCAAAAGCTGGAGCAGAACTTTCCTAATCAGAATTTGAAAGCATCCTATACTGGTTTATATGGCCCCTCTTACGAATGCCATAGCCCCAGAGAGAAGGAACTACGTACACTGTTCACACAAGAATGCAAACAGCTGGGCTTGCTGTATCATATGGAAGACATAATCAAGGCTTATCGAAAAGACTACGAATACCAACAGATATCCTTCTTTCAATAGCTTACGCATCAAATTGAGAAATAACATTTACTATCATTATATATTATATATTCATTTGGGTTGTTGTAACTTAAACGGCAGTCCTTAGAACAAAACTCACTATAAGTAATTATAATGGGTAGTATTATCTGCAGATGTGTTCCGTTAGAACGGACAATGGCTTCAATATGTTCGTATCAATCCTGACATATGACTTATCATGTCAGGATTGATACGAACATAGAAGACGATGTCCGTGCGTCGGAATACATGTAGATATACTACCCATGTAATTACTTTAAATATTATTTAATGAGGGCTGCCATCATAATTGTTTCAACAGCCTTAACTAAGATGTTTTTTCTCGATTTCATCCATCTCAACCGGTCTGGAGAAATAGTACCCTTGTCCGATATCACATCGGATTACCTTGAGATACTCCAGCTCCATACTACTCTCTATGCCCTCTGCTATAACATTCAGCATTAGTTCCTTACAGAGATTAATTATCGTAGACACAATTGTTTTCGCTTCTCGGCTGGAGGCAATATTCTGAACGAAGGATTTATCAATCTTTATACAATCAATTGGTAAGCGAACAATATAGCTCAAGGACGAATAACCGATTCCAAAGTCATCGATCGCAACGCGGAAGCCCATATTCCTTAAAAGCTGAAGCTTTTGAATGCTTTCCTCTACATTCTTAATGATAATTCTCTCGGTTAACTCCAATTGTATGTAAGAAGGATCTACGTTATAGAGGCGAACAACCTCCATTAAGTCCGGAATAAATTTCCTTGTTTCGAAAGTTTTTGTTGAGATATTGATGGACAATAGCACTGGAGCAATATTCGAGTCCTTCCATTTCTTCAATTGCTTGCAGGCGGTCTCAATAACCCAGTAATCAATATCTATAATTGATCCGGCTTGTTCTGCTATATCAATAAATTGATCCGGGTATAGAAGTCCCTTATCCGGGTGGTTCCAACGAATCAAAGCCTCAATCTCTGCAATCTTTTCATTTCCAAGATAGAATAAGGGCTGATAAACCAAGAAGAATTGGTTTTCTCGGATACCATGAATAATATCCGTCTGTAGCTCTAAGGACACCGTCAGCTTATGATAGATTTCCTTGTCATAATTTTGTATCTGGTTACTACCCTGGAATCTGGCATAATTCTTAGCATGGGTAACCGCCTTTAAAGGCTCTTCATTTCTTGTATCCTCATTCCATTGGAAAAGACCTATACTGAACCGGATGTCGATGGATTTCCCGGATACCAGATAATTTTCTTTGATCTCATGAAGGATCTCCTGCGCCTTATTCTCCAGCTCCTCTAGCGTCACATTACTGTTGGCCAGTACCACAAATTCATCCCCTTTGTAACGATAAATCTGGTAATCCTCACTCAAACAGCAGAGTATTCTTCTGGCAACCTCACATAACATAATATCACCGGTGGTATATCCATAGGTTTCATTGATGTGGCTGAATTTATCGATTGCTACCATAATCAGTGAAAAATCCGCTTTATCCTCACTCTGTTCCAGTGACAAAAGATTCTTCTCCAAAACATATTGATTTAATAAGGTTGTTAAAGGATCATATTGGGTCAGCGTCTTAATTTTATCCATCATACGATTAAAGCTCACGCCCAGTCTTCCTATTTCATCCTTGGATTTTCTGGTAAAACGAATCGTAAGATTACCCTTTGCACCAATGTAAAAAAGATGCTCCAATTCCAAGATCGGTTTTGAGAAACGACTGACAAAGAAATAAGCCACCAAGGAACTGATGAATAACGTAATACAAGCTACGATCAGGAATAATCTTCTGAGGCCATCGAGGCTTTTCAATGCTTCCTCTTCATTGGTACCGATATATATCTTCCAATCGGTGTTATCAATGGATGCATACCCCATTAATATCTTATTCCCTCGAAAGGTATATTTACCATGACCAATCGAATTGGTGCCTGTTGAGCTGACAAACCGGGACAAGGAGGTATAATTTTCATCCGTCTCTGCGATTTCGTACAGATTATACTTTTCTTTCATACTTTCATCATAGGGACGTGATATAAAAGAGCCCTCTTCGCTGATAATATATGCTCTTCCATTCTCACCATAGCCTCGAGACAGAGCATAATCGGATAGAAAACCAACATCCAACCTTGCAATCAATGCACCCTTAATAACTCCATCTTGTTGGATCGGTGTTGCTACCATGATAACCGGTTGACTGGTCTTTCTGCTAATAATAACCTCCGAGAAGGCTATTTCCCCGGACAATGCCTGTTGAATGTAATCCCGGTCACTGAGATCCAAATATGAATCATCCAGGTAATGGGCAGTTCCAGTGATATCGACTACTGCTATATTCAAATAATAGGATATAATCTGATTTTGGAGAATGTCGCGCTGAGACTCCCAAATCATTCCTGACATCTGCTCCGCTTCCGCTAAGGTGGTCAAAGGACGTACAAACTGATTGATATAATTTGATAAATGGGAGGCTGATTCAGTAGCAACTCGTTCCACTGCATTGTTCACTTCTTCAATCAGAATATTTCGAAACCGTACATATCCACTGATTCCTAACGTTGAAACTACGACTAATATGATCGCTAATGAAAATATCATTCCCTTTGTCTTAATGCTTCTCATTTGTTCTCCCCATACCCCTACTTATATTATGCTGTCCCGGAATCCGTTCCAAGACTATGGTGTAGCATTGCAAGTCAATATAATAAAAGCATTATTTCGTTTGTAAATACTAAATTAGCACTATTTATTAATTATAGAACATGAAACAATTTGTGTCCATAGAAAAGATGAAAAAAGCATGACGATCGGAAGATCGTCATGCCTAAATTTTTGTGTTTCAATTATACCTGTAAAAGCGCCTGATCAATATCCGCAATAATATCCTCAACATTCTCAATACCGATGGACATACGGATCAGGTCCGGTGTGATGCCTGCATCGATCAATTGTTGATCGGTCAGCTGACGGTGCGTTGTACTTGCTGGATGCAACACCCCTGTTCGGGTATCTGCTACGTGGACTACAATCGCTGCAAGCTTTAAGCTATCCATGAATTTAACAGCAGCTTCTCTTCCTCCCTTTATACCATAAGAGATGACTCCACAGGAGCCCTGAGGCAGATATTTCATCGCTAGCTCATGATATTTATTGCTCTTTAGACCGGGATAGTTCACCCAGGCAATCTTATCATTCTTCTCCAGATACTCAGCAATTTGTTGCGCATTGCTGCAATGTCTTTCCATTCTCAGATGTAAGGTCTCCAGACCAAGATTTAATAAAAATGCATTATTCGGTGCCGGTGCAGCACCGAGATCTCTCATCAGCTGTACTCTAGCCTTAGTAATAAAAGCAGCCTTACCGCAATCTCTAGTGTATACCATACCATGATAGGAAGCATCCGGAGTGGATAATCCGGGGAACTTACCGCTATCCCAGTTAAAGTTACCACTGTCTACAATAACACCGCCAAGGGCAACCGCATGGCCATCCATATATTTTGAGGTGGAATGTACGACAATATCAGCACCGAACTCGAAGGGTCTGCAATTAATCGGAGTAGCAAAGGTATTATCGACAAATAAAGGTAAACCGTTCTTATGAGCAAAGTCAGCAAGCTTTTCAATATCTGTAATGATCAAAGCCGGATTCGCAATTGTTTCAGCAAATACCAATTTCGTATTTTCTCTAATCTCCTTCTGTAGTTCCTCAAAGGAAGCATCGGGATCAACGAAGGTTACTTCTATCCCCATTTTCTTCAAGGTTACCGCAAAGAGATTGGTGGTTCCGCCATAAATTGTACTGGTCGAAATCATATGATCACCACTGCTGCATACATTAAGGACCGCGATCAGACTTGCTGCCTGGCCGCTAGAGGTACACATAGCACCAATACCACCTTCTAAGGAAGCGATCTTCTTCTCAACACAATCCACAGTCGGATTCGCCAGTCTGGTATAGAAAAAACCTTCCTCCGTTAGATCAAACAGTCTTCCAACCTGTTCACTGGAATCATATTTGAAGGTAGTGCTCTGATAAATCGGTAATACTCTGGGTTCTCCATTCTTAGGCTCGTAGCCCTCCTGAATACATTTTGTCTCGATATGATAATTATTCATAATATCCACCCTCCGTACCTTATATGTATTATTATTCAATTAATATAATAAAGCGTAGTGAGCATCTTACATGCTTGCTTGTAAAGATGCGATCGTAGCTGACGATCATGAATACGCATTTATATTCATAATATTATAAGCAATCATATAACCTTGAACTATTTTTGTCAACTGAAAGCTACACGATATTCATTAGACTCTCATCTTAAGTCGTTTTGTTCCGATACATGATATTGCTTCGGTGTCATACCCTTCATATCATGAATACCCGAAGAGCAGATCTTCCGCCCTGCTTCCTGGAATCCATAATTGCTTATTTCGAATCCCCCTTATACACAAAAAGAAAGAAAGTCCGATCTTGGGACTTTCTTTCTTTTAAACATACCTCACATAACGCCTGCGAAACTTATATTCTTGAATACATTCTTCACAAGAAAGCTACGAAGCAAGCCTTTAGAAGCATATTATTCTTTATTCTCTGTTACTTCGATCTTTCTGATTTCCTTGGTTCTGATTTCCTTACAGATATCATCGACAAAGGTGGCAAGAGGCTTCTGACCTTCATCTCCGAGGAAACGGCTTCTTACGGATACAACGCCTTCCTCCTCTTCCTTCTGGCCAACCACTAACATATAAGGAATACGGTCAAGTCTTGCTTCTCTGATCTTGTAACCGATCTTCTCCGCTCTCTCATCAACGGTTACGAGAACATTATTTTTCTGAAGCTCTTCCTTCACCTTCGTTGCATAATCATGATATTTCTCAGAGATCGGTAATACTCTTACCTGCTCGGGACATAACCAGGTCGGGAATAAGCCTGCATATTTCTCAATCAACCAAGCAAGTGTTCTCTCATAGCAGCCCATGCTGGTTCTGTGAATGATATACGGACGAACCTTCTCGCCATTCTGATCCACATAATACATATCAAACTGCTCCGCGATCATTGCATCCCACTGAACTGTAATCATGGTATCCATCTTGCCATATACATTCTTTGCCTGAATGTCCACCTTGGGACCATAGAAAGCAGCTTCTCCCTCTTCCTCGTAGAAGGGAATCTCAAGCTCCGTTAATACCTTACGAATTCTTCCCTGTGTCTCTTCCCATACTTCAGCAGTACCGATGTATTTCTCTTTGTTGTTCGGATCCCACTTAGAGAGGCGATAGGTGACATCATTCTCGACACCTAAGGTTCTTAAGCAATATCTTGCAAGGTCCAGACATCCCTTAAATTCCTCATCCATCTGATCAGGACGAACGATTAAGTGTCCTTCGGAGATGGTGAACTGACGTACTCGGGTTAAACCATGCATTTCGCCGGAATCCTCATTACGGAATAAGGTAGAAGTCTCACCATAGCGAAGAGGCAGATCACGGTAGGATTTCTGGCTGTTCTTATATACATAGTACTGGAAAGGACAGGTCATCGGACGAAGTGCAAATACTTCCTTATCCACCTTCTCATCACCAAGAACAAACATACCTTCCTTGTAATGATCCCAGTGACCGGAAATTTTGTAAAGATCACTCTTTGCCATCAAAGGAGTTCTGGTTCTTACATAACCACGACGCTCCTCCTCATCCTCAATCCATCTTTGAAGTGTCTGAAGTATTTTCGTACCCTTCGGCATTAACAATGGAAGCCCCTGACCGATTACATCTACCGTTGTGAACAATTCCATCTCACGTCCTAATTTATTGTGGTCACGCTTCTTAATATCCTCAAGGTAAACAAGATATTCCTCTAGCTCCGCATTCTTGGTATATGCCGTTCCGTATACTCTGGTTAGCATCTTATTCTTCTCGGAGCCTCTCCAGTAGGCACCGGAGGAGGAAATCAACTTAAAGGCTTTGATATTCTTCGTACTCATTAAGTGCGGTCCGGCACAAAGATCTACAAAATCACCCTGCTGATAGAAGGAAAGCTCTGCATCTACCGGAAGATCCTCGATCAGTTCAACCTTATAGGGCTCATTCTTGGACTGCATTAAGGCAATTGCTTCTGCGCGGGGAAGGGTAAAGCGAACCAGATCAGCACCCTCCTTAATAATCTTCTTCATCTCTGCTTCCAGCGCATCGAGAGCTGCACGGTCAAAGGAAGGGGTGTCAAAATCATAGTAAAAACCGGTATCAATCGAGGGTCCGATTGCAAGCTTTGCCTCCGGATATAATCTCTTTACTGCCTGTGCCAATACGTGAGAGGTTGTATGGCGATAGGCTGCCTTGCCTCCATCATCGTTGAAGGTCAATATATTTAAGTTGCAATCCTGATCCACGGTAGTTCGAAGATCCACCACCTTACCGTCTACTTCTCCGGCACAGGCCATTCTTGCCAAACCTTCGCTGATATCAGCCGCAATTTCATACACACTCATTGCCTTGTCGTACTCTTTAAAAGAGCCGTCTTTTAATGTAATTTTCATATAAAAAACTCCTTTCTGTTTTTTGATACACTTAATTAATGTTTAAGAGATTTTAATCTCCTCTTTCTAATTCACGCCTTAGCCTGAACCGTATCTACGTGCCATATCGGAATACATGCTTCATAATTCTCCGAGAAGCCGGTATATTAGAATCGTCACCGAAATTTAGGTATAAAAAAAACGCCTCACTTTCGATTGCACTTAAGACGATCGAAAGGGACGAGCGTATAACATACGTCGCGGTTCCACCCTTGTTGGTGTATAGCACCCACTTCATTAGATGATAACGGAATCACCGGACCGGATTGGGGTCACTCGGAGTTGGTCTTCCCATGCTTCATAATAAGATAATCGCACCA
>JAEZUM010000042.1 GCA_023421075.1 Bacillota bacterium
CTTCATACCTTTGTGATATAATAGAAGCTAAGGTAAGCAATCCACTTTACAGATTATCTTTCCTACCAATGAATACTACAGGGAGAATGAGTGGACCGGTATAAAATATATAATGGAGAAGGAGTTATAGTATGAAAACAGAGGATATCAGAGCAATCATTAAGCAGATGACGCTAGAAGAAAAGGCAGGGATGTGTTCCGGTGCTGATTTTTGGCGCACTAAGGCCGTCGAACGTCTTGGTGTTCCTTCCGTTATGGTTTCGGACGGACCTCACGGACTGAGAAAGCAATCCGATGAAGCAGACCATCTGGGTATCAACGACAGTATTAAGGCAGTATGTTTTCCGGCAGGCTGCGGAACAGCAGCCTCCTTCAATCGGGATCTGATCACCATGATGGGTGAGACCCTGGGAAATGAATGTCAGGCAGAGGGAGTAAGTGTGATCTTAGGACCTGCAGTTAATATTAAGCGTTCTCCGCTTTGCGGAAGGAATTTCGAGTATTATTCCGAGGACCCGTTCCTTGCTACAGAGATGGCCGGCGCATTGATTAAGGGGGTACAGAACAAGAATGTCGGAACCAGCATCAAGCATTTTCTGGCAAATAATCAGGAGACCAGAAGAATGTCCTCCTCCTCTGAGGTGGATGAGAGAACCTTAAGGGAGATCTATCTTGCCGCCTTCGAAGGAGCGATCCGTGAGCAAAAGCCCTGGACGGTGATGTGCTCCTATAATAAGATCAACGGTATTTATGCAGCCGAGAACAAAGAATATCTTACGAAGGTTCTTCGTGACGAATGGGACTTTGACGGCTATGTGGTCAGTGACTGGGGTGCAGTGAATGACAGAGTCAAGGATCTTGCGGCAGGTATGGACCTTGAGATGCCTACTTCGAATGGTATTAATGATAAGCTGATTGTGGAAGCAGTAAAGAACGGTTCTCTGCCTGAGTCGCTTGTAGACTTGGCTTGTGAGAGAATACTGAATATTGTCTACCGCTTTACTGAGAACCGAGATGAGAAAGCGGTCTTTGACCGTGATCAGGATCATGAGATTGCAAGAAGGGTTGCAGAGGAGACGATCGTACTACTGAAGAATGATGGCATCCTGCCTCTTCGGGAGGAGGATGAGATAGCATTTATCGGAAAATATGCTAAAAAGCCCAGATATCAAGGTGGTGGAAGCTCTCACATTAACAGTCATAAGGTAACCTCAGCCTGGGATGCGGTGGCACATCTTGGCAAAGTCACCTTTGCACAGGGCTTTCATGATGATAAGGATGTTGTGGATGAGGCATTGATTAAGGAAGCAGTCGATACAGCATCCAAGGCAAAGGTAGCGGTCATCTTCGCCGGTCTGCCGGACGCCTTCGAATCTGAAGGCTTTGACCGAAGTCATATGCGTATTCCGAATTGTCAGAACGAACTAATTGCAAGAGTTACCGAGGTTCAGCCCAATACTGTAGTAGTACTTCACAATGGTTCTCCGGTGGAGATGCCCTGGGTGAAGAAGGTAAAGGGTATTATGGAAGCCTATCTCGGAGGTCAGGCAGTCGGTGGTGCTTGTGCAGATATCCTCTTTGGCAAGGTTAATCCCAGTGCGAAGCTACCGGAGACCTTCCCGATGAAACTGGAGGACAATCCGTCCTATCTTAATTATTTCGGTGAGAAGGATAAGGTTGAATATAGGGAAGGGATCTTCGTCGGCTATCGCTATTATGATACCAAGAAGATGGACGTATTGTTCCCCTTCGGACATGGACTGAGCTATACCACCTTTGCCTACTCCAATATGAAGGTGAATAAATCGGCTGTTACCGATCAGGATACTGTAACGATATCCATCGATATCACCAATACCGGTTCTTTAGCAGGCAAGGAAGTTATTCAGCTGTATGTAAGGGATGTGAACAGTACTGTAATCCGTCCGGAGAAGGAATTGAAGGGCTTCGATAAGATAGAGCTGCAGCCGGGAGAGACCAGGACGATAACTTTTGAACTGAGTAAGAGAGCCTTTGCTTATTGGAATACAGAGCTTCATGACTGGCATGTGGAGACCGGTGAATTTGAGCTGTTGATCGGTGGTTCTTCTAAGGATATTGCATGCTCCAAGACAATTACCGTAGAATCCACCGTGAAGCTTCCGGTTGTATATACGATGGACTCAACCATTGGAGATCTGATGGAGGATGAGCACTCGAAGCAGTACATCGGAGAATTGATGAAGGGCAGTCTGTTTGCATCCGAAGACTTAGTACAGGATAACGAGGAAGAGGGAGCGTTATCGAAGGAAATGATGCTGGCCATGATAAAATATTTACCCATTCGCGGAACCATCAGCTTTGGTAACGGTACAGTGAGTCGAGAAGATCTTCTGAAGATAATTGATCAAATAAATAGTCATAGTTAGGTTAGATAGCATTGGACTGCATCGAAGATGCGGAATGGAGAGTATAATGAATAGAGAATGGGAAAACCAACATATTACACAAAGGAACCGTTATCCGATGCACAGTCCATATGGAGTCTATGAGACAGTGGAGCAGGCTTTAAGCGGTGATCGAAGAGCATCAAAATATGTGAAAAGTCTAAATGGAATGTGGAAGTTTAAGCTATTTGATAGCCCGGAGCAGGTACCCGAGGATTTTCGTCAAGGAGATTATGATACTTCCGGATGGGATGAGATTCCGGTACCGTCCAATTGGGAACTGCAAGGCTATGGGAAACCGGTCTATACCAATATATTATATCCTTTCGTAAGAGATACAGAAAGAACATCGTTTGAAGTGGAGATTTCAACAGGCCATAAGGAACTAAATGCGCCGTATGTACCGGATGAGAATCTGACCGGATGCTATCATACTGCCTTTGAGCTTCCACAATATTATGAAGGCAAGGATATATTTATCGAGTTCGGGGGAGTAGAGTCCTGCTTTTATCTATGGATCAATGGTGTAGAAATCGGTTATTCTCAGGATAGTAAATTAGAAGCCTGCTTTGATATTACTAAGGCAGTCCATGTGGGAAGAAATGAACTTGCCGTTGAAGTACTTCAATTCTGCGACGGAACCTATCTGGAGGATCAGGATTACTGGCATCTGTCCGGTATCCATCGTGAAGTCCGTATCTATGCGAAGGAGAAGCAGCGCCTGTTGGATTATAAGATAGAGACCTTGTTCGAAGGGGATCATTTTGAGGAGGCAGAGCTTAAGGTCACCCTATACCCGAATAATCAGGTAAACGGCTATGGGGAGAGCTATGTACGCCTCAGTATGTATGATGCCGACCGGAAGCTGGTTCAGACTTTTCAAAGCGATCCTTATGTAAAATATAACTTCTATCTAAGTCAGAATTTTGTGGCACAGACCACAGTAAGAGTTAAGAATCCCCGGCTTTGGTCAGCAGAAGTACCGTATCTCTATACTTTGGTGCTGGAAACAATGGATAGCACCGGCAAGGTTACCGATATCGAAAGTGCAAGAATAGGCTTTCGTAAGGTGGAAATCCGGAAGGATGGAGTATTATATGTGAATGGAACCCGCCTGATCGTACGCGGTGTGGATCTCCATGAATTCTGTCCGGAGACCGGAAGATATGTATCCACTGAGTATATGAAGAAACAGATCTTATGTATGAAGCAGCTGAATTTTAATGCGGTTCGCAACAGTCATTATCCTCATGCCAATGATTGGTATGATCTATGTGATGAGATTGGAATCTATCTGGTAGATGAAGCGAATCTTGAGACCCATGGCTACGGCGGACAATTAAGCTCCTCCCCGGAATGGACCTCTGCCTATATGGAACGGGCAACCCGTATGGTGCTCAGAGATAAGAATCATCCTTCGATTATAATATGGTCTCTCGGCAATGAATCCGGTGTGGGTATGAATCACGCCGCGATGTATGGATGGATCAAGGAATATGACAAGACCAGGTATGTTCAGTATGAATCAGGTAACCCCGAAGCAAATATCACGGATATTCTGGCTCCCATGTATCCGACCAAGGCCTGGATTGAAGATAAGATGGCTGATTCAAAGGATCTGAGACCCTTTATCATGTGTGAGTATGCTTATGCGAAGAGCAACAGCAACGGTAACTTCAAGGAATACTGGGATCTGGTTGAGAAATATCCCCGTTTTCAAGGTGGTTTCATCTGGGATTTCCAGGACAAGGCGTTGACCAGAAGACGGGAAGATGGAACGGTGCAATATGTTTACGGTGGCGCATTTGGAGAGTCGATCGTGGATCCGGTTCCGGATATGTGCTTAAACGGTGTCGTGCTTCCTGATTTAAGCCTCAAACCGGCAGCCTATGAGATTAAGAATTGTCAATCACCGGTACAAATTGGATATCAAATTCATCCATATCTGGGAACCGGCCGATATGTAATAAAGAACAACTATCAGACACTGGATCTGAGTCATCTTTCCTTTACCTGGGAGCTACAATGTGACGGTAACATCACTGATCGGGGAGAGCTTCGTCAGTACTTCACAACACCGGGACAGACGGAAGAGCTGGAATATCAATTCGATACCAATAAGATATACGGAGAAGCCTTTCTGAATATAAAAGCAGTACTGCGGGAAAGTACTGCCTATGCAGCTGCAGGTTATGTGGTATATTCTTATCAGCTTCTACTGGAACAGTCGATTCTCGGAGGAAATAATACGATGATCCGTGGGGAAAGGCTTCGATTAGATGAAACAGATGCGGAGCTTATCATTCTTGGAGAAGACACAGAGGTTCGTTTTAATAAGGCTTCCTGTGTATTTACAAGGGTTATGCTGCAGGGAACGGAAGCCTTTGCAGGTGGAGGTGATAATTTCTACCGCCCTGTAACCGGCATAGACGAAGGAACAGGAGATCCAGGGAGAAATTATGCGATCGAGTGGAAGGAAGCATGCCTAAATGCTCCAAGGCTTACGGTATGGAATGTTGATACTGCAGTATCCGACCATCAGATTTTTATATTTACCGAGGTATCATATAATGAGGATAAGATTAGAGTGTCTACGACTTACCGTGTTGGAAGTAAGGGGATTGAGATCAGTAAATCGGTAGTGAATAACTACGCCTTAAAGACGATACCGCGCATCGGTCTAACTTTTATCCTTCCGGAAGATCGAAAGAATATAACCTGGTACGGCAGAGGACCCTGGGAGAATTACGTGGACCGAAAAGAAGCAGCGCAGATCGGAATATACCAAAGTACAGTGGAGGAACAGTACACACCCTACATCAAACCGGTAGAGTGCGGTGGTAAGGAAGAGGTAAGATATCTTCAAGTGCAGAACTCTTCAGGTACAGGCATCCGTGTAACCGGTGGCGTACCCTATCATTTTGATATCCATGATTATTCTGTTGAGACTTGTGACAAAGCCTTCTATGAAGAGGAACTGGTTCGGGGCGGCAATATCTACTTGAATGTAGATTATCTGCATGCCGGTCTTGGCGGAGATAACGGCTGGACAAAGAATATACATGACGAATATTGCATCGGTAAGGGCTATTATCATTACAAAATAACAATACAGCTTAGTTCCTAGTAATATAACAATCATAAAAAATTTATGGTATACATCACTAATGTAAAAGGCGCCGTAAAAAATAGCAGCGCCAACATTGTCTTAGAATGTTTATCACATCAGTCATTAAAAAAGAATAGTATGTGGCTATCAATGCAACCGAGTGAGAACGTGTCTCTGTTGGATTGATGGCCACATGCTATTCTTTTAAAACCAAAATGTGATAAGCATCACTAACGTAAAAAGGGCGCTGCTGTGACAGCCCCCTTTTTCATTCAGTTTCTTAATCTTGTCCCTCCGCCATCTTCGCACGGAATTTTTCGAGATCCAGCTCTTCTCGAAGACTTATTTTAATTTCCCCGATTTCTACACCGCTTTGAGCAAAGTAAAGCTTTAGATAGCTGTTGGGATGGAACATCAGGCCCAAATCCCTCGTTTCTTCGATCCATTGCCCCTTGGTTCCATTAATGGTAATCGTAGTAAGAAGCCTTCCTCCGATTAATATTGTAATCGGAATCTGTGCCAAATCTCCGGAGGAAGATCTCATCTTTAACGTAATATCGTAGAACCCTTTCTTATCAAAGGTCACTGCAAATAGGTTTGAGGAGCCTCTCTCTGTATTTAAAGTAGATAGGTCCAGGCTTAGATGCTCGTTCACTCTTTGATAGACCAGATCAAAGGATAGGTTATCATCGTCATTATTATTTTCCTCGGATGCTTTCTCTTCCTCACTCAATTTCCCAAGAAAACGTTGCATTACCGGAGAATTCATACATATATAGCAGATATTCGCTGCATTTCGAACAAGCTCGGCTCTTGTTATGGTACCATTTTGTAAGCTTTCCGGTAACAGATCTCCATTGGAGTTTTTCTTGGAATTTTCTACGACCATATATAGATCATTCTGAGCTCTTACCATGAACTGAGTATTCTTGTTAGACGCGGTCTCAACGCCATCCTCATTCATATCAGCCCACCAGTCTGTCATTACGACACCCTGAAATTCCCATTCCTTTCTGAGAATCGTAGTAAGCAGATCATAATTTCCGGCAGACCAGATACCGTTGATGGCTCCATAACTGGTCATGATGGAATAAGCGTTTCCTTCCTTTACCGCAATTTCGAACCCTTTTAGATAAATTTCACGAAGTGCTCTCTCAGAAATGACACTATCAACGGTGCGGCGATGATATTCCTGATTATTACATGCAAAATGTTTGATCGTACCGGTTACTCCATATTCGTGCATTCCGTTTAAGCAGGCAGCAGCCATTTTACCGGTTAGGAGCGGATCCTCTGAGAAGTATTCAAAATTACGACCATTCAACGGATTTCTATGAATATTCAATCCCGGACCAAGTAAGGTATCGATGCGGTTCTTTCTTAGCTCCAAGCCTTCCATGATATATAAATCTTTTACGAGCTCTGTATTGAAGGAGCAGGCGAGACAGGTTCCATTTGGCATACTGAATCCGTAGGCGCCGCAGTCCATTCGAATACCGGAAGGACCATCCGCACAGCATCCGATCGGAATACCAAAGTTGCGTAAGCGTTCCGTGATTCCTCCAAATGCTCCTGCTGTTCCGGGGGTTACTTTGGGGGAGCTCATTCCCTCGCCTCTGGATAAATGGATCAAGTCATCGTCGGTAAGCTGTGATAGAAATTCATCCATTGAAATGTTTTTCTCCATTACGTCCACCAGCTTATAGCCTTTATCCCCGGAATAAGGGATATCCTTCGGTCGGCGGTCTGAAATACGCTGTTGCAAGTCCACAGAACGCAAAGGAACCTTCTCTTTATCCATGACCAATGCATCGATGTTCTTTTTGATATGAAAACGCTGGAATTCTTCCTTCGGCGCCAGGGCTTCTTCTAACTGTTGAACAACAATCAATTCAGGAATAAATAAGCTACCGGCAAGCACAGCACTTCTCACATCGGAGCCGGTATAGATCTCATAGGTGCCGGCCTCTAAGATATAGCAGGATTTATATCCGCTGATACCGCTGTCATCATAAGAAGCGAGGCTATATAGCGGTATGTTCAGTGTCATCAATTCGCTCGCACCAGGAGCCAGTTCTTTTGTTTTACCAAATGCTCTCAGTTCTCTGGAGGGCTTGCCTAAACACCCCTGTGGGGAAGAGGAGTAAGCCTGTATTACTTCCTTTCCCTTTACCTTACCGGTATTCGTGATTTTCACCTCTAATTTAATTTCACCCAGTTTCTCTGAGGTAAAAGGTCCGGTCGGAGAACAGAAGGAGATGTTATCTATAGTAAAATCAGTATAAGATAGTCCAAAACCAAAGGGGTACATGACTTTGTTCTTAGCGACTGTTTCAAAATATCGATAGCCTACATAAATATCCTCTGAATAATAATTACGCTTTTTGTCGCCGAAATATTGGGTAGAGGGGTAATCATCAATGTCAAAGGCTATGGTATCACTAAGCTTACCACAGGGAGTCACCGATCCGGTTAATACATCTACCACGGCATTGCCGCCTTCTTGACCTCCATGCCAGGCATATAATACGGCAGAGGGATTGTAACGGGTTACCCACTTCATGTCAATAATGTTACCGACATTTAAGATGACGCAAACACGCTGAAATACTCTGCAGACTTTGTCTAGCATATCCTCTTCCAGATCAGTCAAGAGATAGCTTCCCTTCCCTGCAAAATTATCCTTATCTTCACCGGCAGTACGCCCAATAATTACGATTGCGATATCGGAGTTGGAAGCAGCACCGGTCACGATGTCATCGGTGAGCTGCATTTCTACTTGTGACCAGGGTTCCCCTGCCCAACCCATTCCATGGTCATAGGGATGATCCTTAACCCAGCGTTCATATATGGATACCAACTCCTTGTTAACGGTAACATTTTCATTCGCATTCAAGGCATCCAGGATACCAATGACATATTTGGTGTTAACCATTCCACCGGAACCGGTACCGCTTTTATAATAATCCAGTTGTATTCTGCCGAATACGGATACCCTTTCACCTGCTCTAATAGGAAGGACATTATTGTCGTTTTTTATAAGAACGGCACCCTCTGCCGCTGCTTGCCTGGAAATGCTGGCATATTGATCCCAATTAAGTTCGAATTTTCCCATGTGTTATCTCCTTGTATGAATGTTTATTACGGCGAGTGTAACGAAAGTATACAACGTTGTACCATTAAAGCACGTCTTGTTTTATTATACCATTACAAACAAAATGATGTCAACTAGTACAACGATACATTAAAACACTAGAGAGCATGCTTCGTGAACATTCTATTATCATGAATAATACTTTCCGGTAAATCATTATCAAATAAAGCTCATTGACAATGGCTTACCGGAAAGTATTCTGTGAGTATCGATGCATTATGATATCATTTGCAGGAGGAACGAGCGGTGTAGCTGAAATCCATAATCTTTGATTCAAATTGATAAAAATTACCCTTTAATTTATCGGTTACGATTCTCATACATTCGGTCCCCATCTGTTCAATCGGAATTTCAATTACCGAAAGGGGAATATGCAGACTTTCATAAGTGTTGTTATCTCGTACTCCTATGCTGATAACCTCTTGAGATAAGGGAACCTCTATTATTTTTTTATCCCTCAGATAATTGATATAGCTGATCGCTAAAAGATCCTGCAGACAAAATACACAATCCGCATTGGCAAAAGCACTTTCCATCTCTGCAATGGTAGCATTTGCAGATCGTAATGAATTATCCGAGGAGTTAATGATCGTTGTAATGCCACCGGTACTATTAAAGGAGTTAATGAAACCGGACATACGCTTCTCATAATAATAAGAGTGGTTATTCTGTGCGGCGAAGATAACTGCTCTTTTTTTACCGTGTGATGAGAAGATTTCTGCTGCCTTCGCACCGACATCTTCATTGATTAAAAGAACGTTACTATATTTTTGAGAGTATCGATTATACAGAACAATAGGTGTTGAGAATTCCGTTGCTTCCAGATAGTCCAGGTCCGCTTTGGAGGCGGTACAGATCACGGTAGCAGAATACATCGTCAACTGATCCGGGTCGATTGCTTTACTCAGGTTATCCGGCTTAAAGAGGCGGAGGACGATCTCTATTTCATCCTTTGTGACTTCAAGATACTTCTGCATTCCGTTAATAAATTCAAAAAGAAGAGGTGCTCTATAGTCATTTGCCCAGAAGACAGCAACATACTTTTTCGTATTATTATTTCTTAATCTACGCGCAGAAATATTCGGGGTATAACCCAATTCCTTTGCCGCGTCGAGCACTTTTTTACAGGTGCTCTCGGAAATATTACGGGTTTTCGCTTTACCACTCAATACAATCGAGACGGTACTTGGTGATAACTGGGTATATTCTGATATCTGGCGAATGGTAGCCATCTTATGTTCCTCCCTGCTTGGTAAATTTAAGGAGAGTTTAGCACAGTGAAGTAGAATTAGCAATACTAAATATCTACGAAATTATACTAAACAATGTATCTTTTTGATCATTATAATCCAACAGAATGCACAAAAAGCAAAGCGCGGAATTGGAGATATTGATGAAAAAGTGATTTGATCAGACTGCATTATTGACAATAGTAATAAATGCAAGTATAATTTGCTCATCGATAGTAAGTACAACGTTGCACTAATTGATATTCATTTGTTTATCGAATTGGATAAACATATAGTACTATAACGTAGTATTATAATCGTATTGGAGTTTACTTATTGGGAGGAGGATACCATTGGCTAAAAAAGAAATGAAAAGAAAAGCAATGGCGGTCAGTGCAGGATATATTGAAAACGGAGGCCTAATGGCTCTGCCACATAATCTTGCGACTGATTTTAAGAAAAATAAGACAATTTACTTTCTGAGTATTCCTATCATTCTGTGGTATGTTATATTCTGCTATTGGCCTATGGAAGGATTGGTAATGGCATTTCAGAGATATAATATCGCGAAAGGAATATTAGGAAGCCCATTTGTAGGATTTGATAACTTTATTAAGTTTTTTACAGGTCCATACTTTGGACGAATTATGAGAAATACGGCATCAATCGGGTTGCTTGATCTCGTATTGGGATTTCCGGCGCCGATCATTTTTGCACTTCTTCTGAATGAAGTGAAAAACAGGGCGTTTAAGAAGACCGTTCAAACGATCAGTTACATGCCATATTTCATATCGATGGTCGTTATTGCAGGTCTTATTAAGGATTTTACACAAAGTGGTGGCGTAATTTCTGATATCGTCGCAACTCTGACGCATTCACAGGCAGTTAATTTGTTGGGAGAAGCGAAGTACTTCTGGTGGATCTACGTATTATCCGGCATCTGGCAGGGATTTGGATATGGAAGTATCATTTATATGGCTTCCTTAAGTTCGATTGATCAGCAGCTTTATGAAGCGGCTGTCATGGATGGTGCGAATCGCTGGAAGCAGACATTACATATCACCCTTCCCGGACTAGCTCCGACTATTACAATATTACTGATCATGAGAATGGGAAGTCTGTTCGCAGTCGGTAGTGATAAAATACTCCTTCTATACTCACCCGCCATATATGAGACAGCAGATGTAATCAATACTTATGTATATCGCGTTGGTTTGGTAGAGATGAATTATGGTTTTAGTACAGCGGTAGGTCTGTTTAACTCAGTAGTCGGTACGACATTTCTTTTGGTTACAAATGCGATTTGCCGTAAGTATTCAGAAACAAGTTTGTTTTAGGGGGTGTACATAATTTGAAAATGCGACGTAGTTTTCCACAAATATTATTTATGTTTATCAATTCTGCATTTATGGTTCTGTTATGTGTAATCTGTATCGTACCGCTATGGCATGTTATTATGGCATCCATCAGTGAGCCTGCCTTGGTGGATTTGGCTCCCGGCTTCATCCTTCGGCCTTTGGGAAAGGCATCTACGAAGGCCTTCGCATTAATTATGCAGTATAAAGGGATATGGATGGGGTATAAAAATACGCTGTTTTATGTAGTTGCCCAGTGTTTTATTACAAGCTTCTTATCCGTTAATGCCGGATATATATTGTCAAGGAAGCGGTTCCGGTACCGTGGTGTCCTAATGGGAATGATAACCTTTACCATGTTGTTTAACGGAGGTATGATCCCAACCTATATGGTAATTAAGAAACTTGGATTTTTGGATCATTATTCAGCTCTGTTAATCCCGGGTGCGTTGCAGGTGTTTTATATCATAATCATGCGGACCGCAATTGCCGGAATACCGGATAGTCTCGAAGAATCAGCAAGAATTGACGGAGCAGGAGAGTTGACGATCATGTGGAAGGTTATTCTGCCCTTGTGTAAAGCAACGTTTGCAGTAATTATCCTTTTCGTGGCAGTTGGAAAATGGAATGAATGGTTTTCAGCACTGCTATATCTTCCGACAGCAAAGGATAAATACCCGCTGCAGATGTTCTTGCGGGAAATACTGATACAATCAACCACAGTTACGAATGCTGCTGATGCGATGGAAGGCGCAGCACTTTATAAAACATTGGCAAAATATGCTTCGATTGTTGTTACAACCTTACCAATCTTATGTATTTATCCATTTGTACAGAAGTATTTTGTCAACGGTGTTATGGTGGGTTCTGTGAAGGGCTAAATAAATATTTTATTTTAAAGGAGGAGAGAAATGAAAAGAAAATTTGTAGCTTTATTATTATGTGTGGTACTAGCATTATCAACGTTAAGTGGCTGTAAGAAATCAGCTGAAAATGAACCTGTGGATGCAAAGGACAACTCCGAAGCAACATCCGGTGGTGATACTGCTGCTGCAGAGGAATGGAAATGGCCTCTGGCAGAAAAGAAGGAGCTTAGTATCTGGATCGTTTGGGAAAACAAATATCTTAAGAGTCCTGATGAACTTATGGGAGTTCAGCAGATTGAGAAGAACACAGGTGTTCATATTAACTGGAACGTTGTTGCTGGGGCTGAAGCAGCTGAAAAATTCTCATTGATGATTGCATCCGGAGAATATCCGGATATAATTCGAGGCGCTGAAGCTTATTACACCGGTGGGTTGACAAAAATGGTGGATGACGGTGTATCCATTGATTTAACGGATAAAGTGGATAAATACATGCCGAATTACAGTAATTTTAGAAAGAGCAATGAAAAGCTGATGAAGGACACGATGTCCGATACCGGTAAAATAGTTTCCCTTTACACCATTGCTTCAAAGACAGGTGAAGTCAAGGGCGAACGAGTATGGGGCGGACCTTCGATAAGGAAGGATTGGCTGGATGAGACCGGTCTTTCGATTCCGTTGACCATCAATGACTGGCATGAGGCTCTGACTGCGATCAAAGCAAAACATCCTGAATGCGAAGCACCTCTTATGTTAGGAAAGACAGCAACAAATTATTATGGAGCCTTCACATCAGCCTTTGGAGTGTTACCGGAATTTTATCATGATGGTGGAACGGTGAAATACGGACCGGCAGAGCCTGGCTACAAGCAGTGGGTAGAGACCTTTAGACAGTGGTTTGCAGAAGGGCTGATTGATCCGAACTTTGTAAGTAATGATGCCAGCTTTATCTCCAGCGGTGATTTTATCGGCTCCGGTAAAGCAGCAGCCGGACCAAATGTCTGGGGCATGACAGCCGATGTATACAAGCAGATGGGATATAATCAGGATGAAAAGTATTGGCTCTCAGGCACACCCTATCCGGTTTTAAATGCAGGAGATGCTCCTCAGGCCGGTGCACCGATGAGTGAGCTGGTAAAGGAGACCTTAGTGGTTACAAGTGCTTGTAAGGATGTTGAGCTCGCTTTGAGATATCTGGATTACTATTATACGAAGGAAAGCATGATGCTCAGCAGCCTCGGTGTGGAAGGAGAATCCTATGTTAGCAATGGCGACGGTACCTTCTCCATCACAGATTCTCTGAAAGCTAAGGTAGCAGACGGCACATTCCCGACCGTTTCCGAAGCGGTATATACCTATAGCCTTGGTGCGGCATCCTTCGGTCTCTATAATTGGGAGATGTTTGATGCGGTTTATGAAGGAAATAAGGCGACGGATGCTTATGACGTTTGGGAAAATACGAAGTACGATCTGATGCTTCCACCCACGATGACCATGACAGAAGAAGAATCGCAGGAATACGCGTCCCTTTATACCGGAATTCAAACTCTGGTACAAGAAAACACAGTTAAGTTTATTATGGGTACATTATCGATGGATCAATATGATCGCTTTATAGAAGATTTACATACCTTTGGAATTGATCGATGCATTGAATTGAAGCAAGCGGCATTTGACCGTTATAATGCAAGAGGTAACTAAGTCCCCATCCCTATCTTGGAGCCCATAGGAAGTTTAATTTCCTGTGGGCTCATAAATTAAAGAATACCGTTTTACTACAAAATTAAGTGAATGAATAGACGAAAATAATACAACGTTATACCAAGATTTGAATTTATTGAGAGTTATGAGTTTATATATCAAAGATATAACGTGTTATCATAGACTGAAAGGAAGATTTAACCTATGCCCACACCGGAGGAAGTCCAGTTGTTCTATCAGAACATAATGAGCCATATCCAGAAGAGCTATGAGGAATCAGGAGTTGATATAATAACAGCTGATGTCCAGGAAGAGGAAATCTGGATATCCATGCAGGACAACGTAAAGCTTCGAGCTATGCTATATAAGCCGGCCGGTTGTTCCAAGCTACCTTTAATCCTTCAAAGAACCTGTTATCCGCATAATGAACCGATTTATAAGGCGCATGCAAGGGAATTGGCCAAAAGAGGATATGCATTTCTTTTTGAATTTTGCCGTGGAACCGGCGGTTCGGAAGGTATCTGGGAACCGAATGTATATGACAGACAGGACGGAAGGGATACTCTGGATTGGCTTGAGAAGCAGGACTGGGTGGAATGCATCGGTTATTGGGGGGAATCCTATCTTGCATTTACCGGATGGATCCTCGCAGATATCGTGACTCCGAAGGTAAGGTCATTATGTCTGGCTAATTACGGAACGGATCGTTATGTCTCTGCATACGAGAAACAGCTGTTCCGGCATGATGTATTAACCTCCTGGGCGATGGGGAATGCAGGGTATGACATTCTTGCAGATTATCAGGAATCCTGTAAATACAGGCCTCATGTACTGGTGGATGAAGCTCTCTGGGGTAGAAAGCTGGAATGGTATCGAAAATGGATCACAAATACACGAAAAGAGGATCAGTACTGGCAACAAGGGTTATGGAAACAGCTGGAGGAAATTCCAACGAAGGTAACAATACCGGTCTTTCTTTCGGAGGGATGGTTTGACCACCATCTTGGAAGTGCATTACATACCTGGGAATGCTTATCGGAGGAGGCAAAGGAACATAGTTGGTTTGATATAGGTCCTTTGAATCATTTCGGGCAAAACAGTATTAATTCCTATCAGCCAAAGAATATCCATCGAGAGAAATGTCCCCCTCATTTGAAGTGGTTTGAGCTTACCCTAAAACAGAAGAAGCTGCCTGAAAGGACGGTAAATCTATATGTGATTGGAGAGGATCAATGGAAGAAGACAAATGAGTGGCCCTGTCCGGAGATTCAAAAGAAAATATTGTACTTAGGAGGAGACGACAAGGGGCAAATTGTTGAGGAACCAGGCCTGGAAAACAGTATTACATATATCTATGATCCGGAGAACCCCGTTCCGTCCAGAGGAGCAGAAGCAATGTTGCACACCATGTCAGAGATAGGGAGTCGATTACAACCAAAACCCGGTGATCGGAACGATGTTCTAAGCTTTTTATCCGATGCGCTTGAGAAAGATCTCCGGATTTTTGGAAAAACGACAGTTTATTTATTTGCCTCAACGGATGCAGAGGATACCGCCTTTACGGCGAAGTTGATGGAGGTCTTACCAAATGGTGAAGCCTATAATATTCGATCATCAATCACTACCATCGCTGCAGATGTTGAGAATTACAGCCCGAATTCAGTGATAGAGGTATGCATTAATATGTGGGACATTGCCTGGACGATAAGAAAGGGTTCCCGCTTACGACTCGATATTTCTTCCTCTGATTTTCCTCAATATGCGATACACAGTAATTATCCCGGTATTTGGTCCTGTTGTGAAGATACCAGGAAGGCCAAGCAAGTCATCTGTTTTGGCAAAAGTGTTCCTTCGAGAATAGAGCTTGAGATTCTATCCGAATAAGAAAATAAATACAGCACTTGCCATGTGAGACAACAAATGGAAGGATAAAAACAGTTGAGAGGATATGAAATATGAATAGGATAGGATTGGAGGCAGAAAAATGGATAAAGTTGTGATAGGAGGAGGTCAAGGCTTCTGGGGTGATAGTAATGATGCAGCCGTTCATATGGTGAAGCATGGCAACCTGAATTATATGGCCTGTGATTACCTGGCTGAATTGACACTTTCAATTATGGCCAGGCAAAAGTTGAAAAATCCCCAAGCCGGCTATGCCAGAGATTTCATCGGATTATTAAATGAATGCATCACAGATGCTCAGGAAAACGGAGTTCGCATCCTTACCAATGCCGGAGGAATGAATATTAAGGGTTGTGTGGATGCAATTGCAGAAATATACAAGAAAAAAGGGTTGTCCGGTCGGAAAATAGGTTATGTGCTCGGTGATGACATGACCGATGAAATTGATCGAATGATGGCGGAAGGAATTACGTTTGACAATATAGACGGTGTTGGTGAGTTTAAGGATATAAAAGATAAGATAGTGAATGCCAATGTTTATTTCGGACATGAACCGATCTTGGAGTGTCTATCGGCGGATGCGGATGTTATTATTACCGGTCGTGCTACGGATTCCACACTTTTTCTTTCCCCGCTTATGTATGAACTGGGGATTCGCGAAGACGACTGGACCAATATAGCAAGAGGAATTATGGCCGGACATCTTCTGGAGTGCGGCGGTCAGGGAGCCGGAGGTAATTTTGAATATGGATGGCGCGAAGTTCCGGATATGGATCAATTAGGCTTTCCGATTGCAGAGTTTTCACGAAATGATTTGGTGATTACGAAGGCACCGAATTGCGGTGGTTTAATAACAGAACAGTCTTGTAAAGAGCAGTTTTTATACGAAATACATAATCCGGCAAGTTATGTCACTCCGGATGTCATAGCGGATGTTTCACAAGCTACTCTGACTCAGATTGGTAATAACCGAGTGGCGGTAGGAGGAATACAGGGGAAGAAACGACCCGATACCTTAAAGCTATCCATCGGTTATCATGCCGGCTATAAGGTGGCCACCATGCTGAGCTTTGCATGGCCGGATGCTTACGAGAAGGCTCAAAAAGCAGCCGATATTCTGTTGAAGAAGTTGCAGCGTAAGAACCTGAAAGCAGAAGATATTCGAATTGATTATATCGGATTGAATGCGCTTCATCTTGGAATCTCGAATATGGACCCGGCTCATGTGAAGGATTTAAATGAGGTAGTGCTTCGTGTTGCAATCCGAACCAAGGATAAGCTGGAAGCAGAAAAGATCATTCCGGAGGTAGCACCATTACAACTGAATGGACCACCGGGAGCCAGCTTCTTCGGTGGTAGAGCAAAAGTTCAAGAGGTAATCGGACTTTGGCCGACCTTGATACCGAGAGATTCAGTAAAATTATCGTCAAATATTTTAACGATTGAATAAAGGGGGATCAGAGTATGGCTGAGATTTATCTAAATCAAATCGCTCATGGGAGATCTGGGGATAAAGGAGATACCAGTAATGTCTGTATCTTTGCCAGAAAGCCTGAATATTACGAGGTGATTCGAAGGGAAGTTACGGTTCAGAAGGTAAAGGAGCATTTTGGTGATATTGTCCAGGGCGAAATTACCAGGTATGAGGTTCCCAGTCTGTCAGGCTTTAACTATGTAATGCAGCATGCGCTGGGAGGTGGTGCTACCCATTCCTTAAGACTGGACAGTCTTGGGAAATCAATGGGCTCTGCCTTTATGAGAATGAAGATAAATTGTGATGATATACGAGAGAATTGACAGGAGGAAATGATTATGTCAGAGCATATGGCACTGGAAAATGTTGTTGTGCTAGATTTGACCAGAGTTCTTGCCGGACCATATTGCGGATCAATATTGGCGGATTTTGGAGCCGATGTAATTAAAATTGAGCAGCCGGGGGTCGGAGATGATAGCAGGCATTACGGACCGCATATCAATGGGGAGAGCCTATACTACGGCAATCTGAACCGGAATAAATACGGTATTACCTTAAACCTAAAGTCAGAGGAGGGGAAGAAGATCTTTCGTACCCTGGTTAAGGAAGCGGATGTCGTAATTGAGAATTATCGGTATGGGGTAATGGATCGCCTCGGGTTAGGCTACGAACAGCTGAAGGAAATCAATCCAAGGTTGATTTATGGTGCGATTACCGGCTTTGGATCCAATGGACCTTATCGGGATCGCCCGGGATATGATATTATCTCCCAGGCGATGGGTGGACTCATGAGTGTCACCGGTCAGGAGGGAGATCCGCCGACCCGCTGCGGAAGTGCGATGGGGGATGTCTTAGGTGGTCTTAATTTAGCGATCGGCGTATTGGTTGCTTTGAATGCAAGAAGCGTAACCGGCAAAGGCCAGTATGTGGATGTTTCCATTGCAGATTCAGTTGTTTTGAGTCTTGAGCAGGCATGGCAGAGATATTTTGTTACCGGTGAGATACCGGTACCTCACGGCAATTATTATGATGCGATCGCTCCTTATGATTCCTATCAGGCGAAGGATGGCTGGATGGTAATCGGTTGCGGTAACCAAAGACTGTTTGAGGTGCTTTGCACGAAAATACTGCAACAGCCGGAGCTAATAACAGATGATCGATTTACAACAGTACCACTTCGGGTTAAGAATAATAAGGATTTTAAAGAGATAATGGAGCGTTGGCTGGTTGATTATACAGTGAATGAAGCGGTGGATATCATATTAGGTGTGGGAATACCCGCAGGACCTATTTTAAACGTGGAACAGATTGCGAATGATGACCATTTTACAAAGGCCAGAGAATTATTCATACCAATGCAACATCCGGTATGTGGCGAGGTACTGATCAACGGAAGCGCAGTTAAAATGAGTGATACTAAAGCAAGTATACGAATGCCATCGCCGACGCTTGGTCAGCATACGGCCTCGATCCTTCAGAAATACGGTTATTCCCAGGAGGATGTCGATAAGCTGGCTTTGGAAGGAGTAGTGTGAAAATAAAATGCAATTTTCACACTTCCTAGATTGTGCCTGCGAAATCCTCGGCACAATCTAACACAAAGGGCAGGAATGTTAAGTTAGTGTGAATTATTGAAAAGCATAATTCACCCAGGAAGAAGCTACGAAGTTTGCCCATTGGAGCAAACTCCTTGTTCTTCCGGGTTTTGGCAATAGTCAGGAAAGGGTGGAAACTTTATGGCTAAAAAAGTTGTACTCGCAGGTGCGTGCCGTACTGCGATCGGCAGTATGGGTGGTTCCTTAAGCGCAGTCCCGGCATCAGAGCTCGGCGCCGTAGTGATTAAGGAGGCAGTAAGAAGAGCAGGAATAGCACCTGAACTGGTGGAGCACGTATACATGGGCTGTGTCCTTCAAGCCGGGCTTGGTCAGAATGTAGCAAGACAAGCTGCAATGAAAGCAGGGTTACCGGTCCAGACACCGGCAGTCACCGTCAATGTAGTGTGCGGTTCGGGTCTTTATGCAGTTGATATGGCAGCACAGATGATTCGGTCAGGCGATGCCGATATCGTTGTCGCCGGTGGCATGGAGAACATGTCAAGGGCACCCTATGCGTTACCCCAGGCACGGTTTGGTTACCGGTTGAATCATGCCAAAATGATAGATACAATGATAGAGGATGCTTTGTGGGACGCTTTTTATGATTATCATATGGGTATTACCGCAGAGAATGTTGCCCGTCAGTGGGGACTCACAAGAGAAGAACTCGATCATTTCGCCGTAGAGAGTCAAAGAAAGGCGGCAATCGCTCAAAAGGCAGGGGTATTCCAGCGTGAAATTGTTCCAATTGAGATAAAAAAGAAAAGTGAAAGCTTTCTGTTTGATCAGGACGAAGGGCTCCGAACGGATACAACAGTGGAAAAGATAGCACGTTTACGACCTGCCTTTCAAGAGAATGGAGTGGTTACAGCAGCAAATGCTTCGACAATCAATGATGGAGCAGCCGCGATTATTGTCCTGAGTGAGGAGAAGGCGAAGGAGCTGGGAGTAACCCCGATGGGGGAATGGGTAGCAGGTGCTTTAGCTGGAGTAGAACCCTCAATCATGGGGATAGGTCCCGTTGAGTCAACCAGAAAAGTTATGAGAAAAACTGGACTATCCATCTCAGATTTTGATATTATAGAAGCAAATGAGGCCTTTGCTTCACAATCTATCGCAGTAATGAAGGAACTGGCAATCAATCCGGAGAGGCTTAATCCTAGTGGTGGTGCCATTGCTTTAGGGCATCCGGTCGGTGCTTCAGGATGTCGTATCCTAGTGACGCTGCTCCATGAGATGGAGGCGGCAAATGCAAAGACCGGCTTAGCGACCCTATGCATAGGCGGAGGAATGGGCTGCTCGGCAGTTGTAAGAAGAGATTGATATTCCATGATATCGTCGTAAAAATTAGAGGGGTAATCAATATAAGATACGAAATAATCATTAAATGGAGGTAGTTCAAAATGGCTAGAGAATTTATTTGTTCTAAGACTGAACCTATTGTTTCAACGAAAGCAGGAAAATTGCGTGGGTATATCATTGACGGTACCTATACCTTTCATGGAATTAAATACGCAGATGCAAAGCGCTTCCAAATGCCGACGGAAGTTGAACCGTGGGAAGGAGTTAAGGATGCACTGTCCTATGGCTATGTTTGTCCTATGCTGACACAGGATGTTCCTCAGGGAGAAATCATGGTCCCGCATCGTCATTGGCCAAAAGATGAGAATTGTCAATATCTAAATATCTGGACACAAAGTATCAGCTCTGATTCGAAAAAGCCGGTTATGGTATGGCTTCACGGAGGCGGATTTGTGGCGGGTTCCTCCATTGAACAAGTTGCTTATGATGGCGAGAATATGAGTAAAGGCGGAGATGTTGTAGTGGTATCAATCAACCATCGCCTTAATATATTGGGATACATGGACCTGTCTCCCTTCGGTGACAAATACCAAAACTCCGCGAATGCCGGAAATGCTGATATTGTAGCCGCCTTAAAATGGATTCGTGACAATATTTCCTTCTTTGGTGGGGATCCGGATAATGTAACGATTTTCGGCCAGTCCGGTGGTGGTATGAAGGTTTGGTCTTTGATGCAGACCCCGAGTGCGGACGGATTGTTTCACAAAGGTATCATTCAGAGCGGTTTAATCGATGGGTTCTTAAATTCCAAGGATAATAACGGTACCAAGATCGTAAATGCAATGCTGAAGGAGCTTGGTTATGAAGAAGGGGATGCCCAAAAGCTTGAGTCGGTTCCTTATGACAAGCTGGCAGCTGCTTACCTTAAGGTATGTCCCGAATTGATGAGAGAGGGTGCCTATGTCGGTTGTAATCCCATTCCGAATGAATTCTATCTCGGCGATCCCCGCAGTATTGGCTTTACAGAGCACGCAAAGACGATCCCGGTTCTAATCGGATCCGTTATGTGTGAATTTGCATTTGGCCCGGGTGTAGCAAATAAATATCAACTATCCGAAGATGAGATGAAGCAAATGATTGAGAAGAGATACCAGGATGCTTCCGGTGACTTAATCAACCTCTATCACAAAGCTTATCCGAATAAGAATCTCACGGACTTACTTGTACTGGATTCCTTATTCCGTTCTCCGACCATCGATTTCGTTCAGAAGAAAGCAGTTCATCAAGAAGCACCGACCTATTCCTATATGTTTACCTTTGAATTTCCTTTTGATGACGGAAAGCCTTCCTGGCATTGCTCTGAGATACCATTTGTGTTCCATAATACCGATAAGGTTCTTATCTGTAATAAACCCGGGGTTTCGGATCAGTTGGAGGAACAGATGATGGGAGCATGGGTTAATTTTGCACGGTATGGTAATCCCAATCTGCCGCTACTGCCTGATTGGCCGGCCTGTACAGAGGGAGATGAAGTAACAATGATATTTGATGAAAAATGTGAAATTAGACATAATTATGATCATGAGTTAATCAAGCTTCACACAGTAGCAGCCCCGAAGTTTTCTTTCGGAGGAGAAACAATTCTTCATTAATCGTATAACATCCCCAAATGCCCTCAAGCGAAGCAGCGATGGGGGCATTTTTGGAATACGACATCAATAAAAGGGAAGAGTGAAAGACTAGTTACTAATATAAATATCACGAAACATTTTGTGGCTCATTGAAGAGGGGGATGAATGTGAATCACAGAGCTGTGCTACTTTTTTTACTTACAATGTGCAGTTTCACTGCATTAGGAGCATGTTCTGCTATCAAGAATGATGTGGAGATCAAAGCTGAGCAAGAAAAGAAAGATTCAGAAAATGAAAGAATGGAGGAAAGTAATGTTATGCTTACAGAGGTAGCTATAAAAGAAATTCATGTATTTGCACATGTCGGTGATGATGGTCGTCTTGTTAACCAAATATTATATAAGGTGAATGATATTAATAAGCTTGATGGATTAAAAAAGGATGATTTTGAGATAAAGCTGGGGGAAAAAACCTTTGCTGTAAATGACATAATAATAAAAGAGAATGAGTTACGTTTGGAGACAGAAATTTTTCATTTTGACGGAGCAGACAAATTCAACAGCAATTTTACAGTAACTCATTATGATTTCTCTGTTACCTGTTCCAATCCGGCACTGAATTTTAAGAAAGAGGATTGTCAAATTCATACAAGGACGTTGGATGACTTTATGAAGGGATCCTTTCAAGCTAGTAATGGGATCGAATTGCCTTATTGGCTATATCTCCCGAAGAATGCAACCAAGGTACCGCTCATGGTATGGGAGCATGGAGGAGGGGAAGTATTAAGTACAAGCTATGAGGGTGCCAATATAACGAAGAATAAAGGAGCCTCTGTCTGGATAGAGAATGGTATGAATACTGCGGTTCTTTCGTTTCAATACCCTGAGAACTATTCCTTTGGGATTTCATCCAAGCCGGAGGAGCTGAAACGAATGGAAGAATTTAATTTGGTTAAGTACGAATTGATCCAGAAATTAATTGCAGACGGACATATTGATGAAAAGCGGGTATATATATCCGGTGCATCATCCGGAGGAGGAGCTGTGCTTCGCTTTATAATGCAGTATCCGGATTTGTTTGCTGCTGCGTTACCCATATGTGCAAAAGACACTCTGATTCCGATCTCAGAGCCTTATGGATTGGCTTTTAAGATGCAGGGGAGCCTATCCATCAGCGAGGAAGATTACACGAAATGCTATAAGGATATCAAGGAATTAATGAGTAGCTATGACATCACCAATATACCGATATGGTTTGTACAGGCAGAAAATGATCCGGTATGCACCAGCTATACCTCCAAAATATTATATAATGTCTTAGAGGAGATGGGAGCCGAGAAAAATAAAATTACAATTTATACCAATGAGGATATGGCAGAACAAAATGTACAATCGCTTCATTCCTCCTGGATCATGGCATTTAATGATCCCGAGATGATTAGATGGATTTATGAGCAAAGCAAATAGAGAATTGAGCGGCGTTGAGGATGGGTGAGTATTTACCCATCCTATTTTTTACTGAACAATTCTTCGCAAGTTATCTGCTTTGCAGCTATTTATGACTATCTGTTTTGCGGATTTTTTGTGAATATTACGGTTCCTTTTTGAAGTTTCTATATAACTGTTTTGCTTTTTTTGTTATAATTCATATGTTAATTCGGAAATTGGTCACAAGAGGAAACGGAGAGAAATAGATGTTTGAGAGATGGAAGAAAATAAATAATACCATGATGATTAAACGTAAGCTTCTGTTAATTAATATGATAGTAGCTATTCTTCCGGTTGTTATCTTTGGAATTTTAATTACAAGTGTATATGAAGATACCGTGAACAAGCGGACCAGACAAAGTGTAGGAGACTCCAGTGTAGTAATTGCGGACCGTATTACAAGAGTACTTAAGGATACAGAGAATTGTTCAAACTATTTAACGGTGAATATAAATAAGGTAATGGATTCTGAGACCACCAAAAAAGGGCTGACCTTAGCCGAACAAAAGGCGATCACCAATGAGCTTTATGTAGCGCAGATCGTCTTCGATGAGATTAGCTCCATCGCCTTCATCAGTATGGATCAGAAGGTATTTATATCCGATAATACACTGCAGTCCAATACAGAGGCGTTGCTTGCTTCCAGTCAGCTAAAGACCTTGAAAGGGACTAGCGGCAAATCCATCTGGTTCCCCTGTGAGACAAGAGATTTCCTGGTTCAGGATACGACGGAACCGGTGCTTACACTTGGGAAGAAGGTCGTTCAGATTAATTCCGGAGCTACTCTTGGTTACTTATTCTTGAACGTCGATATCAGCACGATCGAGAATAACCTAGTGAACCAATTAATTAATTATCGTCTGATGGATGATAATAACAGGATGATCAGCTCTGTGGTATCCTCCGCGAACATAGGGCAGGCTGATGTGGATAAGCTCTTAGCCGGTACCGAAAGCAATCACGTGACCAGATATCAGGGAAGACAATATTATGTCTCGAATTATACCATAGATGATTACGGTTGGAGCCTGATGGGAGTAACCGATCTGAATGAGTATAACCTGGAGGCAAAGAAAATTGTATATCTGATTACAATCATAGCCTTTGCTGCAATTTTCCTGGAAGTGATTATATCCAATTACCTTTCAAGGATCATCACGGTCCCGTTACTAAAGTTAAAAAACGGTGCAGAGGAAATCGCAGGCGGAAACATGAAGCTTCGCTTTCATTTCAAAAGTGAGGATGAGATCGGACAGCTGGGGAAGAGCTTCAATTATATGACGGAACAGGTTCAGGAATTATTGTTGAAAGTGGATTATGAGGCGCGGAAGAAGAGAGAATATGAGCTGTCCTTGCTTCAGGAACAGGTAAAGCCCCATTTCCTTTATAACAGCCTCGATATCATCATTAAACTATCCGAGATGAATCGTCATAATGAGTCGCGGCGTGCTGTACGAAGACTGGCGGATTATTATCGTAATTCACTCTCCGACAGCAAAGAAATTATCACCATTCGTCAGGAGATTCAGATCGTTGAGGATTATCTGGAATTGCAGAAGATCCGGTATACAGATTTATTTACCTATGAGGTTGTGATGGATGAGAAGGTTATGTCCATGAAGATTCCGAAGCTCACGCTTCAGCCGATTATTGAAAATGCCATTTATCATGGTATTAAGTATAAGGAAGAAGCCGGTGTGATAAAGATTATCGGCAGCATCTGTAATGATCGTGTTGTATTGAGTGTGGAGGATAACGGAGCAGGTATGAGTACCGAGGACAGTGAATCAATTCTGTTAAACAATCCGGAGGGACATTTCGGTCTATATAGTGTGAATCACAGAATAAAGCTCTTTTATGGGGAAGAGTATGGAATAGCAGTGCATAGTACCTTAGGAGAAGGGACCAGGATCGATATATTGCTTCCGGTAGGTGGGAGTGATAATCGTTAAAGTTATGATTGGCAACAAGGTTTTTGGCCATGCATTAGCGGGTTGTTACAGAAGGGAGGGGTTACATGATCAAAATTATGATTGTTGATGATATGCCGGTAGACCGGGAATATCTGCGTAATTTTATCGACTGGAAGGCTTATGGCTTTGAAGCCTGTTGTGAAGCAAAGGACGGTCGAGAAGCGTTGGAGTTGTATGAAAAGTACCAGCCGGATATTATTTTAACCGATATTGTTATGCCACATATGAACGGCCTGGAGCTTTCAGAGGCGATACTTAAAGAGAATCCTGAGGTATCGATTATTCTGATTAGTGGGAACAGTGAATTTGAATATGCCAGAAAAGCGGTCAAGCTGGGCGTGTGCGATTATATCATAAAGCCCTTCGAGAAGGAAGAGTTGATTATTGCGCTACTTAAGCTGCAGGATAACATTAACCGTGTTCTGGAGCTTCAGAATGAAGTCGATCTGATGAAGAATGAACGGAAGGAGCAATTGCTTCGGCAGCTTCTGTATGCCAGAAATGTGAGAGAGAATCTCTCGAATCGTTTATTTATCCATCCCTACTTCCTTGTGGTAACTATACAGATCAACCTATATGAAAATATGGTTGAACCGGAGGAGATCATTAAGTGGAAGCAGGTGCTTACGTCGATGCTGATGAATATGATTAAAATTGACGGAACCTTCGAAGTGTTTCATGACTTTGAAGGCAATATCGTCAGCATCTTATGCTTTCAAGATCAATATAGTATGGAAGTCTATGAGGGATATGAGTTTAAGGATATCAGTACACTGGCGAAGGAGCACATTGGTTTTGATGTATCGGTTGGGATCAGTGATTACTGTATCGGTGCAGGTCAAATAAGAGATGCCTACTACCAGACACTTCAAGCCTTAAGCTATTCCTACCGGGAACATCGTTCCATGCTGTTTGATTATAAAAAGCTGCTTTTGAATGGGAAAAGGGAATTCTATTCACGGGATCTGATCGATGAAATCAACCGGAATTTGGAGCTTTTGGATTATGAGCCCGTGGAACGTTTGATTTATAAGGAGCTTGATCGCATCAGGGAATATGAGAATATCGAATTTTCAATTATGATCTATACAAGTCTGCTTAGTATTTTGTTCTCATACATCGTGAAGATTGGCCGTAATATCGATGATATATTCGGGAAAGGCTTTTATCCATATAGTATCCTGAATGAGGAAGCAAGCTACGAGACGAAGCGGAGCTTTGTCTGTAACTGTTATAGCAAGGCGATTACCTATCAGCTGGAGCATCAGGAATCGAAATGGCATCAGATTGCAAAGCAGGCCAGAGGGTATATTGAGAAAAATTATACAAATTCCTCTCTTACCATCGCAGACATCTCGAAGGAGCTATTGGTGAATCAAACCTATCTTCGTAAGATGTTTAAGGAGGAATACAAGATGACGATCAGCGATTATATTACCAAATATCGCATGGAGAGGGCGAAGGAAATGATTAAGACGGAAAACAGCAAGCTGTCCTATGTAGCCTTTGAGGTTGGTTATAATGATACCAGCTATTTCAGCAAATGTTTCAAAAAATATTTTGGATATCTGCCAAGTGATATCATTTATAAACAATAAATTTCTGAAATTACCAATGTATTTTGGATATTTCGTAGAATAGCACAGCAAAAAAGCCTATACTTTTCCTGTAGCGATGAGCAGGTTGTTGCTTGATAGCACCAAGCAGCGAATCGCGATGTGCAAATATAGGAAGGAGAACGTATTATGAAAAAAGTATTAGCAATCGTTTTAGTGTTGACTTTATGCCTAATGATGCTTGCGGGGTGTACGAGCACAAAGAAGAATGAAGGAGCAGAGGATGTCTCCGGCAACAAAACCGAAGGTTCATCGGATGCTACGAATGAAGTTAAGGAGGAAGGTAAGGAGGAAGTATCTGCTACAGCAGAACCGGTGACTTTAAGAATATACGCTCAGTATGCGGATGATGATACCAAGATTCCTTACGATTATGCGGTAGAGAAATTAAAAGAAGCGTATCCGAATGTTACCTTGGAGTTAGAGGTACAGGCTCAGGATGACGGTCAGAAGCTTATGACTTATGCCGCTACCGGCAATCTTCCGGACATCTACCAGGTGGCTTTGGCACAGATTGAGAATTTCAAGGAGTCAGGAAATATCATGGTATTAAATGATGTTGCAGAGTCCACCGGCTTTAAGGATAAGGTTTTTGAGAGTGCACAGAATATCCTTTATAATGAGGATGGTAATATTTATGCCTTCCCTTATGCAGGAAATGAATATGTAGTTTGGTATTACAACAAAGCGATTTTTGAACAATACGGAGTAGAGGTTCCTACCACCTTTGATGAATTACTGGCAGCTGCGGAGACCTTCAAGAGCAACGGAATTACTCCGATGGCAATCTTCGGTGCAGAGGGATGGATTACTGCAGCATTCTATGACGCTCTGGCAACCAGATGGGATGCAGGTGGTATCGCTAAGCTGGATGATGGCAAGGGGTTACCTTCCGAAGACGCTTATAAGAATGCAGCAACTATGATGAATACATTAGTGAAAGCAGGATTGTTCCAGGATAGTGCTACCTCCACCAATTACGATCAGGCTTCTCAGATGTTCTTAAATGGGGAAGCAGCAATGTTCTTAAACGGTCAATGGTATATCACGGATGCGACCAACGGGCTAGGGGATAAGGCGGATTGGATGTATTATCCTTCTTATGACGAGGCATCTTATGAAGCAGGTAAAGCAGTATGGTCCGGCGGTGGTGCAGCAGCCGGTTATGCAGTAAATCCCAATTCCGAGCATGCTCAGTTAGCAGCAGAGGTTGCAGCGTTCTTATCCGAGAAGTACTGTGAAGCTAAGATTCTATACCGCGGAACAGCACTCGTTGCACTTGATGTTGATGTTAAGCCTGAGACCCAGTTCCCGGCGATGATGCAGAAATTAGAGGAGACAATTCCGTCGATTAGCAGTATTACGAAGTTTGATTGGCATCTGACCAATGCAACCTTCAAAACAGCACTGGAGGATCAGACCAAGTACTTACTGGTTCCCGATTATACTCCGGATGAATTCATAACCGAGTTGACGAATTCGTTATCTCAATAATATAAATTATCATGATGTAACTCATAACGGAGCCGCCAGTGCTATCCTTGTATTGGCGGCTCCCGCTATAAAGACGAAAAGGGGCATGGGTTTTGAAAAAATTTTACTCTAACAAATTAGCCATTTTTTTGTTTACCTTCCCTGCGCTGATTGTGTTCAGCGTTATGGTGTTCTATCCGATCATTCAAGTGTTCATCAAAAGCTTTTATGATTGGAACGGGTTGGGTAACGGAACGTTTATCGGAATAGAGAATTATAGCACCCTATTTAAAGATACGGTGTTCAAGATTTCGAATAAAAACGCTTTGATCTTCGCCCTTTTTATAACGATATTCCAGATGGTCTTTGCCAGCATCTTTGCATTAGTGGTATCGAACGAAAGAACAAAGGGCAGAAATTTCCTCAGAGTTGCATACTTTATTCCGGTGGTATTATCGGTTACTGTAGTATGTCAATTATGGCTGGCTGTATTTAATGCAGACAACGGTCTCCTGAATCGGCTATTTGAGGTTCTTGGGATAAATTACAAACAAAACTGGCTGTCAGACAGGCATAATGCGATCTATGCGATTTCCTTTGTGAATGCCTGGCAGTGGATGGGATATCAGTTTGCGCTGCTTATGGCAGGTATTAAATCAATACCCAATGACTATTATGAGGCTGCCAGAATCGACGGAGCATCTGCGATAAAAGCGCATACCAAAGTGACACTCCCGTTGCTTGCTCAGACCTATAATGTTTGTCTTGTTATATCGATGACCGGTGGTGTAAAGGCGTTTACAGAAATGTTCATCATGACAAAGGGTGGTCCCGGCAATTCAACCTATACTCTTACCTATCTGATGTATAAAGCGGCCTTCCGTGAATTCCGCTATGGATACGGTATGGCGGCGGCAAGTATTCTGGTGATTGAATGTATCATAATTCTGGTAATCGTGAATCGTATTTTTAAGTCAAGAGAAGATTAGGAGGGTGTATTTATGAGAGAGAACAGATTGTTAAAGACCTCCTTTAAAGTTGTATTTCAAGGGTTTTGCTGGTTGTATGCTTTGTTGTCGCTATATCCTGTTATCTGGCTATTATTTTATTCCTTTAAGAATAACAAAGAGATCTTTGTAACGAATCCCTTTGGAATTCCCACAACTCTACATATTGAAAATTATATTAAGGCATGGTCTAATTATGACGTTCCCATGTATTTCTTTAATAGCTTATTGGTATCCGTGGCAACGGTTTCGATTACGATCTTCTTTGCCTTATTATTCTCATATTCCACGGCAAGAATGAAATGGAAGGGCAGAAACAGCGTCAGAGTATATCTCTCTCTGGGGATGTTCATTCCTGTTCAGGCAATACTGATCCCGGTATCCAGAACAATTGGTAATCTTGGTCTTGATACTTCCAGATGGGGCTTGATTTTAACCTATACTGCAATTAATCTTTCCTTTGCGACTCTGGTGTATTATGGATTTTTCAGAGGTCTTCCGGTTGAGCTCGAGGAAGCGGCCTGCATTGACGGTGCCAATATTTTTCAGTGTTTCTTTAAGATAATTGTTCCTTTGGTAAAACCGGCCACGGCGACACTGGTGATCTATATTTTCTTAAGTGCCTGGAATGAATTTATACTTGCCAATGTACTTGTGTTCGAAGAACGTCTGAAGACCTTGCCCCTCGGTATTCTATTTCTTCAGGGAGCTTTCACGACAGATTGGGGTGCCATGGGCGCTACAATGGTAATCGCCAGTCTGCCCACAATCCTTCTGTATATTATCTTCAGCAGGCAGGTAGAAAACGCTATGACAATCGGCGGAGCAGTAAAAGGTTAGTTGCGCTGCGCTTAAATTATGAATTATGAAAGCAAGACTACTTAGACAAGGATACTGTTTAAGAGGTCTTGCTTTTTCAAGTGCTGTCACCCTCGAAAACACGAATAAACTCTTGCAATCACGAATTTACTATTACATTTTACGAAAAGGTGTAAAATAGATATTGACATGGAGTGAACTCCAAGAGGTACCATGGTATATGTAAAGCAAGTACCGGACAGTTTTTTATCAAGTTTGTTTGGCAAAGTCCGAACGAATTTTGAAACGATGTTTCGTGAAGAAAAAAGGAGGAAGTCGTATGGATTATATTAAATTTGGTAATACAGGTATGGATGTATCAAGACTTTGCGTCGGAGCGATGGGCTTTGGTGATGTTTCTACCGGATTTCATCAGTGGGTTGTAGATGAGGTCAAATCAAGAGAGCTGGTTAAGCTTGCTCTGGATCAGGGGATTAATTTCTTTGATACCGCGAATTGTTATTCCCAAGGCACCAGTGAGCAGTACCTGGGAAAGGCTTTGAAGGAGTTAGCGAACCGGGATGAGATTGTTCTTGCAACCAAGGTTTTTATCAGAATGCATGAGGGACCAAATGGAAACGGATTATCAAGAAAAGCGATCTTAAGTGAGATCGATAAGAGCCTCAAGAGACTTGGTACTGATTATGTAGATCTGTATATTATTCATCGATGGGATTACAATACGCCGATTGAAGAAACAATGGACGCATTGAATGATGTTGTTAAGATGGGTAAGGCAAGATACATTGGTGCCTCCGCTATGTATGCTTGGCAGTTTCAGAAAGCACTCTACACTGCAGAGAAGCATGGTTGGACCAGATTTGTGTCGATGCAGAACCATATGAATCTGATTTATCGTGAAGAAGAGAGAGAAATGCTACCCCTTTGCAGATCAGAGAAGATCGCGGTTACTCCCTATAGCCCGTTAGCCGGTGGTAAACTAACCAGAGATTTGACAGAAACTACCTTCCGTGGAGACACAGATCATATCATGAAAATGAAATATGGAAAGACCGAAGAGCAGGACAGCACAATCATTAACCGTGTCGCTGAGTTGGCGGATAAATATAGTGCGAACCGTGCGCAGATTGCATTAGCCTGGTTGTTGCAAAAGGATGGGATTACTTCTCCGATTGTAGGTGTCACGAAGGAGCATCATATTACCGATGCGGTCAAAGCATTGGAACTTAAGTTATCCTCCGAGGATGTAGCTTATCTGGAAGAATCCTATGTACCTCATAAGGTGGTAGGAGCTCAATAACCAATATATAATTTGGGAGGGAGAGGTAAGTATGACAATTGCCGAGGTTAGTAAAAAGTATGATTTATCTGCTGATACATTACGATATTATGAACGAATTGGATTGCTACCGACGGTAAGCAAGAATAGTAGCGGTAATCGTGAATACACTGAAGAAGATTGCCGATGGGTACATTTTATCAAATGTATGAGGAGCGCAGGACTCTCAATCGAAATACTGATTGAATATGTGACTTTATTTCAGAAGGGGAGTTCGACAGTTGCTGCGAGAAAAGAATTGTTACTGGAGCAAAGAAAACAAATTGCAGAAAAAGTAGAAGAGTTACAGAATACACTGAATTATTTGGATAAAAAGATTGATGGCTACGAGGATCGCATGCTAAAGATTGAGGAACAGCTGAAGAGGTTTGAGGAATAAAGTTAGATCGGATAGCTTTGTAACAATATTATGTTACAAAGCTATTTTTTTACAGCATTATTTTCTGAGAATGACAGATAATAAATGAAAACATGGAAGGGAGGTTAATCAAATGCCTAAAAAACGCAGTACTCGTAATTCGAATAATACAAGCATTAATACGGATAACAGTGTGAGCAATAATAACGCCAGCAATGCCGTAACAGAGAATGAGGAGAAAGGCAAGAAGCAAAAAAATAACCCATACTATTCATGGTGGTAAAATCAGTTAGGAAGATAATATGGAAATGTTCAAAAGAGTTCCTGAGCATATCGGAATCATTCCGGATGGTAACCGAAGATGGGCCACCAAGAATAATCTTGATAAGAAAGATGGATATTCACATGGCATCAATCCGGGTTTTGAGTTGTATCAGATGATGATGGAGTATGGAATAAAAGAAGCAACTTTTTATGGCTTTACAAAAGATAATAATAAAAGAGAAAAGGGACAAAGGGATGCATTCACAAAAGCCTGTGTGGATGCGGTGGAGCAACTGAGTGGTAGGGATGCTAATCTGTTGGTGATTGGCAATACCGGATCCTCGTCTTTTCCGAAAGAACTGCTCCAATATGCCAATCATAGAGTGAACTTTGGCAGAGGTCTGATCAACCTTAATTTTCTGGTGAATTATGATTGGGAATGGGATTTGAAACGACTTATGAGGGATAAAAAATTAGAATCCCACGACATACCCCGGGTAAATCTGATTCTACGATGGGGTGGCTGCAGACGACTCAGTGGATTTCTGCCGGTACAATCTGTCTATGCTGATTTTTATATAATTGATGATTATTGGCCTGATTTTAAACCCTTACATTTTATCGATGCTTTGCGGTGGTATCAGGACTGTGATGTTACATTAGGTGGTTGATTAGTCTATCAGGACAAGGTGCGAACTTTTCGCACCTTCCCTTTTATGGTTTTTTCTTTCAACTGCTGGCATACCAGTTTCCCCTTGTGATTTAGTATCTCAACCTGAGTCGCTGTAGGAAGAATATTAATGATCCCGATATCCTCAGCGGTGACGCCTTCTATACTACAGATGGTAGCAACAATCTCGTTGGTACGAATCTTATCTTTTTTGCCGGCATAGATGTGAAGCTTCGTTATGGTTTGGTTTAAAGTCTTGCCCTTCTCCTCTTTCACGAGGAGCGGTTTATGAAGCTGTTGTTCAAATTCTTTCATATCATTCTGCGTAAGTACCAGTGAAGCAGAATCATAGCATGGGATGATGATGCCGGTGTATCGCATAATCGCATCCATGGAAGCTTGTTCTCTGGCTGTGTATAAGGTAATTGCTGTTCCGGACGCACCTAGACGCCCGCATCGACCGATCCGGTGTACATAATTTTCGCTTCCTCGGGAGATATCATAGTTTATTACCATCGATACATCGCTGATGTCAATTCCTCTGGCGGCCACGTCGGTTGCAATCAGGTATCGAAAGGAACCCCTTTTAAAACGGTTCATAACATCAATTCTGTCCTTCTGACGCATGGAACCATGGAGACAATAGCATGGATAGTTTTGGAGTGTGAGATATTTTGCAATAGCCTCAACCTTATCCTGCGTATTTGCAAAGATAATACAGCTTTCCGGACGATATTTCGCCGTAATGTTGGAGAGCAGTTCCGGTTTGTTCGGTTCCTCTATGCAATAGGAGAGCTGCCGAATATTCTCTACCGGTATGGTCTCTTCGTCGAGTTGTATTATCTCCGGTTGTTTCATATAGTTTTCTGTCAACTGTCGGAGATCATTTTGCAGGGTTGCTGAGAATAGCATGGTATTGCGATCTACAGGGAGTAGTCGGATAATATCTTCCACCTGTTCCTTTAATCCGATATGAAACATCTCATCTGCCTCGTCAATGACAAGATGGTAGATTGAATCAACCGGCAGGGTGCTCTTTTGGATCAGATCACGAACCCTCCCCGGAGTTCCTACTACAATATGAGTCTTTTGTTTGAGTTCCAGCTCCTGTCTCAAGATGGATACTTTTCCGAAGATGGGCAATGCTTTCAGTCGTTTTAGTCTCCCGATATTACTAATTTCCTCTGCTACCTGAAGAGCTAATTCTCTGGTCGGAACCAGAATCAACGCTTGAGGGTGATTGGGTAGCCATTCAATCTGCTCGCAGATCGGTATTCCAAAAGCAGCCGTTTTGCCACTTCCGGTCTGTGACCGAACCCATAGATCCTTACCGCGAAGAGCTAAAGGAATGACTAATTCTTGAATCTTTGTGGGGTGATGATATTCTAAGAAGGCAAGCGCCTTCTGTATCTCGGGTTGCAGATGGAATTGTTCAAAGCCTTGTTTGTTCATCGGTATCTCCGTTTCGAATGAGTTCGTTTTATTTATCGTCTATTCCTAATCATAACATATATTCTACTATGATAAAGAGAAATCATACGAATTTCAATCATAAGATTTCGAAAGCACCTTTTATTAGGGCTTATATTCATGATATACTGTTATTACTATATTAATTGGGCAGGAGTCACGTATGGATAAAATATATTTTAATCCGGGATGCGCATTAAATATCTATAAACCGGAAATGGTAAAGCATTTTTTACATATATTAAAGGAGTATTATGGTGAGGTTCAATTACACGATATATGCTGTCATTTTGACCCAAAGGTTGAGAACGGAGCATTAATTATTAACGTATGTGCAGGCTGTGACCGACGATTTCGAAGCTTATATCATGGGGTATCAACGATATCCTTATGGGAAATACTCGATTCTTTGCCGGATTTGCTGCTTCCGGATTACGATGGCTTAACGCTGTCTGTACACGATGCATGCCCTGTACGAGAGAAGCCACAAGTCCATCAGGCTGTTCGAAATCTTCTGAATAAAATGAATATAACTGTGATCGAAGCCGAGCTTCATGGAACACGCTCGGTCTGTTGTGGAGATGACTTCTATCCGAAGCTGCCGATTGAGCAGATACATCAGCATATGAAGAAACGGGCATCCTCCATGCCCTGTGAGGAGGTCTGTGTTTACTGCATCTCTTGTATAAAATCCATGCATATTGGTGGGAAGCAGGCGAGATACTTACCCGATCTATTATTGAAGGAAAATACCACACCCCAGGAATATGATACGATAAAGTGGCACAAGCAATTACAGGACTATATCGATGTGCATACGGGAGATTAATGCTTTAATACAGATAATCCATATCCCATTACATGGGTAATTACAGAACTTGTTCGACTTGAAAGGAGAAAGCATGGAACAGGAAATAGATGAAGGCAATAAAATAATTCATATCAAGTGTACTGAGCAGGAACGTGATAAAATATTAGAGGAGTTGACCCCTTACCTATACGACTATCAGTTTCATTTTATAATCATTGATGAAGAGTAAAATAGAATATAACATAATCCATAAGTGAGACCATAAGGTGGTTACTTATGGATTTTTTAATTGTTGTTATCGTGAGACTTAATTGATGACTTCCTATAATTGCTTCTGACATCCGATTTATGCTAGATCACTGACTGGTTTTGGGTAATTATGCCTAAGATGTAAAAAGTATTTGACATGGAGTAAAATACATAATACAATGTGTATATAATATTTAACAATAAGGAGAGATGATTATGTCATATCAAGAGAAAAGAACGATTGTGTCAATCGTAACAGGAATGATTATTTTGGCAGCCTATTGCATCTACGCATATAACAAATTACAATCAGGAGCAGCTGATCCGAGTAATAACCGGTTTTGGGCGGGTATTATCCTTGCCTTCATCGGAATTGGTATCGTAGTACAAATCATTATCCAGATCGTTTTTCATATCCTATTGTCAGTAGCGGTAGCTGTGAAAAAGACCATAGGGGAAGAACGATGCGATGATAAAGAGATTGATAAGATTGTGAATAGTGAGATGGTGGAGGATGAAATGGATCGACTGATCGGATTGAAGTCGATGCGTATCAGTTTTGCAATCGCAGGAATCGGATTTCTGGCAGGACTTGCAGCACTGCTTTTGAATTATTCAACAGCGGTAATGCTTAATCTACTGTTTTTGTCCTTTAGTATAGGTTCCTTGTTGGAGGGCTTCTCACAGCTGTATTATTACAGAAGGGGTATTTACCATGTCTAAGAAAATCGATATTACAAATAACATAAGAAAGCTACGCTTCTTTCATAATGAGATGACTCAACAGCAATTGGCTGAGAAAGTCGGGGCATCAAGACAGACCATCGTTGCTATCGAAGCCGGTAAATATGCACCCTCCCTTGAGCTCGCATTTTTGATCGCGGATACCTTCGGAGTCGAGATTGGTGAGGTCTTTGGTTATACTATGGCAGGTGGCAATGAGTAATACCAGAATGCAGTTTATAAGAATAATTTTGATGTGATTTGATGATAGAGGGAGGGATTTCTATGCGAGCGGTTGTATACGATAAAAGTAGTTCGGAGAAATTAAGAATCATGGAAGTGGAGCAGCAGGTTCCGCAGGAAGAGGAAGTCCTGATTAAGATAGCAGCTGTATCTCTGAATGCCGCAGATTATCGTTCTATGAAGATGGGCATCATACCACGACGTAAGATTTTTGGAGCGGATATCGCGGGCCGTATCGAAGCGACTGGGGCGAAGGTTAAGAATTTTAAGGTCGGTGATGAGGTGATTGGAGATATATCAGGATGTGGCTTTGGGGGATTGGCGGAGTATGTAGCGGTCCCGGAGCATGTATTGGTGCGAAAGCCGGAAGGTATTCCTCATGATATGGCAGCAGCCTTGCCGATGGCTAGTGTAACTGCCTTGCAGGCACTACGGAATAAGGGTAATATACAACTCGGTGATAAGGTGTTGATCTGTGGTGCCGGTGGCGGAGTCGGTCTATTTGCCGTACAGCTTGCCAAGTATTATGGAGCCGAAGTAACCGCTGTATGCAGCGAAAATAATGCTGTATTAGTACAGGAGCTCGGAGCAGATTATGTTATCAATTATAAGCTTCAGGATTTTAACACCGAAGGAAAACGATATGATCTGGTGGTGGGTATTAACGGCAATTATCCTATGTCAGCTTACCGTAGTGTACTGGCTCGTGGAGCCCGTTTCATATTGGTGGGTGGCTCCTTATCCCAAATGCTTCATTTTCTTATAAGCAAGCTGTTTCTATTTATGGGAGGACATAAACTGCATTTTCTGGCTGCCAGACCCGAACCGAAGGACTTAGACTTTGTTATGAAGCTGGTGGGGGAAGGCATGATCAGGATAATCCTTGATCGGGCGTATTCCCTGGAACAGACTGCTGAGGCGTTCCGATATATGAGCAAGGGCCATGCAAGAGGTAAAGTTGTAATTAGGATGACGAATTAGCATAAAAAGTCTTGATTGAGATATGGTACTTTGCGCTTGCTTTTGAAAGGACTTGGAATTATAGTAGGATAATAAGGATAAAGGAGCGATAGATTAAATGGATGAGAAAAAGATACAGGCAATCTTGAATAAATATGACGGAGCCATTCGAAAAGCAGGAGCTTTTTTGATTGAGCTGGACGATAAGGAATTATTAATCACGGATTCCTGTGAAGGAATTGATATGGTACCTCTGAATAGAGATTTATGTCTTAAACTATCCGCCTTGTTTCAGGAACTGGGAGATAATATCTAGATGGAGATAATATCTAGATAAGGAAAGGATTGAGGCTGTTTGACGATAAGTCTGCTTCGGTATAAATTCAGGAGAGCTACACATAATAAGCTATCATTTATTAGGAGGTAGTTCCTTTGTCGAATCGAATAAACAGCAAGAATCCAAATAATACGAGTACGAATCATAACGGTCTTGCAGAAAGAAATATTACCGGAGATGATATGAAGCGCTTCAAAAATGCACTCGATAGTACCAATGGGTATGTGAGCGGAGATAAAGAAAGATCCTCTTCCAGTCATCAATTTTCTGATAAGCCGGCAAAGTAGTAAAAAAACAGCATACGAAGGGTTGCTGAGTAAAATCATTATTAAGAATATCAATAATGTAACAAACCAAAAACAAGGATACCTATATTTCCAAGCGTATAAGATGTGAAATAGCTTAGCTTCGTATGCCTTTGGGAAAGCAGTTATCCTTGTTTTTTTAGTACTTTTATGAGTGATAGAAAATATTGCCAATATTATTGATTAGTAGTAAAATATAGAAAAGTCATTCACGTATTTCGCTCATAAGTAGGGGGGTATATCATGGAGGGTTTCGTTGGAACCAACAAGAGCTATAAAAGATATTTAGTAATTGCGTTAATGTCAGGGCTATTTCTATTACGATTTCCTCTTTTGATTATTGTAAGCTTCGTTCCGATCAACGTTGGTAAAAATGTGATCTTCGTATTATTTATGAATGGAACCTACCTCTTAACCTCATTATTGTTGATATTGGAGCGTAAACGACTGGCCGAGCTAAAATTTAATCTGTTTGCTGTTATCATTTTCGTCTTGGCACCGATTGTTCGAATCTTTGCTTATCAAGAACTGCGTATAACTACCCCCTTCTGGGATCTGTGGTTTCCGGCTGGAATGAGCATACTGATGGGTGTATTTTGTGTATTTCAATATAAGAGATTACAGAGAGATAATGCAAAGTACTACATAAAGTGGATACTAATATCGGTTATCGTTGGAGCATTGATTGCAATCGTCTCAAGTGGAGTTGATATGATGGTTGACCCACAGACAAGAGGCAATATGAAGGCGGGTGTCTCCATCTTGATTAGTGCTTTCTTTATTCAGCTTGCAAATGCAGCGGTAAGCGAAGAACCGTTGTTTCGGGGATTTTTGTGGGGATATCTTGAGAACAAGGGTTGGAAGCAGTACCGTATATTACTCTTTCAAGCGGGATTGTTTGGACTGGGACATATCTACTATCTGCCAGAGAACCCGATATATTTCCTCTGGACCATACTGATACCAATTATTTTAGGCTTTTTGGTTATGAAATCTAAGAGCGTTGGCAGCAGCATGATTGCTCATGGAATGGTCAACTCACTTTCGGACATGATACAACATTATACCTGGTAGAGGGATATCATAAGAAAGGGAATGCTCCGGCATAACGTAACAAACAGATAAATGAGCTTGAAGAACAATAACATGATTAATTATTGTCTTCAAGCTCATTTATGTGTCTGCCAAACAGTGGATACTCCCCCGTATACATTATCAGTATGGCTATATAATTTTTGTTCTTATATTTTATTGGTATTATGGGCGTAGAATTTTAGTAAACCAACGATAGGAAGCGATGTAGTTTCTTCCTACTCTTTTGTTGTGTATATAGATTGAAAATAGTAGAAAAGCGGTTAGTACCATGAATAATATCATTGCATTGATTAACATAAGGCTTCCTCCTCCATTCCATGACAGATGATCTTTCACTATGGCACATAAGACCTTCAACAACTGAACTTTTTTTATGGTTCATCTTGCATAGCAATTGAACTTTGTTTATGATTCATCTTGTTTAACGTCTGTATTAGTATGTAACCTAATCATACCGAACAGATAGACATACAACTACCATGTAATGGTTAAAATGTTGTAAAATCAATGTAAGATACTGCTTGAGACATTCTTATAGATAAAGAAAGTATGTAAGTGCCGTAATTTCAGCAAAGAGGTTACGGCATTTTACATGTCCTTACATTGAAATGAACATAGAATTAACACAGGATTTACCAAATGGTGTAGGATATGTTCCGAAATTATTGATAAGATAAAATAAAAAATAGTTGAGGAAAATCGATGAGGGCAGAGCTAAGAGAAACATTGGATGATATCATCCGTAATAAGAGCATTAAGAGTGTTTTTCAACCGATCATATCTTTGCAGGACGGGGAAATCCTAGGACATGAGGCATTAAGCAGGATTACCTGTGAAGGTGTGATTGAGAACCCGGAGATGCTTTTTTGTATCGCGGGAGAATACGGAAGGCTATGGGATTTGGAGCAGTTATGCAGAACGATTGCCCTAGAGACCGCTTATGAGACGATGAGACCTCCCTATGACAAGATGCTGTTTCTGAATGTAAATCCGAACATTATGCACGATGAAAAATTCAAAAGAGGCTTTACCAAGGATTTTCTGAAGCAATATCATATTAAACCTCAGAATATCATCTTTGAGATTACGGAGCAGAATGTGATTTTGGACATGAGTGGCTTTCTTTCGGCGGTTGACAATTATCGCGGACAGGGCTATAAGATTGCGATTGATGATGTGGGTTCCGGGTATTCCGGTTTGAATTTAATCAGTGAAATTAATCCCAATTACATAAAGCTGGATATGAAGCTGATCCGGGGCATTAACAGTGACAGTCTAAAATATGCTTTGGTGAAGGGGATGGTTGAGCTTTCCAAGGTGTCCCAGATTAAACTGATTGCAGAGGGAATTGAGACATATTCAGAGCTGGAAACACTGATTGGACTTGGCGTTCAATATGGTCAGGGATACTATATTCAAAGACCAAACGAGATGATCCTGGAACTGTCAGCAGACCTTATAAGCATAATCAAGAAACTAAATCGAAAGCATAATAAAACCTTACTGGGGTTGATGATGAATCGGGGATAATGCTTGAATAATAGATCAGGGAGGCACATATGAAAAGCATAAAGACAAAACTGATTCTTTTTTCGACGGTACTCGTATTATCCGTAACCTTATTAATAGGTTTTATTGCAATCACTGTCGGTAAGAATGAGTTGCAGAAGGAGGCTGAGTATTCCCTGCTGTTAATCGCAGAGGAGAGTGCTAAGCTTACGGAAAGCAGAATGGACGCAATGGTTTCTACACTCACTATGATTTCGAAGAACTCTGAACTTGCAGATATGGGGTGGGAAGTGAATTTGGATCTAATATCGAAGGAATTGAAAAAGACGGACTTTATCGATCTTGGGTATATTCTTCCGAATGGTTATACCTATTATACAGATGGCACGGTCCGTCTGATGAGTGATAGAAGCTATGTTAAGGATGCTCTTAGTGGTGATTCAAAGGTATCGGATGTAATCATCAGCAGAGTCACCAGAAAACCTGAGATTGAAGCAGCGGTTCCGGTCTATAAGGATGGAGAAATTGTAGGAGCATTAATTGCGCGCATGGAGGCTGGGTATCTGAGTGCCATAACAAGCGATATCGGATATGGTGAAAGAGGTTATGCCTTTATGATGAATCATGAGGGAACCATCATCGCTCACCCGGTGCAAGAGAAGGTGATCGGTCGTTATAACCCGATGAAAGAAGAAGGAGATACTGCTTATCAGCAAATACTGAGCGAGAAGAAAGGAATAACAAGCTTTTTAGAAGCCGGAGAGATATTGTATGCGGGATATGCACCAATTGAAGGAATGGATTGGTATTTTGTCGTAACAGCTAATAAGCAGGAGGTTATGTCTGCGATACCGCAAATGCTTCGTACCATTATCCTTGTTATGCTTGCTGTTTTTCTCTGCAGCCTGTTGGTGGTATTTCTGTTTGAACGCAGGATTACCAAGCCTTTGGTTGAGTTGACGAGACAATCTGTACGGATTGGAAATCTCGATATCAGTGAGAATATCGAAGAACGCTATCTTGAACAAGAGGATGAGATAGGAACTTTGTCAGAGGCTTTTCAGAAGCTTACCATAAAGCTTCGTGACACCATCAATGCAATTTCTGACTCGGCGAACGAGGTATCGGATACGGCGCTTCGATTGACCGCAACCTCGCAGCAATCGGCTCTCGTAGCGGAGGAGATTGTGAAGACTGTGGAAGAGATTGCAAAAGGAGCCATGGAACAGGCGAATCATACCGAAGAGGGAATGACACAGGCGTCGGTATTAGAGACGAAGATAGAAACAAATCATCAATTTGTACTTGAATTGAATACTGCTACAGAACATGTTAATCAGATGGTACAGAAAGGAATCAAAGAAATAGAGCAATTGGCAAGGCTGACGCAGGAGAATGATACTGCAACCAGAAACACCTGCGATATGATGCAGAAAATGAAGCAGAATTCTACTCAGATCAGTGAAGCAAGTAAAATAATCTCGGATATGGCAAAGCAGACAAATCTAATCGCCTTAAATGCAACGATCGAAGCAGCAAGAGCAGGAGATGCAGGACTGGGTTTTGCTGTTGTAGCCAGAGAGATTCAGACAATGGCGGATCAATCTGCAGAATCGACCAAATACATCGATGTAATTCTAAGTAGTTTACAGCGAAGTATTGAGCAGTCTGTGGAGAGTATGAACAGTATCCTTCTTGCTTCCCGGAAACAGCAACAGAGCGTCAACGATACCATCGAAAGGTATCAAAATATCTCGGAGGCAATGACCAAATCGGAGGTTGCAGTCGAAAAAATTAATAACTCGGAAACGGAAATGGAAGCCGCGACGAACGAGATCAAGCTTATGCTGCAATCTCTTACTGCGATCGCAGAACAGAATGCTGCAGGCAGCCAGCAGGCAACCTCTACGATGGAGGAACAAGCTGCTTCAGTACAAGTACTTACTGAGATATGTATACATCTATCTGAATTAGCCGAAGACTTGAGAAGTGTAATCTCACGTTTTATCGTAGCAACATAGACTTACAATTATTAATGGATTCTTATATGTATAAAATATTTGGGGATGGATCAAAGCATGATGAAGATTTGATCCATCCCCATTACAAATTTTACTCGATGTCGGATGTTTTGTTTAACTCTTAATAGATAGTTCCTACTTATCGATACCGCGGTTTGGCATCTCACTAGGAATATTGGGGGTAGCAGTAGCAGGATGTGGATTGCTTATCTCTGAACTGTTACCATAATCAATATCGCTTTCCACTGCTACGTTCTTCGAGCCGGTATCCTTTGAAGGTGTTGCATTGCTGTCATTACAATAATCCATCGTATTCACTCCATTTCTTGCCTTCCTCCGAATTACGCGTATCCTTCGTGTTCATGACACAGCATTTTCTGTGAGGTTAACGTTTTGTTTGTTTTACACAGAACTAGTATGTGTAGCGGTAATTGTAATATTCCTTTCATTACGATTCATTTACCATCTCTAACTCAATTAAGTAGAAACAATTTCTTGATTTAAAATTCGGATATGGTAAACTAGTAATTGTTGTGAATTAATTATGGATATACAGGCTGAGGATACAAAATGCTGACTCGTAATGAGGATGCATTTCGGAATGTGCATATGAAAGATACTGATAAGGAGTGAGTAAATACTATGATCAATAGTGAGATATTAGAGATCAGAAAGCAGATGAAGCATGAGAATTGCTCAATAACGAAGGTGAGTGGCTGCTATGTGGATGGAGAGAAGACGATAAAAACGAAATTCACGGAGTCCTTTCTTTGCTTACCGGAGGAAGAGACCTTTAAATATTTTGAGATTTTTAAGAAAACCTTATCCGGAACCATCGGTAAGAATTTAATTAACATGGACTTTCCGTTGGAGACCGAGTTTAACGGAGGAACTCAGGAATTTCTGTTAAAGCTTCGTGACAGTGAGCTGAAGGAAGAAAACTTACTGGAAGAGTTCTATCAAAAGATTATACAGACCTATGATTATCCCAGTAATTATCTTATTCTTATAGTATATGCTGCCTACGATGTTCCTGGAAAAACAAATGATAAAATCATGATGGAGGATGCCTCGGATGAGGTGTATCGCTACATACTCTGTTCAATCTGTCCTGTAAATCTCTCAAAGCCCGGGTTATGTTATCATGAGGACTTGAATCAGATCGGTAAGAGAATACAAGACTGGGTGGTAGGGATGCCGAATAACGGCTTTTTGTTCCCTGCCTTCAACGACCGTAGTACTGACCTTCACAGTGTTTTATATTATTCTAAGGATTCTGAGGAATTGCACGATGATTTTGCCAAAGAACTGCTTGGCTGTGAGGTGCCTATGTCAGCCGGTGGGCAGAAGGAAACATTCCAGACCTTGATTAAGGAGACCTTGGGGGAGGAATGTGAGTATGAGATTGTCCGTAACATTCATGAGAAGCTGAATGATATTTTGGAAGAGCATAAACTCAAAGAGATTGCAGAACCTCTTACCTTGGACAGGTCTGAGGTGAAAAGCATCTTTGCAGATAGTGGTGTAGAGGAAGAGAAGCTTGTAGAATTTGATAAAAATTATGAGAAGATGACAGGTGAAAACACAACATTAATGGCTGCAAATGTAGTAAATACCCGAGTATTCGAGGTGAAGACACCGGATGTAGTAATCAAAGTGAACCCGGAACGCGTCGATTTGGTACAGACGAAGCTGGTAGATGGACGTAAATGTCTTGTCATCGAAATAACGGATCAGGTAGAAGTGAATGGAATCTTAGTGAAACCAACGATATAATTAGAAGTTCCAACGAACAAGATGTTTATTCATATCGATACAGCCGTTCTCCTTGAAGGTGATTCCTTCCTGTTCCAGCAAACGGCGTTGATTTCCCTCTCCAAAGATTGCTTCCGGTGATAATCTTCCTTCCTTATTCACTACACGATGACAGGGAAGGTGGCGATCAGCCGGAGCATCATGCATGGCGTATCCTACGATACGGGCTGACCGTGGATTGCCTAACATCGTTGCAATCATACCATAGGTCATAATCGAACCCTCCGGTATATTGCTGACGATTTTATAGACCTCTTCGAAATAGCCTTGCCCGGTTTGTTTCATAATGGATATCTCCTTTTATCAGAAATTATACATAATCTAATATACAGCGGGGATGGGATAATAGCAAGCATTGTGTGCTAAGTGACAGTCGGACAGACAGTTATATATTTCCAGGATCGGGATATAACTATAAAATATTGCTTTAATCAAATATTGGATTGGAAATACATTCAGTTCGTTAGATATAGGAGTGTGAAGGATGAAGAAGGATTTTGGATTTTATTTTAAGCTTTTTGCATCAACGTTTCTCTTAAGTGCCTTTACCTTTGGCGGAGGCTATGTAATTATTTCTATGATGAAGAAGAGATTTGTTGATGAATATAAATGGATTGAAGAGAATGAGATGCTGGATCTGACAGCAATTGCGCAGTCCACACCCGGCGTAATTGCTGTGAATGCTTCTATATTAGTCGGATATCGTATGGCCGGAATTCCGGGTGGACTATTGACTGTGTTTGGAACTGTGCTCCCGCCTTTGATCATTTTATCAGTGATATCGGTGGCTTATACTGCTTTTCGCGATAGTGTGATGGTGAGATATGCTTTATGGGGGATGCAGGCAGGAGTGGCAGCAGTACTGATTGATGTAGTACTTAATATGGTCAACAATGTTTTGAAGGAGAAAAAGAAGTTCCCTGTGATAATAATGGTCGCTTCGTTTGTGGCAGCATTCGTGTTTGATGTCAGTGTAATCATAATCATATTGGTATGTGGTGTGATTGGTGCAATCTCAATCTACTTAACCAGGTATTCCAAGAGGAAGGGGGATAAGGCATGATACTTCTTACCCTGTATTGGAGCTTTTTTCAAATCGGTTTATTCAGTATAGGCGGCGGATATGCTGCTCTGCCTTTAATTCAGAATCAGGTTGTGGAGCTTCATGGCTGGCTTTCTATGTCAGAATTTGCAGACGTCGTTACGATATCGCAGATGACACCCGGACCAATTGCGATTAATGCGGCTTCTTTTGTCGGTATTCGAATATCAGGAATACCGGGTGCAGTGGTTGCAACCTTAGGCTGCATAACACCATCTATTTTTCTAAGCCTGTTATTAGCCTATATCTATTATCGCTACCGTGGTCTCAGTACCTTTCAGGGAATTATGAAGGGGCTTCGTCCTGCGGTTGTAGCACTGATTGCCTCTGCAGGAATATCCTTAGTTCTCCTTGCTTTCTGGAAAAGTGAGGCGGTATCAACCGATTTTTCAAAGGTTGATTTACTGGCTGTAGCTATATTTGCGATTGCATTGTTTGCTATGCGTAAATGGAAGGTGAATCAGATCTATATTATGATTGGAGCAGGAATTATTGGTCTTGTCGCTTATCCATTTCTGGGATGAGGAACCATTTTTGTAATAGGAGATAGGGGTGTTCGGTATCGTTTCGGTATCGAGCACCTGTTTTTTAGTACTTAATAGACTACTGAGAGCAGAAATAATAGAGTTTTTCGATGAAAACTTAATAAATGTGTAACAAATAATTAAAAAATATGTCATCAATAATCCTACCAAAATCGCTCTGATTCCGGTGGGATTTTTTAATCCTACCTCATATTAAGACACATTGATAAAGGCTGTACACTTCCTTATTTCAATTGACTTATAACGGTTTTTATATGTAAGGAGAGGTGGTATAGAATGGAAAAAGCTATTACATATTATGGAATAACTTCTTCTATAAGCTTCCAAAAACAAGGTAAGACTTGTGTCTAACACCAATATCTAACTATTGAACCCCTATTGCCTATGTGTTACTCTAAGGGAGCAGCAGATAGATACCATTAAGGAGGTACAAAAAATGAATAAATTTATAATAACATCAGTATGTACACTAGGGTTGACACTATTGGGCGCATTTGGTAGTTACCAAAGTTCATTAAATTTATCGAATGATCTGAATACTGTAAGAATGACTACAGAAGTAGAACAAAATGTTACAAAATCAGATGTTCAGCAGAGTCTTCCTATAACAAATACCGCAGTAAAAGGTGCTGTGGCTGAAAATACAGATAGTAACGAAGCAAAAGCAGTAAAGACTTCTTCTGATAAGAAATCAGAAACCAAGAAGAACAAGAAAAAGAACGTTAAGAAAAATAATAAAAAGAAAAACAAGAAAGCAAAAAGTACTAAGAATAACAGCAGTGTAAAATCGGCCAATACAACAAAGAGCCTGAGCAAAACTCCCACTTTAATATATAAGAATGTCGATTTATCCAATTGTGATAACACAAAGGAAGTGGTAGCGAAGCTTCAGAAGAATGGCATGACCAATATCACAATCAAGAATATAGACGATATTAAATCGCTTGAGGGTATTCTTGCTTATATTAATAAGGATGAAGCACAACAAGCTCCAACAACTAATCCGACACCAACCACAAAGCCCGCGCCGACCACACAGCCGGCACCGACCACAAAACCCGCACCTACAACACAAACCGGTAACCCCTCTGATGTAAGCTCTTATGCAAACCAGGTGTTACAGCTTGTGAATAAGGAACGTGCGAAAGCAGGACTTTCTGCATTGACAACAAATACAACATTAACGAATGCTGCAAATAAACGTGCAAAAGAGACAGTGCAATCCTTCTCTCATACAAGACCGGATGGTACAAATTTTAATACAGTATTAAAGGAGTTTAATATTTCCTATCGTACTGCAGGTGAGAATATTGCTTATGGACAGAAAACTCCGCAGGAGGTTGTAACGGGATGGATGAACTCTCCCGGTCACAGAGCAAATATCTTAAATGCAAACTATGGTAAGATAGGTATCGGTGTATACAAGTCCAATGGCGTTATTTACTGGTCTCAGCTTTTTACGAACTAATACAAGCTGAAGCGGTGTACAACAAAAATTAATAAAGAGGTAAACTATTACGAAGAAAAGGAGTACCCAAGCAATATGGGGTACTCCTTTTGAAATTATGTGGATATAAGGCACCGCTTCTTAATATAATAGGAATAAACTACGATTGAGTTTGATTTTCGTATTGGTAGGTGAAGGTGTATGGAGGATAGGGTAGAAGAGTTGTTAAAGGAAGTCTTTGCGTACCGATGTCTGCCTTATTATCGTGAAGACAATGAAAAACGGTATGTCAAATACAAACTATGTCACGATGGATTATCCTGGGAGCAGGTCATAACGTTTGTTGAGATCGGGTTGGACTATGCATTTTATTCTAAAATCAATAAAGCCGTCACTCCGGATCGTATAACGGTATTGGTGAATAAGTACCAACAGCTCGCTAGGGATTACATACCGGGGGATCTGGAAATGATTGCTCCGGAATATAACATTTCAACCCTGCTGCTGCGTCGCCCCGCAAGAATATCCTTCGAGACGATGTGCCTGGCCGCAGCACAGGAAGGTATTGTACTAAAGGCCATCTCAACATTTCGCAGCTTCCTGTATCAGAATCAAGTATATTATAAAAACTGGAATGATGAGGCAAGATTGGAGCAATATCAAGCCGAAAGAGATAAGGTATCGGCACGGGCAGGGCACAGCGAGCATCAGACCGGTCTTGCGGTGGATATCAATGATTTGGAAGAGGTGTTCGCGGACACTATGGAAGGAAAATGGCTGGAGAATAATTCTGCCCAATATGGATATATACTACGGTATCCTAAGGGTAAGGAAGAAATAACAGGTTACAATTATGAACCCTGGCATTTTCGATATGTAGGTAGAAAGCATGCGGAGCAAATATATCAATCGGGTCTAACCTATGATGAATATTATGTAAGATTCCTTCGCGATGCGGAGAAAGAAGAGGAAATATCCTAGACAGAGCCAGAGGCTGTTGCAAAAGTACCACAGCTTAGCAACAGCCTTTGGTATAAATGGATATCTATATGATTTCATCAGTGTATAGCCGGTAGTAACCCTGTGGAAATGCACAAACCGGACAGATCTCAGGTGCGCAGAGACCGCTCATTATATTACCGCATTGCATACAGATCCATAAGGATTCAACCGGTTTACACAAAAGCTCTCCCCGTACCAACTGATCATACAAGGTCCTAAATCTCAAGTCATGGTTTAATTCAATGTTTGCTATTCCGTTGAACAACGCAGCAACATCATTATAACCTTCTTCTCTTGCCACACGAGCATACTCCCGGAACAGATTATTCCCAAGATTCGCTTCCAGATCAAAGGAACTTTGTAGATTTTCTTCCGTATTCGGGAGGATTCCTTCGTTTAATCGTCTCATCCAGATTCTTGCATGTTCTTTTTCGTTTCTGGCTGTTATCTCATATATAGTAGCTATCTCAATATAACCATCCAGCCTTGCCTGATCTGCATATATTTCATAACGAGTGCTCGTTTCTGCTTCAATATTATATGCATTCGATATATTCTGATATGTTTTGCTCTGCTGAAAGTCCATGGTTCCTCCATTCGATTCTTGAATAACTTTGTATAATCATATGTCCAAGAGATGGATTTTAATCCAAACATTTATAATAATGCAAAAAATGAGTTGTTCCGACATAAATATATTGACATCTATCTAATCTGGAAGTATCTTATTCTATAGTACTAATTTACTATTTTAAAATGATATGGAAATTATATCTAATTTGTGTTATAAATATATTCTAGGACTAATTTACGGGGGAAGATATATGGAGAATACAAATACTTATATGAAGGGGTTTACCGTTGTTGCTTATTTCGTAATGGCGATATTAAATATTCTGGCAAATCTATTACCTTTAAATGGTATAACTACCGGCGCATTGTCAGATCGTTTTCCTTCGTTGATAACGCCGGCGGACTATACCTTTCTGATCTGGACTTTGATTTATGCATTATTATTATCGTTTATTTTATATCAATTGGATCTCTTTGGACAGAAAAGAAAGCTATCTGGTAAAATGATGGACTATATCAAGCTGTATTTTATTATGTCCTGTTTATGCAATGCAGGGTGGATTATTGCATGGCATTATAATTATATAGCGTTATCGCTGATGCTTATTATTTTGATACTGATATGCTTAAGCTTTATTAACAGTTATGTATACACGGAAGAGCTATCTCTTCAGGAGAAAATCTTTATCAGACTTCCTTTTAGTATCTATTTCGGATGGATTACGGTTGCCACAGTTGTCAATATATCAGTACTTTTGATTAGCATACGATGGTCTGGGTTCGGAATTTCTGCTTCGGTATGGACCATCTTGGCAGCACTGATCATACTGATTGTAGCTTCGATTAACACAATCAAACATAAAAGTTTTGCATATATCTTCACAGTTATTTGGGCATACGTAGGAATTTTAGTAAAGCATGCATCGAAGACAGAAATGGATGGCAGATATCCCGGGGTGATGATAGCGGTTGTTATATGTATCCTGATTTTGCTGTCCGAAATGGCTTACATAATATTTAAAAAGAAGAAATACGGTTTTTAAATTACGTTATTATGTTAAGAAAGGGATGGGTGTATTTATGATTGAGTTAGTAGAAGCTAAGATATTATCAGATCAAATGAATGCCTCTATACGTGGAAAAAGGATTGCTAAAGTAACGACATTATCATCCCCACACAAATTTGCTTTCTTTCATGGAGATCCACAGGAATATGATGGATTACTCAGAGGACGCTATATCGGTGAAGCAGCTCCGAATGGCGGACAAGTTCGATTGGAAATTGAGGATCTGATTTTTGTATTTGGGGATGGCGTGGATTTAAGATATTATGACAAAGATTCTAAACGACAGCCAAAGCATCAGATGCTCATGGAATTTGAAGATGGTTCGGCGCTTTGTGGATCCGTTCAGATGTATGGCTTCTTGTGGTGTTTTTATGAGAGTGAATTTGATAACTCCTATTACCTTGTAGCCAAGCAAAAACCCTCACCTCTTAGTGAACAATTCGATCAACAGTATTTTATGAATATACTGTCCGCGCCTGGTGTGGAGAAGTTAAGTGCCAAGGCAGTTCTTGCAACAGAACAGAGAATTCCTGGTTTGGGAAACGGCGTATTGCAGGATATCCTTTTCCATGCAGGAATACATCCGAAGAGAAAAGTAAAAACCTTCTGTGAGGAGGATATTGACCGGCTGTATCACTCGATTAAATCAACCCTTGCACAAATGATAGAATTGGGGGGAAGGGATACGGAGAAGGATCTTTACGGAGCTGTCGGTGGTTATACCACAAGGCTGAGCAAACGAACGGTCGGAAAACCATGCCCGATCTGCGGACATACAATACAAAAAGAAACCTACCTGGGTGGAAGTATCTATTTTTGCGATGGGTGCCAGGGCTTAGCATAGAACCAATAATTATTTAAAAATAAGGCTTTCTATTATTCCGATACCGATAATATACGGTGGAAATAGAAAGCCTTTTATATAGAAGACTATAGCTCAAGTCTTGGTCTGGTGGGATCACAATCCGGTTTTCGAACGGTAGAAGCACTTTGTGCTAACTTCCATAGGTAATAGCATTCCTCTCTGGACATATGATCGGCCATGAGTGGCATCAGTGTTCCTAATACTTTATGATCGGTACGTTTATCTCTCAGTGAATCGAGATACTCAATAAAGCTATGTATTACAGAGGAAGACTGCTCGTTCAACCTGGTCAGGGACGGAAAGGATTCAAGATCGGTGCGCAGGTAACCATTCATGATAAGAGCCTTCAGATATAGATCTTGAAATTTTATTCGGAAGCGGCAGGCTTGGTCGATAAGATCAGCCTCCACAAAGTCGAGCTCAGCTTCAATCGAAGCAGCATGACCGACTGCGTCGGAGAGCCAAAGCATATGATAATGGATGGGGTGAGCAGGGGCAGGCATATCATTACGTAGATTGCTTAATACAAAGAGATATTCCTCTAATTCGTTGATCATATCATTGATGAAAGAAGGAGAGAGTTGTGTCTTTAGGTCGGAATCGAGGGACATGGATAATAACTCCAGCTTAAACTCACGAAGCCGGTAAGCGGCTTCATAAGCATTTTTGTTCAGTTGCAGCAATTCTTCCTCTGAATTAAGATGATGGGACTCCTCCAACAGCTTATCAAAGAGAAGAATAAATTCCTGTGCTAGCAAAATATATTCAGTTTCCGACGGTGCCAGTGAAAAGAAGATAAATCTTGAATGATCCCCCATAATCTGAAGCCAAAACCTGTGCTCGAAGAGGGTGGATTCTATATTTGCTGTGGAATTCACGAAGCTTCCTCCTGATATCCGTATTCTATTCAAATATATGCGAGGGAAGGATGGAATATTTGGAAAATAGTCATTTGCAAAATAAAATCATAGGAAAAGTAAGTACCTTCCCTATGATTTAAGATTCATTATTAAGCTTAGCTTTAAACAAAAGATCTAACCGCGGAAACCGCGACCAATAATCTCACTGGTATTCGTAATTAATAGGAAGGCATCCGGATCGATCTGTTTAATATGTTTCCTCAACATGACTGCCTGCGAACGGTTCATAACGGTCAGTACAATTTTCTTTTCCTTATCTGTAAAAGCTCCCTTGGCATCGAATACGGTTGCACTTCGATTGAGTGTGTTTAAAATATAATCGCAGATTGGTTTGGGATCTACGCAAATAATCGTAAAATATTTATTCAAGTTAAGGTTTTCAATTACGTTATCTACGAGAGTTGATTTCAGGAATAATCCTAAAATCGACAATAATCCGGTTGTGATACCGAAGACCGGAAATACGGCAACGGTAAGTAAAAAGTCAGTTACCAGGAGAGATCGCCCGATATCAAGACTGGTATATTTCTTGAGAAGCATAGCGATGACATCCGTACCACCGGTGGATGCGCCGATATTGAATAACAAGGCAGAGCCAACCGAAGGAAGAATAACAGCGAAGGCCAGCTCTAAAAGAGGTTGATTGGTTAACGGATGCTTCATAGGCACCAGAATCTCGAGTGCCTGAAGGGAAAGTGATAATAACAGACTGCCGTATACGGTACGATTTCCAAAGCTTCTGCCAAGTGTCAGATAACCGATAATTAATAAGAAAACGTTAATAACTAATACGATAGTACCGGAGCTAATGTTGGGGCCAAAGAGCTGACTCAATATAATGGCCATACCTGTAACCCCGCCGGTGGAGAAGTTGTTCGGGAATTTGAAGAAATATACGCCAATTACTACCAGCAGGACACCGACGGTAATCAGTGCATATTCTTTAAGCTTTTGTAATATAATATTTTGTGGCTTCAACTGGGACCTCCTTAAGCGATCAATCAAAATTATCACAAACAAAAGTATATAGCAAGGTATTGAAATGTCAAGGAAAATAAAAGAATGAAAAATAGAAATGAAAGAATGAAAAATAGAAATGAAATTAATTAGAAATAATTGTTGCATATAGTAAAAATATCCTTTATAATATCAGTGTAGTTGTGAAACAATGTTAATCGATGATATTTTCAGAAACGAAAGGAGTTGTTTGAATGTTAGCTTTTAGAATGGTGGTTTTTGACTAACTTCATATCGGGCGGAACAGGCAGGAGGATTATGTCCTTGCTTTGGGAAGTCGAACAAGTAACCTTTCGTGAATACCATGACTTTTGCAGTGGCACACTTTAGGGTGTGTTATTTTTATGTACAAAAATACCTCACTAGCCAAAAGCAGCACGATGAAAAGGGCTGCTTTTGGCTATTTTTCTGCCCTTATAAAGTTGACAAAACCACGAATAAGCGGTGATTAGAACAGAAGCTAATCAATCGTATTGATAAAGGAAGGGAGAGATTAATATGAGTATTGATTTATATGTGGTAAACAGTTTGATAACAGATAAGAAAAATAAGAGAAAATTAATTAAGCAAATTATGGAGGAATATGATGATCGATATAACAAATTACGGTTATAACAAAGGTTATGAACCGGAAGAAATATTAGAAGGCTGTATCCCGGCCAGAGTGACAGAAGTTCACAGGGAATTATTTAAGGTAATATCAGCCTATGGTGAGTGCAATGCAAGAATGAAGGGTTCCTTCTATAATAAAGTAGATGCGGCAGAGGATTTTCCTGCAGTAGGCGATTTTGTACTATTACGCTATAACGAAATCGGTGACTCGCAGATAGTACGTGTGTGCCCACGTAGGTCAAAGTTCTCAAGACCGGATTATTCCGGACACGCGGCAGGTTATGTGAAGACAATTCTGGAACAGGTGGTAGCAGCGAATTTTGATTATGTGTTTATATTGGCATCTCTAAATTATGATTTCAACATAAATCGTATCTTGAGATATATTACAGTCGCCTGGGAAAGCGGCGGAACGCCGATCGTGTTACTCACCAAAGCGGATTTGGTTGAGGATTATTCCTTGCAATTGGAGCAGGTCAGACAACAGGCAATCGGTGTACCAGTATTTGCGGTCAGTGCGGTCACAAGAGAAGGCATAGAACAACTGCAGGAGTATATGGAGCCGAAGAAGACAATTGTATTCCTGGGATCCTCCGGCGTCGGGAAATCAACCATGGTCAATGCTTTGGCCGGTGAAGATATTATGAATGTCAGTGAGATCCGCGTGGAGGATAGCAAAGGCAGACATACGACGACGCATCGTCAGCTGATTATGTTGCAAAGCGGGGTCATGATTATTGATACACCCGGGATGAGGGAACTGGGAATGTGGGATGTTGAGGACGGTTTGGGAGAGACCTTTTCTGATATCGAAGAGCTATTTACCGAATGCCGCTTCTCGGATTGCACCCATCGAAATGAACCCGGCTGTGCGATTCAGACCGCTATTTCAATTGGAACCCTGGAACGTGCCAGATGGAAAAATTATCAGCAGTTGAAGGGTGAGGTCAGATTCACAGAGGATAAATCGGCTTACTTGCGAGAGAAAAGGGAGTTCTTTAAGAAGATTGAGCGATCAAACAGAGCAAGACAGAAAGTAGGAGGGAAACGATGATCACGATTGTTGATTTTAGTCAGGAGCATATACCGATGGCCATGATGATAGCAAAAGACAATTATTTAAAGGAACAAAAAGTAGTTACAATACTTCCGGAGGTCGGGACATTACCTGATCTGGGGCACTTTGTAGAAAATGACCTTGGAGTTGCGGCTATAGAACAGGATCAGGTCGTTGGATTCCTTTGTTCCTATCGACCGAGAGAGGATGCGTTTGGTACTACGAATGTAAGAGGAGGCTATGTCCCACTGTATGCGCATGGGGTTGCAATCCATATTGAGGATCAGATGCGCGAACGCATTTATTCCAGGATGTATCAGGCCGCTGCCAAGAAGTGGGTGAGGGATGGAATCAGAAGCCATGCCATAACATTATACACACATGATCAGGCCGGGATGAAGAGTTTTTTCTATAACAGCTTTGGTCTTCGTTGTCTTGATTTGATACGTTCTCTGGATACAATACCCTCTCAGAAGGAGGTAATGTTAACGGCGCAGAAACAGGTGGATTATGTTGAACTGTTCAGAGATGAATGGGGTCTGCTGCTGGATCAACACAATGCATTAATACGTCATCTTGGTAATAGTCCCTGTTTTATGCGCTTTGAAGCTCTTGATGAAGAAGGGCTATATAAACAGACAGCAGAAGATGTTCGATACTTCGCCGCTAAGGTTAACGGGAAATCAGTCGCTTATATTAAGTTATCCGAGCATGGGGAAAACTTTGCAACTGAGGTTGATGATATGATGAATATTTGCGGGGCTTACTGCGAACCGGAATATAGAGGTATCGGTATCTATCATAATCTGCTCATTCATGTTATGAAGGTCTTAAAAAGAGAGGGCTACCGATTGCTTGGCGTGGATTGTGAAAGCTTTAATCCGACAGCGCGTGGCTTTTGGACGAAACACTTTGAGGAATATACAGGGAGTGTTGTACGTCGAATCGATGAGAAGGCAGTGGATATAACTCAAAGGGGATCCGATTAATAGCTGATATGTAAGATGAATAGTTGATTTTATGGACTGTATTTTTCGAAATACAGTCTATTTTTGTGCAATCGAAAGTTTCAGAGTACCCATTTCAACCACGATATTCATAGATGCTGACGAGGTTCCTACTATAATAAAGATAGAAAGAAGGCAATATGGAAGATGATTCTTATGAATTTAGGGAACCGTTCTTTCTGCTTCTACGTCTAATGATTGTAAACGATAAATGAGAGGAGGTTAAAGACGGGTGGTTCCCTTTCGGTACCAAAAGTGAATACCCACTAAAAAATGAAAATCATAATTTAATCTTTTTACAAAAGAAAAAAACCATTCTTTGGAGTGAAGAAATAGAGAAATGAATGTTGAATTTTTATGCTACAATTGCTTTGCAGTGGGATACGAATAAACAATAATGTAGAAAATAATGATAGTTGGGATATAAATAGGATGACAACTTAAATTAGAATAACGGAGGAATTATTATGATAAAGAAGAATTTATTAAAAACTGTAATGTTAGGATTGTGTATGGCTACACTTACTACCGGTTCCGCTTATGCGACGCTTGCGGAGGGTACCCCTACTGCAACTGAAGAGGTATCGGAACAAACAAAGGCCTTGTATGCGAAACAAGCTGAGATCGATAAGCTTCTTTTCGAAGCAAACGCGAAGGCGATTGAAGAACTTGGCTTTATGGTAAACTATACAGGAGTTGTCGAGGATTTTGTTGAAATCGGTATATCTCCCTTTAGTGATGAGAATGCGAATTATATCTATGAACTCGTAGGAAAGGATGCTGTGAAGGTAATTGAATTCGATCAATCTATCATTTACGCAAGTGGAGCAGCACCGGATACAGCTACCGATGATGTCTCTACTGATGCGGAAGTGATCGAAGATAAGGGAGATACAGCCGAGGATGCAGTTGTTACAGACGATGCCGGTGTTGATGATAAAGAGGTTCAGATCCAAATCGAAAGTACAACTGAAGATGATGCAAACGGTGAAGAAAAGGTTTATAAGACGACCTCAGCCGAAGAAGATATCCGTACGATTTCCGCTTCGGAAGAAACAGAAAAGGATGATGTATCTGCCCCTATGGTTGCATTGGCGATTGTGGGAGGAGTAGCATTGGTAGGAGGAGCAGTGCTCTTGTCCAATAAGAAAAAAGTTTCTAAGTAAAAAAAGCAATTAGATAACATGGCATATTTTGCGTCAATGAGTTGATAGTTAATGCCGTACGGGCAGAAGAAGAGAACAACATGTGTAGGAGGAATTCATGTTGTTCTCTTCTTTATATAATGCTCCTATTACTGATAGGAAGAATGAAAGGGTTTATGGAGAAGAGAAGTTTAAAATGGTAAAAAACGGGTAAATTATAGATATGTGATATGTTTCATTCGGAAAGAGGGATTTGGGATGGTTGTAAAGGAATATGGCAACGCTGATTTATTCCTTAAGGAATACGAAGCAATATTGTTAGAAAGAGAAGCAGCGGCACAGTTGCTGCTGTATTTTGCCCATCAATGTCTATCCGGCCATGATTCCGGGAAAGAATTATTTGGTGTAGTGACGGAAGAGGATCACGTGATCCTGCTTTTTGGAATAATCCGTGGCGTTGATCTGATTATCTACACTGCTGACAAGGAAAGGGAAGAGGAGGCAGCTGTCACGGTGGCTGATTATCTGGGAAACAGTCATGTTATCATTGGAGGGTTGAACGCCAGACAGACCCTGTGCCAAAGCTTTCTTGATCGATATAAGATATATTTGAAGGGAACCTTTATCCAGAAGCTCGGAACAGATATAATGGAACTTCGACAGGTTAATGAAATAAAGACGGCTGCAGGAAATCAAAGATTAGCACATCAGGAGGATTCAAAGCTGATTGCTGATTGGATGATACAGTTTCAGATTGAAGCACTTATGGATGAAGCAGATTATGAGGCGGCTCTTAATCGAGCGGTTCAGTTAATTGAACGAAAGGAAGTATATCTGTATGAAGATGAAGAACATCAAGTGGTCTCCATGGCAGCGGCAACCCGAAGATTGATTCATGGAATGGGAATTACTTATGTCTTCACGCCGGAAGAACACCGAGGGAAAGGCTATGCTGCGGCAAATATCTATTTCCTAAGTAAAGCTTTGTTGAATCAGGGCTTTGATTTTTGTACCCTTTATGTAGATAAGAAGAATCCCCTCTCCAACCGTGCATATGAAAAGGTAGGCTATACCGTAATCGAAGATAATTATGAATATAAAATCATTCCGATGAAGACATCCTGATTAAAGTCGGAAGTTTTTGAGCCGCTTACTTCCTTTCTTTCGCTTTTCACACTTATCGTGGTTTAGCGAAGGGGATGGAATTTGGCGGCTTTTCTTCTGTCCATGTTTCTTTCGGTTGCATTTGCATGAACTGACGAGTAAAATAGAATTATGAGTGAGACATGAAGCTTGAGCTCTATAGGTAGGAAATGGTAGTCGAATAAAATAAATGATACATAATATAGGAAGATGGAAGGGGAAAGATCCATGAGAACAGTTAAATGGGGTATTATCGGCGCTGGACAAATTGCGATAAAATTTGCAACGGCATTAAATTCTTTAGATCATACAGAACTGACCGCGATTGCATCCAGAGATATCATGAAAGCAAAGGAGTTTGCAGCTCGTTTTCAGGTGAAAAAAGCATACGGTAGTTATGAGGAGATGATCCGTGATCCGGAGATTGATGTTATTTATATCGGTACACCACATACAGAACATAAGGCGCATGCAAAGCTCTGCATTGAAGCTGGAAAAGCAGTGCTGTGTGAAAAACCTTTCACCTTAAATTACAACGAAGCAAAGGAATTGGTTGAGCTGTCAAAGAATAAGAACGTGTTCTTGATGGAAGCAATGTGGACAAAATTCCTTCCTGTCACAAGGATAGTAAAACAGTGGATCAATAATAAGATTATTGGTGAAATAAAGTATATGAATGTATCCTTTGGCTTCCGTACAGAATTTGATCCTAACAGTCGTCTGTATGATCCGAAGCTGGGAGGCGGAGCACTCTTGGATGTTGGTGTGTATCCGATATCCTATGTAATCTACCTAATGGATCGCTTGCCTGACAAGATCAGTAGTAACGCGATCATTGGAAAGAGTATGGTAGATGAGCTTAATGTAATCACTTTACAGTATAATGATGGAATGCTGGCCAGTATCAGTTCCGCAGTCTGCGCTTCTACAGGCAATGAAGCTGTTATCGTTGGGGAGAATGGACGAATCGTTATCCCGAATTTCTGGACTGCTGAAAGTGCGGAGGTCTATGATGCCAATGGCAAGCTAATCGATTCCTTCTTCCATCCTTTTACCTCCAATGGTTATGTATATGAAGCAGAGGAAGTAAACCGTTGTATACTGGAAGGAAAGCAACAGAGTGATATTATTCCACTCTGTGATACGCTTGACATCATGAAAATACTTGATGAAATTAGAGCTGATTGGGGTTTGGTATATCCGTCAGAGTGTTAATAATCAAGGAGGCAATGCAAAAAGATGAAAGAGAATGAATATAAAGTAGCCGGATATGTCTTCACGGATGCCCATAATTACAAGGAGGCAAAACGAGAAGAGGAGACGGTGGAATATATTAAGGCAAATACCGATTTGAATGACCTGAACAAGGTTTTAAAATTATATCATAAATTAGTGGAAAGAAAGACGCTTAAGACAGTAGTCGGATATTCTTTTCTATACGAATTACGCAACAAAATCCTGAGTGCCGGGATAGTTACAAAAGAGAATCTGCCGGATATTCGAATAGAGAGGTCAGAGAAGGAACCGAGAATCTTTGATAATGTATTGGAAAAGGAGCAGGATCAGAGACATCTTGCTTTGATCGAGGATTATCGGGTGAAACTTCGAAATACCAGAATTATTAGTGTCTTTCTTGCGGTAATTATTGTGATCATGATGCTAATGGCTGTGTTCAGTGATCGTAGTATGTATACATTATATGAAAATCAGTTCATCGATAAATATGAAAGCTGGCAGAAAGACTTGGAGGTCAGAGAGAAGCTGGTGGAGGAGAGAGAGAATGCTCTTGATATAAATGGAACATCAGGGCAATAATTTCACAATTTCGTCATAGTTCTATGTTAATATATAGAAAAATATTAAATCGGAGGTGCCAAATGGAAAAGCTCAAAATCTTAGTCGTTGATGATGAAAGTAGAATGAGAAAGCTTGTGAAAGACTTTTTGGTGCGTAAGAACTATGATGTCATAGAAGCGGAGAACGGAGAACAGGCAATTGATCTGTTTTTTGCCAAGAAGGATATTTCTCTTATTATTTTAGATGTAATGATGCCCAAGGTGGATGGTTGGCAGGTGTGTCGAGAGATCAGACAGTATTCTCAGGTTCCGATCATTATGTTGACGGCGAAAAGTGATGAAAAGGATGAATTGCTAGGATTTGATCTGGGTGTTGATGAATATATCTCAAAGCCCTTTAGCCCGAAGATACTTGTCGCCCGTGTGGAAGCGGTTCTCAGAAGAACAATAGCAACAGATGAGGAGAGTATTGAGGTTGGAGGAATAGTGCTTGATAAATCAGCTCATCAAGTGAAGATTGACGGTCAGGAAATTGATTTAAGCTTTAAGGAATTCGAACTTTTGACTTACTTTGTAACGAATCAGGGAGTAGCCCTTTCCCGAGAGAAGATACTGAATAACGTATGGAATTATGATTATTTTGGAGACGCCAGAACCATCGATACCCATGTTAAGAAATTAAGAAGTAAAATGGGTCCGAAGGGGGATTATATTAAGACAATTTGGGGTCTGGGTTATAAATTCGAGGTGGATGCATGAAGCATTCCATCCGTTTTAAAATAACACTTACCCTTACTATTATGGTGGTGTTAACGATTTTTGTTACCTGGTTTATCAACCGTACCTTTTTGTCGAATTATTATATTTATACAAAGATAAAGAATTTGGATACGGCTTATCAGGAGATTAAATCAATCTATGATAAAAATACAGATGATGAGAATTTATCAGAATCAGATACTGTTAATATGGAACAGCTTGCATCCAAATATTCTGTGGACATCTATGTGATTAATTCTCTTCGTGGATTTATTTATCCCACAAGTATAGGGGAACGAGAATATATTCAGATGCTGGCGATGCAGGCGGAGTACCTAGCCAGGTATCTCAACCCCGATATCACGAACAGAAGGGTCATAAAGCAGACTGACAATTATCGGATTATTCGTCTCTATGATATCCAGAAGGAAGCCAATTATATTGATATGGTTGGGTTATATGGCATTTCCTTCCCGGAATTAACCGGACGAATGGAACCAAACTTCAATAATAACGGTAAGGAGAATGCTAAGGATTTCAGTATAATCTTACTTCGCTCCAATTTTGAGAGCATTGAAGAGGGAGTAGCAATAGCGAATGATTTTCTGGCTTATATCGGTGTGCTTGCAGTTGTAATTGGTTCGATCGCAATGCTGATCATCAGCAAGAGATTCACAAAGCCGATCTTGGAATTATCCGGCATTGCCAAGAGAATATCTGATCTTGACTTTGAAGTAAAATATAAGGTAGAAACGAAGGATGAGATCGGTGAATTGGGGAGGAGCATTAATAGCTTATCGGACAAACTGGAATCAACGATTACCGAGTTAAAGCAAGCAAATAACGAACTTTTAACTGATATCCAGAAGAAGACAGAGATTGACGAGATGCGTAAGGAATTCTTGTCCAATGTTTCGCATGAACTAAAGACCCCGATTTCCTTAATTCAAGGATATGCGGAAGGTCTTAAGGAGAATATCAATGAGGATCCGGAAAGTCGAGATTTTTACTGCGAAGTGATTATAGATGAAGCGGATAAGATGAATAAAATGGTTAAGAAGCTACTGAATCTGAACGAAATTGAATTTGGTAACAATCAGATTAATTTTGTTCGCTTTGATATCGTTACCTTGATTCGATCTGTTGTGAGTGCTTCTGAAATTCTGTTCCGTCAGAAGGAGGTCATTCTTCATTTTGATCAATCTGAGCCGTTATATGTCTGGGCTGATGAATATATGGTCGAGCAGGTGGTCACGAATTATATAAATAATGCGTTGAACCATGTTAGTGGTCAGAAGATCATAGAAATTAAGCTTATACCAAGAGATGACAGGGTACGAGTTGCTGTTTTTAATACCGGAGATAATATTCCGGAGGAGGATCTGGATAAAATCTGGATCAAATTCTATAAGGTAGATAAAGCGCGTACCAGGGAATATGGTGGCAATGGTATCGGCCTATCGATTGTTAAAGCAATAATGAATTCCTTGAATCAGGATTTTGGTGTTATCAACCGTCCGGTCGGAGTGGAGTTCTGGTTTGAGCTTGATACAAAATCTTAATCACAGTGATATACAGCTCCCTTCCTTGCAATGCAAGTAGGGAGCTGTTGTGATTCGGACAATGAAGCCGGCTGATATGGACGAAATGAATTTTTGTTGCTGATTTTCGCAAATAGTGATAATATGTATTCTGTAACACCCTGTAGAAGAAGCGCTATAAAGTTACATATGACTGGGGGAATAACCAATGAGACGATATAAGCTAATCGTAGTCCTACTATTAATGACATCATTAACAGGATGTATACAAAAATTCGAATATTCGGAAGAACAAACCGGTGCGGCAGCAGAATATATCGCCGGAATGATATTAAAGAATGATAAGGATTATAAAGCGGAGTTGGTTTCTATGGAGAAGATTGTTGAGAAACAGCAAGCAGAAGCAGCTGCGTCTGCAACACCAACACCTGCGGTATCCCAGAATACGAATCCGGATCAAGGACAGCCCTCAGATCCTATGGCTACTACAGTACCGGAGAAGGACTATACTCTGACTGAGGTAATCGGAGAAAAGGGGTTTGAGATTGAATATACCGATTTTATTCTGGCGGAGAGCTATCCGGAAGATGCAACAGAGGCATATTTTTCGATTACACCTAGAAGTGGTTATCAGTTGATGGTACTGAACTTCCAACTGAAGAATACGCTGGATAAGGAGAATACTCTAAATCTAACGAAAGCTGATATTGTGTATCAGTTAGATGTAAATGTCGGAACTATATATGAGCCTCCATTCGCCCTTTTGGAAAATAATCTGAAGTTAATCGATTTGACACTTAAGGCTGGGGAGGAGAAGCCGGTTGTACTTATATTTGAGGTGAAGACTGATGTCCAAATGACGGATGTCAACCTGATGGTTACAAGAGATGACCGGTCAGAGATTATAATAATCAAGTAATAAAAGCATTGAATAATAATGAAACATGTGCAATGCACATAATGGGAGGTTACTATGGGTTACGTTGAGAAAAAGCGTATCAAATTTTTTGGTTTACCATTCACGTTCACAAAGTACAGCATCAACGAAGATAAGCTCACGATTACATCCGGTTTCCTTAATATCACAGAAGATGACGCACTCATGTATAAGATTCAGGATGTTAGACTAACCAGAAGTTTATCGGAGAGAATGTTTAAGCTTGGCACAATTACCTGTTATACGGGTGACACTACACACCCCGAGCTGAATCTGTACCATATCAGACATTCCAGTGAGATTAAGGACTTCATCATGAACTCCTCCGAAGAGGCTAGAAGAAAGAGAAGATCACTACATACCTTGAATATTGACGCCGAGGAATTAGGGCAAGATGAACTGGATGAAATTAACTGATAAAAAGTTGATATTCCTTCTTGACATTTTTCGATTTGGAATGTACAATGAAAATCCACCGTTGATGAGCGGCCACGATAACAAAAAAGTTTAAACAAAAAAATAAAAAAGTGGTTGACATAATACGATGGATGTGATAAACTAAAAAAGTTGACGGCGAAAACAAGAAACACTTAAGAATGAGCCGATGACACACAATGAACCTTGATAATTGAACAGTGAAACAACCCTGAAAATTCTAAAAAACTCGAAGTTCCACATGGACTTCGAAAAATAGATTTTCATTATGATATATCGTAATGATATGTC
>JAEZUM010000054.1 GCA_023421075.1 Bacillota bacterium
CCATTGGGGTAAGCAATTGGATGACTTGTGCTGGAATAGTGATGATATTTGTGGGTTTTTTGTGCTATTTTCTTACCAGAGAATTTGATATTCCATTGAGGAGAGAGGTGAATTCAAATGAAAAGTAGAATTACAAAAGGTATATTAAGTATAATCCTGTTGGCTCTTTCGCCTTTTTTGTTTTTAACTATTGTTGGACTGATATATGTATTTATTCAAATGATTGGTGGTGTGCCATTTTTAGTTAGTGTTCAGTCATTTATTCATTTTATATACAATCTCGCACCATTTTTTGCGTACCTGACTGTAATACCCATTATATCAGTTATTATTATAATGTTAATTAAGAAAAAAGTCGTTAATTTACTAAAGAGATAACATGTTTTTGAAAATACTTTTGATCGATCATATTTTGACCTAGAAATAAAATCTTAAGATTCAAGGAGAGAAATGGCCTTTATCAGAAACATATTTAAGTACGTATCAAATTTTCTTTATTGAGGAGTGATAAACAAGAAAAAAGTATTGATAAATTTTCATAATTTTATGTTGAATTAAGTCAATAAAAGTGGTACGATATGCGATGTGCGTTCAGCATAACTATTGATTTTGAAAGGAAGTTAACAAAATATGTCTACTCAATCAGATAAGCCCACTATCGCTAATCCAGCTCCACTTGGTCTTTTGGGCTTCGGAATGACTACCTGCTTACTAAACATACATAACGCAGGCTTTATCCCCCTCAGTATTATGATTATTGCAATGGGCTTTGCTTTAGGCGGAGCTGCCCAGATCATCGCCGGAATCATGGAATTTAAGAAGGGCAACACCTTTGGTGCGACTGCCTTCACAGCCTATGGTTTCTTCTGGTGGTCATTAATATTAATCTGGAGTAATCCAATCAAAGGAATTGAAGCTGCCGACGCTAAGAGCATGGGATTTTATTTAGGTCTTTGGTTTGTTTTCACTCTCTTTATGTTTATCGGTACATTAAAACACAACAAAATCAGCCAAGTGGTATTTGGTTCCTTAACCGTTTTATTCCTAATACTTTCGCTTGCGAACTTTACAGGAAGTGAACTCATTCATACCCTTGCCGGATATGTAGGAATCTTCTGTGGGGCCTCCGCAATCTACAATGCGATGGGTCAGATCATCAATCAGGAGTTTGGGAAAACCATCTTCAAGCTGTAGTATTATATATATGTTTCTCTTTAATATCAAACGTCAGATCACTACCTGGCATATATCAGAAAAGGTTCCTCTGCATTGAGGAACCTTTTTCAAATATAGAACATACCCCTGGTGACCTTATGAAAGATTCCTCATCCGATGAATAACCGCCAGAACTTCGTACTTTCTCGGTAATTCGAGCCATCTTTGACCTTTGGTAAAATAGGTGGAATAGATACCGTCTAATTCACCACTTTCCAGCTGTTCCAGATAGACCTGAACGACCTCTCTGATATTAATTACCTTATCCTTGGTTGCATTCTCAATCCTTCTTATCAGAAAGCTTATTGTAGTTAATTGTGAATAACTTGCAATATTATGGATGCTCCTGATATCGATACACTCATCTCCTATTTCTAGAAATCCCTTGTCGGAGACCTCAAGATGCTCGCTCAGGCTCCCCGACGGATATGGCGAAAAATGAGCTGTTGATATTTTACCGCTGCTATACCAATCAGCGGACGGTATGTCAGAAGGAAAATACTCCGTATGTGTTGCAATATTCTTGGCTTCCACGGTCACATCCTTCGGATTATAGTTCTTCATTATAATGACATGATCACATACCTTAAGATACTCACTGCTGCCACCAATTACCAAAATGGTTGAAACCTTCTTACTGTGGTGTATTTCCTGGACTCGATCCGTAAACGGAATGATAGGTTCATTTTTAACCAGCTCCTTCATGACATCATCCCTGATCATAAAATTAGTGGCACTTTTGTCTTCATCAATGAGCAATAGCTTACTACCATCATTCAATGCTTCTATGATATTGGCAGCCTGCGAGGTCGAGCCTGAGGCATGCTCCGTGGTAAAGCATTTTGTATTATTCCCGGGGATCCAACGTATAAATGGAGATATATTCAGGTCTCGAATACTTCTGCCATCCTCAGCGGAGATCTTCATAGCCGATGAATCCGTGATTACATATTCCCGTCCATCCCCTCTGATATGATTGTAGATCCCTTCACTAATTGCATCCAGAAGTGTACTCTTTCCCGAATACCCTCCCCCGGTTATTACGGTAACTCCTCTCCGAATACCCATCCCACATAGCTTCCCAATCCGTATTTGTTCTGTGTGCAGCGAATGAAATGGTAACGCCTTCTTCATCGGCTGATCTGTGTCCTTTTCTCGCGGCAGAATGCTCCCATCTGCGATAAATACACAATAATCGCTTTTCTGAAGGTATTCCCTGATTTCTTCCTGCTGATTATACAGAAGAATAGCTTGCTTCATCTCATTCGCATTAAAATCATTGATAAAATTACTTACGGCATTTGGTAGACTTTTCGTCAGCATCTGGATTGTCTGTTTTATCTTCTTTTCCGGTAATTGTACCATAATCATGATATTCAGATACCATTCCATAGAATTGGAGTTTTTCATCGTTACATTTTGTTTCCCGGCATTGTTATAATGCTTAGAACCGGAATATCGAAAATACGAGCAGTTTCGTTTCAGAACTTTCCCATTCGGTTCATAGATATAGAACCTTCCATTCTCTTTATCGGTTCTCTTACGGTTGCTTATCCCTTCATTCAATTCCTCCAGATATTTTCGTAACCCCCTTAAACAGTAATCAGCAGCCGGTATGCCTTTTTGCGATACTTTTGTCTTACCATTAATCAGACCTTCCGAGATCTTTAACTTTTTGATCGGAATGCCTATTGTAATTGTGGGCTTGCTGAGCTCCAATCGATTGGTTCGTTCAAATCTGTAGTAGATGCCATCCTCCCAATAGATCGGTTCTGAATGGTTTTCGGGTTGTTTTTTCGACCCATCATTAATCACTACATGTATTTTGCCATCATATACCTGGTTGTAGGTCACCTCATCCTGTCGAAGTGACAATAATATTCCTTTTAATCGTTTCATTGTTTACCCTCCTTTAGGCATAAAAATACCGTAGAAAGCAACCTTTGTTCGCTTTTCTACGGCGCAAAAAAGGCACCTAATCGGTGCCTGAATTAACAGAATATACGAAAGGTTACATTATACGGCTTGACTTGTCTTAATCATAAATAGATACAACAAAAACAAGCTACGCCACCAATATTTAGTTACGTAGTGTCTCACTATTCAATTGGTTTTTCATTTAAAGTTCCCCTTTCGGATTTAGATAATTGTATTATATTCATATTGGTATCATTTGTCAACACTTGAGTTCATGTAGATTATATTGCTTACGTACAACGATGGTAGCGCTTCGTTGCCTTAGACAAACTTAACCTTTGTAAGCTGTTCGGATACCTCCCATAGCTTTGTTGAGGCATCAGCATCCAACGCCTGCGGTGCAATTTTGGCTATCATAGGATACCCTCTCATCTCATTCATTCTGGAAGGACCATAATAGGTACCACCGGTTGCAGATTCCGATGTCGCTGCATATAGTGGTGGCCATGCGCCATGAGCTGCCGGCTGAAATAAAACGGGTCCAAATAATCGCCGTACAATCCCGGTAGGGCTATTTTTTCCGGCTCCGTTCGGGATTAGCTCTGTCCTTGATATTCCCGGGTGTGCACCGAGGCTGCTAATACCCCAACCGAATGCATCGCTTCGTCGCTGCAATTCGAGAGCAAACATAAGGCATGCAAGCTTTGACTGAGAATAAGCCACCATTGGTTTATAACTGTTCTCAGATTGTAGATCATCAAAGTTTATAACCCCCGCTCGATGCGCTATACTGCTCAAGGTAACGACTCGTGGTTTGTTGCCTTTTAACAGAAGAGGTAAAAGCTGCGCTGTTAGAGCAAAATGTCCAAGATAATTTGTACCCATCTGAAGTTCAAATCCATCCTTTGTTACCAATCGCTTCGGGGGATTCATAACCGCTGCGTTGTTCACCAGTATGTCCAGGCTATTATGTTGTACTTTTAACCGTTCACCAAATGCATTTATTGATGCAAGATCAGCCAAGTCAAGTTCCTCAAATCGGATACTCCCGGAAGGATTCACTTTCATAATCTTGTTTATTGCTTCTTCTCCTTTGCTCCTGTTGCGGCCCGCCATTATGACTTGTGCTCCCGCGCGAGTCAACTCCAATGCTATCTCATAACCAATTCCTCCGGTTCCGGTAATAACTACCGATTTACCCTTTTGTGAGGGAATATCAGCGGATGTCCAATCTTTCTTCCGATCTTCTGCCATAGTAATTCTCCTTATCTAATGGTTTACGCTTCTCATTTATCTTGTTTCATCAAATCGAGTTATTTCATAATTAGTAATGAATCCCACTCAGGATTCTGTTCTACGAGTAATCAGTAATTGTTCCTTTACACATGTATAAAACTTATACACTTGTGAAACTTTATTTTTTGAATTATAATATACTTTAGATGACAAATCAATACAGGTAACATAAGTTATACACAATCAAAAATATGTGAAAGTTGGTACTGCAATGATAAACTCTAGCGAAAATCCGGCTTCCATTCGTTCGAAGATGTATTTGGTAACAGCTTTACTGGAATTAATGGAGGAGAAAAATTATGAGAGCATTTCTGTCAAGGAGCTTACTGACAGAGCAACCCTTTCCAGACGTACGTTTTATACAAATTTCGAGACAAAAGAGGATATTTTGAAGTATCATATCGATACCCTGGTAAATGAATACATTAGTATACTACAGACCTATGAATTCTTGACATTAAAGGTTATAGCAAGAGAGTATTTCAGCTATTGGTTCACTCATAGAAATCTACTGCTACTTTTAAAAAAGAATAATCATCCGATTTTGATTAAGGTTTTTATAGAATTTCTAAGGGATATGGACTCACATCTCGTCATTCAAGATCGCCGTTTTACGGACAGTGAACTACAGTATTATGACGCTGTTTTTGTGGCCGGTGGTTTGTGGAATTTACTAAATGTATGGGTTGATAAGGATTTCGAGAAGAATTGTGATGAAATGACTGATATATTCATGCAAATATTCAGTAAGACTCAAAACTAGATGGGATTTACAATACAAGGATTGGAGCGATTAATATGAATAATAAGATAGAAAACATATTGACACAGATCATACATACCTTCAGCGGTGTTACAGGTATTGATGCGATCGTACTGGGTGGTTCCCACGCTACGGGGACTGCGAATAAGGATTCCGATATTGATATCGGTATTTACTATGACGAGGAATCCTTTGATCTTACTTCCTTCCGACAAAAGGCTACCTTACTTGATGATGATCACCGAATGAATCTCATAACCGATCCGGGGGAATGGGGTCCCTGGATCAACGGTGGAGGATGGCTGAAAATGAATGGCATTCCCGTTGATATTCTATTTCGAGATACTCGAAAAGTTGTTTCCGAGATCGAGAACTGCTTTCATGGTAAAATAACAATTGATTATCAATGCGGTCATCCGTTTGGCTTCGTAAACTCAATCTACATGGGAGAGGTTGTACATTGCAAAATGATTTACAGCAATAACAATCAAATTATTGATCTGAAAAATCGATTGATAAGCTTCCCTTCCGGCTACAGAAGGGCTGTGATCGATAAATTCCTATGGGAATGTGAGTTCTCAGCACAATGTGGGAAGAAAGCAATCGGTAAAGGGGATATTATATATGCTGCCGGTTCCCTGTTTCGTTGTGCTGTTAGTTTACTGCAAGTACTATACGCCATTAACGAGATGTATATGCTTAACGAAAAGGGCAGCCTGGATCGACTCCTTCAGCAAAAGGATGCATACCTTCCAAAGGATTTTTTAAAGGATATAGAATTAGTCTTTACCGGATTGAGCAAGGATACGATGCATGACTGTTTTGATAAAATCAATGCTCATTATAATGAAATATCAAAATACGGTAGGCTATAAATCTCCTTTTAAGGATTTTTCTTAATGGAAATCACAAATAAAGTTTATCAATTGCGGTTGATATGCTATTATGAAATATATTGTTCATAGGTAATCACCATGGTTATATATAAAATCTATGGCGGTATAGACCTGCATTTCTAAGAACAACTATATTACAAATTATCGATAATAAGAATAAGCGAATATAAGGAGAATGAAGGATGAATGAAACACTTAAGGTAATAGCTAATCGGTATTCCTGTCGTGATTATACGGAGGATACGCCCTCGGATGAAATACTACAATTAATTGCAGAGGCTGCAATACAAGCTCCAAGTGGTATCAATCGTCAGGCATGGCGCGTTATCGTTGTTAAGAATAAGGAACTGATTCAGGACATGGAGACAGAGGGGTTATCCTATCTTGCGAGCTTAGAGGATAAATCAACCTATCAGCGAATCATGGACCGAGGAGGACGTTTATTTTACGGCGCGCCTTGTATGATCGTGGTTCCAATTGATTCCAATCAACCGTCACCGATTGACTGCGGTATCCTATGCGAAAACATTGCACTCGCTGCCACATCACTGGGATTAGCCAATGTCATCTGCGGGCTTACCGGTACAGCCTTTGCCAGCGGCCTTCGCACCGAAGAATTCAGCAAACGTTTGGGTTTCCCACAAGGCTATGTATTTGGTTGTTCCGTTCTCCTAGGTTATGCGAAGTCAACGAAGGAACCTCATGAACCGGACAAGGACAAAATTATATTTATTAATTAATGCCCTTGTAACAATAATACACCAAAGACAGAAAGGTGCAGGTATCATGAGAATTTCATTTGATGAGATGAAGAGTGTAATCAAAAATAAAATGTTAATGGCAGGCTTATCCGAAGAGCAGGCTGAAACCTGTTCACAGGTTCATACAGAATCCAGTCAGGACGGTGTCTATTCCCATGGTTTAAACAGAGTTCCGCGCTTTATTGACTATGTCAAGAGAGGATGGATTAACCTTGAGGGAACGCCGGAATTACGGAAAGGCTTCGGCTGTATGGAAAACTATGATGGCAATATGGGAATTGGTATCCTGAATGCCAAATATTGCATGAATCGAGCGATCGAGTTAGCAAAGGTTCACGGCATTGGAGTTGTCACCCTTCGAAATACTACCCACTGGATGCGTGGCGGAACCTATGCCTGGGATGCCGTTAATGCCGGATACCTGGCGATTAATTGGACAAATACAGAATCCTGTATGCCTGCATGGGGTGCTAAGGAAATCTGTGTCGGGAATAATCCCTTCTGTATTGGTATTCCGAAAAAAGATGGAAATCATATGGTACTGGATATGGCCATGTCTCAATATTCTTACGGCAAGTTACAGGTCACGAGATTAAAGGGCGATCAATTACCTTACGCCGGCGGATATGATAAAGACGGGAATTTATCCACTGATCCGGGTTCCATCGAACAAACAAAGCGTCTTCTCCCGACCGGTCTGTGGAAGGGTTCCGGCTTAGCAATTGCACTGGATGTTGTGGCAGCCATTCTTTCAAATGGTCTGCCCACCAGCGAGATTGATCATGTAGGAAAAGGAAGCTGCGGTGGATGCAGCCAAATCTTTATCGCCATGAACCCCTATGTGTTTAGTTCTGAAGAAGAAATAGATACCATAATCGAAAGCACTGTACAGCATTTATCATCTGCCGAACCTGAGAGAACAGATGGTATCATATATTATCCCGGACAGCGCACCCTGTTAACGAGAGAAGAAAATAGTCGACTTGGTATTCCGGTGGATGAAACCGTATGGAATGATGTGTGTACACTATTCCCAACGAAAGGCTTTTAGAGAAATTCCGATGCATATTATCGCAAGAATAATTATAACAACAATCGGAATAATAACACTTTCCATCGGTAAGCCGAGGGACGCCGCTTTCAGTAGTTTGATCCCTTGCGTCATGGGTAGAAAATCACTTAATATCTGTAAAGGCCTGGGCATGATCTCATAAGGTAATGTAGCTCCGGAGAATATCAACATGGGGAAGTAAAGGAGGGAGGCTATAATACCGGCTCGTTTACTGTTTTTTGCGATGCCTCCAACCATCATTCCGATGCTCAACATCGAAATCAGAACCATCAACCAGCCACCCAGGAATGAGAGCCACGACCCATGCATCTGAAATCCAAAAAACAGCTTTGCCACCAGCCAGACAATCACCAAGGAGCAGACGGAATATAACGTATAGATAGTTACTTGAACCATAAGGATCATCGCCGGGCTAATCGGTGTAACATGAAAGCGTTTGAGAATTTTACGCTCACGGTAATCGGATACCAGAATCGGCAACCCCATCATACCTCCTGCCAGTATCGCAATGGAGGAAATCGCTCCAAAGGACTGTTCGATAAAAGTATAATCTGCTCCTTCAAAGGCAGGCTTCGTTCCATATATAACACCAACGATAATCATAACCACCAGTGGCATGATAATTGCAAAGATAAGCATATTCATGTCTCGTAACGACAGCATCGCTTCAATTTTTAGCATCTTTTTAAAGGTTCTCATTCTTATTCTCCTCCTCCGCATACCACAGATATGCATCTTCAAATTTCTCGTATGGACTTTTTGCGATCGCTTCCGCAACCGTTCCATAGAAGACGGTTGCACCATGCTTCAGGATACAGATCTCGTCACACAACACTTCCACTTCATCCATGAAATGTGAGGTTAACAGAATAGTAAGTCCCTTTTTCTTCAGATCTTCAAGGATCTTCCAGACATCACGTCTGGCCTTTGCATCTAACCCGGTGGTCAATTCATCAAGAAATACCACCTTCGGATCAGGAATTAAAGCGAGCACAATAAACAATCTCTGCCGTTGTCCTCCGGAAAGATCCTTGACAGCGCTTTTGATCTTATCTGCTATACCAAACTGTGCCAGAAGCTGTCTCCAATCCGCAGGTTCTCGGTATAAAGCTGCCGTTTCCTCGCATAACTCACTCACGGTGATCTCATTTTGATAATTGGCCTCTTGAAATTGAACGCCGACTTTTTGAAATAACCTTTTGCGGTCTTTTATCGGATTAAGTTCCATAACGGAAACTCTTCCACTGTCCGCAGTCTTGGTGCCCAGAATACACTCAATGCCGGTACTTTTGCCGGCTCCGTTGGCTCCCAGCAGACCGAATACCTTACCGTATTCAACTGACAGACACAATTCTTTGACCGCCGGCACCCCATGATATGCTTTGGATAGTTGATCCACTTTGATTGCTTCCTTCATTTTATCATTCTCCTTTTTCATTTTTTCAAAGTATACCATTACTCTAGAAACTGGTGGTATACTGTAGGGTTGAAATTAATCTCATAAATAATAATCTTATTAATTCATCGTATCAATGTTTTACCAAACATTCTTGACTTAACTTGCCATTATGAAATTTATCGAATAAGTGTTGACAACAACAGATATCCGTGTTAGTATGAATAAGTTATTTTAGATGTAAGTTTTGATTCACATATTTTTGTAAATCATTAATTTATTTTAATGCTTTACAAAAATATGTGATTTTTTATTTTCACCGTAGAATAAACAATAATATTAGGAGGTATCTTTCATGAATAAAGGTACAGTAAAATGGTTTAACGCTCAAAAGGGATTTGGATTTATTACGAACAACGAGACTGGTGAAGATGTATTCGTACATTTCTCAGGAATCGCTTCAGAAGGCTTTAAGACTTTAGAAGAAAATCAGAATGTTTCTTTTGATATCACTAACGGCGCACGTGGCTTACAGGCTGTTAACGTAGTATTAGCTTAATACTCTAATCGATTAGAATCAGACACGGATAAGAATTCTTATCCGTGTCTTTTTTTGTTACCTAAGATCTTGTTATAATACTTAAAGACTGGTATATATTAAATGGTATAAGTTGGCAACTTCAATATTATTTGTTATACTATACTACATGTTATACCAAATACGGGGCATGGTGAGAGATGCACGATTTCTCACCGATACTCCATCAAAAAGGTGGCCAAATATGTTTTTTCATGAAATTGAAACATACCGATTATTATTAAAGAACATCTCGTATGAGGATAGAAGCTTTATCTTAAAGCATTTTTCGAATGATTATGTTAATAGGTATTTATTCGACGCGGAACCATTGAAGACACTGGAAGAAGCAGATGAAATAATTGATTTTTATCTGCAGCCGGAACCAAGAATGCAGCACCGTTGGATATTGACTCTTAAAACCAATCATACTAAGATCGGCACTTGTGGCTTTCATTGTTGGGATACTACTAAACATTGTGTTGATATCGGCTATGATCTTCAGGAAGACTACCTGGGGCAAGGATTTATGAATGAAGCACTAAGCGCCATTCTGGATTTTGCAAAGAATGAAATGATGGTTAATCAAGTTCATGCACATATCTATATCGATAACTTCAAATCCATCCGTATCGCGGAGCGATTTGGATTTCATCATGATGGAGAAACCGAGATGTGCTTATATCAAAATCAGCCTTACCTACATAAGATTTATACATTAGATTATCCTTCTTTGGGTTAATCGAATGCAATTAATTCTTTTATGAAATTACCTAAATTTAAGCTTCAGGATGGAGTTAAATAATTATGATGAGTGAAGAACAAATAATAGAGAATGCGATTAACTATATCAAGTTAATCTTTCGTGAGGACTGCAGCGGTCATGACTATCATCACAGTATCCGCGTTTATAGGAACGCAATCAGAATAGCCACAAAAGAAGGCGGTAACCTGCTTCTGATCAAACTTGCTGCATTATTACATGATACAGATGACAGAAAGCTTTTTCCAGACAGTGTTGACCAGGAGAACGCAAGGAAATTCTTACAAGACAACGGAGTTGATGAGGAAGACATAAACCGTATTTGTAAAATCATCCGAACCGTATCATTTTCCGGCGGAGGTTCATCCTCTCCGGAAAGCATCGAGGGAAAGATCGTACAGGACGCCGATCGACTGGATGCCTTAGGCGCTATCGGTATCGCCAGAACCTTTGCCTACGGTGGGCATAAAGGTAGACTGATCTACGATCCTTGTGAACAACCTATTGAGAATATGACTGCTGAAGAATATAAAAATCACACCAGTAACAGCTATAACCATTTTTACGAGAAAATACTGAAGTTAAAAAACCTGATCAATACCGCTACCGCAAGAGCAATCGCTGAACAACGCCACGCCTTTCTCGAGAACTTCTTAGACGAATTTATCAGTGAATGGAACGGTGACCGGTAGTTATAATGACGGAGGATACAATGGAAAAGGATAAAGTATTAATACAGGACATCCCCTCAATTATCTGGGGAAAGAAATCGGATAAGGTCTACCTATTTGTTCACGGGAAAATGTCATCCAAAGAAAGTGCGGAAGACTTCGCTGAAATTGCCAATGCAAAAGGCTATCAGGTTCTAAGCTTTGATCTGCCAGAACATGGAGAGAGAAACGATACCGATTACAGATGTAATATATGGAACGGTATTCATGATCTCAAAGTCATTGGTGACTTTGTCCGAAGTAATTGGAATACAGTTTCTTTGTATGGATGTAGCCTAGGCGCTTATTTTAGTCTCCATGCATTTGCAAATATGCACTTCGATCAATGTCTACTTCAGTCACCTATTCTTGATATGGAATATCTGATTCATAATATGTTCAACTGGTTTGGTGTAACGGAAGACAGACTGGAGAGGGAGAAGGAAGTCTCTACCCCAATTGATATCTTATCATGGGATTATTATTGTTATGTGAAATCACACCCCATCACTCAATGGAACTCACCCACGAGCATTCTCTATGGGTCAATGGATCAGTTACAAAGCCTGGACATCATGGAGCAATTCGCTAGAATGTTCCAATGCAATCTTACGGTTTCTGAGGGCAGTGATCATCCCTTTGCCGGTGAAGAACAGATGAGCATAGCAAAACAGTGGATTATCCGCAATATATAGCACTTCCCTCTTTTATTTCAACTTGTCTGTATATATTTATTTCTGTTCACATATTTATAACTAATGACAACCTTGGAGGCCAATATGAATCCGTTCTATATCCTATTGGCAATCTTAGCAGGTATCTTCACTACGATCGAATCGGGCATCAATTCACAGCTTGGTAAATATGTTACACCCGGAATTGCTACCCTTCATAGTCTAATGGTCGGCATGACCTTTATTTTTTTATTGAATCTGATTAACGGTAAATTAATCTATTATACTAAGATTACTACCATCAAGCCTTTCTGGCTCATCGGTGGTTTATTCGGTGCATCCATAATCTATTTGTCCTCGAGTGCCATTCCCAGACTCGGGATCTCGAATACCATTATATTAGTTCTGTCCGGTCAACTGCTAAGTGGATTGATAGTCGATGCCATTGTTAACAATGTAGAATTAAGTGTAAGAAAAATAACCGGACTTATATTATTTCTAATTGGGGCAATCGTCTTCTTAAAGGACTAATGTATTATCTTTTCAACATAATGCATCTTTCTCATGATTTTCCACTGATTGACTTCTTATCATGTCATGTATATAATAATTTAATAAATACTAAAATATTCTTCACCTGTACCTAAGATTATCAGAAATCATCAGGAGGAAAAGGATGCTTCATATAAAATCATTGGACGAGGGATTAGAGCTTTTTAAAGCCTTGGGTTCCGATATCCGTATAGAGATCATAAAATTACTTTTAACAAATAAAAGCATGAATATGAATGAACTAGCAACAAGTTTGAATATCACAAACGGAGCTTTAACCAGTCATATTAAGAAGTTAGAAGATTGCGGAATAGTAACTATCTCCACTGAGACAACCGGTCATGGCAACCAGAAGAAATGTGCTGTTCACCTCGACAAAATTCTAATCGACATGGTTTCCCTGGAAGAAGACGAGAATGTGTATCAAACCGATATTAAGATAGGCCACTATTCTAATTATAATATCTACCCTACCTGTGGCTTAGCTTCCTCCACCGCTCTGATTGGTCAGGTGGATGACGCCAGATACTTTACACATCCAGATCGTTATCTTGCAGAAATTGTATGGTTTACAAAAGGATATATAGAATATATCATTCCGAACTTCATCCCCACCTCCCAGAAAATAGAGCAGATCACTATATCTGCCGAATTATGCTCAGAAGCACCCGGTACAAATGATGTCTGGCCTTCTGACATCTACTTCTATCTAAACGACATTTGCATCGGTACCTGGACCAGCCCCGGAGATTTTGGAGATATCAAGGGAATATTCACACCGGATTGGTGGATTCCTAACTGGAACCAATATGGTCTCCTGAAGCTTCTGGTAGTCAATACGAATGGAACCTTTATCGATGGATTGAAAATATCCGATGTATCGATCCATGATTTTAACTTCGATTACCGTAGTACTATACGCTTCAAGATGGAAGTCCCGGACAATGCGAAGCATGTCGGAGGATTAACTATCTTCGGTAAATCCTTTGGTAATTACAACCAGGACATCAACGTAAGAATTAACTACAGCCCGATCAACCAGCCTCCAAAGGCCGAGTAGATATTCAATACGAACAACATGCCCAAAGGGCTGTTCTATATCTTAAAAAGATAGAATGCACTTATAATAACTTTATTATCACAAATACAGGAAGGAAGACAGATTATTCTTCCCCTAATGCACTGTTTGCCGAACAGATTTCTTATTTGTATGCTATAAAAGCGAACATTTTATGTTCGATTTCAGCAGACAAATAAGGAAAATGTAAGGCAACCTGTGTGTGAGGGAAGCGTAACCTGTCTTCCTTCCGTTACTAGATTTAACAGCTCAATAAATGTCACCACTTTTTACCCGGGCAGTAGTTTTTCGCAACTGCTGCCCGCATTTCTACAAAACATCCGCATTTTCTGCACATGCCGCTTAGCAACATATCACAATCCTTGCAGATTCCCATTCTATATTCATATAATTCTTCTGATGCCTTGATCTCTTCGGAAAGATTACGAATGTATTCAAACATATTCTTATACTCTTCATATTCTTCCATATCACGTATCAGGCATTTCTTACACATCCGGGTATCCATTAGCTTATCCTGATGTTTAATACACTACAAGCAGGGACCACAAGCGTAATTCCTTTTTCGTGTACTTTAAAATCAGTAAAGACTTTTTCTATAACCTTCTCTGTATTCTCGAAGGTATTATAATCACTCATCCCACCGGTTAAGATACTTGCTTTTACTTCCTTGATCTCCTTCTCGGTTAAAGCAACCTCCACTTCCTCGGCCTTATTCAGAGATAGGTTATTCAGGGTGATATTAACAACGCCATTATCATCCATCGAGACTGATTCATATAAGTTTGGAACCATATCCTCGCCGATACCAACTGTATCGGTATCAATATGACTTTCCAACAGATAAGCATTCTGATGCTCCTTATACATATGGAATACATGATAAGTAGGAGTCTTTACCATCTTCTCACCTTCAGTCAGAATAACTGACTGAAGTACATTAATCATCTGAGCTATATTAGCCATCTTCACTCTGTCACAATGCTTATTAAAGATATTCAACGTAATGCCTGCTATCAGTGCATCCCTCATGGTATTCTGCTGATATAAGAAGCCCGGATTAGTGCCCGGCTCTACATCAAACCAGCATCCCCATTCATCTACAATCATACCAATCTTCTTCTCAGGGTCATATTGATCCATAATCGCGCTATGCCCTTTGATTAATGTCTCCATATACATAGCTTTCTTCAGTGTCTTATACCATGCCGCTGAATCGAAATCCGTTGCACTACCCTTGGACTCCCAATTGCCGGGAAGCGTATAGTAATGTAAGGATAGACCATCCATGAATCCATGGAGATATTTCGGAGTATGGTCATGGGTCGTCTTTAATACATCCTCCGTCCAGTGATAATCATCTACATTGGCACCGCAGCATATCTTTGCTACCGGCGCATCCGCCTTGTAATTTCTGACATAAGTCTGGTACCTTCTGTATTCATTGGCATAATGTACCGGAGTCATATTGCCGCCGCAACCCCAGTTCTCATTGCCTACGCCAAAATAATCGACTCTCCAGGCTTTTTCATGACCATTTTCTTTACGAAGATCTGCCATTGGAGATACTCCCTCAAAGGTCATGTACTCTATCCATTCTGACATTTCCTGTACAGTACCGCTACCAAGATTACCGTTGATGTAAGTTTTACAGCCCAACTGTCGACAGAGCTCCATGAATTCATGAGTTCCGAAGCTATTGTCCTCTACAACCCCGCCCCAGTGGGTGTTGATCATTTTCTTACGCTTCTCCTTCGGACCGATACCATCCTTCCAGTGATACTCATCCGCGAAGCATCCACCCGGCCAGCGAAGCACCGGAACTTTAATTTCCTTCAGTGCCTCTACTACGTCATTTCTCATTCCATTTGTATTTTCGATTTCGGAATTCTCTCCAACATATAACCCTTCATAGATACATCTGCCAAGATGCTCCGCAAAATGACCATAAATCTCTGCATTAATTTTGTCTTTTCTGTTACGCTCGTTGATTACCAGCTTTGCCATTTGTTTCATCCTTTCTTGTTGCATAATTCATTTTGTATATACTTTGAATTGCTTGTCATTTGTTTAATTAATTCTTTAATATTTTAGGTATTACTAAATTATAATAGATATACTAATGTTTTTCAATATATTTCTCATAACATTCGATCGCTAAGCCTTCCTCAAGTATATATCGATGACTTATAAAGAACCCAGAATGATGAAAGTGAAAAGCAAAATAAATAGGAAGAAGAGTATGGTACTCTTCTTCCTATTTATTAAGCGATAAAAGCTTTATTATTTCGTTAATGGATCCCTTATTGTTTATAAAACTCTTTAATCTTATCCATTCTAGACGTCATCCCTTGAAACAGGTAATCCACCAGAGTAATGGCTACCATAGCCTCTACTACCACAACCGCTCTCGGTACAATAATCGGATCATGTCGCCCTTGAACCTCTACTTCAATATTCTCATTCTTTTTATTTACCGTTCTCTGTGGTCGTGCGATCGATGCTGTGGGTTTCACCGCAGCGCGAAGGATAATTTCTGTTCCGTCGCTTATTCCACCCAGAATACCTCCTGCATGGTTACTCAGCTTGGTTAGTCTACCCGTACTATCGTAGTGAAAGGAATCATTATTCTCGGCACCCGTCTTTGTTGCTACTGCAAAACCGTCGCCGATTTCAACCCCTTTGACTGCTCCGATTGACATAATCGCCTTCGCGAGAGTGGCGTCCAGTTTATCAAAGACAGGCTGCCCAATCCCGGCAGGTGCTCCGGACACGATACACTCAATTACACCGCCAACAGAATTATGTTCTTCCATCTGCTCTCTGATATAAACCTCCGCTTTTGCGGAAGCATCCGGATCCGGCATATTCAGTGGGCTTACCTTGGAATATTCTCTGGTACATTTCTGATAGTCTACAGTAACCGGTCCAATGGACTTCGTGTACGCAAAAACGGATACTCCAAGCTCCCTCAGAATCTCAACGGCAATGGCTCCTGCCGCAACTCTTCCGGTAGTTTCTCGTCCCGACGAACGTCCACCTCCTCGGTAATCTCGAAAACCATATTTCATGTCATACGTATAATCCGCATGACCCGGGCGATAGAAGCCGGCAATATCCGAGTAATCATAGGAACGTTGATTCTCATTATATACCACCAAGGATATCGGTGTACCGGTGGTATGTCCCTCAAAGATTCCCGATAAAATTTTCAGACGGTCATTCTCCTTTCGAGGTGTTGAAAAATCCGTCTGACCCGGCTTTCTCCGGTCTAAGTACGACTGTATTATCGTTTCATTCATAGGTAAGCCTGCTGGACATCCATCAACAACGACTCCAATGCCCTCACCATGGGATTCTCCCCAGGTTGATATCACAAAACTTTTTCCGTAAACTGATCCCGACATAAGCATCTCCTATTATTCTTCTATATGAAATATATGGTATCCGTATCTAAAACTTATCCATAGTATATCGAAAATGGAATAGAATATCAAACACTTTTGCTTTTCGTCCTCCACAATTTCCTTTAACGTCTGTTGAATTATATCTTTAATCTCTTGAATTATAATTATTGTGTAAATACAATTATACAATGGATTAACGAGCACTGATATGTTAAAATATAACAATCATATACTTTTATGGACGGTAAATACAGATGTTGTGTCGGAGGCAGAATGGAGATAGAGATTAAATTGGCATATGATATGCCGGATCAAATAGAAGAATTATTTCAGGAGTATATCGAAATGCTGATCGATAACGATCCTGGCATTATCGAGTATTTGGAACAACAAGACTATAAAGCCGAATTAAAACATCTTGAAATGAAGTACGGATTACCGGAAGGAAGATTATACATTGCATATGTTGATCATTTCCCTGCAGGTTGCATCGGATTACGTCCGATCGATAGGACCATGTGTGAAATCAAGCGACTATATGTCAAGCCGGAATTCAGAGGCTGTAAACTTGGCAACAAGCTAATGGATCAATTAGTACTTGATGCTAAACAGATCGGCTATCGGTATATGGTATTGGATACTCTACCGTACCTGAAAAGTGCCATTGCCATGTATCAAAACTATGGTTTTTATGAGATACCTCCCTATAACAACAGCCCAATGAAATATTCCATTTTTATGAGATACGACTTGTCAGATCACTAAGTTCTTAATAATCTAAGGAGATTGATTTATGCGAAGAATCAGATTAGTTGTCCTTCTTCTGGTAATAACCACATTGGCCGGTTGTTCCAATAAAGATGTAACCAGGTATTTTCATGACTATAGAGGAGAAAGTGAGCTATGGGATGTCTATTATCACGAAAAGTCTGTTGTGACCTTCTGGACAGAGGACGGCACACTACAGCATGACAGTTCTACCGAAGCAACCTTTACTGTAGTCTACAAGAAGGATATTGATGCATTGGCAAAGGTTCGTCAACTTGAGATCGGATATGAAGCAGGTATGGCCGGAAGCTCGATGTGTGAGAATTACGATGAAGGAGGTCCCGATCGCAGGGCTTTACAATCAACTCAAGTAGTGGTCTGCTAACTTCTGATCCGGAGACAATAAAGGCGACAATACGTATCGATAATCAAACTGAGACAATAGAATTAACTAAGAAATAAGACATGACTCAATCATAGACATAGAAAAAGAATGATAACAATGTTATCATTCTTTTTCTATTCCCCGTACACCTGTAGCCATATTATAAACAGCATTTGTGTGAAGTAGATTGCATATGTAATTTCGCCCAACTTGGGTATTACCCTACTGGTGTAATATTTCATTTAACTTATCACCGGGTAAGGGTTTGCACAGAAGATAGCCTTGTCCTCGCTCGCAGGATGTTTGTCTCAGATAATCCAATTGTTCCTGTGTCTCGATGCCTTCTGCCACCACTCTATAATTCAATTCATGAGCCAAGGATAAGATGTTGTGTGTTATAACCGTCTCCTCATTCCCATGCGGTATTGACTGTATAAAACTTTTATCAATCTTAATAATATCAATCGGAAGCTTCATGATATGGGTTAATGAAGAGTAGCCTGTACCAAAATCATCCAGAGCTATCTTAATCCCATATGCTCTCAGTCGATTCAGTCTCTCTATTGCCGAATCAACTTGGGAAAGAATGATTGTTTCTGTAATCTCAAAGATTACTTTCGAATAATCCACCTGAAATGAGGTGATAATCTCCTCTATCTTCTGAAAGTTACTTTCACTTTCCAAGGTCTTACTGGATAAGTTAATGGACATTTCAATATTATCGAATCCATTATTCTCCCACCTTTGCTTTTGCTGCAAAGCTTCGTTCACGATCCATCGTTCCAGACTATAAATTTGCTTCGATTTTTCTGCAATCGGTATAAATACATCCGGAGAAATGAAACCATTTTCCGGGTGCGGCCAGCGTACCAGAGCTTCCACACCTATAATCTCATTCGTAATAAGGTTATATTCCGGTTGATAAAAGAGTATAAACTCTTCTTTCTCTATGCCATTCTGAAGCTTATTGATCATCTGAACCTGTTCGACCATATCCCTCTGAAGTTCATCACTGTATAAATTAATGTCCTTCCCTGACTTTTTCGCGAGATATCCGGCTGTCTCCGCCTTCCTCATTAAGGTGTCTATATCTCTGCCATGCTCAGGAAAGAACGCAATACCAGCACTCATTGTTATGTAAAAAACATAACCTGAGATACAGATATTACAACCGTTGCTGATAATATCCTCTATCGTATCATATATCTGCTGATTCGATTCTATGTCTGTGCATAAAATCGCAAACTTATCACTAGTTACCCTTGTAACGTAATTGGGATTATTAACCTTAGTGGCAAGATATTCTGCTAAGCACTTAATTATATTGTCACATACCTTATAACCATAAGTCTCATTTAGATAAGTAAAGTTATTTATATCTAAATAAACAAGAGCAAATCTGTCCACTCCTGCAATTTGGTTGCAAGATCTTCGAACAATATAATCGGTTAACACATTCCTCAATAAATTGAATTTAGGTAAACCGGTAAGTTCATCATAAAATGCTGGCCTTAAATTTGCTTTTCCCATACTTTTCTCTCTTGTTCCCATTCGACGAATAAAAATCGTCTCATGAAGCAGCTGTTTTTAACACTGATACCGAAAATATCTGCAACACTGATATTTCTCAATATCACATTAATAGTTGGTCAAATATATAATAAGATATTAGGGACTAAAAAACCATGTCGTATTTGGAAAATTCGAATCAAATTTTCCAAATACGACATGGTTTTTGCTATTTGACAAGCATATAATCTAATTAATTTAAAAATTAAAAACACGTAAAACGTGTTTTTAATTCAGAATACGAGTTTTCATCCCATACTTAAATAAAAATATTAGGAGGATTTAAAATGAAAAACACAAAAAGAAATTTAACTCTCTCTCTGTTACTGGTAATTGCGAGCTTAATGTTTATACTTGGTAAAACACAAACAATCGAAAATAATGGTCAAACTTTAGCAAGTGATATGCCTGGAATCATCTCCGCAAGTGATGCTCCCGCAATTATCTCAGCAAGCGATATGCCCGCCATTATCTCTGTGAGTGATATGCCTGCCATTATCTCTGTAAGCGATATGCCCGCTATTATCTCTGTAAGTGATATGCCCGCCATAATCTCCGTAAGTGATATGCCCGCTATTATCTCTGTTTAAACTTACACTACATTTATATCATACTTACTTACAATATGATCTTTGATAAACTGCTCAGCATGAGAATAACGCATCGCCGAAGCAATATAATATGCTTGTTTTAAGTAATTCAAGCACTTATCAAAATGATTTGATGTTAATCCTGACTTATCCATGATTTGTTCATAATTCCACACCATTCCGTATAAAAGATTCGGAAGAGCATTACCTAATTTTCCTTTCCTACATATTTGTATTCCTTCATTAGCTACAAATATGGCTTCCTCATGGTTACCAATCAATCCATGCCATTTTGAAAGGTTATTTGCAATTATTACAAGGATAATATCTCTCTGCTGCTCTTCCATATAGCTCTGTTTCATAGCACTATATGCATCCTTTATAACTTCAATTGCATTATGATACTCTTGTTTTTCTGCATATGCATTTGAAATATTGATCAACAATTGAGCTTCATTAAAACTTAATGGCCATTTTGATAATGATATTAGTCCATACTTAGGTATAGTGAGTCGTATTGCTTTCTCCGAAGCCTCTAGGTACTCTTGTGCTGTAATACGTTTTTGATAATAGTTAACGATACTTTCTGCCCTTAGCAGAAATTGATTATCAACAATAGAGTTACCTATCGACTGTTTTATTTCCTTTAAAACCACTTCGGCTTTAACAAAATCATATTGCTTTATATTATCCTCAAACGATTTCATCTGTTCCAAAACCTTCAAATCAGATACCGAAAGCAGTGAATATGCCCTATCACGAATGCGTCCCATACGTTCCATCAAGAGTTCATATACATCTCTACTCGGGTTCTGGCTTCCATTTTCGATTCTCGAAAGAGTCTCAACCGAACAGATTTCATCACATAATTGTTCCTGTGTGATAGAGAGGGATTTTCTCGTCATGCGTACGATATCTCCTAAACGATATCTGCCCATTTGTATTCCTCCTCAAGATGCTTCTTAATTGAATCAGCTTCTGAAATCTCCTCTAAAAATTTATATATATGATAAGATTGCAGATAATACCTAATACATTCTTTGCTATTAGAATCCCACTTTTCCTGTTGCTTTAGCAACGCTTCTGTTGTTTTAGCTTTAATAAGGTATAAATCACCGAGATAGTCCATTCTTCGGCTTCCTTTACTTCTTTCCAAGCCTTTGTCACACATCTCCTGTGCCTTAATTACATTATTCCCATGTAGGTATAATTTACATGCTATAACTATTACCTTAGTATAGGTTAAATTAGTTTCTTCAGATAATGCTTGTAGTTCAAGGTACTCAAGTACCTGATCCAGTATATCCTTAGTACCATCCGTTATCCCGGCTAAAATCATTCGCTGTAGGATATCAATAATAATACCCAGCTCGCTGCTGCTAAGATAATAGTCCTTAATCCGATGCGTTTTAAAATCAGGTACCGTATAGGTTATAGCCTCCATCAACAAGTTGATTGTATCTTCAACAGCCCCTCCCTGTAACTCATTTAACAGCGCCCTGCAATAAACGATAAATTGCATATGAGTGCTTCCCTTGGAAGCTGTTATCTGCTCATATTCTATAATAAGTTCATTTGCCTTCTCCCAGTTCTGATCCTCGATTAAATTTTTAATGGTTACTCTATTTTGATATATTAGATAATCATAATCCGTCAGGATCAATTCAAACTGGTTCGGCATTCTCCCCAGACGTTCTAACAGAGTCTCTAATAATAGAGAATCCACATCCCTCTCTCCTGCTTCGATGCGAGATAAAGTAGCAACCGAACATAGCCCTTTGGATAATTTTGTCTGCGTAATCCCATAGGATTCGCGAAAATATTGAATAGCAGCCCCAATTTTGTTATTCGCTAATTCATAATTTTTCCCCATATTTTCCCACGTTTCCTATTATAGTTATAATGTCATTCGCATTTATCTGGTATAAAAGGTTAATCAGACTTATCTCATATCATAGAAATCGTCTAATTCTTATCTATAGATTATCACATCATTTTTTTTAGTTCAATTACTATCAATACAAAAAACAGGAATTATAGTAGTTTTTTCTTATATATTCTCCTATTGCGATATATTACGACAGCATTTGTGGCCTGTTACTGAGTCATCGATAATATATGATGTGGAGATTTATGATGATTATTTACTTGAAGCCATCTATTTATAGATAAACACAGAACGGAATCAATATTAGACAGATTGAATTTTCTCAGTCGATGATATATCCTATTATTAATACAAATTACATAATGAAGAATGGGGATGTGTTTTATGACCAACAAAGAAATAATGAGAATTGCGATGGAGCAATCCGCGATCGATTTTAACTGCTCTACGGACGCCTTTATAGAAGAGCGTAATACTATCGTCAGTAACAATTTGATATCCGGGCGAAAAACGTGTTATTCGAAGCCACTATTCTGCCGTATCGCATATTACGGTCACGGGCTGGTGATATCAGCTGACGATAAAATACAGAATTATATGGCTCAATTTGCTCAAAAGCACCAAGGTTACCGATGCTTTGATACACCTCAACTAACAGCTCTAAATCATGAGTTCGAGAAATACGGAAAATGCGTATGCCATATCGCAGAATTCTTCCTTCCTGACAGGAATAAACAGGTCGCACCGAAAGCCGACCTTGAAATCAGAATTCTTTATGAAGATCAAATCCCTTACTTATACTCTGATAAGCGTTTTTCTATGGCCTTAACTTATGAAACCGATGAAGATAAAAAGGATGTTATTGCTGCAACCGGATATCTTAACGGACAGCTGGTAGGCGTTGCAGGTGCAAGCAATGACTGTGATACCATGTGGCAGGTCGGAATTGATGTAATTCCGGAGTTCCGAAATATGGGTATCGCTTCTACTCTTACAAAACGTCTGACCGACGAGATTCTCTCTCTGGGAAAAGTACCTTACTACTGTACAGCGTGGTCCAACCTTGCCTCGAAAAACAATGCTCTGCGAAGCGGTTATCGGTCAGCTTGGATTGAAATGGCAGTCAAGGATATCTCCGTTGCCATGGAAATGATTCAAGAGTTGCCTTACTAAAGTTAAATTAATAGTAAATCTGGTCCTTACCGGTTATTGTTTCATTTACTTTTCTCTCCGACCAGCTGATGGCTCCTTCGATATCGCGATTAGCTACAAATTGCCATAATGTGTCCGTATTTACATATAGCTTCTCTCTCCCATGAAGGATGCAAAACCTTTCCCATAACATAAGGACTGCTTCTCGAAAGGAATAATAGATCAGAGGCATCAGCATATTACCGGATAACACCGCAAGTTCATGATGAAAATCAAAGGCTTTCTCACTTGCCTCTCTGTGGGTAGCCGCTTTTGCAATGCCGTCCACATAGCTTCGCAGGGAATCGATATCCTGTTGCTTCATCTGCGGGATTGCCTGACGAAAGGCTAATATACTTAATGCTTGTCTGATTTCAAGAATTGATCGTATCTCCTCCGCACGTAATACTCCTCCATTGTAATTCAACACGGAAATGAGAGTCTCCAAGGTTCCTGTTCTGCGATAATCTGCTATAAAGGTTCCCATTCGGGGTTTTATCGTTAAAAATCCCTTTCTTGCCAGCTCAATAATTCCACTGTTAACAACTCCTCGGCTAACCTGCATAGATTTTGCCAGTTCACGCTCCGGTGGAAGCTTCTCTCCCACTGCAAGCTTGCCGGATAGAATCATGCCTTCCAGCTCTCTTATAAATAGCTCCTTCAAGGAAGGAGCCGATATTTTTGAAAACTCCATTTACTTACCTCCTGTCACTGGTTCGACCAGATACCACGCCTTAATTATATTGTATTTTATGCTGAAATACAAGCGATGTTTTATATGTAAAGTGCTGAATAATACTAGGGTTGTTGACTTTATGCCGGATAGGTAGATAATATTATTATGAGCTACTCTGGTATGACCAGAGATTACTCCAAACATTTCACAGGGATAAGGAGAGAAATTTATGTTTTCATTTAATTATGAAGCCGGTGCAAGCAGTGTCTTAGTTTGGCTTGTATGGATCGGCGTATTCGCAATCTTATTTGCAGCAAATGAACTGTCTAGAAGATTCACAGTAATCGGCTTTTTATGTTTCATCGTTCTTCCTACTGTACTATCCGTTCTATGGTTTACGGTACTCAGGAATACCACCTACACGGATTGGTTCCATCTAGCAAAAGTATACTCTTCTACAGCAGGTTGTATCGGATTCTGGTGCATCCGCCATGTTAAGGGTACCAACAAGAAGACAGGCAAGACCTGGAGATTATCTGATTATAAATGGGCCCTTTGCTTCCCACCTCTCATTCTCGCCATTAACATTCTGGAAGCTGTCGCCAGAGATCTACAGGTAGGTATCAATTATGCCGGAGGTGGTATTCTAGCCGATGATGCTGTATATGTTCTTGGTGGACCTTGGAATTATATGAATGCAATTGCAGGTATATTGAATATCATCGCTATTACCGGTTGGTTCGGAATCACCGTACGAAAGGTTACCAAAAAGGATGGAAGCAAGGATATGCTCTGGCCGGATATGCTTTGGTTCTGGATCATTGCTTATGATCTTTGGAACTTTGCATACACCTATAATTGCTTGCCTACACATTCCTGGTATTGTGGCTTTGCCTTATTATTAGCTCCCACTTTGTGCGCGTTTACCGTAGGAAAAGGTGCTTGGTTACAACACCGTGCTCAGACTTTGGCATTATGGTGTATGTTTGCACAGACCTTCCCTGCCTTCATAGACGAAGGTGCTTTCGCAGTAACTTCTACCTATAAAGTAGGACCTCTATTCTTCTGGAGCTGCGCAGCTTTAGTTGCTAATATTGCAGTCGTAATCTATATGATCTACAAAGTGGTAAAGACCAAGAGAAACCCTTATACTTCCGAGTTATATACGGATCTTAAGGAGTATAAAGAGATTAAGGCTCTGGCCGAGTAACCTCAGAACCCCTCCGTTAATACTCAGTTACATAGTTAGCATTTGCTAATTGATATGCTTTAATAAGAAAGGAATTATGGATGAAAGATTTTAAGATTCTTGAGATTAAACAGAATGTGTTTGATGACAACAACCGTATGGCCGATGAGCTTCGGGCGCAGTTAAAAAAGGAGAAGACCTTTCTTCTAAATCTGATGTCTTCCCCAGGCTCAGGTAAAACCACCACTCTTACAAGAACCATAGAGGCATTAAAGGATGAGCTTCGAATCGGTGTTATGGAGGCAGATATTGATTCTGATGTTGACGCACAGACCATATCCCAGACAGGTGCTAAGGTAATTCAGCTTCATACCGGCGGTATGTGTCATCTGGATGCGGATATGACCAAGCAAGGCTTAGAGGGTCTCGGTACACAGGATATTGACCTGGCAATCCTCGAGAACGTAGGAAATCTTGTATGTCCCGCTGAGTTCGACACCGGTGCGATAAAAAATGCAATGATCCTAAGTGTTCCGGAAGGTGATGACAAGCCGTTGAAATACCCGCTGATGTTCTCAATTGTCGACGTTCTGTTAATTAATAAGATCGATGTACTAAACTACTTTGATTTCGACCTGGAGGCTTGTATGGAGCGTGCAAAACATTTAAATCCGAATGTTAAAATTATAGCAATCTCTTCAAGAACCGGCGAGGGCATAGAAGAATGGGTGGATTGGCTTCGCACCACAATAAAAGAATGGAAGGATAAGGAGGATTAATCCATGGCTAGAGAGAAAATCTTAGAGCTTGCAAACCATATCAGTAGAAAGAAAATGGGCTCAAAAAACGGTATTACTTATCAGGATCCGGAATATCTAATCCTGGAGCCTGTCGTAACCGATGAGATGGCCGATATCGTATTACATATGGAAATTCGTAAAAAGGTCACCGCAGAACAGCTTGCTCCAATCTGTGGTAAATCGGTTGAAGAAGTATCCTCTCTTCTTTGGGACCTGGCTGTTGCAGGCGTATGCTTCGTCAATAACATAAATGGTGTCGATACCTACTGGTATGATACCTGGGTTCCCGGCATCATGGAGATGATGGTTAACAACAAGGAAAATGTGAAAAAATTCCCGCAAATTGCGGAAGCGTTTGAAGCCTATGGAAGAGTCAGAGGTCCTAAATCCACCGGTGCCTTTCCTGTCGGTGTCGGTCTGATGCGCGTTATCCCGATTGAAAGAGCCATCGACGGAGAGACCCGAAGAGCCTCTTATGAAGAAGTATCAAAATATTTAAATGATAATACCATATTTACCGTATCGGATTGCTCTTGCCGTACTGCCAGAGAGGCTATGGGTGAAGGCTGCGGACACTTAAAGGAAGACATGTGCATTCAGATGGGTCATGCTGCAGAGTATTATATTCGTACCGGCAGAGGACGTCAGATCACTCGTGAGGAGGCCTTTGAGATCATCAAAAGAGCAGAAGACAACGGATTAATGCATCAGATCCCCAACCTTGACGGCTCCGGTAAGACCCATGCCATCTGTAATTGCTGCGGTTGCTCCTGCTTAGCTCTAAGAAGCGCCGGTATGTTCAAGAACGTTGATATGGTTCGATCTAATTATGTATCTCATGTTGATAAGGACAAATGTGTTGCTTGCGGGGAATGCGTGGAGAACTGTCCTGTAAATGCTCTTCAATTAGGACAGAAGCTTTGCTCTACCAAACCACTTCCCGAGAAAAAAGTTGAGACTCCAAGAGATATGGAATGGGGTCCCGAGAGATGGAATCCCGATTACCGTATCAATCGTAAGGATGTAGTAGATACCGGAACCAGTCCTTGTAAGACAGAATGTCCTGCTCACATTGCGATTCAAGGTTATATCAAATTAGCTTCCCAGGGGAAATATAACGAAGCCCTGGAGCTGATTAAGCTTGAGAATCCATTTCCCGCTGTTTGTGGACGTATCTGCCCCAGAAAGTGTGAGTCTGCCTGCACCAGAGGAGACATTGATGATCCTATTGCAATCGATGAGATCAAGAAATTCATCGCCGATCAGGATATGAATAATGATAACCGTTATATTCCTAAGAAGCGTCACGATTATGGCAAAAAAATTGCTGTCATCGGTGCCGGTCCTGCCGGATTATCCTGCGCTTATTTCCTCGCAATTGACGGCTATGAGGTTACTGTTTTTGAGAAGCAAAAGGCCTTAGGCGGAATGCTTACAATGGGTATCCCTTCCTTCCGCCTGGAAAAAGAGGTTGTAAATGCTGAGATCGAAATTCTAAGAGAGCTGGGAGTAGATTTTAAGACCTGCGTAGAAGTAGGAAAAGATATCACACTGAAGGAGTTACGTTCCGAGGGCTATGAAGCCTTCTATCTTGCCATCGGAGCACAAGCCGGAAGAAGACTGAATGTAGAAGGGGAAGATGCCGAAGGCGTCCTCACCGGCGTCGACTTCCTTCGCAATGTTAACCTTGGCAATGACGTTATGCTTCATGGAAAGACCATCGTAATCGGAGGCGGCAATGTTGCCATCGATGTTGCAAGAACCGCAGCCAGAGTCGGAGCAGATAAGGTAGCGATGTTCTGCCTCGAAAGCAGAGAGCAGATGCCTGCACTTGGGGAAGAAATTGATGAGACCTTATCCGAAGGGATTGCTATTAATAATTCCTGGGGACCGAAGCGTATTATAACGAGCAACGGCAAGGTTACCGGAGTGGAATTCAAGAAATGTATCTCCGTATTCGATGCGAATGGACGTTTTAATCCAAGCTACGATGAGACCAATACACAGATTATTGATGCGGATCACGTGCTTCTCTCCATCGGTCAGGCTATTGATTGGAGTGATCTGGCGGCTGGCAGTAAGCTGGAGTTTAACCCGAACGGAACCGTTAAAGCAGATTCCTTCACCTATCAGACTGCCGAACCGGATATCTTTGCAGGTGGCGATGCCTTTACCGGTCCACGCTTTGCAATTGATGCGATTGCAGCAGGCAAACAGGGAGCCATCTCCATCCATCGTTATGTTCAACCCGGACAGAGTCTGATCATCGGACGTGACCGGAGAGAGTACAAAGCTCTGGATAAAGAAAACCTTGAACTGGACAGCTATGATCGCCAACCCAGACAGAGCACACCCCATATCGATGGTGCTCTCTCCAAGGAAACCTTCAAGGATCTTCGCAAAACCTTCACTCTGGAACAGGTGAAGAAAGAAACGGAACGCTGCTTAAGCTGCGGCGCTACGGTAGTTGACGAGTTTCTATGTGTCGGCTGTGGTGCTTGTACCACAAGATGTAAATTCGATGCCATCTCCCTCGTCAGACAATATGACGGAGCCGGTGTTGCTTTTGAAGACTTAAAGCCGGTTGTCATTAAGCAAATCCTAAAGCGTAAGGGAAAGATTGCGATTAAAAAAGCAGTGAAAGCATTCAGTAAATAAAGAAGTTTATATTAAAAAATATCAGCTTCGCAGATATTTTGTTAATCATGTAATAAAAAATATCAGCTTCGCAGTTATTTTGTGAATCAAGTAATCAAAAAAGTTAGCTTCGCAGATATTTTGTGAATCAAGTAATCAAAAAAATTAGCTTCGCAAACTTTTATGAATCTTACATTAAAACACTTCGAAATCATCCAGGATAAATAATGTGATGATTTCGAAGTGCTATAGATTCTATTTATGAAAAGAACAATGCTATATGAACCAAATGAATAAAGGAGAATAATAAAATGCATGAATTAGGCGTCCTTATCGAAATCGTAAAGCAGGTTGAGCAGATTGCCACAGAGAATGAGGTTGACCAAATTGAAGCCTTAGTTCTACAGATTGGTGAGCTTTCCTCGATGGTACCTCATTATATGAAAAAGCTCTATCCGGCGGCAGTGGAGGGAACCATTTTGGAGAATTCCACCCTTGAGATAGAAGTGATACCTGCCAATGGCTTATGTAAGGATTGTCGTAAGGTCTTTCACTTAATCAATGAAAAAGGAATCTGTCCCAACTGTCAGAGTACAAGCTTTGAATTACTAAGCGGCAAAGAATTTATGATCAAAGAAATCACCTGCTGTTGATCCGTTATTCCTGGTATACCACTTCAAAATCTTCAAATAATACCATCATATCTTCTGTAAACTCGTAGCCGAGTTCTTTCCCATCGGCTGTAAAAAACTTTCTGTGATTGCTCTGCCAGGTCTCAAGGCATTCGTCTTCGCCTTCCCTTTTACAGATATCATAGGTCATCTCTCGAAAGGGCAGCTCTGTGGTTTGAACTGTTTGAATTACACATCGCGGTGTTCCATCCCAATCAGTTACGATACTGTAATTACCTACTCTCGGTTTTATCCCCTCGATATTCCATGCAGGCAGGCTGCTCGCGGTAGCCTTCTTCTGTCCTGACAATACCAGCTCCAGCAGATGATTGGCTCCTTCCTTGGTCACTTCAAAATGAAAAGCTTCCAGGTACTGTGTGTCCTCACTTAATTGCTTCTCTCTCAAAAACCTATTCCAAAAAGCTTCAACTTCATTCATATATATCCCCCCTACATTTTAACTAGTATGTAAATGCTCCACACGAAATATCATGAGGAGCATTTTGATCTAACGTCTTTAATTATTAAACCTCATTCCGATCACTGGCTATGTAAGCTACTTCACAGCCTTTACAAGGAAACGATTACCACCGCACAATACCAGCTTCTGCCCCATCGGAGCCTTAACCAGCCAATCAATATCCTCCGGGCTCAAGCTAAAGAGAGGCTTCAACACCTCTACTTTATCCATGGTATGACCGAATATCTCAAAGTAGCCGGATATATTTCTGAAGCTGAGTCGTTTTGTAAGGAAGGTTGTTGTATCTTCAATTGCAGCAGTGATTACAAAGCCTTGGGATTTAGACACCTTATACATCATTGCCATATATTTGTCATAACGCAAGAATAGAGTATCCGCATCATCAATCAAAAGTCTCGCTCCGGTAATCGGTGCTTGACCATTCAGTCTAGTCCAAACATCTTCAATGGCCATCAGACAATACTTATCTGCATCCTCCTTCGAGGCATTTGAGATATCATAAATCACCAGTCTATGACTACCGATATTAATCTGCTCTTTTCCTTCTGCGAACTTATTCAGCTCAGTAACAGCCGCTGCTAACTCTTTTAATTCTTCAAGGAAGGTATCCTTTAAGAGAATATTATCCGTATTAACCGGCTCAAGATTCAGCTCTGCTGCCACCTTATCAAGGCTTGACTTCACATCCTCCAACTTCTTAGCTATCTTCTTAGTCGCAAAGGTTTCTATCATTTTATTGAATGCAAGTGCAAACTGATTCCAGTCCAGATCTCCACATTCAAGACATTGCTTTAGCATCACCTGCTCGATCAGGTATTTCTGCAAATTAGTCAGCTTCGGAAGCTTCGTCTCCACCAAGAGTCTTGCCAAACCGAATTTGATCTTGCTTAAAAATACAACATCCTGCTCACTCATCTCACAAGCATCCTGTATAATCAAAGGATTCAGAGGTTGCTTGGTCGGGTCAATTACTAAGCCTTCATATTTCTCGACTAAATCATTGAACTCACCACGCTTACTGATTACAAACACAGTTCCTTCTGTATTCTCAAGAACATGGTCGATTTCATTTCTTAATGCATAAGTCTTTCCTGTACCGGCAGAACCGAAGTAAAAACCGCTGCCCCCGTTAATCATATCTCTACGCTGTTGATAAATTTGTACTGCCATTTCTGTTCCTCCTTAATTATTTATCTTCCTATCCGATCCATCTTTTCATGACACTTTAATTAATTCTACTTACCCCATCTAATGATATTACAACTATAAGTATGCCAGATTTTTCATCAAATGTATAGTATTGAATTCAATTAATACATAATATTTTATCAGTATTTTTCTTAAATAAGAGAGGTTGAACAGCTATTATCTGATATTCTGGCACTATTGATGACGAAATTCATACCCTCATGAAGTAGTATAATTAGTTATAATTTTCTCACCGCTCGGATTTTATGATTAATATTTCCTTTGTTTATTAATTTTTTTCCTAACATATATTTTCTTTTGAACAAAAATTATATATACTGTATAAGAACATGCTTTATCACTTACATATGTATCGAAAGGACCACGAAAATGAAAAATGAATTATTAACAATCGGGCCTGTGACAATCTATGGATATGGTCTGATGATTGCGATCGGGGCACTCTCCGCCTATATCACAACAGAATATAGGGCTAAGAAGAGGGGCATGAAATACGAATTGGTTTTCAACCTATTTATCTGGGCACTGGTCGGCGGTATGATTGGCGCCAAAGTACTCTACTATATCACTCAGCTCAAGGAAATCATCGCTGACCCTTCCTTATTGCTTGATATCTCTCATGGTTTTGTCGTATACGGAGGTATCATCGGTGGTATCTTCTCCGGATATCTGTTTATCCGAAAGCATAAGTTGAATTTCTTAGAATACTTTGATCTCGTTATGCCTTCTATTGCTCTTGCTCAAGGCTTTGGAAGACTCGGATGTGTATTGGCAGGCTGCTGTTATGGTAATGAGACCGATAGTGCCTTTCATATCATTTTCCGCGAATCAGACTTTGCACCGAATAATGTCCCGCTTATTCCTACCCAGCCAATCTCCAGTGCTTTAGACTTTCTGAATTTCTTTGCACTGATCTTAATTGCAAAGAGATCGAAAGCAAAGGGCCAGGTTGCGGGCTTCTACCTGACATTTTACAGTGCAGGTCGTTTTGTACTCGAATTCTTTCGAGGAGACCTGGAACGTGGCGCCATCGGACCTTTATCTACCTCACAGTTTATCGCTATTTTCCTCTTCTTAATCGGCATTGCAATAATCATTGGCTGTGGTATTGCAGCCCGAAGAGCAGCTACTTTGGTAGTTACCGCTGAGGCAGATACCGTAGCATCAGATGAGCTTAGCCTCAATCCCAATGAAGAGGAAACTCTCTTAGATCAGGATGACGAATCTCGGGATACCCTGAGCTTACAACAGGAGGACAAGATATCCGAGGAGGAGGAATAACAAATCCCATAGAACAAGAACCTGATATCCGATCGTCTCAGGGGATGAATATACGAAGAAAAGTAGGAGAGGTGGAAAACACCTCTCCTACTTATATCGTTCCTATCGAAAAGCTAGTTTGTGATTATGCACTGATCTTTCACTTTTTCATTGTTAGAAGCAACGGAAATAGAAAATTCTTCTCAGATTGATTCGATCGAATTCCCAACGGTTTCTTCTCCAACGGAATCCCATTACAAACTGTCCATCAACATAGGTCGGGAAGAACCAAAACTCATTTCCGTTATATAACCAGAAATAAGTGAAGCGGAATAGGCAGCGTCTCATATCTCTTCTTCTACCAAAATCCCTGCCATCTCCGGGTCTATTATACCCCCCATCTCGGTCGGGTCCGATAAATATGCCGAATCCGGTCCTATCTCGGTCATCAAAATCCTGCATCTGTCTGCGGTCCATTCTGGGTGCTTCGGGAATAAAATCCGGTGGTGCGGATCTAGGCTGGTCTTCCATCCTAAATTGTGGTGGCATATCCGGAGGTGACGGAGGGAAACCTCCGGGACCCATCTGCTGCCTTTGTACATTGTCATACTTATTCGTATTTTCTCTATCTTTATTGAAATTATCGTTATACAAGCTGTCTGCCCCTTTCTGCTCAATAATGCATACATTATTCTATGATTATTGAAGCAAAAAGGTTATAGATAAATACATTATTCTGTCTTCTTCTTAACCGGTATCCATATCTCACTTACATAATTCTCATCCTGAGTATCACCATCCGGATAGGCTTCATAATCGACAGCATCAAGAGGTTCATATTCCGATTGCGGAAAGAACTCTGAGTAAACTCTTTTCCACATCTCCTGAATCGCATGGGGCATCGCTCCAACACATTTGAAGACTACCCAGGTCTGAGCAGGAAGCTTCCATATCTCATACCCCTCAGGAGCCACGAAGTCTGACTCACATTCAATCCCGATTCCGTAACGGAATGTCTTCTCACCCTTCTGCTCCGGCTCACATAGTCCGAGCAAATCCTCTACACCGTCTTTTCCATTGGAACAGAGCTTCCCAATGGTGCCGTCATTTTGGCACTGGACCCAGAAGTCACTAACTTCCGAATTACTATTATCGGTCGGACAGCATTTTACTTTCACGAGTACCGGAAAGCTTTCTTTCTTAACAATTTGATATTCCATAACATTTCCACCTTTCAATGTGATTGTGATTGACAGGCGATTGAAGGATTTTAGACTTACCCCCGGCTGCCTTGCAGCAGAGGGAGTGATCCCATGAAATCTGGAGAAGGCCTTTGTAAAGCTTTCCGGTGTATCGTAACCGTACTTGTAGGCCACATCGATAACCCTTGCCTTATTGGCTGCAAGCTCCTCGCCGGCCAGAGACAGCCTGCGGTTACGGATGTATTCGCCTACGGTGACCCCCGTCAGCAGATTAAAGGTTCTTTGAAAATGAAAGCTGGAGGAGTATGCCTGTTCCGCAATCACTGCAAAATCAAGTTCCTCTTCAATATTCGCTTCCATGTAATCGATTGCTTTCTGCAATCCTCTGATCCAATCCATCTGATCGCCTCCTGTTTCTTCGACGTACAGCAGATCAGGTTGATCAGCTGTATCGTTATACTCAGATTAACATGATATGGTGGAAAATTCCTGTCATTGCGTGCTTTCAGTTGTCCGGTCTTGCCTTGTATTCGCTTAGAACTCTTTTTTGCGATAGATTCCGATGGAGATCGTATATGATACTACCAATACGAAGAGTAAAACCAAAGGAACAAGTACTGCTGCGTTGTGGGCCAACCTTTCGGCAAATGTGATCAACTGCTCCGGAATAACAAAGTCCCCGGACTTAACCGCATTACCGATGAAATAGATAATTGCAAAGGGTATTAAGTATATAGCAAAGAAGATAAATCTTGCTTTCTCAACACCGAGCTTCGTAATGAACGGTAATGCAATACAATAAAACAGTATAATAACTGCTCCACCGATCCATGCGCTTTGCATTCCGGACATAAAATCATTATTCTTTTGGAGCATTTTGATTATAATTGTTGATACGGTACCGATCACTGCACCGATAAACGTGAGAAGTAACATAATAATGTATTTACCACGTACGATATCCTCTCTTGATACCGGCATGGTCAGTGCATAAACATCCCATTTTGCTAACTCATCATAAGAATACACACTCAGAGTAAGTATCGCAATCAGCATGGTAAACATACTGCTGAAAAAGCTTGCATCTGTTGTGGTAAATGCCATGAACCCGTATAAAACCGCTAAAACAGCAAATATCTTGACATTCTTCTTTAAATTGATGAAATCCTTAAGTATTAATCCTGTCATTTAGTTTAACTCCTTTCCCCTGCTGATGAACAGCATAATCTCCTCAATAGAGGTTCTATCAACATTATTCTGATGGTATTGTCTAGTAAAGGCATCCTTATTCTTAATCATCACCTCTGCTCCGAAACTGTTCTCACGTACGCTAACAATATAACTGCGGTCAATACCCGATACTTCGTCTTTCGGACAACGAATGATTCCATATTGATAAATCAATTCATCCTTACTCTCACTGAAAACAATACGCCCTTTATGAATAAAGGTAACATAATCTGCTATTTTCTCAATATCACTTATGATATGGGAGGATAAGAGAATGGTGTGATCCTCTTCCTGGATAAATTCAAGAAAGATATCGAGGATCTCATCACGAACCATAGGGTCAAGACCACTGGTCGCCTCATCCAATATTAAGAGCTTTGAATGATGAGATAAAGCAATTGCAATCGACAGCTTCATCTTCATTCCTCTGGAATATTCCTTGATATTTTTCCGCTCCGGCAAATCAAACCGCTTAACATACTCCGTAAACATCTGACTGTCCCAGTTCCTATAGATATTCTTCATTACAAAATCAACATTTCCAAGATTGAGGTTATCATGAAGATTACTTCCGTCAAAAACAACACCAAGAGAAGCTTTTACCTCAACCGGAAGATCCCTGGAGGAGCATCCCAGAATACTAACCTCTCCTTCGTCTGTTTTGATCAAATCCAGGATTGCCTTGATCGTTGTGGTCTTACCGGCTCCGTTTTCTCCAACAAAACCCATGATCGTTCCCTTCGGCACAGTAAAACTGACCTTATCCAGAGTGAAATCCTTGTATTTCTTGGTCAATCCCTTAATAACCAGTGCATCGGACATCGGAAGCTCCGACGGCACTCTAAGTTTATCATTTTTATTTGCTGACCTTGCTTCTGTTACCATACTGTTTTCTGCTGTATAAGTATTTGGCATAACTAATCCTCCTCATAAACCAACTTTATTATTTCCTGGATTTCTTCCAGACTAATCCCTCCGGCTTTGGCTCCGGCAACTGCCTTGCTCAGGTGTTCTTCCACGATACGGAGTTGTTCTTCTTTGACAAACTCCATATTTTTCTCAGCCACAAAGCTTCCTTTTCCAATAACCGTGTAGATGAATCCGTCGCGCTCCAGATCCTCATAGGCTCTCTTCGTAGTGATGACACTTATTCTTAATTCCTTCGCCAGCATACGCATCGAGGGCAGTAAGCTTCCTGCCTCCAGCTCGCCGGTAATAATAGCTTGCTTCATCTGGGAAGTAATCTGTTCATAAATAGGTTTATCGCTGGAGTTGCTAATCAGTATATTCATATTTCACCTCCGTGATGGTATTTGCCAATACGCAAGCATAGTGTATATATTTAATATACACACTATAACACCACATTTTTCATATGTCAACAGGTTTTTAACAGAAAAAAAGAAGCGCTTCGAATAAACGAAACACTTCTTCTCACTTTATAAATCACATGAATATTATACGGTAAACTTTTGAACCTCGCCAACCAATTTCTCTGCATTGCTGTTAAGATTAACTGCCGAATCATTGAGGCTTTCTACCGAAGCAACCTGATTGGTAGCTGTCTGATTAACATTATTAGAGGAGGCTGCGATCTCTTCAAGAACAGCAGATATATTTTCGATTGCACCGAGAGTACTGATACGAGCTTCCTCAATATTCTCAACGTTTTCAGTAATATGTCCTAAGAATACAACGAGCTTCTCTACACTGTTATTGATGTTCGTATAGGAATCGGTTGTGTTCTTAACAGCATTCTCCTGAAGTGTTAATACCTTCTCAGCCTTGCGCGCTGTCTCAACTGCAGTAGTGGTGTCCTCCTGGATACTACCGATGATCTTCTTAATATCATTTACAGAGGTCTTGGACTGCTCAGCAAGGGTTCGGATCTCACTGGCAACTACTGCAAATCCTTTTCCGTGCTCTCCCGCTCTTGCCGCTTCGATGGATGCATTGAGGGATAATAAATTGGTCTGGTTTGCAATATCATTAATTACATTAATTATCTTATTAATGGAAGAGGATTTTTCGGACAGCTTCTCAATATCCTTGATAATATCGGTTGTAATCTCTATTGTAGACCTGGTCTGCTGATTCAACTCTTCTGAAATCACGGTACCTTCCTGAACACTCTTCTTCGTGCTGTCTGCAATCTGTCCGATTTCCTTCGTATTCTCGCTCACAATTTCAATCTTCTGCGATAAACTATCCATCTGAACCAGACATTCCTCTGCGTCCTTTGCCTGTTGGTTAATTCCCTGCTCGATCTCGTTCATGGCAGAAGAGATATCCTCAGAGGATTTAAGGAATAATTCTGATGTCTTTGTAACACTGGCTGCCGAGTCGGAAACCTCTCCGCTTAATACCTTAACCTGTTGAATAAGATCCTTCATCTTGCCAAAGGTCGTCTGAATTTCATCAATTAATATGTGGAACTCATCCTTACGTTTTGAATTGAATTGAACGGTCAGATCACCCTTTGCGGCAAGCTTTAACTTACCAATAATACCTTTAATCGTCTTATCAATACCGGTTGATAGCCATGCCGCAATGATAACCGCAGCAAAGCAAGCAATAATAACGATTATAATCGTAACATTTTTGATGTCAGTTGCCTGACTGGTGATCGTTGATTTAGGCATTAAGGCACATAATGTAGCACCTGTCGTACCAATCTTTGTATACATAAATAAATAGGTGTCATCCTTATAGTCTACATATTTTGATCCACTATCCTTCTTGGATGTAATTGCTTCCTGATAGAAGGATTCATTCAGGAATATTTTTTCTGCCTTTAAGGCTTCGATATCAATCTTCGGGTCTTCCCGCTTTAAGGAATAATCGATTATTTCACGGCCATCCTTCGTAACAAGCCCTAAGAAACCGGTTTTATCAAATTCCAAATCAGCTAAAATATTATTTACCACATCTGCCTTCGTTTCGATTACTACCAAGGAATTCCGGTCTGACATTCTTCTGATCAGACGCATCGAATAATCTTTACCGCTAGACTTCAGCTTTTCATCCAGAAAGGTATCTTCACCATCCCAAATATTTTCAGTCTGATGACTATCTAAGTATGTACCTATCTCAGTGTCTCTAAATTCGGCTACAATTCCCTTTTCATAAAACACGCTGGAGGTTGAAATCGAATCTACCTTATCCGATAAAAGGTAGATATCCTCTATAAACTCATCTGTAACCTGCTTGGCTACAAGTGAGCTCGAGATCGCCCTTCTGTTCGAATTGGCTTCAAACATTTCATCCACATCCAGGAAATATCTTCCAATCATATCATCATTCGCATACTGAATGGCTGTTGCTTTCACGGATTCAAAACCAAAACGCAGAAATTCGCCGGCCATATCGATTGCATCTACGGTTGCCTTCTCATAATTACTTTGTATTCCCACCGATGCCTTTGAAAAAGATACAACACCAAGTATAATTATAAAGACTACCGGCACCAGGAAGGAGGCAACCAATTTAAATCGCAGGGTTGAGAAAAATTTCACCTTCATCGCATTCTCAAGAAATTCTTCTCTTTCTGACTTGACCTTCTCTTTGGTCGCTTTTATCTTCTTTTTTACTTCCTCTTTCTTTTGGTTGGTTGCTTCAACCACATCATTTGTTAACTTTTCTTTCTTTAGTCCCTTCACAATTGTCCCGAGCTTTTTAGCAAAGCCTTCACCCATTTTTCTCATTTTTTCCCTCCAGAGTTCTTATGATTGATTAGCTTATGCATTCATATGTATAAGTTTAGATAACTCTATATTATGAAATCATTATAGCATTTTGTCGTACATATTACTAGTTATTTAGCTTAACTTAATCACTTTTTCGTACTTTTACACATATTTTCAATATAATTGTAACCAGTTGCCGGACATACTACTTCTTGCACCTTCACTAGCATTGATGTATAATTATCGATATTCAAGGAAGAACGGAGTGTAACTGCTATGAAAACATTAATCCCACAATTACTCGCCACTGCGATTTCAGGTACTTTATTCATAACCCTATCTATAAAATTTGGCTGGAGTACAAAGCTATGGGCATTCATTAACCGACGGTTGAATCCCATCTATAACGCTACCGTTTGGCTTGTTCTTGCCGCCATCTTACATGTGTCCATACAAATGGTCTGTGGTTCCTTAGGAATTACCGATTCTAGAATAATTACCGGCGTTCTGATTGGCTTTTATTTTGCATTTATTCCCAATCTCGGCAAGAAGAATAAGAATTTATAAAAAGCTTTTATCTGCCATAAATTCAACATTCAACTGCTGCAATGCATCGTTTTGGTATCCTCGGTTACCCTAATGTATAAAAAAGTCCCTATATCCAAACGATAAAATAATCTGCTCGGTCAGCAATATCACTAAAGCTGGGCAGACTATTTTATCAGTTATATAGGGACGGAAATTAGAAGTAAGCATATTAATTTTATCTCACTATTGTAACTTTGTTTCGTGTTCTTGTCAAGAAGACGAACAAAATATCATTATATAACTAGTTTCAAGCTCATTCCCACATGCAATCGGTTAATGTCATTTCGGTGAAAACAGCCCGAAAGCTATTTTTGAGAGGACTACAGGCGTAAATACCAAAGGATATCTCATCATATCCCTTCTTAAGATGAAATATTCTCATCTGCTTGAAGTCTTTGCCATTCTCAGAGACTTCAAACAAATAATCTGCCTCCCGTCTGCTTAACCGATAATACATACTATGTAGCTTCGAGGATATATCGGTGGTTGCCCAATCCGAATAGCTCTCGTTTGTAACCACGCTCCCCAGCTTACTAATCTGCTCATCCTCATATTCAATCGAGGCTTTTGCCCAGTTTTCACCATCCAGATAGATCACAATACCACACTGATCAAATAAAACCTTACTTTTAAATTCTGTTTTCACTGTAAATGTAAAGTATTTCTCCTTCGTACTCATCTGTAAAACCGGTGCATTGTCATGCACGAAGTTGTAATATGTATTCTGCCATAAATCCGTGTCCGGTTCGGTGTGGAGAACAACTTTATTCTCCTCAATCTTATAATTCTTAGGTTCTCTTATCCAGGAAAGCTTCTCGGTACTAAAGGTCTCCATAACGACTCCTCCTAATTAAATTATTATACTCCAATATATGCCTTTATTAATTTAAAAGTATTCTCAAGCCCGAGCCGATGGGTTCGTTCCATACCGTGCGAAGCATGAACCCCTTGCCCAATCAGAGCTCCGCGGATATCGTTGCCTGCCCGTAGAGCGCTGGACACATCCGATAGATAATGAGGGAATATATCCACTACATAATCTATCTCATTGTCCTTTGCCAAGGCAATCAGACGATTCGTCAACTCATAGTCATAGGGACCGGAGGAGTCCTTTGCACAGATCGTTACCGTATATTCCGACCCATTCAAATCATCTCCGACGGCTCCCATATCGACGGCAAGGAACTCTTTAATCTCCTGTGGTATGTGACTCGCCCCATAGCCAACCTCCTCAAAATTACTGATCAGAATTCTCAGTGTCTTCTCCGGGTAACTCTTTCGATCGGACATCTCCTTAAGAACTCCAAGCAGCACCGCCACAGAGGCTTTATCATCCAAATGCCTTGATTTCACAAAGCCGGTATCCGTATATTGAAATTTGGGATCGAAGCTGATGTAATCTCCACTGTTAATTCCAAGCGTCAATACTTCCTCCTTGTTCTTCACAATCTCATCGAGACGGATCAGCATATTGCGGTCCGTACGCTCTATGGTTCTGGCATCATCATAACTATGAACAGAGGAACTCTTGATTAAGATTGTTCCGGTATAGGTTCTTCCATCTCTGGTATGTACCTTACAATAGGCGCCTTCTACGCTATGCATAGTGTAGCCGCCGATTAGTGTGAACTTGAGCGTTCCGTCCGGATCAACGGAACGTACCATTGCTCCAAGGGTATCGACATGCGCAGACAAACCGATTGTTTCATTTCCTTTTCCGGGTACCGATATGATAAGGCCTCCTTTTTGATTAAGGTCACAGGAATAACCAAAGCCTTCTGCTTCTTTCCTAACGAATTCCATTATCTCCTTTGTATAACCGGAGGGACTCGGTATATTTACTAAGCTTTCTATTGTTTTAATAATATAATCCATTGTTTCCATTTCTGCTCTCCTATTTCATTTTTAAGTCTATTATATCATGAATGCGGGGCTTATTCATATGATCAATTCACAATATACTCACAAAGTGCTCACGATATCCTCACATATCGGGCACAAAGCTTTCATAATGAACCATTATTATAACTATATGTTAATTTTAATAAATTTTGGAATAAACATTATTCTGACACGATGAAAAGAGGAAATTATATGACAAAAGGGATGTCTCATTCACCACTAAAATCTTTATATTCCATTAAGGCCAAGGTTGCTCTATTATGTACCTGCCAGGTCATAATCGCAGTATCATTGCTTTTTACTTATCTAATTAATGTATATAAGGATTCGATTACACATAATACGGAGATTACAATGCAAGGTATGTCCACCGCTTACGCAGATAATCTGTCTGAGAAGGCAATGCAAATCAGTCAATCTGCTAACTTTTTGATGAGCTCGGCTGCAATCTCTTCCTTTATTGAAACGGAGGGAAAGGAGAACTACTCAGAGGTAGAAGAATTAGTGAAAATGTTCTTAAACACTAATACCTCTCATGAAGATATCAGTCTGGTTGATGAAAATGGAATCGTCTTATATAGCTCAAACAATGAGCTGATCGGTGCCGATTTGTCCGGTGAGACTTACTATACCAAGATGGTATCTACCGGTCTTAGCGCAACAAGCAATGTCTTTACTTCTGATCGTGGTAATGCTTGTATCACCTTTGCCATTCCTCTTCGAACCGATATGCAGGTCATAGGCCTCGATACGCAAGCCCTTCCCGGTTCAGATACAGTACAATCTTCTGCTCCTGCAAGCGACATGCCACAGGGTGGGCCAAGTTTTGAGCAGACTCCTGTGGAAGAATTTACGGGAGCAATCGTTACCTCGGTTATGGTCTCTAATTTTAGCAGTCTTCTCTCTAATATCAATATCTCTGATTATACCTCGGGTTATGCCTTTGCTCTGGATTCCAACGGTACCTATATTTATCATCCGGAGGAAAGCCTGATTGGTACAAAAGCTGATATCAATGAACTCGTCGAAATTGCCACCAATGAACTTACTACAACAGATCAGAGCACAGAGCAGCAGACCTCAGATAATATTACCTTTACGGAGAATGGTGTTGTAAAATATGCCGGGTATAGTATTGTTGGTGACTATAACTGGTTTCTGTTCCTTTCCGTTGATCAAGCCGAAATCTTATCCCCCTTAAAATCCGCGGTAGACCGGTCAATCCTGGTCAGCATTCTATTGGCTTTTCTATTGACTATGAGCGCATACCTGCTTGCCGGAAGAATGACTCATCCCATTAAGCAGATCACACAACTAATCACCAAGACTGCTGAGCTGGATTTTACAGAGGATATTAAGTCCGAAGCCTTATCACGGCGCAAAGACGAAACCGGAGAGATGAGCAGGGCAATTCAAAGGATGCGTAGTACATTAAAGGGAATCATCGTTCATATCAACGAGGTATCAAATGACGTTAACGAATCCTCTGCTAATCTTACCCTAATCTCACATACCGTGAACGATCATGTGTCCGATAATTCTGCCACAGCTCAGGAGCTCTCTGCCAGTATGGAGGAAACTGCTGCCACTACAGAACAGATACTTACCTCCATTGAGCAGATTGGGGATCGTTCCAAAGAAATTACGGATAAGACAGGGATCGGAGCTGCACTATCTTCTGAGATAATTCTTCGGGCAGAGCAGCTGGGATCTGCTACAAAAGCTTCCTCTGTTATCGCCAAGAAGATTTATGAAGAGATAAAATTAAGAACCGCTTCCGCACTGGAACAATCCAAGTCGGTTCAAAAAATCAATGTTCTTACCAAAGCCATCAAGGAGATATCAAGCCAGACCAATCTATTGGCACTGAACGCATCCATCGAAGCAGCCCGTGCCGGTGAAGCGGGAAATGGTTTTGCGATTGTTGCAGGAGAGATTGGAAGCTTAGCACAACAATCCTCCAGTGCAGTACATGACATCACTCAGATTGTACAGGAAATATATCAAGCTGTTGAGACCATGACAAAAAGCATGGAGCAGACCTTAACCTTCCTGGAACATAATGTACTGATTGATTATAATAATTTTCTGGATAGTAGTGAAAAATATCATACCGATGCGAAATCAATGAGCAATACTATGGATAGCATCCATGAACAGATTGAATTATTGAATACTAATCTGCACGGAATCTCCGATTCAATCGCAGAGATTAACCTTATGGTTGGAGATGCTTCCAAGGGTGTCAGTGACGTTGCCGAGAAGAATTCCAAGATTGTAGAAATGACGAACCAAACCCAATCAATGGCACTCGGTAATACAGCACATGCGATTGGTTTACGAGAGATCGTTGAGAAATTCAAGCTATCATAACAAAGAAGCTTTTAAGAAGGAGTATTGACTGCACGGAAAATAAGAATTGTATTTTCGGTCAGCATATACTCCTTCTTAATAATGTTCCTTATTCTCTAAAAGTAACAAAAGTACAAACTCTGTCTATTATATAGAATTCAAATACTGCTCTACCTTCTCCAAAAGCCTTGGCTGTATCAAGGGATAGGTTTGCTGCCCCGGCATCTCCTCCCGCAGGATTACCTGCTCCATCTCAAAATCCGGTAAAGCACCGAAGCTACTGACTATAATTCAACTTTGGTATGTAATCCTCTAGTGTCCGATACCGTGTTGTAATTTCACCAAACTTTATATTGTTGATTTCGCGTTATTGTATTATGATACAGCTGTGTAGATTAACTGGCAAAATAATAAATTTTTAGAAATCTTGAAGACATTTCATCTTCTCCCTCGTTTTCATGAATAGAACGGGTAAATTGGGCAACCCAAGCAACACTTTCAGTCATGCCATAACGGCATATTAATTCATGACAATGGAACGAGCGCGATGCGAGCTTTCAATTGTAGGAGGGACTTATGAAGAAAATATTCAAATTTATCATGATCGCAATTTTATTTTTACTATCCTTTACCCTGTTTCATCAGGTTGTATCCTTCATTGGTAAAGGCGGTAAAGGCCAGATGGCTAAATTGGTCTAAAAATTTTAGTAAGAATTGAAGACATTTCAATTCAACATTCGTTATTATAATCGAAGGGTGAAGGGAGGCGGAAAAAATTAATACCGAGAAGTATTATGAGTATCTCATCGATACTTATCAGAATTTAATATTCTCTATCTGTTACAAAATCGTAAAAGATTATTTCGACGCTGAGGATCTTGCCCAAGAAACCTTTCTTTCCGCCTATAAGCATCTACCCACCTTCGACAGGCAGTACGAAAAAGCATGGCTTTGCCGAATAGCCACCAACAAATGCCTTGATTTCATTAAGAGGGCAGACCGACACAGCATACCTACCGAGGACGAATACTTCCTCACTCAGAAAGACAAGGAGCCTTCACCCGAAGAGAATGTCCTTGAGCTGGAAGTAAAGAAGCAATTATCCGAACGATGTAACAGTTTAAAATCACCGTATCGAGAAATAGCATTTGATTATTTTTACCGAGAGCTATCCGCTGCCGAGATCGCAGAAAATACCGGTAAGAATTTGAAAACGGTCCAAACCCAGATCTATCGGGCACGGGCAATGTTACAGAAAACCTATCGAAAGGGGGCAATTATAAATGAACAATAAGGAACATGTGACACAGGAAGAGTTAAATGCATTTCGGCAAGAGTCCATGGCACCGGAGAAAATAGAAGCTTTTTTAGAACATATTTGCTCCTGTAACCATTGTTCTGATCAACTGGCTGCTTTTATGGCTGAAGACATTATCCCCGCACCGAGGAATATGAAGGAAAATATATTAAAGGCTACCAAGCGACCTGAGGTACAGATCGCTGTCAAATCGAGAGAAGCTTCTAAGCGGATACAACTACTTCTTTACAGCTTGAAGGTTGGTACCGCTGCGGTTGCAGCCATCGCGCTATTACTACTCAGTATGAATTTCCAAATGAATCTCTCTGATACCGAGAGCTTTACAAAAATAAAAATCAATAAAGAAGACAGTGATTCCCTATCGGACACCATCAGGGATAATATGAATAACATCAGTAAGAATATATTGGACTTCTCCAATAACATCATTAAAATGGAGGTAACTGATAATGATCAGAAAGAAGAGTAATTTTTTAACCTTTTGTTTTTCTCTGCTGCCGGGAGCCGGCCAGATGTATATGGGCTTTATGAAACGAGGAAGCAGCCTAATGGCATATTTCTTCTTAACCATCTTCCTATCCAGTTGGTTAGGACTTGGACCATTAATGTTTTTTATGCCAATCATCTGGTTCTATGCGTTCTTTGATACCCATAATCTTCGCTCCATGCCGGACGATGAGTTCTATGCGATGGAGGATAATTTTATCCTTCTCCCCGACTATGCCAAAGAACAGATGCAGCTTATCCAGAATAAATACCGTAATGTTATCGCAATCGTATTGATTGTCATCGGTGCCAGCATCTTATGGAATAATTTCATCGAGATTATTAATCAAGTAGTACCCGGTATAGTATATAACTTCCTCTATCGCTTTGGACGCTTAGTTCCCCAGCTGTTCGTAGCCTGTGCTATCATCGCCTTCGGCATCTATTTGATCCGTGGCAAGAAGCAGGATCTGGATGCGATTGAGAAAGAGAAATTCTTAGAAGACAAAGGAGGTCAGTTATAATGACTAAGACACACAGAGTCGGTACCTTTACCTTAGGTGGTCTGCTGATTGTATTCGGCATACTGTTCCTTCTTCGGATATTTAATCTAGGCATCACCTACGACCTGATATTTAAGCTTTGGCCTACTATATTTATATTCTTGGGAGGCGAAATATTAATTGCAAACTACAAGCAGGAAGGCGAAAAGCTGATCTACGACAAAACTGCCTTTGCTTTAATATTTGTTCTATCCTTCTTTGCTATGGGTATGGCAGTGGTTGACTATTGTATGAATCTCGCCTACAACCATATCACAATTTATTAAACAGCCAATTTCTCCCACATTCGTTACAGAACCCTCGCTCTAGCTCGAGGGTTTTGTTTTATATATGCTTAAACAACGCAAGCATTTTAATAAATTACTAGTAACAGCTTTTATGAAGCATATATAAAATGCAGTCCTCCGGTCATTCTTAACCGATGAACTGCATTTTATATATTGCCCCGTATTCTCAAACCAGACATCTATCTTGTCTTTCAACTAGCATGCATCATTTTAATCCTGCAATCTATATTGCCACATTCAAAATAAAGAGTGACAGATTCTCCATCAGATTATAGTACTGATCAACCGCCTTAATAATCGGTCGTAGGGGATAGGATTCATTCTGTCGTATAATGACTCCCTCCACCTTATTATTCAATAGTACCGGAAGGCCAACCGGATAGATATAGATCGAATCACGAAAAGCCTACAGTTTCGCCAGGCGCATTGCGATATCCTCCTAAACTGCTGTATAACAATCCATTTACTGCTAGATTTTGATATATTATCCATATAATATTATCTATTCGACAGAACCATGAGAATTTTTGGGGTACCTTATCCATATACTATAAAAAATATTTGAAAGGTGGCATGTAATCATGGGTGTGTCTCATAGAGGTGCAATATCACTTGGACTTTTATATATTCCTGTGGGGCTTTATACCACAACCAGAGATAACGATATAAAATTTAATCAGTTATGCAAAGACACCAGGGAAAGAGTAAAATACAAAAAATATTGTCCCAGTTGTAATAAAGAAGTCAAATCAGAAGAAATAATCAAGGGCTATGAATACGAGAGTGACAAATATGTCGTTATGACGGAAGACGAGTTAGAGAAGATAAAGACAAAAAAGGATAAGACAATTCACATTATACAATTCGTGAAATTATCCGAAATTAATCAGATTTACTATGAACGAAATTATTATGCCATTCCTGAGACCGGTGCCGAGAAAGCCTTTGAACTGCTGCGAACTGCGATGCTGCAGGAACAAAAAGTAGCTCTTGCCAAGACCGTGATCGGGACAAAGGAAAACCTGATCGTGCTATATCCTACAAAAGAGGGCATAATCGCGAAGACCCTCTTCTATCAGGATGAGATTGCTGCTGTCCCAAAGCAAGTTGTATCTCCACCGCTGAATGACGCCGAGGTTACGATGGCAAAGAGTCTTATTGATTCCATGACCGGTCCCTTTGATGCTTCCAATTATAAGGATGAATACCAGGAGCGTCTTAGAGAAGCCATTCTTCAAAAGATACACGGAGAAGATATCGTAGCTGTCGATACTACTACCACAAATAATGTCATCGACCTTATGGAAGCTCTTCAGAGATCACTTGCCATGTCGCAAAACGGAACCTCCAATCAAACCTCCAATCAGCAGCTGAGTGGTACGGCATGATGGATCTATTTGAGGAAAAGAATATTAAGCCAATGCTGATCTCAGAAATGACAGCTCCCTTCAATGACCCGGATTGGATCTATGAGCTAAAGCTGGATGGTATTCGCTGTATCGCCTATCTTGATTCCGGCACTGAGCTCCGCAACAAAAGAAATGACCGCTTACTGCCAAAGGTGCCTGAGCTGGGTAGTCTCCATCGTTTTGCGAAGGAACGCTGTATTCTGGATGGGGAGCTTGTCATTCTTCGAAACGGAGTACCTGACTTCTATGAATTACAGAAAAGGACTTTGACTACCAATCAATTTAAGCTGATGCTATCCAGCGAGAATTACCCTGCCTGCTTTGTTGCCTACGATATCCTTTACCGAAAGGATACCTCGCTTCTGGAGCTTCCTCTCCTTGAGCGTAAAGGCCTTCTATCCGAGACAATCATGGAAGACCCACAGCTTGCTATCAGCCGATATATTCCCGAGAAAGGAATTGAGCTGTTTGATATGGCAAAGCTGCAAGCACTGGAGGGCGTAATTGCCAAGAAAAGCAACAGTAAATATTATCAGGACAAACGTACAAAGGAATGGATCAAATTCAAATTTCTTGCGGATCAGGATTTTATTGTCTGTGGATATATCGTAAAGGAGAAGGGGGTGACCAGCGTAGTATTAGGGCAATATAACGGGGCTGAATTAGTTTATAAGGGGCACGTCACCTTCGGTGTTAAATACGGAGATCTGAAGAAGCTTGAAGCCTTAGATCATTCACCCTTTTTGTCTACGCCTCCGGGCAATGAGAACGCCATTTGGCTGAAGCCCGAGCTGGTCTGTGTTGTACAATACATGCCGAACGACAAAGGCTCCCTTAGACAGCCGGTATTTAAAGGCTTTCGCGAGGATAAAAGCCCTTATGAATGTCAGATAAAATCGAGCCCAAAAGGCGCACAATGAAAAGAGTGTTGAAAGCCTACCACTTTCAACACCCTTTTCATATCACAATATGAAGAGAAGAATTAGCACGGTATTAGATAGTGACATCTAATTACTGCTACTGATGAAAACAAAAGAAAAGTTACTTAAAGTATGCCACACCGGATTCAAAGATATATTGATTCTGATCTCCGGTTATATTAACCGCAACAGATGCTCCGCGACGTTCAGAATGAGCCATCTTACCGAGAACCCTTCCATCCGGACTAGTGATTCCTTCGATTGCAGAATAAGAACCATTCGGATTAAAGTCCTCCTCCATCGTAGGATTTCCCGTGACATCCACATACTGGGTAGCTACCTGTCCGTTCTCAAATAATTTCTTAATCCACTCCTCGCTTGCAACAAATCTTCCTTCGCCATGAGAAGCCGGGATGGAATATACTCCGCCAAGCTCTGCCTTCATTAACCAGGGAGATTTGTTGGTAACTACCTTTGTATATACTGACTTAGAGATATGGCGACCAATGCGATTCATCGCCAGAGTCGGGGAATCCTCTGTCAAAGGAGTAATCTCTCCGTACGGTACCAAGCCTAGTTTAATCAATGCCTGAAAGCCATTGCAGATACCAAGTACTAAACCGTCACGTACATTTAGTAAATCGCTTACTGCATCCTTAATCTTCTCATTTCGAAATGCAGTCGCTATGAATTTACCGGAGCCGTCGGGTTCATCTCCGGCAGAGAAGCCACCGGGGAACATCAGAATCTGTGCCCCCTGAATTCCCTCTGCAAAGGCCCCCACAGATTGAACGATGTTATCTGCAGACAAATTCTTAAACACAATGGTTTCTACTTCTGCACCGGCAAGTTCAAAGGCACGCAACGAATCATATTCACAATTCGTGCCGGGAAATACCGGAATGAATACCTTTGGCTTGGCTATCTTATTTTTTGATACATAGATCTTCTTCGCATCATAAAGCTTCGTCTCTAGCTTCTGCTCATCTGCCTTGGAGCTGGTCGGATATACCTTCTCCAGAGTCATCGTCCAAGCACTTAACGCTTCTTCGATGGTAATCCTCATATCATTCAGACTAAATTCGCCGTCCTCAGTAACCGTTCCGATTACTTTATATTCTTCCTCAGTTAATCCATAAGCCTTCAGGTTCTTCACATCATCTGGAGCCAATTCTGCAACAATCTCTCCATATGCCGGAAGAAACAGATCCTTCTTCGTAAGATTACCTTCCAATCTCACACCAAGCTTATTGCCGAATGCCATCTTACTGACTGCTTCAGCGACACCACCGTAACCAACAGCAAATGCAGAGAAGACTTTTCCATCCTTCATCATTCTGGTAAGTCCTGTATAAAGTGTTGTTGTCTGAATATAATCCGGAAGGTCATAGCCATCCTTCTTAATTCCAAACTTCACCAATATATTTCCGGAATTCTTCAGCTCCGTTGTCACGATATCGGCCGCTTTCGCGATATCAACCGCAAAGGATACCAGAGTCGGCGGTACATCAATATCATTGAAACTGCCTGACATACTGTCCTTTCCTCCAATCGAAGGAAGACCCAGCTTCACCTGCGCATCATATGCTCCCAATAAGGCAACCAACGGTTCTCCCCAACGCTTCGGGTCGTTACCCAGCTTGCGGAAGAACTCCTGAAAGGTAAATCGTATCCTTGTATGATCACCTCCTGCAGCAACAATCTTGGCTACAGAGGATAATACCGCATAGACGGAACCATGGAAGGGAGACCAACTGGATAGGTATGGATCAAAGCCATAGCTCATCATCGATACGGTATCACAATTGCCATTCAATACCGGCAGCTTAGCTGTCATGGTCTGAATCGGTGACAGTTGATACTTACCGCCGTAGGGCATTGTAACCGTTCCGGCACCGATGGAGCAGTCGAACATCTCGACTAATCCCTTTTTTGAACAAACGTTAAGCGATGATAAGCTTCCCAACCATAATTCTTTGATCTCTTTATTAAAATCAACTGCTCCGGTAGCAAGGTAGTTATCTTCTTTGCTGGGCATGCTGACATAAACACTTGCTTCCTGATGTGCGCCATTGGTATCTAAGAAGGCTCTGGAAATATTCACAATCTCCTTACCTCTCCAACTCATGACAAGACGGGGCAATTCGGTTACTTTTGCAACTACAACTGCCTCCAGATTCTCTTCCTCTGCAAACAGAAGCATTCTGTCCACATCCTTTGGATCCACGACAACCGCCATTCTCTCCTGTGATTCAGATATGGCCAATTCGGTACCATCTAACCCAGCATACTTCTTGGGAACCTGATCAAGATCAATGCGAAGACCTGCTGCCAGCTCCCCGATCGCAACGGACACACCGCCGGCACCAAAATCATTACATTTTTTGATTAATCGACTAACCTCTTCTCTACGGAACAGTCTCTGAAGTTTACGCTCTGTCGGAGCATTACCCTTCTGTACCTCCGCACCGCAGGTTACGATGGATTCTGTCGTATGGCTTTTAGAGGAGCCTGTCGCACCGCCGCAACCGTCACGTCCGGTTCTTCCGCCCATCAGAATGATTACATCACCGGGATCAGAATTCTCGCGGATGACATTCCTTCTGGGAGCCGCACCCATTACAGCACCAATCTCTAATCTCTTAGCCACATAATTCGGATGATATATTTCATCTACCAATCCCGTTGCAAGTCCGATCTGGTTACCATAGGAGCTATATCCGGAGGCTGCACCGGTACAGATCTTTCTCTGAGCAAGCTTACCCTTCATGGTATCCTTTATCGATACCGTGGGATCTGCTGCACCGGTGACGCGCATGGCCTGGTATACATAGCCTCTACCCGATAGTGGATCACGGATAGCGCCACCCAGACAAGTTGCTGCACCACCGAAGGGTTCGATCTCAGTGGGGTGGTTATGTGTCTCATTTTTAAAGAAAACCAGCCATTCCTCTGTCTTTCCGTCTATTTCTACAGGAACGATAATGGAGCAGGCATTAATCTCATCCGATACCTCCATATCCTCCAGCTTCCCGTCTGCCTTCAGCTTCTTCATAGCGAGTAAAGCGATATCCATTAAAGAGATGTATTTGTCATCTCTTCCGACATAAAGCTTCTCCCGCTCCTCCAGATAACTCTGATAAGCGGCCTGAATAGGCTGTGTATAATAGCCTTCTTCGATTTTGATATCCTTAAGCTCCGTCAAGAAGGTAGTGTGACGACAATGATCGGACCAATAGGTATCCAATACCCTGATCTCAGTCATGAACGGGTCACGTTTCTCCTCCTCCTTGAAATAATTCTGGATATGTTTAAAATCCTGAAAGGTCATTGCCAAATTCAAGGATGTATAAAGCTTATTCAATTCTTCTTCCGCGTGTTCATTGAAGCCTTCCAGAAGGAGGACTTCTTCCGGCTCCTCAAACTGTGTCACCAGAGTCTTTGGTTTCTCTTCTCCGGCTTCTCTGGAATCCACAGGGTTGATACAGTAGCTTTTGATACGCTCAATATCCTCTTCTGAGATAGCACCGGATAACACATAGGTAGTAGCTGAACGGATGACCGGCTCCTCTTTCTCATTCAGAAGCTTGACACATTGCTCTGCAGAATCGGCTCTTTGGTCGAATTGGCCGGGAAGATATTCCACTGTAAAGATGCAACTCGTTTCCTCAGCCTCAAACTGTTCTTCAAACAACTGATCCAACGGCGGCTCGGAAAATACGGTTCCAAGTGCTTTCTGATAGGTCTCATCACTGATATTCTCTATATCATAGCGTATTAAAACCCTTACCTGATCTATACCCTTCATTCCTAAATAGCTGCGAAGCTCTGTGAGCAATTCTGTAGCTCTTACAGCATACTTGGGTCTCTTTTCTACATAAATTCTTTTTACGTTATTCATACAGGTCTCCTTTTATCCGAAGCAGTGTGAATTATGCTGTCAAAGGCTTTTCCATGGGTTTTAGCCCTTCCATCGTATCATTCTCTTGCATTATAGCATAACATGTCTTATAATCAAAATTAATATATGTTAATCTTTTTATTAGACCAACTAATAGATAACGAGTGATAATTTCTACAATATTTCTATATCATAAAGGAAAAGAACCATGGATGTACAATACGATGTTAAGAAAAACGTACCCGAGACGATAAAAGCTATTAACAATACTTACGATATCAATCAGATCACCTATTATGAGAATCAGCTTGCCTGTATGCTGTCATCACCTCTTATGTTTCTTGGTACCTTTATCAGTCTTCTGCATGTTCTATTTTATAAAACAGATAACAAAATCAACCTCTTCATAAACATGCTATTCTTTTTGATCATAGGCATCTCCTTTGAGCTGCTTCGCAGAGCAAAGCTTAGGGTTGCATTAGTATCCATGATCTTGACAGGCCTTTTTATCTTCTGGTTCCTATTTATATATATCCGTATATATCATATCGTTGGCCCTGCCGTATGGACAATCGCAGTGATTCAGATTATCTTCTCCATGTCCCGTCTGCGCAAGGATATGGCGGTTTATATTACTACGGTAACAATTATCGCCTGCCTTTATACAATATTTAATACAAAAGACTTTGTATATGAGATTTCTTTATACTATTTAGTCCCCCAGACCTTCCTTCTGGTATTGCTTTTCCTTATCTTAAGCATATCGCATAAGATCAATAAGGATCGCTATGAGAACCTCTATAAGCAGTATCTCCTGGTAAATGACCAAAAAAGTGATATTACTGCCCTTTACGAAGAATTAATCGCCTCTGAGGATGAGCTTCGGGAACAGAACCAGCAGTTAGTGAATTATAACCAGAGGTTTATCGCCGGAGAACAACGACTTCATTCCCTTGCTTATTATGATACGCTAACCGGATTACCAAACCGCACGATGTTTATTGAGAATCTGAATCAGATGATCGAACTTTGTACTCGTAAAACAAAATCCTTCGTTCTTATTTTGTTTGATATTGATTCCTTTCAGGTTCTAAACAATACACAAGGTTATAAGGCCGGAGATCAATATCTGCTTTTTGCAACCGGTCACGTCAAGAAGCATCTTAAGGAAGAAGATATCCTTGCTAGAATTGATGGAGATGAATTTGCGATGCTCATACGAAGAGATATGGACAAACTCGCACTGATGTCAGAAATCGAACAGATCAGAGAATGCTTCTCGGAACCTTTTCGATTTGGTGAAACAGAATTCCGACTCAATGCAAGCTATGGAATTTCTGTCTTCCCGGTGGATGGCATCGACTCCTCTGCCATGCTTAAGCATGCTGATCTCGCATTATATGAAGCAAAAAAGACACTAAATTTATCTATAAAAGCCTATGAATAATATACGTATCATTAAGAGAAGGAGAAGCAAATGGATATCAATTATGAATTGTATAAGGTATTTTATCATGTCGCGAAAAGTCTGAGCTTTTCGGAAGCAGCAGATACTTTATTTATTTCGCAGTCTGCAGTAAGCCAGTCGATAAAGACTCTGGAGAAGCGTCTGAATCAGACCCTCTTTATTCGAAGCACGAAGCGTGTGGCGCTAACGAAGGAAGGAGAGCTGTTACTCAAGCACATCGAACCAGCCATTAATCTGATCAGCAGAGGTGAAAACCAACTCTGCGCTGACCCGAAGAGTGGTGTTCAATTAAGAATCGGTGCCAGTGATACCATCTGCCGCTACTATCTGGTTCCCTACTTAAATAATTTTCATAAAAAGTACCCCAACATTCATATCAAGGTAACCAATGCTACCTCCTTACAGTGCGCAAAGCTTTTGGAACGCAATGATGTGGATGTAATCGTAACGAACTCACCGAATTCCGCTCTGAATAATATGATGCAGATCCTTCCGGTGAAGGAATTTCGTGATATTTTCATCGCCAATCCGGAAGCATTTCCTTTAACAGATCGTCCGATCAGTCTTCAGGAGCTCCAGCAGAACCCAATTCTGATGTTGGATAAGCGTTCAACTACGAGTATGTTCCTTCACAACCTGTTCCTGGAGAATTCACTGGATCTGGTACCTGCCATTGAGCTCAGCAGTAATGACCTGCTGATTGACCTAGCAAAGATCGGCTTAGGCATTGCCTTTATACCTGATTTCTGTGTTATGGAGCTTAGCCATCTGGCTGTTATTAACACCACAAAGGAGATTCCCTCCCGTATGTTGGTTGCTGCTTATAATACGGATATCCCTCTTTCCGATGCTGCCAAGTACTTCATTGACAGCCTTACCGAGAGTATCAATTAGTATTTGCCGGGAATCAAAATGTCTCATAGCGAATCAAGATAAGAGAAGAGCCACAGCTTCGAAGACTTTATATCTAAGGTCTTCGGACTATGGCTCATTTTTTATATTCATACATTCGATGGACTACATAAGATTCTATCTATTATGTTTCACACTTGTATTATTCTAGCTTAATTCTTTGATCCGACGCTGAATGATCGCGTTGTAATTCAGAACTTTTCTCTCATATTCCTCGTTCATATATCTGGAGGTTATCATAAAGTCTGCCGTAGCTTTGTTATTCGCTACCGGGATATCATATACAGCAGCAATACGAAGCAATGCCTTTACATCAGGATCATGAGGCTGTGATTCCAGGGGATCCCAGAAGAAGATAACAAAATCGATATTGCCTTCCACAATTCTGGAACCAATCTGTTGGTCACCACCCAGAGGGCCGCTATTATAAGCCTTTACCGGAAGCTCCGTCTTATCTGCAATCATTCTGGCCGTGGTACCCGTCCCGCATAAAAAGTGATTCTTTAAAATGTCCTTATTTGTCTCTACCCATTCCACCAATTCTTTCTTTTTACTGTCATGTGCTATGAGCGCGATATGCTTTTGTCTCTCAATCGTAAAGCTGATATATTCATCCTGCAGCATATAGATAACCTCTCTTCCAATCCAATGAATTAAATAAACGATCCACATAAATAAATCACATAATAATATCCGAGAAATAATTATGGAATATTTATGCGAGATTTACTGTTATAGATATAATACCGAAAAATTCTCCCATGTGCAAGTATAAAAAGGGATCTCACCGAATTACTATATCATACCTGACTTCTTAAAGTCTGCAGGAAGAACACCATAATATTCCTTAAACTTTTTTGAGAAATAAGAATTGGTTGGAAAGCCGGTCTTGGAAGCAATAACACAGATCGGTTCTTTGGTCGTCAAAAGTAGCTCCCTCGCCTTATCCATCCGTTTATTATTAATATAAGTTACAAGAGGTATTCCTCTTTCGCTTTTAAATAAACGCGCCATATAGTCGGGGTTCAGATATACCAATTGTGCCAAATCACTTCGGGTGATATTCTCATTAAGGTGTTCATCGATGTATCTTACAATTTTATCGATGACATTATCAGGCTCTCCTATATATTTACCATACTCAATGGATCTGCAAATCAAATGGTTCACATAAGAATTCATATCTGTGATGCTGTCTAATGCCTTCTCGTACAATTGCCTCGTATTGGCATCATCAAACAGTTGATGTGCCTCAATCTGTTTTTCTCTAAGCAGTGAAAATATCGATTGCATAATATCAAATAGAAAACATTGTAGAATCTCCTTATTGAGCTCGTAGTATCTGGAATGGTAATTCAGATATTCCTCAATAAAAGTGGTTGCTTTCTCTTCCTCCTCTAAGGACAATAATAATTCCAGCTGCTTCATATCCGGTTTCTGATAGCTTATCTTTCTTTTTTTAAAATCATCTGTAAAGAATACATCCTCTCGGAACCCCAAGTTATGGAAGTACATCTCCTTGATTCGCTCCATTTGATCATAAATACCTTCTAAAGATACTATTTCAGAGTAATAGAGGCTTCCACTTACTCCGATACCGTTCCGGGATGTGTCTAAAACAGCTTTTCCAATCTCTCTTAAGTATTCTTTCTCCATCCTTCTATGTCGAAAGCGAAGAACGAGATACCATTTTAATACGGTCACCTGAAGAAATACCTCGATATCAGTTTTTTTATCCGTAAAGAACTTTTCCAGTAATTTTCTTATTTTATTGCTGTATAGATTTTGATCCAGAGCTGCTTCCGTCATTCTTTCACTATGGAAATCAACAGCCAATACCAGGAATTCTTCTTCCGGTTTATAATCCAGCATCTCCTTGTCTACCAGTTCATAGATTTCCTCTGCTGCAAAAGGTTTCCTTCTGGTAAGTAACTTTTCCCAGAAGTTTTCTTTCCGGCTATCCTGATTACTAAACCAATATTTGCCTATTTTCTGATATTTGGTATGATCCTTCTGCTGCTCCACCGCCTTACAGGCACGTAGAAGTACTTCAGCCAGTTTCTCATAGGCGACTGGCTTCAAGATATAATCAAAGCTTTTTAGTTGAATTGCACGTTGTGCATAACTAAAATCTGCGAAACTGGTAAAGAAAATCACATGGATCGCAAATTCATGCTCGCGGATCCATTCCACCAGATCTAACCCGCTCTCATTTGGAATCTCGATATCGCACAGTAGAATATCTATCTGATACTTTAATAAAATATCCCTCGCTTGATAGGTTCCAACCGCAGTATAAATGTTATCAATGGGAAGACTGCTCCATTCAATGCCGTTCACAACTCCTTCGAGCACATATTTATCATCATCAACAATCAACAGATTCATTCCACCCCTCCTCCACTATATCTACCGGTACCAAGATTTCCACAATAGCACCGCCTTCGAGCCGATTGGCAAACTCCAGTATTGCTCGTTTTTTATATACATATTCCAGACGCTGCATCATGTTGCTGAGTCCAATCCTACCTCCATCCCTTCGGGAGGATAGCTTATTACCGGCTTTCAGTGCAGTCAACACCTCCTCCGAGAAGCCATCCCCTGTATCCCATACGAGAATTTTTATGTACTCCTCATCTCTCATAAAGATCCGTAATACGGATATCTCAATATGGATGACACTATTCTTCATGATGGTATGTTTAATAGAATTCTCTACAAGTGTATGCACAATCAATGGTAATATCCGATAATCCAGGACTTCCTCTGCTACCTCAATTTTATAAGTAAAATTTCCCGAATATCGTAATTCCTGTATATTGAGATAACCTTTGAGATGCTCCATTTCTTCCTTCACGGATATAAAGTCCATACCGCTACGAAACAAAGTCCTCATATAATTGGATACCTCCATTGACAACTGCTGAATCTCCTCAAAGCGTCCGGACTGTGCCATGTTATAGATAATATTCAAGCAGTTCAGATAAAAATGAGGTTTAATCTGTACCTGGAAATAATCCACCTCCAACCGCTTTTTCGAAAGCTCCTGCTCGTAGATTGCTATCTTTAGCTCCTTTATCTGCTGCCTGGCCTTTTGAAACAGTCCCTCTGCCTGCTTCAGCTCAGCGAAACGAAGATCATCATGATAACCCTGTAATGCATTCGTATCCTGAAGATTATCAACAAACACATGGATTGGGTGTATCAACTTATCTCGGATATAGATTAAAGTGATGATACCAACCCCAAGAACTATGAATAACAATACGATGAAGGCACTTAATACCCTTAGTGTATCGGTGTAATTTCCCATGGTATCAATAATACTAAGTATGGAAAAAGAACCTTTATTAAAGCTATAAAGATAGATATCATAGCCCCCGACCTTTTCCCCTGACTTAGCCAGGTAGGTTTTGATTTCCTTATCACCAAATTCCTTGACATACAATTGCTCCTGGTTCAGTAATTTGTTATCTGCTACCAGAAACATAAACGAATTGTTGTCCGAATAGTTATTCACACCAAACATATCTTCAATCGCATCAAGCAGAACAAAGCACCCAATAGTTTTACCTGAATTGGAATAGATTTTAACCAGTACTTCTATTCCGGAAGCCGTTTTTATCAGGTTCCACTTCCGGTTGGCGGCTTGAAAATCTTTCTCTCTTCCGGTGACCATACATTTTTCGATGGCCTTCTGGATCTCCAGATAGCTCTTAAAATCTATATTATCCGGTGAATCCGCATATAGCTTCCCGGCTCCAGAATCATAGGCAAAGAAATTGTAATCACTGCCGAAATAATGCCGATATTCAATAAAATCATTCTTCAGATTAGTGATTGCGTTGTACTTGCTATAAATATTTTCTTCAAGAATTGCATCCTCAAGATCTCCATTGGAGTTAAGGTTGGACATTAAACAATAGTTAATATTGCTCAGGTTATCCATCAAGTTTTTCACCTGAAGGTCCATATTGCCGCGCAGTACCTGCAGGGATTGACGTTGTATGCTGCGTCCCAAAGATATGCTGGTTATCGCACCAATCATTAAAACCGGTACCATGATTAATATCATGTTCCGGTATACGCGCGATAATGAAATTGTCTTATTAACCCTATTTTTATCCAAAATGTTAATCCTTTCACGGCAAAGGGAGGCTGCTTCAAAATACGTAATTTTGAAGCAGTCTCCATTATTGATATCTACTATTACATGTTAACGCAGCCGGAGTAATCCTAAACTCAAATCTTTCATTGAAAAATCTTAACCTTTAACCGCTCCGAGTGCAATACCGTTGGCAAAATATTTTTGTAAAAACGGATAAATCACCAGGATTGGAAGCAAAGCAACAAACGCGATTGCCATCCTGATGGATATCGCTGGAATTGCAATTGCTGCTGCATTTGATGCTGCAGAGGCATTCGCCTGAATCGCCTGGATATCTTGAATCATTCGATTGAGCAAGGTCTGAATACTCAGATATTGTGTTTTTGTTATGTAATATAAACCATTGGTCCAATCATTCCAGTATGTCAATCCAGAGAATAGGCCAATCGTAACAACAATTGGTTTCCCGAGCGGTACCACAATATTTTTAAATATACGAAGATATCCCGCTCCATCAATCTGAGCAGCCTCATATAATGCTTCCGGTATACTGGTAGCAAAGAAGCTTCGGATCAGCATGACATTCATTGCACTGAGCATAAAATTCGGTACAATCAATGCGAATAACGTATTCTTGATATGAAAGGTACCTGTCCACATTAAATATGCGGGCACCAGACCACCATTAAACAGCATAGTAAAAAATACATAAAAACTGATAATTCTCCGAAAGGGTAACTTCTTAACAGAAAGGGCGAAGGCCATCATACAGGATAATGAAATATTTAGTAAAGTACCGATTACCGTTACAATAACAGTGACTCCGTATGCCTGAAATATGGTTCTTCCATTATTCATGATATATTGATAAGCATTCAAACTAAATTTTTCCGGGAAAAAAGAATATCCGTTATTCAGCAGGGAGCTTTCCGAGGATACCGAGGACATAAATAATAAAACCAAAGGTAATATCATGATTAAAGTAATAATGATTAAAGCTATGTTAATAATAGCCTGATATTTTATAAAGCTTTTTGACTTTACCATCTTGCTCCTCCTTAAAATAATGCATTATCTTTACTGGCTTTTCTTACGACCATGTTTGATCCCATTACCAATATAAATCCAACAAAGGATTGGAATACACCGGCTGCAGACGAGCGTCCCAATCCACCGGCTGATAGTAAGGATCGGTAAACATAGGTATCGATGGTATTCGTGGCATCGAATAATGCTCCAGAATTCTGAGGAACCTGATAGAACAATCCGAAATCCGAATAAAAAATACGCCCTACACTTAAGAGTAATAAAGTGATAATAGCCGGCACCAGGCAAGGTATTGTAATTCTGGTAACACACTGCCATCTCGTTGCTCCGTCAAGCTGAGCTGCCTCATAAAAAGAACGGTCAATCCCTGCAATTCCTGCTATGTATATCAAACATCCGTAGCCCATACCCTTCCATAAATTCACGAAAGTAAGAATAAATGGCCAGTACTTCGGCTGCGAATACCAAGCAATCGGATCCAATCCCAACGGTTTTAGAATATTATTGTTTATCATCCCGTTTTCTACGCTGAGGAAGGCATACACTATATAACTTACTATCACGATAGAAATCAGAAACGGTAGCATGATAGCGCTTTGATAAAGTTTTTTTGCCTGTTTTGAAGCAATATCACTAATTAAGATAGCGATTGTTATACCGACGATATTATTTAAGATAATGAACAATACATTATAGCCTAGGGTATTACGGATAATCATCCATGCATCATTCTTGAACAAATAAACAAAGTTATCCAGAGCACACCAGGGACTTCCAAATATTCCTTGCTTAACATTATACTTTTTAAACGCGACGACAACTCCAGCCATGGGGATATAATTATTAATAAAAAAATAAACCATACCTGGAAGGAGTAACAAATATAATACTCCATACTTTTTTATCTGATTGATGAATCCGATTACAGAATTTCTCTTCTTTAACCCAGTATTCAAATTGCTGCCTCCTTGTAAGAAATACGTTTGCTTCGTTCTTCATCGATGGAATTGCCTTATCATCGCATTTTTAAAGTGGCTGTCTCATTAGGATATCTTCTTTTTTATGAAACAGCCACAATTTATGATCATACAAAATTCGCCAAGCGGGCAATCTATCGTTTCAACGAAGGTTTATTGAGCTTTGGAAGCTAACCAGGCATCAAGCTGTGTCTGCTTTTCATCAATAATCTTTTGGAGTCCTGCCTCATATAACTTCTGATTAAATTCCGTGATTGCACTTTCCGGATCTACGGAACCGGTACAAATTGCTGATAAATACTGTTCACTTACAGAAGTTACGGCTGCTATTTCATTGATAACAGGAGCAGTATTAAAGCTGAAGCCATATGCCTTTGATTTAACAGCATTATCTCTTATACTTTGATAGTCACCGAATACATTCGGATTATTTCCGTTCCAGACATGGGAGATAAATTGGTTCGGAAGTGCCCATCCGAAATCCTGATGATAACCACAGCTTTCTGCAGTCACACCTTCCGGATAATTAATTGTTCCATCCTCCTGCAAAGTCCAATGAGTACCCTCAACACCCCAGTTCAACAGATCATTTACTTCCTTATTGCTGTATAACCAGTTCAGCAGATCCATCGCTCGTTCCGGCTTCTCTGAATTATTTGCAATTGCATAGCCAAGTCCGGCAGTGAGACTAGTGGATAACATCGGTTCGGTTATTTGGATTATCGTAGTATCATAACCTGTCATAGCATCCTTTTCTGATTTTGAATTCGGTTTTACCCAGCAAGAGAAGGAAAACAGATTGCCGGCTCTCATCAGTACTTCACCTGAATCCGTAGAAGTAGGCATATCCTGGGAGGTATATCCTTTTTCAAACCAATCTCTCATATAATGAACTAAGTTCTTGAATTCCTCTGATTCATACCAATTTGTAACTGTAGTAGTTTGTCCCTGATTCATCAATACACCAAAACTGTCGCCTAGAGTATCATAGGTATTCGGTATTTGAGCGATTGCCAGACCTTTCGCTCCGCCATATAAAGTCATTTCAGGATGAAGAGCGCTGACCTTTTCATAAAGTGATGTGATGTCATCAAGAGTCTTCAACTCCTCTGCTTTTACCCCAACCTCATTCAAGATATCGGTTCTCATAACCAGACCGCAAGGGTTGGCTCTCTCTCTCATAGTTGTAACACCCCAAACGAAGTCTCCGATGCTGGAGCACCATACATCATCCTCACCTACATTCTCCAAGATTCCCTTGCCTCTGGTATACATAGTGTCTGCTAGATTGACAATATACTGACTCTCAATGTAGGTACCTGCATTTGTTCCAAAGATCGGGAAGACATCCAGAGGTTCGCCACCGGATAGCATTAATTGTATCTGTTGACTATAAGTACCTAAGGTTACCGGAAGTAAATCAATTGTCATATTCAATTGTTCCTTCGCCAGCTTATTTATTTCATCATTCACTAAGGACTGATCTGCAGAGTCCGAGGCTACAAAATACATCAGTGTAGCATGATATTCTGCCTCCTTCGAAGGATCTACCGCATCTGCTGTCTGTTGCGTATCTGCAGGAGCTGTCGTATTCACAGCCTCTTCCTTATCCGTATCAACCTTGGAATCTTCTGATTTTCCCCCGCAGGCTGTTAACATTGATACGATCATTGCCATTACTAGTAATAAGGCCAGACTTTTTTTCTTCATTTAACCTTCCTCCTAATTTTTATATTGCTTTTTTTAAGACGTTGTTTCTGTTCTGCACCGTCATTATATACAATCGGCATATACCATACAAGGAAGAATCCATACTATTTATACAACAAAACAGATGTAGAGAGTGCCTAATTTCATCATTATGTTTTTATATGGTTTATCCATATCATATCTATTATCAATAATATATAATAAATGCAGTCATTAACTGACAATGCTTTTAACAATCTTATAATGAAAGGACGAATATTATGGCCAAATTCACTTGTAATGTAATATCCTATACCCTAAAACGAACAGTAGATCTCACGGTAATTATACCGTCACCGACGATTCCGGAATCCTTCGGTATGGAGGGAGCTGGACCAAGCCATATCGCACCCGCCAAATACCCCGTATTATATCTACTTCATGGCATGGGAAACAACCATGCAACCTGGACCGGCTATTCCAATGTAGAATTATATGCAGAAGAACGGAATATATCGGTAGTCATGTTATCAGCCGAAAATAAGGCCTATATCAACCATCCCTCTGGTGATCAGTTCTATGAGTTTATATCTAAGGAACTTCCGGAATTTATCTGTGCTATGTTTCCTGTGTCTGACAAGCGGGAAGATACCTATATCGCAGGCCTCTCAATGGGCGGCTATGGAAGCTTCGTTCATGCTCTGAGTCGACCGGAGCATTTTGCAGCTTATGGTGCCTTCTCTGCGGCTGTATCCATGAATCCTGCTTTCTTATCGGGAAAGGAAGAACCAATGAATCCTAAGTATGATCCCTACTCATTGGCAAGAGATATTGTTGAACACAGCAAACAATTTCCCAAAGCTTACATAGCCTGTGGCGAAGAGGATTTCTTATATCAGGATAATCTAAAATTCAAAGATCAGTTGATCGAAATGGGAGCAGATATAACTTGGATATCTCTTCCGAAGTTTGGTCATGAATGGCGCTTCTGGGATATGCAGGTTGAGGCTTTCCTAGACTGGATTCCAAGAACCGATTATTATGCAACAAAAGGAAAGAGAAAAATATAGGTGGCTGTTGCAAAACATAAGTTTAATTTGAAGGAAAGGACAACATGTATCCCATAATACACTGTTTGACGGACAGATTATTGATTTTGTATGACAGAAGCAAACATTCCTGTTTGATAATGGCATATAAAACAATAAGATGTCAGGCAACCTGTGTGTGAGGGATGCATGTTGTCCTTTCCTTCTTTATACTATATATTTATGCAACAGCCTCTTGGTACCTCTTCATTCGAAACCATCCCAGTGTCAGAATACCAAGAATAACAATGGATAATGCAATATAGATCCATATCGCTATGGTGTAATTCCGGGTCCTATCATAAACATAACTACTCAGCAAGGGACCAAAAGAAGCACCTAGCGTTCCTGCAATTGTAAAATATCCACAGATATCCACATAATAGGAATCATCAAAAAAGCTAGTTACTATATGCGACATTGTTACCGTTCCATGTGCAAATCCAAAGCTGAACACAATTGCAAAGATCCAGGTGAAGATCTCATACTGTTGAGCCAGGCCAAAGGTAATGCCCGACAGCAGGAGTGATATGGAAATCAGGCAAAAGGAGATGAATACACTTACCTTATCATAGATATATCCCCATAATATTTTAGTAAAGGTCAAAACTCCAAGATAGATTGACATCACCGCGGAAATCCGGGCCACCGAATATCCTGCATCCGTGAGTGAAGCCATGATATGCTGCTGAATTCCCATGACAATTAATACGATAAGGAACATAACTGTAAATCCACAGAGAAATAACAGAGATTTCACTCTCGTCTCCTTTTGCCTGGGTTTTTCAGACATTATGATTACTCTCTCAGCTTGATCCGAATGTAGATTATGATGGATCGTCCGCTGTACCAATGGTTTCATTCCAACTTTCTCAGGGCTATCCTTCACAAAAAGAATAATCATGATTAATAAAATCAATAGCCCAAGGATACCGATGAAACGATATCCATCCTGCCAGGAAGCATTGTTGATTATATTATTGACCACCGGTGTAATTAGTGAGGATACGATACCGGATCCGGCAAAAGCGATCCCGATGGCCGTTGCTCTTTTCCACTGAAACCATGCTCCGATTAAGGCGCTAACCGTGAGTGTTCCAATACCCGTGGCAAAGAACCCGTAAATAACGGATAATATGTAAAACTGCCATATCTGAGTACAAAATGAATTTAGATAGATACATCCGGAGCAAATTACCGCACAGGCAATCATAATACTCTTTAATGAGTACTTTTTATACAGCTTCGTAAAAACAGGGATTGAAACAACTACCACAAGGGACCTTATTGTTACCGTCAGCAAGAAGCTGCTTCTGGACAGCTTCAAGCTTCTGGTTACAGGTTCAACAAAAGCTATGATGCAATTGTTATATAAGCCTAAGGTTACCCCAAGTATGAAAAAACAGGCTACCGACAAAATCCATCCATAAAATATTTTCTTATGTCTCATATTTATCTCCATCATAGTTTATCGGTTCGCATGGATAGCACTGCTCTCGATTTTGCATCAGACCAAGACCCTGTTCAATTTACAATCTTGTATCCCACATGCCAACAAAGGAATCCACCGGGTCTTTGCCCTTAAAATCACTTCTTCCAAGCATTTTATCAATAACCGCATCCACATTTACCTGTTTAAATTTATAGGCGTTAATATAGGTTCTGATTCTCGGCACATCAATCAGATGATAAGGATTCGCAAAGGAGACAAAAATGGTCGGTATATCGGTCTGATAGTTGGGACAATTCGCTCCCATTGGTTGCGCCCATTCTATACGTACTACTGTCTGATTGCTCTTTGTGATCATATTGGCAACATATAATAGTAGGTCATATTTATCAAGCATATCCTGATATTTCGCTGTCCTTCCTTCCATACCCTGCTCCGGTTCAAACACATCAACCTTAAAGCCTTCCTTTTCTAATGCATCCTTCATAACCTGAGTTACATCTTCACCCCCTGCATAACCAAGCGCATTCTCTCCGGAGGTGATCGGATATAACAGTACTCTTCGGTAATCCTCTACTTTCAGAGGTAACAAGCCTTGCTTATTCTTTACTAAGGTTACCGCATGATCGGCACAATCCAGTTCCAGATCCTTATGCTCCTTGCACCCGATGATTTCTCTTGCTTTGTTTATATCCGGAATCAAGGTGCCGTCTGCTTTCTTCTGAGGGAGCTTAAGAGCTGCTTTTAGTCCAAGAATTCGAAGCACTGCTTCATCCAATCGCTGTGGAGTGATTGTATTATCCTCCACACCCGCTTTCATATATCCATAATCTTCTTCCAGGTTCTTTGTAAATAGGAACATATCGCAGCCTGCAGCAATCGTATAAGGAACTGCCTTTTTACGGCTCATCGGAATACACATTCCGGCCATAGTGGTTGCATCGGTTACGATCATGCCGTTAAATCCCAATTTGTCTCTCAACAGTCCATTGACCAATTCCGGTGCCAGAGTTGCAGGCATAATATCCTCATCTTTAATGCCGGGACATAACCGTTTGCTATAAGCAGGTTGCATAATATGACCCACCATAACCGTCATGGCACCCTCTTCGATACAGGCCTTATAGGCCTCTCCGAAGGTTGCATCCCATTCTTCACAGGATAAGGTATTGACACTGGTAACCAGGTGCTGGTCTCTTTCATCCACGCCATCTCCCGGAAAATGCTTGATGGATACAGCCATCCCTTGTTCTTGACATGCTTTCGTATATGCTACACCACAATCCTTCACCAGCTTATCATCGGAACCAAATAATCTGGTCGCCATGATCGGATTACGGAAATTCTTATCGATATCAATAACCGGTGCAAAGGCCCAATTGGCTCCTATCGCACTTCCTTCACGCCCGCATACATAACCCAGCTTTCCGGCAAATTCCGGATTACCCGTTGCACCGATCTGCATATTGGGTCCGATGTTTGTCCCTTCCTTAATCAGACCGTCACCACCTGCCTCAAAATTCGCCGCAATAAGAAGCGGAATTTGGGAATTCTCCTGCAAACATCTGATTGTTCCGCTGATTTCCTCCAGTGGCATTGGTCTTCCCATACAACCACCGATTTTGTACTTCTCTACAAATGGCTTCAACACTTCCTCAGAACTGTCATATGCAATTAAGCAAAACAGCTGACCGATTTTTTCCTCGGTGGACATATTCTCCAGCGTGTTCTTAACCCAAGCGATTCCTTCCTTGTCTAAATTGAACGGTTTTTTCTCCAATAACTTATAATCCATAATAACACCCTCCGTCTGCCATTTTTGGCGGTAATTTAAAATACTTAAGTAACTCATTAAGCAATTCTTTCATTATTTGAAATGCTTTTTTATGAACTTAGTTGTGAAATCAGATCTTCCATATGGATATCCTTTAAGCCCGGTATACAAAGCTCTGCATTCGGGAGATTTTCCGGGGTGCCTATTCCAACCGCCTTCATACCTCCGTTATGTGCAGCCTCCACCCCAGCCACAGCATCTTCAAATACAATACATTCCTTTGCGTGAAGGTTTAATTCCTTCGCACCTAATAAGAATACCTCCGGATCCGGCTTCGCCTTTTCTACCTTAGTACCGTCTATAATTGAATCAAAGAATGTCAATAGATTTAACTTCGATAAGATCAGATTCGCATTCTTACTGGCCGAGCCCAAAGCTATCTTATATCCTTTGCTTCTTGCGTCCTGCAGAAACTTCTTAACTCCAGGTAGTACCTCTTCTTCCTTTAATCGATAGATATACTCCAGATAGGCATCATTCTTTTTACTGCAATATTTTTCTTTTTCTTCCTCGGACATTGATTGATTACCGATTTCCAGGATGATCTCCAGCGATTTCAACCTGCTCACACCCTTTAAACGCTCATTATCTTTTTCTGTAAATACAATATTAAGCTCATCGGCCAAATCCTTCCATGCAAGATAATGGTATTTGGCTGTATCGACAATCACACCATCCAAATCAAAAATTAATCCTTTCACCTGATTCATTCGCAACCCTCCTTCTGCCTTTTATCATATGTTATATCAACATTCTACATATGATGCTCCATTTTTACAACTTCATAACCGTAGTATTTATGTACATATTTCTGCTATTTTCTTATCCACGCTATTATTACAGAAATAAAAATCTAAAAATATTGCAGTTACACTTGTTGTATCTTTTTTGATATGTTATATTAGGCTATAGCTAATGACTTTTAAGATAGGCTACGATGTTGTATCTACCATCAGATGATCAGGAGGAGGCTCTATGGACAGTATCCATGAGATTATAGAATATAGCAAAGACCTTCCGTTGAAGCTCTTCTGCCAGCGGATAGGCAGTGTGCAACGGCATTGGCACAGAAGCATCGAGCTGCTTTTGGTGTTATCCGGTGATCTGGATATTTGGTTAGAAAATGAGCATTTTAAGCTAAAGGAAAATGATCTGATTTTGATCAATTCGAATCAGGTTCATGAAACCTATAGTGAAGACTGTGTGTTGCTTGCATTACAGATTCGTCTTTCGATGTTTCCCATGGAATGGCTCAATCCGGAAACTGCATTTTTCTCCTGTAACTCCAGCATCCAGGGAGACAACAAACATTTCGATGATATCCGTAGTCTAATGGCACAATTAATCCAACAGTATTCCAGTACCTCAGAGTATGCTCAGTTGATCAGCTATTCTCATGCCTGTAAATTAATGCATGAGCTGTTACTATATTTTAAAACCGAGCAGCCTGCCGTTGTTCGTTCCAAAAAGCAGCTCGAACATTTATATAACATAATCGATTATATCGATAAGAACTATACAAGACAAATCTCGCTAAACGATATTGCCGCGCAGGAATATCTTTCTGCGTCCTATCTGTCGCACTTTTTTGAGAAACACATGAAGATCTCTATCTCAAACTATCTGACTCAAATCAGAATTAAGCACTCGATCCGTTATCTTCTGTATACGGATCATTCCATTGAGATGATAGCAGAAAACTGTGGCTTCTCCTCACCCAGAGCCTTTGCTACTCTTTTCAAAAAGCAGTATCATATGCTGCCCAGTCAATACCGCAAAGAAAAAAAATCCGGAAACATTCCGGATGTGATCGAAAAGAACCAAAGCAGCAATTACCTTAATATAGAAAAATATAATATCTTCGGGAAGCTTGCTACTTATTTGAATACAACCGAGACTACCGATACAATGATTACAAAGAATATTAGACAGGAAATCGGTTCAGTAAGTGTCAAGTCTACAAAACCTTTTACGAATAATAGTTTGAATTTTTGCTCAGTAGGTCGTGCAAAGGAGATTTTATATCGAAACATTCAAGAAATGCTGACCACACAACAGGAGGAAATCGGCTTTCGTTATATCAAATTTCATGGCATCTTCGATGATGCTTTAATGGTATACCGGGAGAATTCTGTTGGAGAGCCTATATTGAATTTCAACATACTGGATGAAATACTTGATTTTTTACTAAGCATCGAGCTTCGTCCCTTGGTCCAATTTTCATTTATGCCAAAAGCGCTGGCGAAAACGCCGGAGAATGATTTTTATGCCAATCCATTTATCATGAGCGAACCCAAGGAGGATACCAAATGGGAGTTCCTTGTAACCGAGTTCACACGCCATGTCATCAATAGATACGGTCTGACAGAGGTCTCCAGGTGGATCTTTACCTTCTGGAATGAGACTCTATCCCATCTGCCTTTTGATTTTAAGAGTCCTGAGACTTCTTTAAAATTATATGCGATTACGCGAAATGCGGTAAAAAGTGTTCATCCCAATCTTTCCTTTGCAAATACCGCATATATAAACTATACCGTAACAAATGACAATATAAAGTTTATCTTCGATTATTTTAACCGCAATGACTGTATGCCGGATGTTTATCTGTTCCATTACTATCCGACGTCTGATTCAACTTCTGTTGATTTCACAAATCAGAAAATGAATTTCATGGAGCACTTGGCAGATGACCACAAGAAGCTGTTTCGAGATGCTGATTCGTTCGGAGTATACCTGGATAAGCTAAATCAGTTACTTCCCGAACGATCCGCGAAACCTCTGTATATAACCGAATGGAATCTCAGCTCATCACACCGGGAGTGGCTCAATGACACCTGCTTTGCGGGCACCTACTTTATTCGGAATATTCTGAATAATTACGATAAAGCTGACAGCTTCTGTCATTGGTCTCTATCCGACTGGATTGAAGAGCTTCCTTTCCCTACGGAATTATTTCATGGTGGAGTCGGTCATTTTACCAAAAATGGAATAAAAAAACCCTCCTACTATTCCTATCTTTTTCTATCGAAGCTAAAGCAGGAATTGGTGCAATGCGGAGAAGGTTACTTTATTACCAAAGAAACAGGTAATGATAATTACAGTATCATTCTATATAATTACTTTCATTTTTCTGAGCTGTATAGTAAGAGTATAAACTTTAACATCTCCTTTACCGATCGATATCACGTATTTTCCAATACAACAGCCAAGGATTTTTCCTTCTCATTAGTAGATCTTACCAATGGTGAATATAGGATGACCGAGGAAATCGTGAATCGAAGCTATGGAAGCTGCTTCGATAAATGGGTTGAAATGGGGGCTATCGCACTCGATAACCCCCATGAAGTAAATGTATTAAAAAATTTATCCAATCCTCTTCTTAAGAAAACTTATTACCAGGTAACAGACCAGACTCTGGATTATAATGCTACTCTGGAACCTCACGAATTCAGGCTTATCCGGATAGACCGAAAGGACGGAATAAACTAACTACTCTGCTCGGTTGGTTTCTCTTTTCTCGGTCGGAAGGCCTCAATAATCGGAATCATAACTGCAGCAACAATACCTGCCGAGAAGCCAGTATTATACAGATTCATTCCTCCATGCAGAATCCCCGAGTTGAGTACTACGGAGGAATTGATAAATCCGGCGATCACACCATAGATCCAACCGTAATGTCCTCCAATCGGAGCTAAACCGGTACCAAATAACGCTGCTAACAAGATAGGTGGATCGTTGATACTCCACACCTTTGTAATGCTTCCTATATATACACCCAGGAATATGGGCAATATATTCTTAATGTGCTTGCCGTAAGCACCGAAGCACATTACTGTCAGAATTCCACCCATGGTCGGTCCGTTGAGTGAGCCTCCGACAATGAGTACATACAAGGTTGCCGCCAGACCATTTAGACCCATATTGAAAAGAGATGAACCAAAATCCTCCATAAGGACAAAATCGCTTCTAGCAATTCCCGAATACGTAAACAGCTTAAAAATAGGTTGAATGGTTCTTCCATTGAGAAGGAAGCCCAATAGTAGCATAGAAAGCATGATGCAGGAAAGCAAAATTCCAAACAGTACATTATTGCCTTCACTCCAAATTAATTGGCTATAGGATACGAAACCATAAGAACGAAAGATAGATACATAAATTGTACCCAGTAATCCTGCCGTGAAGCCGACATTGTATAGATTAAACCCTTTGTGAACATTGAACAGATAGGCTGATAAGGGTGGAAGTAAAAGCCCGATGCTTATGCCTACTACAATTCCAATAATAATTCGATACGGCATCGCAAGTTCGATACCAAAGAAAAGCTCTGATATGATTGGTGCCAGACTGGTTCCAAAAAATGCAGTATGTATATGCTTTGCAAGCTTTTCTTTCTTGATAACCGCATAAATAACAACACCAAGAATAATCAACCAAATATTAAAAATATTCTTTCCAAATAAAGCAAAACCGCCCATCAGATAGATCGCAGCAATCGAATTTCCACTGAGCTCCACCTTTAAGAGATAAAGTATAGCAATGGTAAGCAGCATGATAATACCGGCATTGATAAAAGCTGCCCCAATACCACCAATCTCTACATAGTCCGTAATCAAACAATCCGGTTCAATTATAATTCGGTAAAGTCCTTGTATAATCTCCTTCGGTGTATCAATCACAAATCCAAAAGCTACAAATAACAGTGAGTAAATAGTGAAAATACCATACTTCAATTGATTCGTTACTGTCGGTATATTCTTTTGCATTGAAAGTACTTGTTCCTGAACAATATGCTCTCTTTGTTTTTTACCCATAGACTCTCCTATTCATTGTTGAATTGATGTTTACCCTAAACCCTCCAAGCCATAATTCTAGATTGTTTAATCTAATTATAACATACTTTACCTCTTAGGAGCAACAAAAAGTGCTGCAATACGAATAACGGTATTGCAGCACTTCTGTGCTATTATATAGCATTCTTCTCTCAATTGGGAACAAATTATCTATAATAGAAAAAAGTTGAACGATGAAATTATAACATCTTCTTAAGCTCGTCAGCTACAAATTGAACCTGAGTTCCGATAACAACCTGTACACTGGTCTTGCTCGGTCTGATTACACCAGCAACGCCTGCTTCTTTAATCTTCTTTTCATTCACTGCAGTATAATCCTTAACCTCAATACGAAGTCTGGTTACACAATTATCAACGGATGCAATATTAACTTTTCCGCCAAGTCCTTCTAATACCTTAGCTGCAACTGCTGTAAAGTCATTATTGGAAAGCGTTGCACGCATCTCTTCTTCGTTATCCTCTTCATCTTCTCTTCCGGGTGTCTTCAAATTGAACGCAGTGATCATCAAACGGAAGATTGCATAGTAAACAACGAAGAATACCAAGCCGATGGGGATTAATAACCAAGGATTCTGAGCCATCGGTGCCTTAAGACTTAATACAAAGTCAATTAAGCCGGCGCTGAACTGGAAGCCTGCTCTTGCCGGTAATAAAGCGACGATAAAACAGGAAATACCGGTTAAAAGCGCATGTACTAAATAAAGTGCAGGAGCAAGGAACATAAAGGAGAATTCCAGGGGCTCTGTTACACCTGTTAAGAAGGAACAGAGTGCTGCTGCCATAAGTAAGGATGCTGCGATCTTCTTTCTCTTCGTCTTAGCGGTATGATACATTGCAAGTGCTGCACCGGGCAGACCGAACATCATTACCGGGAAGAAACCTGACATGTACATACCGGTCTCACCTAAGGTTCCTTCTCCTGACCAGAAATTACCTAAGTCATTAATACCTGCAAGGTCAAACCAGAATACATTATTAAGTGCATGGTGAAGACCGGTAGGGATTAACAAACGGTTTGCAAAGCCATAGATACCTGCTCCTAAAGCACCGCTACCGATAATCGCTTTACCGAAGGAAACCAATGCGCCATACAGGAAGGGCCAAACAAAGAATAAAACTAAACTTGCTACTACAGTCACACCTGCTGTAACAATCGCTACGCATCGCTTACCACTGAAGAATGCCAATGCTGTCGGTAGTTTGACACCCTTAAAGCGGTTATAGCAGGTAGCTCCGATTAAACCGGAAATAATACCGATAAATACATTTTCAATCTTACCAAAAGCCATGTCTGCTTCCGCGCCGGTAAACATTGCTACCGCTCCGCTAGACAGTAAGGTTGTGAACATCAGCCAGGATACAAGACCTGCAAGTCCGGCTGTACCATCGTTGTCATCGGACATACCGACTGCAACACCAAGTGCAAATAAGATCGCAATGTGATCCAGGATCGCTGCACCTGCCTTGATTAAGAACGCTGCTGCTACATTGTTGGCACCCCAACCGGTCGGGTCAATGTAATAGCCAATACCCATCATGATACCTGCAACAGGCAAACATGCCACCGGCAGCATCAAAGATTTTCCCAGTCTTTGTAAAAATTTCATCATATAGTCTACTCCTCCTTTAATTTTGCTGTTCTACAGCAATAATTTATTTTATAAATTTTCTTTTAGAAAATTTTCTACTGTTTCCGAAGCTTCCGCCTCGTCAGAGCCTTCGATGATAAAAGTAACTTCTTCCCCATTTTTCACTCCAAGAGCCATAATTCCTATGATACTCTTCGCATTACTTTCCATCGTACCCTTCTTTATCGTAATGTTACTATCGAATCCGGTAACCGTTTTCACCAGTAGTCCAGCCGGTCTTGCATGAAAGCCGATCTCATCCGTAACTACATATCTGATTTCCTTCATCCAGTCGTCCTCCTTTCGTGTCAAAGTTTCAGCCTCAGGTCATTTCTTCAAGGTCAGTATCTTATCCAATTCCTTTACACCACCGGTGTGCGGTATAAATTCTGAGTAATCAGCCGTGTTGCAGATAACCACCGGAGTAATCAGATCATAACCTGCTGCTTTAATCTTCTCCATATCGAATTCCAGTAGTAGCTCACCGGCCTTAACAATATCTCCGGTTTTCACATGTGCCTTAAAATTCTCTCCCTGAAGCTTAACGGTATCAAGGCCTACATGAATTAGTATCTCGACTCCCTGCTCCGACTTCAGACTGATCGCATGCTTCGTCTCAAACAATAGTGAGACAGTGCCACCGACCGGCGCAACCACTCTGCCCCTGCTTGGCAGGATTGCCACTCCGTCACCAACAATCTTCTGTTGAAACACAGGATCATTCACTTGTGTAATCACATAGACGGTTCCCTCGATCGGTGCTTGTATCTCTATGCTCTTGTCTTTTCCAAATCCTAATTTCTCCATCCATGTATTTCGCATAATAATCTCCATTCTATCTAATCCTTCGAACGATTTCCAAGTACTACTCTTCGGATGTGTATCGACAACATAGCCAGTTCTTCAACAACAATAACATCCTCAAAGCTTGCCATCAGGTACCCTGTTATTTTCTCGCTACACCGAAATTCCTGAGGGTATAGATTTTTCACCATCTCACAGAACTCAAGATCAATATTATCAAGCTGCTCACGGCTTAGGATACGTTGTACCAGGGATCTGAGATGGGTAACAAATCTCTCGTAATGAAGGGAATTTGCCTCCATTACAATTCCAAAATCGTCCTTAACGATCTGTAACACCTGCGGAAGTATTTTTGTAATATTCATGGTCTGACTCATTACGGTATTATATTCCGCATTCACAATATGAAGTGCAATTGATGCTGCTTCATCTACCGGTAGACGAATACCAAGCCGCTTATCGATCAGAGCAACCGCATATTCCCCGATGAGATATTCCTGTCGGTATAGACGTTGTACATCCCACAACAAAGGATTGTCGAACAACAACTCCTGACGAAAACGTTCAATCGCAAAATTAATATGGTCTGTGAGGGTAATATAAATGTTTGGATTTAATCTGCAATCCAAAACCTTATCCGCATAAGTAATAATCTCATTGGATACCTGAATATGTTCCAATGGAAGATTCTCAACCAGTTCCTTGAATTTGTCTACCGCATTCTGGCTCTCAAGGTAAAATATCTTTTCGATTAAAGTCGGGTCAATATCCTTGCCCTGCTTAGCGTGGAAACCAATGCCTTTACCCATAATGACAACCTCTTTGCCCTTAGGATCATAAGCACTTACCACGTTATTGTTGATAATCCGCTCAACCTGCATCTTTAAACCTCCAAAGATAAAAAAAAACCAAATCCATGGAATCCTAATGTTCCATCAATTTGGTTTTGCCTGCTTGCCAGTAACAATCCAACTATTAATATAATATTACTATAACAGCAAAAAATACTATATGTCAATATGATTTTTATATTTTTATTGTAAAATACAACCAATTGATACTAACATACTGATGGAAACACAGAAATAATGTACATTTTTCCAGATAACAACAGTTATCTTCTATGAAATATACTCAACAAATTGCTTATATTGACGCGCCATCCTAACACCAGGACAGGAGAACTGCAATCAGCGGTTCTCCTGTCCTATTCTGTCTATATTAAATTATTTCCTGCCTTAATGCATCGATGATATTTTCCTTTCTTACCTTATGACTGGAATAAAGCATTGCAATTCCTACAATCAGAAATACAGAGATCACAACAATTCCAATGCTGATCAGAGGAAGGCGAAAGGCGAATTCAAAGCCTTCCATTAACACCTTATAAATGAGATACATCACGGATATACTGATGGGTAATCCATAGATAAGTGCTTTCATTCCATAAAAGATACTCTCATAATTCAGCATTTTGTCAAAGCTCTTTGGGGTAATGCCTACCGATTTCAACATGGCGAATTCTCTTTTACGAAGTGCTATGCTTGTAGAAATCGTATTGATGATATTTGCGATACAGATTGCCGTAATCAGAATTAAGAATGCATAGGTGAAGACATTGATCAGAATCATCATCTGCTCTTCCCGCTGACGATAACGATAAAAATTATATAAGCTCAGCTTACTCACTCCGACGCCTTCCTGTACCTTCTCTATCTCCTCCTGAAGCTTTAGGGGGTTATCGCTGTTAAAGAACACACTGGTATTTACCATCTCTTGTGCCATTTCTCCGCTTCTCGTTATCATTTGATCAAAGACCTGCTTTGATACAATAATATGAAATATTGCTCCTCCACCGGAGGACATAATTCCCATCGGTAACTGATCTGTCGTAGCCGCTACCTTAACCTTACCAAGTATGACTTCTTCTTGATCTGAGGGAAGAAACAAGCTATATTCCTTACCGACCTTTGTCTTTACAACCTTGGTCAGCACATATTTATCTGCCGCAGAGTCCTTAAAGGTCACCTGATCGATAACGATTGCTGACGGCAGCTCGGATGTGGTAAATTGCTCGTAATCCACACCGATCTTCTTAGCATAAGCCTCCAGGTCCTGATCCTCCAACGCATTTACAATAATCTGATAATGATATCTATCACCCTGAAGCGTACCAGCTTCACCGGACTTTAAATAATCCGCTACCTCACTCTCTTCTAACCAGGTGCTCGCATCAATATTATCCAGACGGGTATAACCCTTAATATTCGGAAGAGCGGTAATCTTCTTCACCACGTCATTCTTTTCCTTAGAAGTACCGTTAATTGTCGCAGTGATATCAAAGTTAATGCCATCCTGCGTCATCGTAACGGACTGTCTTATCATATCCGTGAACTGGGTAACCACCAAAAACAGAAGCATACTGATCACCAGTGAGAAGATGGTCGCCTTATATCTACCTCGGTTTCTCTTCAGATTCTTAAGCCCCAGATCTCCTTCGATGCCAAACAGTACGCGAGTAAGTCTGGCGGTTTTTACCTGTCTCTTCGTAATCTTTACCTCTGTTGCCTGACGGATCGCATCGATGGCTGAGATATTCGATGCCTTCCTTGCCGGCAGATAGGTTGAAATCAATATGGTAAGCGCTGATATCACAATGGAGGCTACCAGTGAGGATGGATATACTTTAAGGCGGAAGCCCCCGTCAACACCTAATGCTCCTCGAATTAAAGGATTAATAAAGAGATATGTTATTCCTAAGCCAAGATATCCGGAGGCAATTCCAATTGGTATACTGATTATTCCGATGACTGCACCTTCAAAAAACACAGAATTTCTCTTCTGACGCTTTGTTGCTCCAACACTGGCCAGCATACCAAGATATCTGGAACGTTCGGCTACCGAGATGGCAAATGCATTGTATATCAATGCCACAGAACCAATCACAATAATAATCATAATGATGGCGGTTAAGGTATATAACATTTTTCGGAGTGAGTCATCCGCAAATACACCCATATACCGAAGCAAATCATTGTTATATTCAATTGCATTCTCGGGCAGGATTGCTTTCGCATAATCGAAGAGCTTATTATCTACCTTTTTGAAGGTTACAAAGACATCGAACAACTCGGAAGGAGTCACGGTATTTTCATCCATATAAGAAATTACCGTATATCCGGGAGCCCAGGTATATTCCCAATCCGGACTTTTCATAATGCCTACGATGATATACTCCCTTGAAAGTCTCTCACTTATATGTTCGGCCACTTGATCCTCCTTCCAGAGGAGACCGGCAATCTGTCCCAGCTCTTCCTGATTCGACTCCGTATCTGCCACTCGATCTCCAATGGAAAGTTTCAAATTATCACCCGGCTTATATTCCACTCTTGCATTAGTGATGATTGCTTCCGATATTACCAGCTCCCCGGGATTCTCCGGTAATCTTCCTTCTGTAATATCAATCGGGAAATTCTCCAAACCGGACTTATCATACTCCATAATATAAAGATATGGCTTATTATTGTTATCACTGCCCTCCAGATAGGAATATCCCAGTGCTCTGCTTAGCATTGCCCCTTTTATTCCGGTATCGGCTTGTATCTTCTCCAGTTGTTCTCGGTTCACATCCAGAAATCTGGCATGCCATTCTCCATTCTCATGGATGGATTCCCGAATCATTATATCCGTAAAGGCAAAGCCCAAGGTTGCAACTGCAGTAATCATAGCCGCAGAGATGATAGTACCAATTATCGTCACCAAGGTCCTCTTCTTATTCAGCATTAGCTGACGCAGTGTCAATCTGTTTACAATATTCATGGACGTGTCACCTCATTTTTGATGATCCGTCCATCCTCTATGGCGATAATCCGGTCTGCCTGCAAGGCAATCCGTTCATCATGGGTAATAATCAGCAGGGTCTGCTTATAGGTTCGATTGAACATTTTTAAAAGCTCAATAATCTCACTGCTGTTCTTACTGTCCAGATTACCGGTGGGTTCATCCGCCAACATGATCGCGGGATTGTTAATGAGAGCACGGCCGATTGATACTCTTTGCTGCTGGCCTCCGGATAATTGATTCGGCAGATGCCCCATGCGGTTCTCAAGATCCAGAGCTTTTACGATATTCTTCAGCTGCTTTGCGTCCACCCTCTGTTCATCAAGGAGCAGAGGAAGCGTAATATTCTCTTCCACACTTAGCACCGGAATCAAATTGTAGAACTGGTATACCAGCCCAATCTGTCTACGGCGAAAGATTGCCAGCTGCGTCTCATTTAATTGATAAATATCGGTATTATCAACATATACCTTACCACCCGTCGGTCGATCCACACCACCCAGCATATGCAGTAGTGTTGACTTCCCGGAACCGGAGGGTCCGATGATTGCGACAAACTCTCCTTTTTCGATACTGAAGCTTACATCATCCAGCGCTTTCACGGTTGTCTCACCGGTACCGTATTGTTTGGATAAATGCTCGACTTTTAATATTTCCATCATAACCTCCATCTGGTATCCGACTGTTTCCTCACATTCGCTTCCATCGGATCCATTCTTCTTTGTATGAGCTAAGTCTATCCAAACGATATTACGATCCGGTGACTGATATATTACAATTTAGTCACATATGCGACTTATAGAATTTAATTACAAACCTGGTTCCTTGAGTGGGTTGGCTGGTTACACTGATATCACCATTCTGATTCTCAAGAATACTTTTTGCCATAGCAAGACCGATCCCAACGCTCTCTTCCGAGGCATTCTTCCCCTTATAGAACCGCTTAAAGATATATGGGAGATCCTCCTTGGCAATTCCCATACCCGTGTCTGTAATAATGATACCGGTATAGATTGGGTTCTCCTCCGTCTGTATCCTTATCGTGCCTCCCGGGGGCGTATGTTCGATACAGTTCTTTAATATATTGATCAATGCTTCTGTCGTCCAGTTCCGATCCCCTGTAAAGGATGCCTCTGCTGCACCTTCCAGGATAAGCTCCTGCTCCTTAAGCTCCATGGGTATGAGTAAAGGCTTCATTGCATTCGTAATCAAGTCCGATGCTTTGATTTGTTCCTTCTTAAAATGAATGGTTCCCGCATCAAGCTTTGATAGCTTTAGCAGCGAGGTCAGCAGCCACTCCATCCGCTCCAGCTGTGTATCCAGGGTTCTTGTAAATTCTCTTCGCTTCTCCGGCTCCAGTGTCTCGCTGCTTAATACATCTGCCAGTACTGTCATGGAGGTAAGCGGTGTCTTCAATTGATGTGAAATGTCGGAGATGGCATTGGCCAGCTGCTCCTTCTCCGATTGGAGCTGGTCTGCCTGCTTGGATAGGATCAGCGTCATCTTGTAGATCTCATTCTTAAGAATACTAAGCTCACCTTCAACACAATCCCTTATATCCAGGCTGTAATCACCGCTATAAATTCGCCTGAGATATCCGCTAAGCTCTCTGATTTCAATATACCTTCTTCTTGTCATCCACAAGGAAACAAAGGTTAGCAGTGAAGAAATCAATCCGATCCCCACACCCATAGCCGAATCAATCAGAAACCCAATTCCGCTTCCCAGTATTGTGATACCAATCAGTAATATAAACAATTGACGATAGGCTTTATTACGAAGCATATTTCCTCCTTAACACGTGAAAGCAGTAATTTACAGTCACACCGAATCGAATATCACAACTCTCTAGGTTAACCGGATACCTTATATCCAAGACCTCTGACCGTCTTGATGATAATCGGGTTCTGAGGGTCCTCCTCCAGCTTGTCTCGTAGGCGTTTAATGTATACCGTTAGGGTATTGTCATTTACAAAATCACCTGCTACATCCCATATTCCTTCGAGCAGTTGATTTCTTGATAGTACCTGACCTTCATTATTTGCAAAGGTTAACAGTAATCGATACTCCAAAGCGGTCAGAAGGACCTCCTGACCATTTTTAAACACCTTAGCGTCCATGGTATTGATCCTTATGGTATTCAACTCTATAATGTGCCTCGAATTAGTATCCTTCTGATATCTTCGCAACACCGTCTTAATTCTGGCTTGCAGCTCTTTGACACGAAAGGGCTTTGTGATATAATCATCTGCCCCCAGCTCCAAACCCATCACCACATTCACCTCTTCATCGCACGCAGTTAAGATGATGACCGGGATATCCCAGCGTTCCCTTGCCAGCTTGCAAAGCTCATATCCACTTCCGTCGGGTAATGTCAGATCAAATAAGCACAGCTCCACCTTCTGTTCCTTAAGCGCTCTTGTTCCTGTTGCAACATCCTGACAGACCAGAACGGTGTAGCCTTCCTGAGTAAGGGCATATTCTAAGCCCAGTGCTATGGTACTGTCATCTTCCACCAGTAATATTTTCAATTATTTCCACCTCTATCTCTCAATATTTCCAGATAATCCATTTCCTTACATTCTATAGCAAATTATTTAAGCTTTCAACTACTCTAACGACTGCAATACGAGAAGATATTCAAATATATAAGACTGGCACCTTAACATGTACTGCCAAGGTGCCAGTTATCACATATCTTTATTCCTCTACTTTTCTCTTTACCATCTTGTTGCTGCCGACAGCCAATCCGGTTCCGACCAAAAGTATAAAAATACAATAAACATTCACCATGAACAATTCAGCGGTTGAAGTGGCGCCGCTCGGAGCATCCTTTCGCTGCCGGTTCAGATAGCTGTCAGTAATATCTTGGCCATCCGCATCAAAGAGACTAAATTGGGTCATCCAATTTCCTTTATTCTCCTGAATATGTAAGAATGCTTCTTGATCAATATTGCCTTTATACATTACTTCATAGTAAACATCATGTACTGATCTTGCATATTCATATCGAACCGCACGACCATCCTGAACGAGACCATAAATAATCACCTGATTCTTATTATCCGGCTTTAGATCCATGCCTACAACCGGACCGGAACCATACTGCGTAATTCGGATTACATACCTGCCATTCCATCCTCTCTTTAGCCATGCCATTCCCATGAAGCAATCCCCATACCGACTGTCCGAATAGATAACATACATCCAGTCATTTTCCTTATGTATCAATTTTACTTCTGCCTTCACATCATGATTCCATATGTAGTCACTGATCGCTGCCTCCAGAACCTCCGGTTCCTCTGTCAGGTGGTAAGTATCTCCGTATATTAGAAAGGTTAGGATGAGTGTTACGGATAATATCAATACTGGAATTAATTTCGTATCTTTCCAAATTACTTTATTTTTACTTCTCATAATATCCCCTCTAATAAAGTCATAGTTTTTAGTTTCCTTATTAACAAAAAGGCTGCCTATAAAAGCAGACAGCCTTATTCACACATGATAACCTAACCTCTATGAGGCTGAAGTATACATACGAGGAATATACTCCTCCTTCAAACCATTCGTTAAAGATTCGTTTGCAATATTCACTGACTTATTCAATTCCCAGAACCGTATTAAAGGCATTCCCTGCTGTATAGGAAAATGTAATTCTATCTCCGATATCATATTTGATGATATTAATATACTCACTCACTTCCACATCAAAGATCTCATCACTGCTATTCAGTAGAATAAGATAATGTGTATTTCCATCAATAACACAATCAGAAATCTTTGTAATTACACCGGTAGTCTTGGGAAGCTTTGTGGTGTCTGCTACACTGATACCACTTGATTTCATCAATGCCAGATAGGTCTTCTCACAATCATTTACGGTATCGCCGATCGCTACAATCTGATACTGAGCTATATTAACCATCGCATATTTCTTAACCAATCCTGCAGCATCCTTCAGTGCGATAAAATAAGTGGGCTCCCCTCCTGTATTGAGAAGCAGCGGGAAGGTTGCCTGATATCCCAGATGCTGTACCTGACCTTCGGCTGAAGCCATTGCAGAGAATTCCTCCGCTCCGGAGATGGAATAGAATCTTGTCTCAGAGGTTCGTTGGTTCATAAGAACGAAGCCAACATTGGATTCGTCAGAGCCCACACTTGTCACACCGGTATATACCCAAACATCATCCTCCATGGCGATATAATTATAGCCATCAGTAGTCTGAAGGGCATCCCTTTGACCGAAGACAGAATTCCAATAACCATGTCGTAGGGTTCCATAATAATCATATAAAGAAACCAGTAATTCCGCTGAGTACACTTTATCAACCCAGGTCGGAACATCCTCGACCGCATAGTCCGCTAATTCACCGGTGATGGCATTCACCATGACTGCTCTGCCAATGGTCTGTCCTCCGAATAATCCAATGGTGTAATCCTTCACCGGACAGATCCAATAAGGCGTTCCATTATCATCAATTTCGAAGTTAATGCTGTCAAAAACATAAGTAGGATAGTTAAACCGCAGGTACCGGTAAATGTTTCTACCGAAGTGCTCAGATTCGGAATATTTTATACCCTGTGACAGTTTAATCAGCTCAACGTTTTGGGTTGTCATATCTATCTTGATATATGCGGGTATTCCTTTGGAACGATTGGTAAGCCACTTGAAAGCATTGCCATATCGAAGAGGGGTCACCCGTACCGGAACACTCTGGTAGTTGATCTGAGTATAATTACTGCTTACCTCAAATTGTGATACATATTCTGCAATACTACCCATCTTTCTCGATCCGAGGAGGATAGCAGAATCCTTATCAAGGATCGGTATCTCCTTATAAGAGATTTCTTTGATATCATCCGTAAAATTGCGATCGTTTATTGCAAGCAGTCTCTGATATTTTCTGGCATTCACGATCGGAGAGGAAAGAATGCTTCCTACAACAAAGATGATCAGCATAGCTCCGGCTGCTATTGTGATGATGGTGGTCAAGATACGGCCCGCCGATTTCTTACCTGAAATTCCGTTCTTCTTCCCTACATAAGATATCGTGGTTGCAACGATAGCTGCAAGAATTAAAGCTGCAAGAATAAACCACCAAAAACCGGGTGAATGGATATTAATTGCCGGCAGCGAAACATAATAATACAGGAATCCGACGATACCCAGTATAATAAGTGCAATGAAACCCTTTAAAACTTTTTTCATATTGCTTCCTCCTTGAAAATATATCTATAATCACGTTTTGATTTTATTCGTTCCTCATAGACCTCATATCGTTATCATAACAGAATATTAAATTCACTACATTATAAACAGATTATAAAATTGTAAAATACAACACAGCAGAACTATTTGTATTCCGGACTTGAATAACCTCAGTAATCTGATTTACTAAAGTATATCCGAATTATATCTATTCAGACTGTGAATAGATTCAACAGTAATACCGCTATGTTGTATATCAAATTTCCTATTAGTGACAGGAAAGTATTTACATTTATGATATTCAATGTTATTATATGGTATCCTTTTATGATTTACAATAGAAAATTACCGTTCACACCCCGGTCTATGATAATGATGTGAGTCCGATCAATGTTTCCAAAATCGGAGACGTTTCTACTTAGTTGCATTACGTAACGGTCGAACTCATTTAGATGGGAGGTGAACAGTAAGGATGGGAGGTGTGTTCTATACGTATGAAATATAAGAAATTAATTATTATAGTTATCCTATCAGCACTGATTGTTCTATTCTTCCTTTGGGAAAACAATGCAATCGAAGTCACTGAATACCAATATAAAACCAATCAGTTAAAGGCTCACTTTGACGGATTTCGGATTGCTCAGGTTTCCGATCTGCACAACAATGTATTTGGCAAGAACCAGCGGCAATTAATCGCTAAGTTAAAAAAAGCCAATCCGGATATCATTGTTCTAACCGGAGATCTGATTGACCGAAGAAAAACGAATATCAGCATTGCTCTTGAATTTGTAAAGGAAGCTCTAAAGATTGCTCCAGTCTATTATGTATCCGGGAACCATGAAACCGGACTAAAAAGCAATGAATGGAATAAACTAATGGGAGGATTAATGCAATTAGGCGTAATCCCGATGGATAACCGAGCTATGGAAATAACAAAAGAAGGTGAGCTTGGCTTCTATCTGCTTGGACTTAGTGACCTCCACCTGACTGACAATACTCTGTCAAATCAAAATAGTGACATTCCCGAAGACAAATTGCAAATCCTTTTAGCACATGAGCCACAATATATAAAACATTACAGCTCCTGTGGAATCGATCTGGTCTTCTCAGGACATGCTCACGGCGGGCAATTTCGGATACCCGGAATTGGCGGTCTGATTGCTCCGGGTCAGGGCCTCTTTCCGAAGTACACCTCCGGTCCATATCATATGGGCAATACTACGATGATCGTCAGCCGAGGCTTGGGAAAAAGCATCATACCCATACGTATTTTTAACCGACCTCAGGTTATCCTTGTGCAACTTATCCGGGAATAAACGATTGAGAATCTATTACATTCTCTTGTGATATTTCCAGAAGTTAATCGTTTCCTGAAGATCTGCTTCATCCTCGAATAATTCCTGCTTCTTTGCAACTTCAATTGCAAAGTCTACATAAGCATTGGCTCTGGCCGTTATAATATTTCGATCTGTTACAGCATCCAGTTCCGTGGAATGAGTGGATATTATTCCACGAAGGAGCCCCGCTTCCTCTAGGATATCCACACCGGCACAAATTGCTCCGATCAAAACACCCTTTTCATTTGCCTCCAAAAAGAGCTTAGTCAATCTCTCCGATCTGACGTTATTAATATTGCCTCCCGTCAGGATCAGACTTTTTACATTGGAAAGGTCTAGCTCATCGATCGAGAGATCCGCATCCACTCGAAATCCTTCCATACAAGTTATTCCCTTACCATCCGGGGTACAGAATCTCATCTCCTGATTCGTAAACTTCATAAAGTAACTTAATATTACTATCTCATAAAAGCAACAATCCTCATAAATCAAAAAGTAATTCATCTTCTCCTCCTCTACCTCACCCTCGGATACATCGGATGAGTCTCCCTAAATTGTACCAGATCCCATAGATTTCCATACAAATCCTTAAATACAGCAACAACGCCATAATCTTGTTCCTTGGGTTCCCGTACAAACTCGATTCCGATGTTCTTCATCTCATTGAAATCTCTCCAGAAATCATCGGTCCCAAGAAACAAAAAGATACGTCCACCGGCCTGATTTCCTATGAAAGGCTCCTGCTCCGGCTTGGAGGCTCTTGCCAGAAGAATAGTGGTTCCCATCGAACCGGGAGGAGCGATTACCACCCACCGCTTGTCCTGCTCCGGCTGGTACGTATCTTCCACTAAAGTAAAGTGCAGCTTCTTCGTGTAGAACGCAATCGCCTCATCATAATCCTGAACGACCAATGCAATATGTACGATAGACTGAATCATTTTCTTCCCCCTCTTTCTTAATTCGGCTTATCATTTCAGTTCAATGGCATTCCATATATAACCATTCATTCTTATGTTAGTATAAATATACTGAAAGAAGAAATCAATATTAATCTTTACATCTGTTTATAAAAGAAACAGCCCATAACCTATCGCTTGATACAAAGTATCGATCGGACATAGTCATGGGCAGTTCCTTATATTCTATCTATTATATTATGCTTATTTTATTTACTTAAATACTCCAGACGTTCCGTTACCTGTTTCATCATATCATTGTATTTATCTTGCTTTGCTCTCTCTTCCGCAAGCTTGCTTTCCGGAGCCTTATTCACAAAGTTCGGGTTCGCCAGCATTCCGGTAACACGCTTCAGCTCTCCTTCCAGACGCTCCTTCTCCTTGGTCAGACGCTCGATCTCCTTATCGATATCAACAAGGTCTGCAAAAGGAATATAGATTACAGCACCGGGAACAACAGTGGATACCGCGTCTTCCGGAATTCCTGTTTTATCCTGCTGTACCAGAACTTCATTCGCATAACCAAGTGTTGCAAAGAACACCTTGCTTTCGGTAAAGATGTTACGAAGCTTCTCACTGTCGGAAACTACAATCACGGTAGCCTTTCTGCTCGGCGGAACATTCATCTCTGCACGAACATTACGGATACCCTTAACTGCTTCCTTGATTAACTCAACGGCTTCCGCTTCCTTCGTATATTCATACTTCTCATTGTATACCGGCCACTGAGAGATCATTATGGAATCGGTCTCCTTCTGCCCAGACATCTCCTGTAGCGTACAGAAGATTTCTTCTGTAACAAAAGGCATATACGGATGTAACAGCTTGAGGGAGGTAATGAGCACGTGCTTTAAGGTCCAGAGAGCTGCTGCCTTGGTCTCATCGGTCTCACTGTATAATCTGGGCTTAACCATCTCCACATACCAGTCGCAGAATTCCTCCCAGATGAAGTCATTGATCTTCTGAGCGGAGATACCAAGATCATAATTCTCCAGACCATCGGTTGCCTCAGCAACCAAAGTATTCACCTTGGAGAGAATCCATTTATCAGCGAAGGTTAACAAACTCTCATCGATCGTCTCGCCAATGCTTGCTTTTTCTAAATTCATCATAATGAAACGGGACGCATTCCACACCTTATTCGCAAAGTTACGGCTTGCCTCTACTCTCTCCCAATAGAAACGCATATCATTACCGGGAGCATTGCCTGTAATCAAGGAGAAGCGAAGTGCATCAGCGCCGTATTTATCAATAACCTCCAACGGATCAATTCCGTTACCAAGTGATTTACTCATCTTACGACCCTGGGAGTCTCGAACCAGACCATGTATTAATACCTTACTGAAGGGCTTCTTACCCATCTGCGCATAGCCTGAGAATACCATACGAAGTACCCAGAAGAAGATGATATCATATCCGGTTACCAGTACATCCGTCGGATAGAAATAATCCAGATCCTCTGTCTTCTCCGGCCATCCGAGCGTTGAAAAGGGCCATAATGCGGAGCTGAACCAGGTATCCAGTGTATCCTCATCCTGTCTTAGGTGCGCAGATCCACACTTCGGGCATCTGGAGGGTTCTTCCCTGGATACAATAATCTCACCACAACCGTCACAGTAATATGCGGGAATTCGATGACCCCACCAGAGTTGTCTGGAGATACACCAGTCTCTGATATTCTCTGCCCAGTTAAAATAGATCTTGTCAAAACGTTCCGGTACAAACTGGATATCTCCGGTCTTCACACCATAAATTGCAGGCTTGATCAGCTCATCCATCTTAACAAACCATTGCTGTTTGATGAGTGGCTCTACTGTTGTGTTACAACGATCATGGGTACCAACATTATGAACATGATCCTCTACCTTAACTAAAAATCCTAATTCCTTCAGCTCATTCACGATTACCTTACGAGCCTCGTAGCGATCCATACCGGCGTATTTACCACCGCTTGCATTGATGGTTGCATCATCATTCATGACATTAATTTCAGGCAGCTTATGTCTCTTACCTACCTCAAAGTCATTGGGGTCATGTGCGGGAGTAATCTTCACCACACCGGTTCCAAAATCTTTATCTACATAATGATCTGCCACTACAGGAATCTCACGATTCATCAGCGGTAGCATAACCGTCTTGCCGATTAAGTGCTGATATCTCTCGTCGTCAGGGTGAACTGCTACCGCAGTATCGCCAAGCATGGTCTCCGGTCTGGTGGTTGCGACCTCAACAAAGCCTTCCTCTCCCACAACCGGATACTTGATATGCCAGAAGTGCCCTGACTGCTCCTCATGCTCAACCTCAGCGTCAGAGATCGAGGTCTGGCATACCGGACACCAGTTGATGATTCTGGAACCCTTATAGATCTTTCCTTCATTATAAAGCTTAATGAATACTTCATTAACCGCCTCAGAACAACCTTCATCCATAGTGAAGCGCTCTCTCTCCCAATCACAGGAGGAGCCAAGCTTCTTAAGCTGGGAGATAATTCTTCCGCCGTATTCCTTCTTCCACTCCCAGGCTCTCTCTAAGAAGGCTTCTCTGCCGATATCCTCTTTGTTCGCAATCCCTTCCTTACGCATCTGCTCAATAATCTTAACCTCAGTTGCGATACTCGCATGATCGGTACCGGGCTGCCACAGTGCATTATAGCCCTGCATTCTCTTGAAACGAATCAAAATATCCTGCATCGTATTATCTAACGCATGACCCATATGAAGCTGACCGGTGATATTCGGCGGTGGAATCACGATTGTGAAGGGTTTCTTACTGCGATCTACCTCAGCATGAAAGTACTTCTTCTCCTCCCATTTATGATACAGCCTCTCTTCAATGTCTTTTGGATCATAGGTTTTTGCAAGTTCTTTTTCCATTGTATTCTTCCTTTCAGATTGATATATGAATAAATTTTTGTTCTAGGGACGGTGCTATTCTGGGGACGGTATTATTCTAGGGACGGTATTATTCTAGGGACGGTACTTTGAATTCAATAATATATTTTTCTTCCGGTTATCATTTTCTAGTAACACTAACTTTCGGCTTTCCGTAATACCAGTCTGTCGGTGCATAGCGACCTCCCTGTCGCATGCACCTAAAATGTCCTTCCATGGACATTTTCCAGACTAATTACTTCAATCCGTAAGTAAGTGTTACTACGAAAATTATAAAAGTCATCAAAATATACTATTGTATTCAAAGCACCTGCTCATAGTCAAATATAAGTCCTACTCTATCAGCGCCATAAAAGTACTCTATTATTGCATTACTCTTTGCAACATATAAGCAAATTCGATTCTTATTTCTATTATCTGCAATAACCTCTCATACGATTACAGGCAAAAGAATCGGACGCTTGAATCAAAAAAGGTTCTCCGCCGAAAAGGACGAAGAACCGTGGTACCACCTTTATTTATGACAATAAGTAAAAATACCTGTCTTATTATCAACTCTTAGTCTGTAACGGGACTTCCCGACATCTCCTACTCACCTGTTGGCTTCAAAGCTGTTGTTCCGGAGCTACCTTCAATAAGCTTGCCTTAGACCACCTTTCAGCCGGTGGATGGTCCTCTCTGATAAGCTTCCCTTATCTAATCCTCTCCATCAATACATTTCTCAATATGAAATATTAGTTCTATACTATTCGAGGTTTTGATTAATGTCAAGTACTTTTTTCATTCCTGACTTATGCTCTGATTATGTTATTATCATGCTTCTTTGATCTCAACGAAATTGTCTTTATATATAATCCTCTAGCATAGAAGCACTCCATTCGGCATACAGTTTAGCTTGTCTCAAACCGAGATCAATTACCTTTAGAATCTGCCTATGATTACTATGTTCGTCGACGATGCCCATTAATTCCTGTTGAAACATCCCGAACAGCATTACCTTCTGTTCAGCCTCCTGCTTAAATTCTTCAAGATGCTTTTTCATCTCCTGTGAATTATCTTCTGTGGCAAAATACATCTTCAGTAAAAACTCACTGCGGATATGATCTTTTTCATTCATCGCTTCCATCCAGTGCTTGAACTCAGTCCGACCGTCCTCCGTAATTTTATATCTGATTTTCTCTAATTTTGCTTTAGATTTATTCTCGGTATCGACCTGCTCGATCAGCCCTTCCTCTTTCATCTTATTCAACTCGGGGTAGATCTGCCCATAGCTCTCCTGCCAGAAGAAGGACATCCGGATCCCTATAATCTTCTTAATATCATAGCCACTCATTTCTTCTTCATTTAGAAGCCCTAGTATCACATATCTTGTTTTTTTCAAAGGAATTCCTCCTACCATACTATTGAACTGAATCATGAACCGGAAATCAGTTCCGCCTTAGACGGCAATTTGATTTCCAATTCTTTGTTAACATTATTTCATCTTATAAACAATTGCTTTCTTTGGACAGCAGTCTATACAGGCACCACACAGAATACATTCACTGTCTCTCATGTTCTCGGTCTGCACCTTCTCTGACACCTTAAGACTCATCGGGCAAGCTTTATCACAGGCATGGCAATTGATACACTTATCCTTTGTCCCCTCTAATCGTAATTGCTTAATATGTAATAGGGTTCCGATTTTACTGCCAATCACCATAAAAGGTGCCATCCAACAGATGTAATGACACATAGCACGCTTTCCGGCCACAACTGCAGGTATAAAAAATAAGAGAATTATTCCGTAATAAACAATATACGCATACACATTTGATACAGATATTCCATACTCGGTCATATAGAAAAAGTCAACGCTTATTTCCTTGCTCCGGAACACGAAGCTGACAATAACTCCGCTGATCCATAGCACCCAGATTACATATTTAATATAGTTTCTCCAGCCTTGCTTTGGTCCCTTATCCTTTATGAGTGTGGCACACTCTCCAAGACCACCTGCCGGACACAGATAGGCGCAGAACAATCTACCGAAGAAGATTCCGCTGAGCAGCATCCCACAAAACACAATGAAACTTCCATTAATAACGCCTTCCAATGCACCTTGAATAATCAGATAAGGGGACAGATAGTAAATTGTAATTGGAAATAACAGCATTGAACTAATAATTACTAACCTTCTGATATTTTGTCTCTTCATACATTCCTCCGTATTAAATATTATCTCTTGTTGATCAAAGTAATTATATCTTTTAGTTATATATCTTATAGATATATTATAGTAGCACTTATTATTAAAGTCAACTGTTTTTTCGGCCAGACTTGACCCGAATCAAAAGAAGCCCGAAACACCGGTTTCCGATGACTCAGAGCTTCTTATCTCCAATCTTATTCATCAATCTCAATTCGATATCTTCGAAGCAGCTTCTCTGCTTCCTCGTTACAGTCCGGATAGCTTTTCATCACTTGTTTTATGGAAGTGATAGCATCATCCCTCTGATCATTGTTAGCCTCGATTCTTTCTCTCAGCTTCTGCCTGCGAACATTGAGCCTATGCCGTACCTCAACCATCTCTTTGTTATCGAGTATAGCGGAAGGTTGGTAGATCCATATCTCAGAATCGATAACATTAAACTTCTTTAACTCATGAATCAGCTCATTATGAAAGAATTCCAACAGCTCTGTATTACTCTGATATCTTCTTGCCTCATCCTTCATCCGAACATATTCTTCCCAGGCGATTTTCAGCTGTTCATAATTTTGTACCATATACTTGCTATAAGTATAGTCCAGATAATTTCGATTATTTACTGATTTGATTTTCACCTTATTCATCAGCATAATCTGTCTGTTCTGTTTCATCTGTACCAGATGTATACTGCCCGAATTCTTTCTGGCCTCCATAAAGATGTATAGAGCAGACGCCATTCCCATCAATACGGTTAATAAAAAGGGGATTGTAAAGCTCGCCTTTGAATACAGCGACAGCATGGCAAACAACAAAAACAGAGCAATCACTATGATACTTGTAGTAATAGCAATTCCCTTCAGAAAAGCCTGTTTACTGATAATCTCCTCTTGTTCCTCATCAAGCATCAGCCTTTCTTTCTCCAAGTGCATAATGTCCTTCTGAATTACCGACTGATATTCTTCAGCCTCCCGTATTGCCGCTATTTCCTTCGGTATTTGTTTCTCATAGCTTTCATAGAGACGGTATTGTCGATCAGACAGGATTGAACTTTTTCGCTGAAGCTTTCCACGATCTATATTTAAATTGACAATCTTTCTTGCTGCCTCCTCCAGATTATGACGCTGATCCTGTGGTATCATATCAATCTTCTGCATATCGGTAAGATACGAGGTTACCGCCTGATATTCCACCTTGGCTTCTTCAATCTGTCGTCCACTCTCAATAACAATCTCACAATTATCTTTGATATAAGATATTCGTTCTGTGTGGGTACTTAGCTTTGCTGTCCGCTTGATATCCTTTTTCTTATCCTGCCTCTGGGCAACCGCATCGTACTCCGATTCCTGAATAAGACTATCCTCATTTAATCCTTGCTCGTTTTTTTTCTTTCTGCTGAAAATACGAAATAATCCCATTCTTACCTCCCACTAAACATCGATCACATACCCCGGCTTCTTTAAATCTGCCGTATTCCGGCTTTCCATCCTTCAATCAGCTCTTCGGACCTTTGATAGTATTCCTTCATATGACCCTGATGTTTTAATTGCCTGAGATTATGTATCTCAGACATTAGACCGCATTGCAGTGCTTCCTCTGTCTTCTCTCTTAAAGTTTCATCTATATTTCGTTGAAGTATATCATTGACCTGGTATTCCCGGATCTTATTGCGATATAGTTCCTCATTACCAATAAGTCGTATGCAATAAAGATACTGAAGCAGCGATCCTTCTTTCTGATTTCGCTGATATGCTTGTTCAAATAACTCTGCTGCCGAGCGAATTCCTATGGTATGCAGCTTAGCAATCGCGAGATTATGTAATATGTCCCCGTAATCTTCCGGAGTCAATTCCACTGCTTCCTTTGCTTCCAGCAATCTCTCATACTCTGCTTCCGCTTCCTTATACTGCTTTTGTTCCAGATAGTTGTTTGCCTTGATGCAATTTCTTTTTATTTTCGGCATTCCGGAAATGGTATCTAATTCTTTCAAATAACTCTTTATTTCATACTCTGTATAATAGTCTGCACTGCATAATACCACAGTAACCATCGTTTTTGCATCTGCTTTCCTATGTTTCAGCTGTCTTAGCTTCTCCGCACGTTCCGGCAGGTTTAACTCCTTCTGTATCCAATCAATCAATGCATCGCAAAAAAGCTCTTCATCAATCAGATAAATATGTTGATAAAGGAAGTAGCAGAGCTCTTCCATGGAATACACTCTTATCCCGCCGGAAGAAAAGCCATACGGCCTGTCGGTTCTCTTTCCACTGCATAAAATCAGCTTACCCATGCTCCACTCCTTAATCTCATCCAATTTCTATTTTGGCTTCCAGGATACAACCCGTCCCGGGATAGATTTCTCCGAAGCCCAGATCATTCACCGTTATGACTCCCGTCGATTGATCCTTACAAGAAAATTTAATCTCCAATCTGGTCATCCGACTCGGACGGTTCCCTATTTCAGTCAAATGAATTCTCTCTCTGACGACTTCCTTTGTCATGATATTTTTCAGAATCAACTCCAGCTCTGCTGCTCCCTCCGGTATCACTTCGATGCTTTTATTCACCTCGTACCAGATCTCTCCAGCCTCAGCTAATATTTCTTCTTGTAATTTGGTATCTTTATATACCTTCACCGCTACAACACTACATATCATATCATCATTCAGCAGAAAGAATTCTTCCAGCGTTCTGTCACCGGATAACTCCTTCGCTGCATAACAGGCACCCTTCGTAAAAAGATTCTGACCCAGAAATACTCTCCTACCGGGACATAACCCTCGGATAGCCTCCTCTGCCCAGCTTCCGTCAAAGCCCGGTCCTGAAAAATAGAGGGTAGTAACAAGCTTCTTATGAAGCGCTGTATTAGCGATGTTCTCAAAGATATATGCATGATTTTCCTGCTTATTGCTCAGCATTTTATAATTCAGAATATGACTGAAATCTGTTTTATTTAAACAGGCTATTATCGGTTTCGTTTTCCGGTTTATTTTAATCTGATAATAAAGAAGACTCTCCTCGCTAAAATCAAATAATCCAACATCATTCATCCACAAGGATTTATCTTGACTTAAAGCATAATAAAGGTATGCCCCTGCATGGTTCATCACCATTACTCGGTCCTTCTCTATTCCTAGCAAAGCCAGGGCCGCATAAATTCCTTCAACCAATGCCGGACGTGTATAGCGAACCGTCACCACCATTTTTGATATCTGCTCTGTTGGAAAATATCTCTTAATAAGCATTAAGGTTTTTCTGAAATATTTCTCCAGAAGGGATACCGGGCTAAAGGTCTGGTCATATATTCTAATCTCAGCCCCGGTTACCAGCCTGTCCAGAAGCCTGTTCACAATAATTCCTGCATTATCCTCAGCACAGCGAATTGCTTCCTCGCCAAACAACCACTGCTTCGTCTCGGCATTGACACACAATGCGGTAGGAATTAAGTATTTTTCCTCCTCATCCTCTACACTGATCGGTATCGGCTCACCGGATTTATAGCTATAGCAGCTAAGCTGAGTATAATCCTCACATAAATCATATCCAACAATCAGCTTCCTAGTTGCATCCATAATCACCCCATGCCTTTCTCATATCCTGCGAACCTTATCTATTCAATCTGCTTGAATAATGTATCCGTTAAATATTCTCTCTGAATGTAGTTCTCCATAATGTCCAGTAAGGCATTATCATCCTTAACCTCAAGCGCCATCAGCATCAGATTAATTTGATTGTATCTGCCATCCTCTTCCTCCGGTGACTCCGGATCATACTGGGCATGGAAGCTCTCTGTGATTGCTTCCTCCTCTGCATAACCCTCCGTAATATAGTATTGAACACATTCGTGATAAAACAGTATGAATTCCTTCACATGAATACCCATGAAAACATTCGGCATCCGCTCGATGATAAAATTCTGTTCTTGACCCTTTAATAAACGAAAATGGATATAGACCTGATTTCCGGGATCTGTAATATAGGTTATGTAGTACTTGTCCAGAACCTTTTCCGGTAAAGACACCTGCCCGCGGTACTCTGAAAAAAAGGGAAGTATGATCCCCTTTCTGACAAAACGGGCAATCTGAAGCTCAATAAAACTCCGTTCATTCTCTGTCAACTTGTTGTTATGAACATTATGCTTTAACCAGGCTAAGAGACAGATTTCATTCTCATCATAATTTAATTCTCTCTTCATCACCGGAAATAGCCCAGTATGAATCACATGCTCATGCACCAGATAATTATAGGCATAAAAGGAAAGGTAAGCGCGTACCAGCATATGATTCGTAACGTCCTTGTAATACTCATAAAACACCCGGTAGCTTTCTTCAATATAGCTTTCCGTAAAAAGCACGTGAGTCAATAACCGTTCCTCCAGGTTATGCGTATCAAGTTCAAAGCTTTTTGCCGCTTTCCAGAGATGAAACATCTCCGTGGTCTTTCCCTCATAATAGGAAATGAGATACCTCAGTATGGCTTCATCATATTTGCCATGCGAGAATACATAATAGCATAACGCTACCATTAGCTCATGTTTTTGTTCTGCTTCCACCGTCAGCATCCAGCCGGAACACATCTTCACCAGTCGATTGACCGTAATACCCTCAAAGCCGAAGATCTCTAAGGCTTCCATCGCCCTGTTGTATAATTTTCTGACTACCATGTATTCGATGTATTTTGCTCTCTCCATCGGTTTGATGCTTTGTAGATCAATCCGGTTAAGATAATGCTCCAGAAGTTCGTCGTTATAATTCTCATAATAATATTCAATCAATGTCTGGTAACAATCTGTGATATATTCCTTTGCCAGATTCTCAATCAGCAGTACCTGTTTTCGAAGTGCAATTGCATTGTCACTCATAATCCGATAATTTTGATACCGATCAAAAAGATGCAATAGCAACATCGGATGCTTGGAATATTCCAGACAATGATTTTCATAATCTTCCGGCTTTAGATAAGGGCTTACGTTATAATCCACTGACTCGACATAATAATTACCCAGGTTGTCAATCAGAAAAATCTCCGCATTACTTGTGAAGATGTCAATCTGAGCTATCCCTTTGGTAAGCGTCAGATTCTCCTCCATGCCAAGCTCTTTATGAACTACTTTAACGCTGATCATGTTGGGATTATCGCAGTAGAACTCATGGCGGTACATAACATATGGCATATGTCCGGAAAGCGCAGCATTTAACATGCCTTTGTTCAGAAACTCCCGGTACAATAACGCCAGGTCATTACTGATCTGATGTGCTTCCAGCATCTTCATTGCAAATATCTCCATGCGCTTTAGGTAGCTGCGATAGATTGGTTCATTCTTCTCTTTGTTTCTGACGATATTGGCATACAGAAAAGCCTTCTTTCGATCGCTTATGCTACTGTTATAGATAAAATACAGTAATACCGGTTGTGCTAGTGGTTCCTGCATGGAATAACTGATGGAGTACATATAATACTCATAAAGCTCTGTGATTCGAAGCTGTGCTTCAACTCCCAGACGATACCATTCAAAGTATTTCTCCGATTTTTTCAAGCCTTTAATCAGCAGACAACAGATTGCTGATAAGGTATCTGTGTCACCATATTCATCATAAAGTTTTACCAGACCCCTGTGTATCACCGGATGGTATGTCTTTCTCTTGTTCGCCAGATAAGTATATTGCTGTGCCAATTCCTTCGAGAGTATCCAATTCTTGATCCCAAAATTGAGAATCTGTATCTCAAAATCGTTCATCTCACGAAGCAATACCGGCTCTTTATTCAGTATACAGACTGCCTCATAATATAGAATAGGACTATGGCATCCGTTATTGTATTGCTCCTTAATATCGGTTAATTTCTTTCCTCCGCTTTTCCCATAACCGGAATCAAGATTTAAGAGAAACCATAGGATTCTCCAATCCTCATTGTCATTCTCGTAGTAAAAGCGAATTGTCTGCGCAGCTTCCTTGACTACTTCCTCATCTTTCTCGAAAAGTGCTTTTAAGTAAAGGTATGCACAATATTCGACAATGGAACGACGCTTTAAGATTGCTTCTTCCTTTTGAAAACGTTCCAGTTCTTCCTGAGCGATTTTTTGTTTTCCGGAAATTAAAGCAAGGTGGACTTTGATCAGACTCTTTAGCCTACTGCTTTCCCGATCGGGTAATTCCGTAAGCAAAGCTTCCGCTTCCTCGATATAGCTTTCGAGATTTATTTTATTTAATCGGAAGCTTAAGTAATTATCCATCAAGCCCAGCTCCAGCTTTTGATAAAGTCGATGCTGCGAAGGATGGTCCATTTGCTTCTGATATCTGCATATTACCTCAACTTCGATGGTCTGATACGCCGTTTTGATTATGATCTGTCCATAATTAACACCTGGTCTGAGCTTCCCCGGATCAATGGAATAGGATACCTGATGTGTGTTCCCGATAAATCGGTCAGCCCACAAAAATTTCTGTTCTAACTGAATAAAGGGGGTGTCGGTGCTTACTCTGATCTCGGCATAACCCCAATGGTCTTTCGTCAGAATCAGCTTATCACTAATACCCTCTTCCATAATCAAATATTCGACCCGCGTTTTATCGATTCCCAAGCGTATCATCGCTTTTTTATGGATTGCGATCAAAAATTCCTCTAACGCCTGACTGGTTGAAATACTCTTAATCAGGTTTCGGTAAATGAACCGGTATCGTTCCTCATTGCCCAAGAAGATCCGTTCAAATTCTTCCATACGAAATACCTTCTTCGCTTCCGACCAATCCATTCTGGCCAGATTGGTAAACTGGAACAGATCCTTTATCTTACCCAAGGAAGTATTGATATAAGCCACCTCAACATTTACAGAAAAGGGGATGGACTTCTCTCCACAGTCACTGACAATACTGATCTCTCCCTGTATTACCTCTCCCGCCTTAAGATAAGTCGCATGAAAAGAATAGATAACTGTATTGGAAATCCCAAAAAAGGACGGCTGTTCAATCCTCATCAGACGATTGGAGGAATAAATAATACCCTTCATCTGCCGCTCCATCGAATTGCAAATGATAAAGCTACCCTCGTATGACTTTCCCGCTTCTACCGTTATCCTGATTTCTTCCTCGGATGGACAAATAAAAGGAAGCTCATATTCAAAATCCCCTTTTGAAAAACGCTCGATTTTATCCTTCAATTCATCACCTCAGGCATAATAATGTTATAATATATATTCGTATGATATGTTGCAAAAAATCCAAAATAAGTTATACTATTCACGAGAAGCAGATTAGTCCATGAAGCCTCAGGGCATTTATCAAGCTTGCTTGAATAAATGTCATGAGATTCATGGATAAGTGCAACGTGAACGAGAGGACGCAGTCCTCGAGTTTCTAATCTGCTTCAGCTTGATACATGAATCAACAGGACATAGATCAAGCTTGCTTGAAGATATGTCTTGAATTTCATGGATAAGTGCAACGCTCCTATTCTGCGTATGCATGATGTAATAATTATAATTCAACATGCAAAAAAAATCCAGTATTTATCAAAAAACGCTAGTATTCAAGGCTATTTTACTATTAACCTAAAGGAATAAAGATATAATATATTTTATGAGGGTACGACAGACAGTATTGTGCCGGGAAGGAGTCATATGATTAAGCATTCCGATCATTTTCACGGAAGTGATTTAGAGACAATCGAGAAGATATATGGGATTAAGAAGGAGGATATCATCAGCTTCTCTGCAAACGTTAATCCTTTGGGAATCTCGCCCAAACTCAAGGCTACCTTAGCACAGAAAATCGATTCAATTATGAGCTATCCGGACCGGGAATACACCTCCCTTCGAAAGAAAATATCCGATTATGTTCATACCGATCCGGAGAATGTCCTTGTCGGAAATGGGTCTACTGAATTAATTTCCCTGTTCATACAGATCAAAAACCCAAAGCATGCTCTAATTATTGGCCCAACCTACTCCGAATATGAACGTGAGGTGGCGTTAGGCGGTGGTGTAACACGTTATTATCGCCTGGAAGAGGAGAAGAACTTTAGCCTTGATATTCCTGCCCTGGAGAAGGAGCTTACCTCGGATGTTGACCTGTTAGTGATCTGTAATCCGAATAACCCTACTTCCTCCGCAATAACCAGAAATGAAATGAGAAAGATCTTAGATATCTGTAAGCAGAAGGGCATTTTTGTGATGGTCGATGAGACCTATGTGGAATTTGCCGACGATATTGCAAAGATTACCTCCGCTCCATTGACCGGCTACTATAATAACATTATCATTCTGCGAGGAATCTCCAAGTTCTTTGCTGCGCCCGGACTCAGGCTTGGGTATGCAATCTGTGGAAATGCGGACTTACTGAAGGAAATGAATCAACGAAAGAATCCCTGGACTATCAATAGCCTTGCTGCGATTGCCGGCGAGATTATGTTCACGGATGAGGAGTATATAAGAGATACCCGAACTCTAATCGCTAAGGAACGTGACCGCATCTGTTCGATCTTAACAACCTGTAAGAATATAAAGTACTATCCTCCGACTGCAAACTTTATCCTGATTAAGATACTTAAGGAAGAAACTACCTCTATGGATCTATTCGAAGCTGCTATTCGCCGAGGGTTAATGATCCGTGACTGTTCCTCCTTCCCGTTTTTAAATAATAAGTTTATCCGCTTCTGCTTTATGAATCCGGAGCATAATGATGCACTGCTTAAGATACTATTGGAAGAATTGAAGTAACCAATCACCCGCCATAGAAATCTGCCACTTAGAAAGGAGTCCTTCGATATGCCTATGATATTCGCCATATTATCTATTCTTGGCTATCTGCTTATAGGATGCATTATCGTAATGCCATTGGTCATCTGGCATGCCAAAACCCACTCCTATATCTGCAAAAACTGCGGCCATATCTTCTCTATCTCCATATGGAAGGACTTAGTAAGTCCTCACAAGCTATTAAAGTGTCCGAATTGTCATAAGTGGGCATGGCAGAAAGAGATCAGAAATCCGAAGAAGAATTAAATTGTACAGTATTATGAAGAGCTGTCGTACCGGTATTCGTAAGGGAAGATGCACCCATCTTATATCCTCTGAATATGAAAGGTACGACAGCTTTATTATTTAATCTTTCGATTCTTTTCAAAAATTTAAGAATTGTATATATTGACTTAGTGGTTCAGAGTGCTATAATACATATCTATTAGGCACCTAAGTAATTTTGGGAAAATCAAGGAGGAGAGATCAATCGTAAGGAGAAATGAAGTAAAACAGCTGATCATTACTTTCAGCGAATTAATGAAGGCCATCCATCAGCATTCTTACCATAAGCTGGAGAAAACAAAGCTATATCCCGGTCAACCCCAGTTACTGATTCATATCAAGGATAACGAAGGAATTACTCAAAAAGCTTTGTCCGAAAAACATTTTGTAAAACCGGCAACCATCACCGGTATGCTGAACAAATTAGAGGCAAATCATTATGTTTATCGCATTCCTGATGATGAGGATAAGCGAATCATGAGAGTGTATCTTACTCCCGAAGGAAGGCATCTGGCTGAAGCCGGAGAGAAATTTATGGAAGGGATGACGCATAAATTATTCGATGGTTTAACAGAGGAGGAATTAAAGACCTTATTGCACCTGATACAGAAAATCAGGAACAATATCAACGATTAACATAACACGGAATAAGAGTAACCCATTAACGATAGAAAGGAAACCACATGTTAAAACTGCTAAAATTCTTAAAGAAATCGGTTGTAGCAATTTTATTTGTTACGATTCTGCTGATATTACAGGCAAACTGTGATTTAGCACTACCTACTTATACCTCCGATATCATTAATACCGGAATTACCAATAGTGGTATTGAAGACACGGTACCTGAGGTTCTGCGTGCAACAGAGCTTGATAAGCTGTCCTTATTCCTGGAGGAGGCTGATAATTCACTTGTAAGAGACCATTACACCGAGTTAAACGAGAAGCAGCTCAGTGCTGAGGAATGGTCTGATTATCTGGACCGTTATCCGGCCCTCAAATCAGAGTCAATCTACCTCTGGGATGGAGAAGACGAAGAACAGCTGTCAGAGATTATGTCCATCCCAATGATGATGGTTTTAACCTTTGAAGGTGACAGCGAAGCCTCACAGGAAATGAAGAAGCAATTCTTAGCGAACTTCCCAGCTGAAATGACACAGGGGAATCCCGACATCTTTCAATTACTCTCCCTGGTTCCACCGGAAGGTAAGACCGCGATGCTGTCCGGCATTACGGAGAAGCTGGAGGAAATGCCGGAGATGCTGCTCACCGCCAGTGCAAGTGCTTTCATTAAGGGTGAGTATGAAACAATCGGAATCAATGTTGATCGGATGCAGATCAACTATATTATCTATGTCGGTCTCAGAATGATCGCCTTAGCACTGGTTGCCATGCTTGCCTCTATTCTTGTAACCTTCTTCTCTGCAAGAATTGCTGCTAAATTAGGTAAGGACCTGCGAAGCAATGTCTTTCGGAAGGTACTGTCCTTCTCCAATCAGGAAATGGATCAGTTCTCAACCGCTTCCCTGATCACTCGCAGCACCAATGATATTCAACAGGTCCAGATGTTGATCGTATTCCTCATCCGAATTGTTATCTACTCTCCTATTCTTGCCTTCGGAGGAATCCTTAAGGTGATGAATACCAACAACTCCATGTCCTGGGTACTTATTGTTGGTGTTGGTGCTATCTTTGTGTTGATTGGCGTACTTCTCGTTGTTGCCATGCCAAAGTTTAAAATGATGCAGAAGCTTGTAGATCGTATTAATCTTGTTATGAGAGAAATTATTACCGGTCTTCCGGTTATTCGCGCTTTCAGTACTGTCTCCTATGAGGAGAAACGTTTTGATAAAGCAAATATTGACCTTACCAAGAACTCTCTCTTTGTTAATCGTGCCATGACCTTCATGATGCCGATCTTGATGATGATCATGAATCTCGTATCCATATTAATCATCTGGGTGGGCGCAGATAAAATTGATGCAGGAACCATGCAGGTTGGTGATATGATTGCATTTATCCAATATACCATGCAGATAATAATGTCCTTCCTGATGCTGACGATGGTCTCCATTATGTTACCCCGAGCAACCGTCGCAGCTAAGCGTATCGCAGAGGTGCTAGAGACAGATATCTCCATCAAGGAATCTGACACTGACGAGCCGACCAAGGCCGGTATGAAGGGTGTTCTGGAATTCAAAAATGTACATTTCCGTTATCCCAATGCGGATGAAGATGTTCTCACTGACATCAGCTTTACCGCCAAGCCCGGAGAGACGACAGCGATTATCGGCAGTACCGGTAGTGGAAAGTCTACCTTAATTAATTTGATCCCGCGGTTCTATGATGCAACTCAAGGAACTATTTTAATCAACGGAACTGACATCACGAAGATGAAGCAGCACTCCCTTCGCGATAAGCTGGGCTATGTTCCTCAGAAGGGTGTTCTATTCACCGGAACAATCGCATCCAATATAACCTTCGGCGTACCAAATGCCACAGAGGACGAGATCAGAAAGGCTGCCGAAATAGCTCAGGCAGTAGAGTTTATCGATGCAAAGCCTGAGGGCTATGAGTCCGCTATCTCAGAAGGCGGGACCAATGTATCCGGTGGACAGAAGCAACGACTCTCGATCGCCAGAGCCATCGCGAAAAAACCGGAGATTTACATCTTTGATGACAGCTTCTCTGCCCTTGACTATAAGACCGATTCCACACTACGAAAAGCCTTGAAGGAAGAGTTATCTGACAGTACCGTATTGATCATTGCACAAAGAATCAGTACCATAATGAATGCAGAACAAATTATTGTATTGGACGACGGACACATCGTCGGAAAAGGAACCCATAGAGAGCTAATAAAGAACTGCGAAGTATATCAGCAGATTGCTTCATCTCAATTGTCAGAGGAGGAATTGAATTATGAGTAGAGATGATAACAGACAAGAAACTCCCGTAAATTCTACTCCTACCCGTAGAAAAGCGGGTATGGGTCATATGGGCCCTCCCGGTATGATGCCCGGTGAAAAGGCTAAGGACTTTAAGGGAACAATGAAGAAGCTGTCCGGCAGTCTGGCCCGATATCGCTTTGGTTTTCTTCTTATGCTGCTCTTCGCGATCGGCAGTACCGTATTCGCGATTATCGGACCGACCATCATGGGTGATGCTACTACCGAAATATTCAATGGCTTAGTTAGTAAGATCCAGGGCGGTGCTGGGATTGACTTTGATGCTTTATCAAAAATATTGCTGACTCTGGTTATTTTATATGGTGTAAGCGCACTCCTATCCTTTGTACAGGGCTGGATCATGACCGGTATCAGCCAGAAGGTAGCATATAAGTTCCGCAAGGATATCTCCGAGAAGGTTCATCGTATGCCGATGAATTATTTTGACACTACCTCACATGGGGAGATCCTGTCCAGAGTTACTAACGATGTTGATACCTTAAGTAACAGCTTAAATCAGAGCTTGGGACAATTAATTACCTCAGTCATTACCATAATCGGTGTGCTGATTATGATGCTTCGTATCAGTGTTTCAATGACACTGCTGGCATTACTCATTTTACCGATCTCCGGTATCGTTGTAAGCCGTGTCATAAAGAAATCGCAGAAATACTTCAAACAGCAGCAGGAATATCTAGGTCATGTTAATGGTCAGGTCGAAGAGACCTACGGTGGCCACAATATCGTCAAGGTATTCAACAAAGAGCAAGACTCGATCCGCGAGTTTGACGAGAAGAATGAGAAATTGTATGAGTCTGCATGGAAATCCCAGTTCCTGTCCGGTCTGATGATGCCAATAATGCAATTCATCGGTAATATTGGTTACGTCGGAGTTGCCATTCTCGGTGGATATCTTGCAATCAATGGCAAGATTGAGGTAGGTCAGATCCAATCCTTCTTCCAATACATCCGCCAGTTTACTATGCCCATCAATCAGCTGATGCAGGTGGCAAATATGTTTCAATCCACCGCTGCGGCAGCAGAAAGAGTATTTGAGTTTTTAGCGGTTGAGGAAGAAGTACAGACCGTAGAAAATCCGGTTTCCATTGATGGTCTGAACGGTCATGTAGAGTTTAAGAATGTTCATTTCGGTTATCATCCTGACAAAATTATTATCAATGATTTCAGTACCAAGGTGTATAAGGGTCAGAAGATCGCTATTGTAGGACCTACCGGAGCCGGTAAGACTACCATGGTTAAGCTGTTAATGCGCTTCTACGATATCAACAGCGGGGAGATCCTGATTGACGGTCATAACATCCAGGACTTTAATCGCAGTGATCTTCGTAAGATGTTTGGTATGGTGCTTCAGGATACCTGGTTATTCAATGGAACCATTATGGAGAATATCCGCTATAGTAAGCTCGATGCCACGGATGAAGAAGTTATAAAGGCAGCGAAAGCAGCTCATGTACACCACTTCATCTCCACCCTGCCCGATGGTTACCAGATGGTTCTGAATGAGGAAGCTAGCAATGTATCCCAGGGTCAGAAGCAATTACTGACTATAGCCCGTGCTATTCTGGCTGATCCCAAGATACTTATTCTCGATGAAGCAACCAGCTCCGTCGATACCAGAACAGAGATTATGATACAGAAGGCTATGGATAGCTTGATGAAGGGAAGAACCAGCTTCATCATCGCCCATCGCTTATCTACGATTCGCGATGCTGACTTAATTCTCGTAATGAACGAGGGGGATATCGTAGAGCAGGGTACGCATACAGAGCTTCTTGCTAAGGGAGGTTTCTATGCTAACCTTTATAATTCACAATTCGAGAGAACAGCGTAATTTATTACCGTCCCCATCACTATTTAGAATACATCCATACACAAGAGGGTTGTTGCGATATGCAACAACCCTTTACTTTTGGGATAATCCGGTTATAATTACCATTATATACATATCAAAATATTTTAAAATGAGGGGAGCAAACAGATTATTATGAGTAAGAATAAGAATCCATTAGGTATTGACCTTTCACCGGAATTAAAGAAACAGCTTCTGGAGGAGATCGTATATTATTTTGAGACCGAGCGCGAGGAGAAGCTGGGGATCATCGCTTCAGAACAGATTTTGGATTTCTTCATGGATAATTTAGGCCGCTTTATCTATAACAAAGCCTTGGACGATGCAAAGTTTTGGTATGGTCAGCGCATGGAGGACGTAGAAGCAGATTTTTATACGATGTACAAGCCAGAACGTTAACGCGGTTGGCGCAACCCATCATAGCCTAGATATCTTTCGAAAAAATTCTTAATGATTACATAGAAAAGCCTTCTTTGAAAATGCCGTGTATGAAGCACCCGTTTTCAATGAAGGCTTTCTTAATTATAAGTCAATCATTTAGTAATCTAGGCTCCATCAGAGAATGTTGCCTTAATAATATAATCTATTTCACTACAATCACCGGAACAGTCACTGCGGTTGCAAATACCGGTGATGGATTACCGGCAGCATCCGTCAATAAGGAACCGGCTGATACAGTAAGAGATACGGTAGTACCTCCGAAATACTTCAAAACCTGTGTATCTGCATCACCTATATTCACTAAAAGTGTATTTTCGTTACTGACTGTTCCGCTTGATCCATTCGTGGAGGAATTAGTCAATTGATAAGTCCTGCCTAGGGAGGCATCATATAAAGTGATCTTAGTAACATCGACCAAATCACCGACTTTTCCTGCTCCTGTCGTAATAAGATAGAGCTTTTTGTTTACAGAATCATAGATACCCGAGGTAATTGCAGTAATTGTCGGAGCAATATAGTCAACTGTGAGTGTCGGATTCGCCACCTGACTTGTCACATAATAATTATAAGCATTATATAGTCGTACGGTTACAACTCCACTGTAAGGCACCGCTATCTGCAGCTCTGCATTGGTTGGGGTTGCATCCGCTGTTGTGAAAGTAACTGTGTTATCAGAAGGTCCGATGTAAGAATCTGTTGCAACCAATTTAGATCCTACATATAATTCCGCTCTGCCTCCGACTGCCTGCCCTACTGTGATATTCGCCGATGCTGTCATATAGAGCGTAGAGCTGTTTAACGTATTAGTCCGGATGTAGGTCCCAATTGGAGCTACGGTCACATTAGTCGGTAAGTCAAGTCCTGTAAAGGTAGATGTAACCGGAATGGTCTGCATTGTTGTAAAACCGGTGGATAGATTACCTGCTTTATCTTTCAATAAGGAACCGGGCGAAACCAGAAGCTGAAGTGTCGTCGTTCCAAAACCAGTCAAACCGGTTTTATCTGTAGAGCCAATATTAATTAACAGAGTATTTGCATTGATTACCGCTCCGTTTGAACCACCACTGGAAGTGTTCGTTAATTGATACGTTCTTCCGTTGGCATAATCGTAAAACGATATCTTGGTAACATCGACGATATCACCGATTGCACCGGCACCATTCACGTTTATGGTAAGCTGATTTCCTCCCGGATTATAGATTGCCGAGGCGATGCCGGTAATTGTCGGTGATAGATAATCCACCAGAAGAGTTGGATTTTTCACAGAGCTAACAACCGATTTATTCGTGGAATTATATAGTTTTACAGTAACAAGACCACCTGTGGGAATAGCAGACTGTAGCTCTGCATTCGTCGGAGAATTATCTGAGGTGGTAAAGGTAACCTCAGTATCCGTTGATGCAATGGAGGTATCCGTAGCAACCAATTTGGAGCCCACGTATAATTCCGCTCGACCTCCAACCGCCTGGCCGGCAGTTATTTTCGCCGATGCGGTCAGGAAAAGAGTGGAATTATTTAAGGTATTGGCTACCACTGCTGCTCCTACCGGTATCAGAGTAACACTCGTCGGTTGATTCAGCCCAGGTACAGTAACGATTATCTCATCATCGTCAATGTCAACTCTTTCACCAAGTAAATATGCAATATACTTGATTAATACGGTCATTTTTTTACTGTTCTTTGCAGTAAATATACCAGATTCGGTATCCACCACACCATTTACGGTAACTGTTTCATTTTTAAAGTTGATCACGATTGTAGTGGTGTCCTTCACGATTGTAAGTACTGCTGTTCGTTGATCGAATGACACCTTGGCATCCATCCCTTTTACTACCGGATTAGTTGGTAATTTAAACTTTCCGTAGGTAATAACAGGAGATTCTTTGATCTTAAATTTATGATGCTTATCTTTCATTTTCTGATAACCGGTATGCGTATAATTATGGTGATTTTCTGCATCTCTCTTTTTTGCAAATGCAGTTTCAGTTGAAGTAATTAAAAGTGTTGCTAAAATAAGAAGACATATCACTTTTTTCATCATTTTATTTCTCCCTTCTATTCATTCTTATTGCATGTTGTTGCAGAAGCAATCTGCTTCTCGTGTATATATAACATTCGTAAGGTATATGGAAATTTCTGGGGTGCTTCAATAAATTATTCTGCTGTATCTGATGTATAACCTTTTGACGATCTAAAAAGGTATATGGTTCCAAAAAAGAGTATTCTATCCTAACGGTTCGTTAGAACAAAATACTCCTTATCTTTATATCATATTATATTTATCTCTACTTATCCAACCTAGCGGCTTCAATCTGCTCTGCCAGATCATTCAGATACACCCAGCGTTCCATCTTCTCTTCCAGTGTCTTTTCAAGCTCCTCCTTCAATTTCATCAACTCGTGCAGCTTGGAGTAATTGGTAGCTGCTTCAGCCATTGCCTGTTCGGTCTCGTCGATTCTCTCTTCGAGCTTAGCAATCTGTTCATCGATGGTGTCGTATTCCTTTTGTTCCTGATAGGTGAATTTCGGTTTGTTGCTTTTCTGCTTCCAGGTAGCGATATTGGCCGCTTTCTGCTCCTCTGCAGCATGATCTGTTTTATCACCCATACCCGAAATTCCAGAAGTGCCTCCTCGCTGCTCTCTCGCTTCCTTGTAATCAGTAAAGTTACCTTCATACTGACGTATGACTCCATCTTCAAAGGAAAAGATGCGAGAAGCGATTTTATCCAGGAAATATCGGTCATGGGATACCGTAACTACAATACCCGGATAAGATTCCAGATAATCCTCCAGTATTGTCAGAGTCTGGATATCCAGATCATTCGTCGGCTCGTCCAACACCAGAACATTAGGCGCTTCCATCAAGACCTTGAGCATATATAGCCTTCTTTTCTCTCCACCGGAAAGCTTTGCAATCTGAGTGTATTGCATGGAACCGAGAAATAAGAAACGTTCGCACATCTGAGAAGCCGTTGCCGTCCCCTCAGAGGTCTGAATGTATTCCGCAGTATCTCGGATATAATCAATTACTTTCAGACTTTCATCCATATACTCATTCTCCTGGGAGAAATATCCCAGCTTAATGGTGGTTCCGGTATCTACGTCCCCGGTGTCGGGAGATATCATTCCGGTTAAAATATTCAGCAAAGTTGATTTTCCACAGCCGTTTGGTCCGATGATCCCAATTCGGTCCCCGGGTAACAGGATATAGGTAAAGTCGCGAATCAGCTTTCTATCTCCAAAGGCTTTACTAATTGCGTTCAGTTCAATGGTCTTCTTCCCAAGTCTTGCAGACAGAGCATTAATCTCAACCTTTCCGTCTACCTCAATCGCTTTGCGATCTCTTAGCTCCTCGAAGCGCTGAATATGTGCCTTCTGCTTGGTAGATCTGGCTCTGGCACCACGCTGCATCCACTCTAACTCGATACGGAATAAGCTCTTTGCCTTACGCTCCGTTGCCTGTTGCATCTCTTCTCGCTCAGCACGAAGCTCCAAAAACTTCGAATAATTAGCCTGATAGGAGTAGATATTGCCTTTATCTAATTCAATGATTTTATTTGTAACCTTATCCAAAAAATAACGGTCATGGGTGACCATAATAAAGGAACCCTTATATTTGATAAGGTATTCCTCCAGCCACTCTGCCATCTCGTTATCCAAATGGTTGGTAGGCTCGTCCAGCACCAGGATCTCCGCCGGTGTCAGAAGCGTTCGAACTAAGGCAACCCTTTTCTTCTGCCCTCCGGATAATACCTCCGGTGAAATGGATGGATCGACAATGCCAAGCTTAAGTAACATGGCATTTGCTTCTCCCTCCAGATTGCGGTATTCCTCTTCTGCTTTCTGGTTCAGTACCACATTCTGCAGAATGGACAGCTTATTGTCGAATTGAGGCGTCTGCGACAGGTATCCGATTCGAACCTTCTTCCCCTTAGTTACTGTTCCGCTGTCCGGTTCCTCTAAGCCTGCAATTATCTTAAGAAGGGTAGACTTCCCGGTACCGTTAATTCCAATCACACCAATCTTCTCACCCTCGTTGATTCCTAAGGAGACCTGATCAAACAGCATACGCTCCGTAAAGCTCTTGCTCATATTCTCTATTGTTAATAAATTCATATAGAATAACCTTACTTTCCTGTTGTGTTAGTTTGACAATGCATATCCGAACAAGATATATCCACTGCATATCATCTCAAATGCTCGAAAAACGTTAGTTCCTTCATTGTCCGTAATGCATGAATATCGTATCACAGGATAATTATAAAGTCCAGTCAAAATGCGTCGCATCAAAACGGTGTGGAAGTTATTTAAGGAACTATAGTGTAATGTTTTTGGGAAGGCTTTCGCAAGTAAATCTCCTCAAAGAAAGAGGGATACACTCCCTATAATACACTGTTTGCCGAACAGATTTCTGTTTTGTATGCTAATGAAAGCGAACATTTATGTTCGATTTAAAGCATACAAAGCAGGAAAATGTACGGCAACCTGTGTGTGAAGGGAGTGTATTCCTCTTCCTATATGAAGAAATCGAATCTGCGAAAGCCTGATTCCATTCTTTATTCTATAGCTCCTATAATACTCTTACTTCCGAATAATATCATTTCTTCCTGGACCATTGGAGATCATGGTAATGGGAACCTCAAGCTCCTTCTCGATGAATTCAATATACTTTCTGCAATTCTCGGGAAGGTCATTGTAATTCTTGATTCCTCTGATGTCCGTCTTCCAACCCGGAAGATTCTCATAAATAGGTTTTGCTTTAGCCAGCTTAACGGTAGTCGGGAAATCCTTGGTAACCACACCGTCAACCTCATACCCTACGCAGATCGGAAGGGTATCAAGGTATCCAAGTACATCAAGTACTGTCAGCGCAACCTCAGTCGCTCCCTGCATTCTACAGCCATAGCGGGAGGCAACTGCATCAAACCACCCCATACGTCTCGGTCTTCCGGTTGTTGCACCGTATTCACCGCCGTCACCGCCGCGTCTTCTCAGCTCATCTGCCTCCTCGCCGAAGATCTCACTTACGAATTCACCGGCACCTACTGCTGAGGAATAAGCCTTAACTACGGTCACGATATCCTTAATCTCATAAGGAGGGATACCTGCTCCGATTGCTCCATAAGCAGCTAAGGTGGAGGAGGAGGTAACCATCGGATAGATACCGAAGTCCGGATCCTTTAAGGCACCCAGCTGACCTTCTAATAATATGTTCTTACCTGCCTTTATAGCATCATGCAAATATGCGGATACATCGCAGACATATGGCTCTACCATCGTTCTATAATCCTTTAAGGTCTGAAGCAACTCGGCCGGATCGATAGCAGGCTTATGATACATATGCTCCAGAAGAATATTCTTCATTTCACAGACTCTATCTACTTTTTCCTTCAGCGCTTCTTCATCAAATAACTCAGACACCTGGAAACCAATCTTTGCATATTTATCGGAATAAAAGGGAGCAATACCGCTCTTGGTGGACCCGAAGGATTTGCCGCCCAATCTCTCTTCCTCGTACTGATCAAATAAAATATGATAAGGCATCATAATCTGAGCGCGATCCGATACTAATATCTTGGGAGTCGGTACTCCTCTGTCAACGATTGCCTGTATTTCCTTCACCAAATAAGGAATGTTTAAAGCCACACCATTTCCGATAATGCTTGTTGTGTGTTTATAGAATACTCCGGATGGAAGTAAATGAAGAGCAAATTTACCGTACTCATTGATAATCGTGTGGCCGGCATTGCTGCCTCCCTGATATCTTACGATGATATCTGCTTCTTGTCCAAGCATGTCAGTAATCTTAC
>JAEZUM010000088.1 GCA_023421075.1 Bacillota bacterium
TAGGTTCGAGCCCTATAGGTCCCATTTGTGCCGGCGTGGCGGAACTGGCAGACGCACAGGACTTAAAATCCTGCGGGACTAATCTCCCGTACCGGTTCGATTCCGGTCGCCGGCATTATTCTATAATCTATTATAGAGTAATGCTGTTTTTCTTTTATCGACGGCATAATATGTGTGCTTAGCTCAGCTGGATAGAGCGTCTGGCTACGGACCAGAAGGTCGGGAGTTCGAATCTTCTAGCACACGTCGTGAATACATTGTATACATAATATGTATACAATGTATTTTTTTTGTCATTAACATGGTATAGATGCAATTTATGAAATGGTGATATAAAAGCATTGTTAATTGTACTCTTTTGATAAATTTAATTAAATTTTAACCCCTGATACATTTACGAAGGAATAGGCTTATGATAGAATGTAGCAAAAGGAGGCATAAAGCCAAATGAATAAATCAGAATTTCTGAACATATTACGAGAGTCTTTAAGTGGTGAGATAGCTACATCTATCCTAGAACAGAATATAAGCTATTATGATGGTTATATAAGCGCACAGACCATAGAAGAAGAGGAGAGAACGATCGATGGACTTGGTGATCCCAGATTGATTGCTAAGACGATTGTCGAAGCGGAAAGAGCTGCAAAAGAGAAAAATAAGAGCAATTGGTCTACAGCAGAGCATCAAGAATATTCGTCGGGACCGGAAGATAATGAAAAGGAACAATCGACCGGATTTAATCAAAATATCTTTTTATCCAAAATGCAATGGTATCATAAACTGATTGCAATTGTGGTAATTGTTGTTTTATTTGTAATTATTGCTGTGATCGGTAGACTGGTTATTGGTTTCTTATTTGCCTTTGGTCTGCCCATTCTATTATTAATATTGGTTATGTCACTGTTTCGAAGAAGATAGACAGAGGAGTAAGAAGTATATTACTTATTATAACAGAGAGTAGGGGGTACCTAATTGAGTAGAAATATTAAGGTTAAGCCTGGAAAAGGGCAGTCAACAGCCGGATTTTTTGTGGGAATTATATTCTGTTTTATCGGGTTATTTGTAGTGATTCCTACCTTCGGTCCATTCGGTATGTTCTGGACTTTAGTAGCAGTCATCATAACGATTATGAATGGCTATAATGCCTTTACAGATAAAGGAATTGCAACGCATGAGATAACCATCGATGAAGACGACAACCAAACGAGTCAATTTAGTATGGAAAGTAATAAGACCTCGGAGCAAAGATTAAATGAACTGCAGGGGCTTTATAATAAAGGTATGATTACTTATGATGAATATCAGGAGAAAAGAAAGAAGATCTTAGAGGAATTATAGAATGATGAATATAAGTGAAACGACCGCAAGGGGGAGCCATGCGGTCGTTTCGATGAGGGGAGTATAAATAATTAATAAGGGGTTATATAACGCACCAGGGTTGTCCCCGGTACTATCTAATTATAACTCAGATGTTTTTATTATGCAATAAATATCTTTTTTTAATTACGTTTAGTTAAAAAACTAATGTTAATAAAGGTTACAATGAATACTATAGTATAAAAATGATGTAAGGTGGCGCACAAAGAATTCTAAATTGTGTGCCTTTTTTAATACAATAGGAGGGTTATTTTTGATAAAACGATTGGATGGATTATGGAATAAAAAGCAGATCAATGTGTTAAATAATAACAATGTTTTATGTATATTTAACGAAGAAACGCAGATAATAATCCTGTAATATCAATTTAATAACTCATTAATAGGAGGCCATTTATGACAACAAGCAATAACAATTCCAAAAACCAGACATCGAATGTAAGAAACACAACCGGTACAAGCAATAATAATTCCAGCAGAAATGCGAATACAAGTAGAGATGCAAATACAAGTAATTATACTACCGGTTCAAGCCGCAATGTATCTGGAAGCAGATGCGAAGACAGCTCCAGAAATGATGCCGGTTCTTCCAGAAATTCATCTAAGGATGATGCTGGTTCCTCTAGAAACTCTTCTAGAAATACTACCAGTAACACCAATAGAAACAATTTCTTAGATGATATGGATAACAACTATTAGGCATCAGGAAGTTTAATTTATTGACAAAAAGCCCTTTAAGATTTCATCTTAAGGGGCTTTTTTATGCGCATAATATACTTCTTTGAATAATATAATATGGGGGTTAAGTTAGACTCCAATCGCTTGGAAACGCCATCGTTCTTATGCTTGTTACTTTCGTCAATTATACCGGAAAGAGGTGCAGAAAATTATGTCTTTTGATACAATCCGTACCAATGATATAGTGAAATATATTGGGAATCCAAATGTATTAATCATTGACTTGAGAGATCGATATGAATATGATATAGGACATATACCGGGTGCACTTAATATTCCCTATGAGGAACTTGATCGTTATACCAATCAATTTAAACAAGGGCAACAGCTTATATTTTATTGTGACCGAGGAAATATTAGTTTATTAGCTGCAAGAGATTTAATGAAATATGGATATAATATTAGAAGTCTTTATGGTGGAATACAGGCGTACCGTGGTAAAATGGAGAAAAGCATATAGAAAAGTTCATTGACTAGTTGAGAAAAGAGCTTTACAATAACAGATACAGAAGTAATGACTGCTATGAATTAGCAGCACTAGAATCCGGATATTCTATACTTAGGATAAATCCTGGTTAAATGGAGGTAGTTATGAAACAATTTGAATATATTTCACCCTGTCATTTTGGTCTGGAAGCAGTACTCAAAAGGGAGCTTATGGATCTCGGACTAGAGATTACAAAGGTAGAGGATGGAAAAGTTACTTACACGGGGGATGAGAATACCTGTGCGAGGGCGAATGTCTTTCTTAGAACAACAGAGCGCGTATTATTAAAGGTAGGTTCTTTTCAAGCGGAGACGTTCGAAGAGCTTTTCGAGAATACGAAAGCCATTGCATGGGAAGAATATCTGCCTAAGGATGCAAAGTTTTGGGTAGCAAAGGCGAATTCAGTAAATAGTAAGCTTTTCAGTCCCTCAGATATTCAGTCCATTATGAAAAAAGCCATTGTCGAGAGAATGAAGCTGAAATATAAGCAGGATTGGTTTGAGGAGACCGGGGCTTCCTATCCGTTGCGTGTTACCATTCTGAAGGATGAAGTAACCGTATGTATCGATACCTCCGGAGAATCCCTTCATAAGAGAGGATATCGCAGGCTGACCAGTAAAGCACCTATCACAGAGACCTTAGCGGCGGCGCTCATCATGCTTACCCCTTGGAACAAGGATCGTATTCTCGTAGATCCCTTCTGTGGCAGTGGTACGATACCCATCGAGGCGGCGATGCTTGGAGCGAACATTGCACCCGGTATGAACCGTAATTTCTTAGCTGAGACATGGTCTAATATTATTCCGGGGGAGAGCTGGGCGAAGGCAAAGCAGGAAGCAGAGGCAGCTGTTGTTCAGGATATCGAAATGAATATCCAGGGGTTTGATTTGGATGGAGAGATTATCAAGGCCGCAAGACAGAATGCAAGATGGGCAGGGGTTGACCATCTTATCCATTTTCAGCAAAAGCCGTTGCGTGAGCTTAGTAACAGCAAGAAGTATGGGTTTATCATAACCAATCCTCCTTATGGTGAGAGGTTGGAGGAGAAGAAGGAATTGCCCGGATTATACAAGGAAATTGGAACAGTATTTGGAGCGCTGGATTCCTGGTCATATTTTATTATCACAGGTTATGAGGATGCTCAGAAATATATTGGAAAGCAGGCAGATAAGAACCGCAAGATCTATAACGGTATGATGAAAACCTATTTCTATCAGTATATGGGTCCGAGACCTCCAAAGCCGAATAAATAATTAATAATAAAAAGAAAGATGTTGCAAAGCAGCAACGATGTGAAAACGTCTATGCCTTGTAACATCTTTTTTGATTATAATCTTTTTGCAAACCACTGTTGTATATCAGAATATACTTCTTCATTATTCAGTTCGTTCAACAGCTCATGACGACATTCCGGATATAGCTTGGAGGATACATTTGAGAAGCCGATCTTCTTTAGGAGATACAGAAACTTCTGTACCTCACGACCATAACCACCTACGGGGTCCTTCTCACCACTGATGATAAAAAGAGGAAGCTCCGTCTTTGTTAGACGGATATGTTTCTTTATGGTCGCACCCTGAATAAGCTTCAGTAAATCATGATAAAAGGAGGCGGTGCAGGTGAAACCACAATAGGGATCGTGTATATAAGCTCCTACCACCGGATTACTGCGAGATAACCAATCAAAGGCAGTACGGCTGGAGAGTGAAGTATATTTCTTGTTACCAAACATAAGATTGTTTAAAAAGGGCGATATGTGTTTTGGCCCTTTGAACTTCTTCACTAGTCCCGAGAGGAATAACCCCGACAGAATCAATGGCTTTGCAGGATAGGCTGTACCACATAATACTACACCGTTATATTTGTCATATTGCTGGATTACGTTTCTTGCAATCAGAGAACCCATGCTATGACCAAATAAAAAGAATTTATTACTACGGTTATTCTGTTCTATGTATTCACTGACGGCAATAGCATCCGAGACAACAAGCTGGTATCCCTTATCAGGGCCAAAGAAGCCTAATTCACTCAATTTTCGCTCGGTTCCATGACCACGATGATCATAGGTAAATACATCGTAGCCGTTATTCACCAGATATAAGGCGAAGGCTTGATAACGTTTCTGATGCTCAGCCATTCCGTGTAGAATTAATATGCTGGCCTTAGGACGCTTTGAACAGTTATAATGTGTAACCTTGATACCATAGCCGTCCTTTTGCTTGATTGATATGTAAGCAACATCGTTCATTTTCCCATAATCTCCTTCTCTGGTTGTAAGAAAGATAGTGTAATACGTTCTTTATCATTATATCGATAATATTGTTAAAATGCAACAAGGATGATAGGCAAATCACCCCATAAATCTACAAATTTAGATAATGGAATTAAAAAAGCATTGAGAATATAATCGTGATAATATATAATCTATGTATTATAACAGTATAATTGATAGAATTATTGAAATTTATGGACCCAGGAGGGTTAGTTATGGATAAATCGCTGCTGAAGAAGGCGGCAATTCAGAGTGTGGCATTGATGGTGGCTGTGATAACATCCTCCTATGCATTGCAGCAGTACCAGACCGTAGAGATATCTGCGAGTAATATTACGGAAGAAGTGAAGGATGTTACTTCAGATAAGGGACAAATAATTCAGCTTGAAGAAGAAGGTGCCGCGATATTACCGGAGACAGTAGCTACCACCACAGGTCCGGCCGTTATGGCTACCTCCCTGGATGAACTTAAGAGCCAGACGGATGCAACTATTTTTGAGCAATTAGGCCAGGATTTTCTGGTCATAAAGAAGATAAGTTCAGGGGATGCCTCAATCTCTCTGGAGGATCTTTATGTTAAGAAAAGTATAAAGCTTAAGTTATCCGGGATAAATCGTGAGGAATGGAACAGCACAAAGGTGATGAGAGTCAGAGGGGAAGAATATTTTCTCGGAGATCCAAAGTATAATGAGATCGTAACGCAGGAAAAGGATGAGGATGGTTCTGTGAAGGAAGTTATCACGAAGGATTATGGCAAAGATATTCTTCACAAAATTTCCTTTACCACGATTCCTGATGATGAGACCGGTATTACATACAGCGAGATACTTTTTGAGTTAGACAGTGTTTATGCTTATAAGATCTATGAGGATCAAAATTACTACTTTATCGATTTGAGAAAACCTTCCGATGTCTATGATAAAATTCTTGTAATTGATCCGGGCCATGGTGGTAAGGATGCCGGTGCTCTTTCAAGAGGGGAGAAATATTATGAGAAGAATATTAACCTTGGAATCGTTCTGGCCCTAAAAGAGCTCCTTGACAAGGAAAATATCAAGGTTTATTATACTCGTACCGCAGACGATACCGTATTTCTTCGGCCAAGAGTAACCCTTGCAAATGCGGTGGATTGCGACTATTTCATCAGTATTCACTGTAATTCGAATGAAGTTACCAGTCCGAATGGTACTGAGGTGTTATATTACGATACAAAATTCAACAATATTTCGTCTCGAGATTTAGCCGAACTTTTCTCGGATGAATTGGGAAAAACAGTAGAGCTTCGCAACAGAGGAACCGTTTTGAAGAAAATGGAAGATATCTTTATCATGGATAAAGCTGAGGTTCCAATGGTATTAATTGAGATTGGTTACCTTTCCAATTCTAAGGATTTGGACTACCTGACCGAAGCTGCGAATCAGAGGTCCGTAGCCCAGGGGGTATTTAACGGAATTATGCGAGCTTTTCAAGAGCTGCCGGTAACCAGAGATTAATAATTGGCTATATATTACATCAGAAAGACATCCCGGAGGTAAGAATGAAGAAGATTATCTTTGCCACATCAAATGAAGGCAAAATGAAAGAAATAAGAGAAATTATGAAGGATTTTGATATAGAGCTGTTATCCATAAAGGATGTGGGTCTGGATGTGGAAATAGAAGAGAATGGGATTACCTTTGAAGAAAATGCCATTATGAAAGCAAAGGAGATTATGAAGCTGACCAACGAAATTGTATTGGCTGACGATTCCGGTCTTGAGGTTGATTACATGGATAAAGCTCCCGGAGTCTATTCCGCCAGGTTTATGGGTGAGAATACCTCTTATGAGATTAAGAATCAATATATCATTGACCAATTAGCCGATGCGAAAGAGGAAGAGAGAAGTGCCAGATTCGTCTGTGTGATTGCTTGTGCTTTTCCGGGTGGACAGGTGATTACCCGCAGAGCAACAATCGAAGGTATGATCTCTAAAAAGGCGGATGGGACAAACGGCTTTGGGTACGATCCGATATTCTATGTTCCGGAATATGGATGTACCACTGCTTCGATGCCCTCGGACTTAAAGAATAAAATTAGCCATCGAGGGAAGGCACTCAGCGCAATGAAAGAAGCAATTAAGGAATATTTATAGAAGCTGGAAGTGGAGAATAAAAGATGAAGGTTCTGATAGTTAGTGACACCCATGGTAGAAACCACTACTTAATCGATACAATTAATCGGGTGGGTCCGATTGATTTATTAATTCATCTTGGTGACTTTGAGAACGGGGAAGAGTATATCAGGTCGATGATTACCTGTCCGGTGGAATTCGTCTCAGGTAATAATGACTTCTTTAATGGTCTGCCGAAGGATAAGCTGATCAATGTCGGAAAATATAAGGTATTATTAACACATGGTCATCGCTATGGTGTTAACTTCAGTACCAGTGCTATCCTTGAGACAGCTAAGAAACACAAGGCTGATATTGTAATGTTTGGACATACCCATGTTCCGATGATTGATTTGACCGGAAGTATATGGGTAATCAATCCCGGAAGCCTTGCTCTTCCAAGACAGAACGGAAGAATTCCGACCTTTATCGTGATGGATTTGGATGCTCTTGGGGATGCTCACTTCTCCTTGAATTATTATAAGGAGTTAGTTTGAAAAAAGTTATAAAAATGTGTTGACAATAAGGAAAGGCTATTATATAATAAATCTTGCGTCACGGCTGGAACGAGTGAAAAACCTTGAAAATACACAACATGCGGCTTGTGTAGTGAAGATAAAAAGCCACGTGAGTGATTTGTTAAAAACCGGGAAATATTTCTTGGAGTTATATAAATCGGGGTGTGGCTCAGCTTGGTGGAGCGCTTGGTTTGGGACCAAGAGGTCGCAGGTTCGAATCCTGTCACCCCGACTAAGTAGCCAAATGAAATTGCTGATTATCCACATATTTTAGCCTCGGTTGTATAATACAGGCAGCAGTAACGCAAAATAATATAATAGTAATCCTATGCGGGTGTAGTTCAATGGTAGAACACTAGCCTTCCAAGCTAGATACGTGGGTTCGATTCCCATCACCCGCTTGATATTTGGGCTTATATAATAAGACCGTATCACACCATAATGTGCTAGTAGCTCAGTTGGATAGAGCAACGGCCTTCTAAGCCGTGTGTCGGGGGTTCGAATCCCTTCTGGCACATTTTTCAACTATTGAGATATTTGAAAGGTGTTTATTATGGTGGGTATAGCGCAGTTGGTTAGCGCGCCAGATTGTGGCTCTGGAGGCCAAGGGTTCGAATCCCTTTATCCACCCTATATTGAATTTAATGAAAAGTCTGAAAAGACTTTTCGTTTTTCAATTAAGGTTTTTTTTGATTATTGGGCTATCGCCAAGCGGTAAGGCACAGGACTTTGACTCCTGCATTCCGGTGGTTCAAATCCACCTAGCCCAGTTCTGATCAAGACCAAGACTGTTTCTGAGAAGTAGAAACAGAACTGGGCTTGACCAGCTTCTGATCAAGACTAAGACTGTTTCATAGATTATCGAACAGCACTGGATTTGACCAGTTTTATATTCTTCATACAGAAGATACGTTCAATTGATTGAAATTAGGTTCTGCTACGAGAGCATTTGTTCCACAACTGGAACTGATATTTCAGCGTTTACTAACTTCTGTTGATAGCTGAAGTTGTTCCTATTATATGGGATATTAGCTCAGTCGGTAGAGCACATGACTTTTAATCATGGTGTCCCGGGTTCGAGTCCCGGATGTCTCATTTACTTTGAAGATGATAAATCTTTCATAAGTAAAAAATATGCGGATGTGGCGGAATTGGCAGACGCGCCAGATTTAGGTTCTGGTTCGAGAGAGTGGGGGTTCAAGTCCCTTCATCCGCAGTTACAGTAAGGAAGCCAAGGATAATATCCTTGGCTCTTTATTTGCGCGTAAACAGAGTGAGATATGGTACATACCTGGTCTAATTCCATGGATAAGCTTGCTTTTAAAATACGGGTTTATAAAAGCAAGCTTAGGAGGTATAATTACACAAAATGGAGTGACTTCAGTAAAAACACTAAGAAAAAGATTGTAATAATACTTATGATCGATGTGAAGATGACTGCCTGCCCTGCTAATTCACCGTCGGCTTCCATTTCTACCGCCATGGTAAAAGATGAAACTGCGGTAGGTGAGGCTGCTACGCCGATTAATGCAACCAAAGCCTCCCCTCGAAAGCCTAGGGCAATCGCTGCGGTAAATAGGATCAGAGGAAATAGAATTAACTTACCAATTACAATGGTGATCAGATATTTTAGGTTGATACTGATTTGGCTGAATCGGAAGGTACCTCCAAGCACGATAAAAGCTAAGGGAGTCGCCACCTTTGAAAGAGAAGCCATAGGTGAAAGTATCATCTCAGGAATTTGTACCCGCAGCATTAATAAAATAAATGCAGTTGCAGATGCTATGATTAGTGGGTTTTTCATAATATTTATAAGTACGGCAAGACAATTCACTTTATTCCCACGATAATATTCCAGTACGATAACAGCAAGGATATTAAACAGAGGAACGATAAATGCAGCTAGTAGCGATACAATTTTGATCCGATCATCACCATAAATAGAGGCTGCAATCGGTATACCGAATAATACGAGATTACTGCGAAATATACCTTGAATTAGAACACTGCTTTTTTTCGTTTCATGAACAAAGATTGGTATTATAAAATGCAAAAGAATTACGATAAGTATGATGCAGAAAGCAGATAATAATAAAAGGCTGACGTTCTCCTTGTTAAAGGCTTCTCCGGGCTCTAGCGTATAAATGTTTAAGAAAAGCAGCAGGGGGAGAAAAACACGAAACACCAATTTGTTCATGACATCTAAGGAGTGGGTGTCAACCAGTTTTCTTCTCCTTAATATGTATCCGATTGACATCTGAAGCATCAACGGAAATACGACACGGAACGCTAATTGTATATTATTCAAATGATTCAGTCCTTAATTTTATTACAGCAAACTACAGAGCTTACATGTAGCTGCAGCAATTTTATTCTAACATATGAGGAATGGGAATGCTATAGCCATCTTAATCCGATACAAATCAAATATTTACACAATATTAACGCGATATTTAGATTTCTTTATACCAAATTTACAGAAACGGTGGTACAATAATAACGTTATGATAAAAATTATGGCTTATATTGATAAAGCAATATTCAAGACAAAAGAATTGAGGTTTCAGATATGAATTTTTTAAAGAAAATGAACCCGGGACGTTATATTGCGCTTGGCTTTCTGACGGTAATATTACTGGGAGCGTTCATTTTATTTCTTCCGTTTACTCATAGAGAAGGTATTGACATTTCCTTTCTTGATGCACTTTTCACAGCCACAAGCGCCGTGTGTGTTACCGGACTTATTGTGGTAGATACTTATGATGCCTATAACATATTTGGTCATACTGTGATTGCGATCCTAATACAGATTGGCGGACTTGGTGTGACCTCAGTCGGAGTTGGATTTATGCTTCTGGCTAGAAGAAAGGTTGATTTTAAGGATCGGATTCTGGTTAAGGAGGCACTGAATCTGGATTCGATGAAAGGCGTTGTTAAGCTGATCAAATCGATCTTACTTATGACTCTCTGTTTCGAATTGGTAGGAGCAATATTAAGCTTTATCGCGTTTTCGAAAGAATTACCGGTGAAAAGAGCAGTAGGAGCAAGCGTTTTTCATGCAGTGTCCAGCTTCAACAACGCAGGATTTGATGTACTCGGTGAGTTTAAGAGTTTAATTGATTATCAAACCAATGTTTTATTGAATCTGACAACCTGTGGTCTGATTATTTTTGGTGGTTTGGGGTTTGTTGTAATTAAGGAGCTTATTCGTAAACATTCCTTGCGGAGATTGAGCCTTCACTCCAAGGTAGTACTTACGATGACGGCATTTTTACTGACGATTGGTACGATATTGTTTAAGATTACCGAGGATATCAGCTGGTTAGGTGCATTTTTCTTCAGTACATCTGCTAGAACGGCCGGATTTGCTACCTATAATGTCGCTGACTTTACCAATGCAAGTTTATTTGTTCTTATTTTACTTATGTTTATCGGTGCTTCTCCGGGATCTACCGGTGGTGGTATTAAGACAACGACTGCCTTTACATTATTTAAGGGGGCATATAGCGCATCTTTAAATAAGCACTGTGGAGCCTTTAAGCGCAAATTACCCTCCGATATTACTATGAAGGCTTTCTTACTGGCATTTTTGGCGGTGTCCTGGATATGCTTCGGAACCTTTTTGTTAAGTATCCTGGAACCGGAATTTACCTTTATTCAGCTGCTGTTTGAAGTTGTATCCGCCTTCGGTACCGTAGGCTTATCAACGGGCATCACTCCGGAGCTAAAGCCGATTAGTGAACTTGTGATTATATTTACAATGTTTATCGGCAGAGTAGGACCGTTGACCATCGCAGCCTTATGGTCTGTAAAACCCAAGACCAGTGTCTGCTACTCGGAAGAGGCAATTACCATTGGTTAATTTAGTGAAGGATTTCTAAGGAGGAAATTTATGTTACATCATAGATCAATAATAGAATTTGGTATCATCGGCTTAGGTCGATTTGGGTATGCGTTGACCAAGACTCTTGCTGCAGCCGGGAAAGAAATACTGGCAATCGATACAATCGAAAGCAGAGTAAAGCAGGTGCGTAACGTCACGGAAAGTGCATTTGTCGTTGGAACAATGGACAAAGAAACCTTAGAAGATTCAGGAATTCAAAATTGCGAGACAGTCATAGTCTGTATCGGTGACAGCATTGATGTGAGTGTTTTAACTACCCTGAATGTAATCAGTATGGGAATACCAAGAGTAATCGCCAGAGCAATGAGTTATGAACAGGGATTGATTTTAGAAAAAATCGGCGCAGAGGTAATCTATCCTGAGAATGATATGGCAATACGTCTTGCGAATAAGCTGATCAATTCCAGTATTATGGAGACAATTGAATTAAGGGGAGATATCGCTATAACAGAACTGCGTTTGACCGCTAAGGTAGCTAACCAGACTGTACAGCAGGCTAATATCCGTGGAAAATATAACTTAAATATTATTGCATTGGAGCATAGTGGTGAGACGACAACGGAGATCTCGCCGGATTATGTGTTGCACCAGGATGATAATATTGTTGTAATCGGACAAAAAGATAATATCAGAAAATTAGAGAACTACTTAACAAAGTTTTAGTTCATGTCAGGTAATAATCCGGACATGCTGAATAAATTCGAACCGAGCTGGGTCATGTGGAGTTACTCACATGACCTTTTTCGAAAAGTATAGCAGACCTTGTACGAATATTCCGTTTTGAGGATCTGTTTTCTCTGGATTTTCCAGTTGTATCATAAAAGGCTTGGTAATACAGACCTATTTGTGATATACTAAAGCGTAGTGAGCATATACAAGCTTGCTTGTAATATGCGATCGTAGCAAAGATCATGAACTGATTTTGTTCATGATATACTAAAGCGTAGTGAGCATATGCAAGCTTGCTTGTAATATGCGATCGTAGCCAAAGCTCATACGACAAAGAGAAAACATTGAATATCAGGCTTTTAACGGAAAGGCCGATTATACGGAGGAGTATAGATAATGCCAGAAACCGACACAGATAATTTAATAGGACAGCTGATTATACTTGTTATATTGACTGCAATAAATGCTTTTTTTGCTTGCGCAGAGATGGCAATGGTATCCTCGAACAAGAGTAAAATAAGACGTCTTGCTGAGGAGGGAAAGAAGAGTGCCCGGCTGGTGCAAAAATTTAATGAGGAGCCCACGAAGTTCTTATCTACAATTCAGGTAGCGATTACTCTTGCAGGGTTCTTCTCAAGTGCTACCGCTGCACAGGGGTTATCCCATCCACTTGGCGAATGGCTCAACGCCAGAAACATCCCTTATGGAGGCCAGATTTCCTTGATTGCAGTAACATTGATCTTGTCCTATTTTACACTTGTTTTTGGTGAGTTAGTTCCGAAGAAGGTTGCGCTTCAAAAACCGGAAGCCATCAGTATGTTTTGCGTTAAGCCGATTAAGGCGGTATCAAGAGTTGCATCACCATTTATCAAGCTGCTGACCTTATCTACGAATCTTGTTACCTTACCTTTTGGTATTAAGGAGGGTAATACGGAGGAGATTTTATCAAGAGAAGAGTTGATATCTCTTGTGAATGAAGGTCAGGCCCATGGTGTTCTGAATAAAAAAGAGAAGGAAATGATCAATTCCATCATGGAATTTGATGAGAAAATAGCCAAAGAAATAATGACTCCGAGAATTAATGTATTCTCAATCGATGTTGCTGCTCCCAAAGAGGAATATCTTGAGGAGCTGATGAAAACCAAATATACCCGAATTCCGGTATATGAGGAGGATATCGATAATATCATCGGTATGCTTTATATCAAGGATTTCTTTAAAGAGGCTGTGAAACGCGGATATCGGAATGTTGATGTCAGAACCATCATGAAGAAGCCTTATCTTGTTCCGGAAAGTAAGATCATCAAGGATCTGTTCCGTGAGCTCCAGATCTCCAAGAAACAGATAGCAGTTCTTATCGATGAGTACGGTGGTTTTGCAGGGATTGTAACAATGGAGGATCTTGTAGAGGAAGTTATGGGTGATATCGAGGACGAATATGATCCGATACACAATAAAATCAAAAAGATAGATGATTCCACTTATCTGATTGATGGCATGGCTACACTGGATGAAATAAATAATAAGTTGGATTTAGAATTGTATTCTGAGAATTACGACACCTTGTCAGGTTACCTGATCGATCATATGGGTACCATACCACAGGAAAATGATGATCGAACTATAGAGATGGGTCATCTTGTATTTAAGCTTGAAAGCGTGAAGAACAAAAGAATTGACAAGGTAAAGCTCTACATCGGTAAGGTGGAGCAGGAGGAATAAAGTTTAATAAAAGGAGGGATGATAGGATGAGTCATAGACCGACCATGGAATTTGGAGTTATTGGATTAGGACGATTTGGCTTTTCCCTTGCATCTACGCTGGCAGAGGCTAAAAGAGAGGTATTGGTCCTCGATAGCAGCGAGAACAAGATAAGATCAATACGTCATCTTACCGACAATGCTATGGTAGTAGGAGATTTGTCAAAAGAGGCACTGATGCAGGCGGGCATACAAAACTGCGAGACGGTTATTATCTGTATCGGTGAAAAAGTAGATGTCAGTATTTTGACCACATTGAATGTCATTAGCATGGGGGTACCGAGAGTAATTGCGAAAGCAATCAGCCTGGAACAGGGTAAAATACTCGAGAAGATAGGGGCTGAGGTAATCTATCCTGAGCACGATATGGCGCTGCGTCTGGCGAATCGCTTAATGTCCTCAAGAGTTATGGATTACATTACCTTAAATGATGATGTTACAATTACGGAATTACGATTGACATCAAAAATCTCCGGTCAGTCAGTACTGCAGGCAAGTATTAGAAAAAAGTTTAAATTAAACATCATTGCTCTGGAGCAGGATAAGAGGACAATAACGGACATCACTCCGGAGCTTGTTCTCCATGAAAATGATATCGCTGTTGTAGTCGGTAAGAAAGAGCATATTAAGAAGTTTGAGACCTATCTTACTTCCGGAAGATAAACCAAAAGCCACTGAAAATCCTATGGAGGGTTCTTCAGTGGCTTTTAGCGTGTGGGGGATTATCCAATGTTGTTGGATGGATAATATATCTAAATTTTGTGAAAAGCTTTGTATATGACAGTAGAGCAAACTCTAGTATCCTATCGTGTTCTACCGCCTTTACCGCTATTATCGGAATTGCCGGAACCTTCATTACTTTGATTCCCTTGGCTTGAATTTGTATTGTCGGCATCGTAGGGTTTGGCAGAAGCATCAGCTTGGTCCGTATCTGAGTCGTCTTCGCTGTTGGATGTCACTTCCTTTTTCTTTTTATTCGTCTTGGAAGCAGCTGTATTGGCAGCATCATTCTTTTCTGTCTCCGGGATTGCTGTTATCTTTGCTTTATCCGAGGAGTTGCTTTTTGATTTATCCTTCTTAGCAGAAATGTCGTCGTTCTTATTCACTGTATTACCCTGTGTCTCGACGGATTTCTTAGAATCCTTGGTGGATTGCTTATCAGCTTTACCCTTATCATCATCGGATGCCTTGTTACCCTTCTTATCGGATGCTTCATCCGGATCTTCCTCATTCCCATCATTTTGTTTCGCTTCTGATTTCTTGATGGACTTTTCTTCATCTTTTTGTTGCTTAGCTTCGTCGCGTTCCTGGCGCTTTTCTTCCTTGGCTTCCTCTTTGGAGGCCTTATCAATGGCTTTTTCATCCATTGTGATTGCAGCACCGGATACTACGGAAACCTTACGGTTATCCTTGGTAGCCTTCATGATTTCCTTTACGGACTTGGTAAGCCATTCTTCAATATTAACTGCATCAGGATCTGCCAAGGAGGCTTGAAGCTTTTCAACCAGATTCAATTTTCCGGGGGTTACACCAAGTTCTCTTGCTTCCTCTACTCGTTCCAGTCCGACACTATATGCCTCAACGACAACATCTTCTTCGGCTTGTGTGACTTCTTCTTCCACAACCTGCTGTAAATCAGTAGCCAGCTCCTCTGCTTTATCTACGTTTTCGCTTGCTGTAGTTATTACAATGCCACCTTCCGTTGTTCCACTAAAATACCCGGCAGCAGTAATCTGCTCAACCGTTCTTAAGATGGCGTTTTGGATGGTTTGATTTTCCAGATCCTCCAGAGCAATTTCCTGCAGGATCTCCTCGCCATCATCATTTACCGCCTTCACGGAGAGCACTCGGTCAAAACGGTTAATTGTATATTCGATTGATGGATTAACATCAACACTGACATAAGAATACGGAGTGGCATATGCCCATGCCCCTGTGCCTAATACTACAAAAGCTGCTGCGGATGCCGCAAATACAGCAATTTTCTTTGATAATTGAATTCTTGAATCCGTCATTTGTATCACCTGTCCTATCTCATATCCATTATTTTTCACGGTTACCACGCAACCATTATCAGAAAGAACAGCAGCCCTATTATTTTTCAATTCAACTACAACGGCCTTCATAAATTATCTCTCCTCTCTAATGTATCGCAGGTAATCTGCGAGATATGGATACTCTCCGGATAGTATCTCTATCGCTGCTATTATATATTTTCGATGGCGTTCCAGTATTTTTCGGGGTACATAGGAACCCTTTTCTATAATTTTTAGCGGAAGCTGCTTTGTGGAGCGCAGCTCATTTAATAAAAGTGTATTGGAAAGCATATAATTGACCGCCGTTGCACAAGCTCTCCTGGTTTTTGCCGCATGGGGAGAGCATGAGGATAGTTCAAAAAATGAAAATCCATACTCGGAAAATATCGCATTGGCAGCTTCGATTTCCAATTTAAGATCATTGCCGTCCTGTTTTGATACTTGTTCAGCAACTGCAATACGCAGAGCGGGGTCTTCACTTTCTTCCTCCGGCTCCGTGTCAAAGACGATCGGATCGACTGATACCTCAGAATTGTATTTTTTTTGACTCTTTATGTAATCAATCAGGCGTCGCTTTATAACCAAATCGACAAAGGACAGAAAGTTTCCTTTATCAAGATCATAATTTTCGACTGCTTGTGTAAATGCCATTAAGGATATCGACCATTCATCATCACTTTTTGTTACATAACGGTGGCAGGTCTTGGATGCGCATTTTAATATATAACCCTCTTGCTGGCGAATTAGCTTTTCCAATACAGAGGGATTGGATTTTGCTTCTAAAGCCAATGAATCGAGTTCTCTCATAGTAACCTCCAAACCGTAGAATTTATTTTATCATAGGTGACTTATGCCCTTATTGTAACATTGAAAGTGGCATTATGTAAACCCATCCATTATCCTAGTTAAATATTACCTATTTAAGAAGCCATAAAATGGCACGAATAGCTGTGAAATGAATAAACTGTAATGAGATTAGGATTACAGCAATTCTCTATGTTACAAGGAGGTTACTATGTTTAACAATGATGCGAGAGAGGCAAGGTTCCAGGCTGGAGTTCCCTACGATGATATCGTTTGGTATGATGTTGTGGGTCAACCCTTCGGAACAGCCTCTTATTTTAATGCTATCGTATTTGGTGATGCCAATAATATTGTAGATACGAAGGGTGCAATGGCAGTCCAGGGTGATTTTGTAAGCCCAAGAGGACTTAGCCTTGGGTACGGGAACGATCTAAAGTTAACAGGAACCGGGTATAGCCCTGATTTAGTCCGCTTTCTGGTGGGCGGTGATGTAGCAATGCAGGGACCGTTGGTTGTGATTGGACATGTGGTTGCAGGCAGAAATTTCCGTGCAGCAAACGGCAGCACCTATATGATTGGCAAGGATGGCTCGAGTAACCAGGTACAAGAGCTGACACAGCTATATCAGGCCAAGAACGGAAGCAGATATTGGCGGTTAAGTGATCGTGAGAATCATTATCTTGTTTCCAGTTATGATGTCCCGCGCTATATACCGGCGAGTCGCATTGATGCAGATGTAAACGCTTTTTTTGCGGATGCAAGGGAAAGTATTATGGATTTTAAGGACTGCATCGAAGGATTGACCCCCAACGGGACGGCTGTTCAGCATTTTCATGAATGGATTTTGAGAGGAAATGACCCCAACCAGAACGTATTTGTTATTGATGCCCGACCGAACGGGATTCTGAATAAAGAGCTCCGATTTGAGATTCCCGAGGGCAGCCGTGCTATTGTAATACTTCGTACCGGCAGTAATGCACATCTTCAGTATGGGCTTTGGGGTGCAGAGGCATTGGCAAATCGCACGCTATATGTATTTGAGGATGCAAGAAATATCCATATGGAGGTTCCGGCCGCCATCTGGGGAAGTATTCTTGCGCCGCAGGCAATGTTTCATGCACATCAAACCGGTGGTACTGTGAGTGGCAATGCCGCCTTAGGTGGTTTTGCAGTTAGTCCTACCAGTGGATTTGAGTTTCATCTGTATCCCTTCATCGGAGGGGTTGAATGCGGAGAGATACTACCAAGCCCGCCTGAGAATATTCCGATACCACTGCCAACTCCGGAACCGGAGCCGATCCCTCCGATGCCGGCACCAACGCCGAGACCGGAGCCGATACCTCCGATGCCGGCACCAACGCCGAGGCCGGAGCCGATCCCTCCAAGGCCGGCACCAACGCCGAGGCCAGAGCCGATCCCTCCAAGGCCGGCACCAACGCCGAGACCGGAACCCATTCCTCCGATGCCTCTCCCGACTCCGGTACCGACTTGTCCCGAGTGTGAGGAATGTCCCACCCCGATTATTCCTGAGCCATGCCCGGAGTGTCCGGAAGTCAGACCGGCTGAGCCGTGTCCGGAATGCGAGAAATGTAAGCCCTGCCCTGCTTGCGAGGAGTGCAAGCCTTGTCCTCCCAATGAGACAACGATCATTATCGAACCAATTCCGATTCCTGTACCGGTTCCTGTGGAAGAAGATCGGTGCAAGCATAGTTGCCCGGTAGAAGCAGGCGTTATCTTCGGATGTATATGGGGCTGTAGCTGTTGTCATAACCATGGCTGGGAGATCAAGCTTTATAAAGCCTGCGGAGAAAGGAAGAAGCTGCTGCATTGTGTAAGCATATATGGCTGTGGCTGCTTTGAATTCAGAGTTCCGTATGATGACTACTATCGTATGGAGATATGTCCGGTTGGAGCAAATGCCAATGCGATTACCTGTAAGCCGGCGCTTACCCTAAAAAATGTTGGTGTAAAGAGTCTTATGATTGATTAATGATCAATTAGAGCAAAGGATATCACATCCGGTATGAATATTCCCAGTTGAATTGGTATATAAGAAACATTATAATAAAACCAAAATACAATTGATAAGGAGTGTTCATATGGCAAAGGTATACCTGTTTCTGGCCGAGGGTTTTGAGGAAATAGAGGGATTAACGGTGGTTGATTTGCTTCGTAGAGCTGGTATCGAGATTACTATGGTCTCTGTCACAGGAGATATTAATGTTACAGGCTCCCACCAGATAACGACAAAAGCGGATGCATTATTTGAGGAGGTTGACTTTTCGGAGGCTGATATGCTGGTTTTGCCGGGAGGGATGCCGGGAACCATGAATCTGCAGGAGCATGAAGGGCTGGACCTTTTGCTTCGTAATTTTGCCTCAGAGGATAAGATGTTGGCTGCAATCTGTGCTGCTCCAAGAGTACTGGGAACAAAAGGATTGCTTATGGGTAAAAATGCAATCTGCTATCCCGGGCATGAGGATCAGCTCCTGGGTGCCCATATTATAAATTCTGCTGTAGTAAAAGACGGTAATATTACGACCAGTAAGGGGATGGGCACCGCAATTGATTTTTCCTTATCCTTGATCCATACCTTGAAGGGTCCGGAAGAGGCACTTGGAATTGCAAAGGCGATACAATATGCCTATTACCGGGAATAATAAAGTATGGTAGTATGCTGTATGGGATTTTGAAATCATTCCCGTTGAAAAGGCAGTATCTGCTTGCGTAAATAAAACAGACAGACCAGATTGGGCAGAGCCATGAAAGCATTTACCAGGTCGGTAAGCTCCCAAACCAGTTCCAGTGACATGATTGAGCCGACATAAATCATAATAATATAACAGATGCGGTAGGTACCTATTCCTGATTTTCCGAATAGATATTCTACCGCTTTTTCTCCGAAATAAGACCATCCGATCAGGGTGGCGATCGCAAAGGCAATCAAGGAAAGTCCCAAGAAAACGCTTCCAAAGGGTATGGTATCAAATGCAGCAGTCGTCAATTCGGTAAACGCATAACCACCTGCTGATGAAGGATTCTTTATTAAATTCGTTACAATCACAAGCCCGGTAATTGCGCAGATCACTACGGTATCCCAGAAGGTAGCGCTCATGGAGATTAAGGCCTGCCTTCCCGGACTTGAAGTCTTTGCTCCGGCAGCAGCGATGGCAGCCGAGCCGATTCCTGCCTCATTGGTAAATAAGCCCCTTGCTATTCCGTACCTGGCTGCTGATTTAAGGGTACTGCCAATAAAACCACCGGCCACAGCCGCCGGGAGCTTTGAGGGGAGAAAAGCACTCTTCAGAATTAGTTCAACGGCGGAATACAGATAGGGCAGATTGATTATAAGTAATACGGTGCATCCGAGAATATAGAAGATCCCCATAGCAGGTACCAACGCGCTGCAGATTTTACCGATGGACTTAATTCCTCCTACGATGACTAAGCCCACGATAAAAGCAACGACGATACCGACGATATACTCGGGAAGCCCCCATAGGGTATGAAGGGTCTGAGTCACAGCTCTTGCTTGTGTGGAGCAGCCGACGCCGTAAGAAGCAATCAGAGTAAAAAAGCTGAATAGTACGGCCAGCCACTTCTTGCCGACTCCATGTTCAAGCGCGTACATGGGGCCTCCCAGAAAGGTTCCGTCCGAGGTACGTTTCCGATACAGTACTCCCAGGAAGCATTCTGCATAGGTAGTTGCCATGCCTAGTACACCCGTTAGCCAACACCAGAAAATAGCTCCTGGTCCACCAAGAGCAATCGCTGTTGAGATGCCTATAATGTTGCCGGTACCGATGGTTGCAGCCAGGGTTGCGGTTAGTGCTGCGAAGCCACTCAAGTCACCCTCTGCATTACGGTCCGGTATAAAGGACAGTCTGATCGCCTTGCCAATATGCTTTTGAACACCCTTCAGATGGATTGTAAAATAGATGTGGGCACTGAATAATAGTACCGGCAAAGGAATACCCCATAGAAAATTATTGATGCTCTTAAGATGATCCATTTGACCAACCCCCCACATAACGATTGTTATATGTATATGTCAAAGAGGGGAAAAGTAGAAGAAGGTTGACGAACAGTGTACTGTTAGTCAACCTTCTTAATCAGAAAAGGAGCGTTATAGCTCATATCAGTTTCATATAATTGTTATGATTACTCTGTTACTCCTGCAAGGCTTTTACCACTGCTTCGAAGCCCATAAAGTGGGAAGCTTTGACAAGAATGGTATCCCCCTCCTTTAAGAAGCTGCTGAGGGAAGCGATCATTTCGTCGCGTGTGCTAAAATACAAAAGCTGACGATTGTCTTGGGAGGTGGAGACTTTGTTTTGCTCCTGCGCTCCTTGATACATGTGAAGAGAAAGTGATCCTACACATACCAGCAAATCAACCCTGGAGGCTATGGCATATTCACCAACCTCACGGTGCAGTGCATCTTCATTCCTGCCCAGTTCTCCCATATCTCCCAGTATCGCTACCTTTCTGGTATCAGCCATGCTAAGAAGATCGAGGGCAGCTTTCATGGATACTGGATTGGCATTGTAGCAGTCATCTATAATGGTGTGATTTTTCTCTCGAAGGATGTTGCTTCTGCCCCCAACGGGTTTGACACATACAATACCGGCTTCGATCTCCCGGTTCGTCATATCGAGCAGGCTTCCAACCGCAGTGGCAGCGAGTGCGTTCATAATCATGTGAGCTCCGGGTTGAGGAATCTCTGCATGAAGTGGTTTGTACCCGACATGAATATTACAGGAGCTTCCGAAGAGACCTTTCGACACAATATCGGTAGCCCTCACATCGTTGTCCTTACCGAGACCAAATCGAACCGGACGCATGCCTTTCACCACTTGAAGGGTAATGAGCATATCATCGTCACCATTTACGCAGACACGGCCATGCTCATTCATAAAATCAAATATTTCCGATTTTGCCTTTAGAATTCCCTCTCTGGAATGGAGATTCTCGAGATGACATTGTCCAATGTTTGTAATAACGCAGATATCCGGTTTTGCAATTTCGCTGAGTCGGTGCATCTCTCCAAAATCGCTGATCCCCATCTCCAGTACAGCAACCTGATGGGTGTCTCTGATTCGCAGAATGGTTAGAGGCAATCCGATTTCATTATTAAAATTACCTTCCGTCTTTAATACCTGATATTTTTGCTCCAGTACCGCACTGATGAATTCCTTTGTACTGGTTTTACCGACGCTGCCGGTGATTCCAACTACCTTAATTGCTAATTGCTCCCGGTACCAAATTGCAATGTTCTTTAAAGCCGCAAAGCTGTTATCTACAAGTATGTAGGGGCCCTTGGGAGTCTCGGGTGCCTTCTCGCATATTACTCCGATTGCACCCTTATCGAAGACCTCGTCGATATAACTGTGGCCATCAACACGCTCTCCAACACAGGCTATGAAAAGATAATCCTTTTCCACCTTTCTGGAGTCCATAACGACGCCTGCAGCCTCTCTTCCGGGATCTTCACCATACAGCTTGCCGCCGCTGGCTCTGGCAATCTGGGTTAATGTCATATTCTTCAAGCTTACATCCTCCATACGATTCATGACCGTTTATCTATATTTGTTTAAGGATATCTCAATTATCTTCTCACATAGACTGGGGAAATCCATTCCAATCACCTGAGCCTCTTGCGGTAGAAGGGAGGTGGGGGTCATACCGGGAAGGGTATTTGCCTCGAGACAGAAGATGTCACCATTTTCATTCAGCATAAAATCCATACGAGCATAAGTTTTTAGTCTGAGAGCAACAAAGACATCCTCTGCGATTTGTTGCATTCTTGCTGTAAGATCCGAAGAAAGATCAGCAGGGCAGGTTTCGATTGCACTGCCTGCCTGATATTTATTTTTATAATCATAAAAACCAATCAGTGGAGCAATTTCTATAATCGGCAACGCTTTTCCGTCAATAACACCGACTGAGAATTCACGACCTTTTATAAATTGTTCGATTACTACTTCATTACCATATACAAAGGCATCCGCAAGAGCGTGCTCCATTTCTGCGGCCGTATTTGCGATGGATACACCTACGCTGGAACCACCGTTACATACCTTGACAATACAAGGGAATAACTTCCAATCAAAGGCTTCTCCCTTCTTAACACGAATTCCGGTTGGGGTAGGAATGTGATAAAAGGCAAAGAGTTCCTTTGAGATAGCTTTATCCATCGCCAAAGCACTGCTGGTATAATCGGTGCCGGTATATTTGATACCCATTAGATCAAAAGCAGCCTGAAGCTTACCATCTTCCCCATTCTCGCCGTGGAGTGCCAGGAATACGATATCGGATTGATGGCAGATCTCGATTACATTTGGACCGAAAAAGCTGTCGGAATCACCCTTTCTTAAAGCCTTGATCTGGGAAATATCCGGATTGCTCTCCTTGATTGCACCGAAATTGGATGCAAAATCCTTCTCTATATCAAATATGCCGGCGATTTCGCCTTCATAGCCTAAGTATACATCTAGTAAGACAACCTGGTGACCTTTTCCCTTTAATGCCTTATATATCATACTTCCTGTCGATAGGGAGACATCCCTTTCTGTACTGGTTCCTCCAGCCAATACCGTGATTTTCATTCTTATTCCTCACTTTCATCCAATCAATATATATCCAAAACAGTATAACGCAAAGCATCTTACAAGTAAAGATGATTAGCCGTTTTCAGCACTATATAAAATACAAAAAGCACTAAGTGATGAAGGGTGTAAGAGCGATGGCTCAGTAATACATAATTGCTAATAATTTACTAAAATTATTTTCTCATTCTTATAATAAAAAAAGATCGGTCATCCTATACTAAGCTTAGGTAACCGAATTTTTTATCAGTTAATTGCAAAGTACGCTACATTTTGTTCTTGTTAAAAAGGCTTCTTAGCGGAGATTATATGATAAAAAGTCGGAATATTAGTTGGATGGTAGAATAAACAAAAATTACCATCATAATATTAACCTAACCTGTTAACAATAATATCACAGGCAATACAAAACGAAATCACGTGCGGTGATTAATACTTATTAGAAGCCGCTGAACCTACAATCAGTTGATTTTGTACTTGGTTGCTTTGATACTAATCAAAATGGAGGTGAAACTTAATATGGCAAGTAATAATAATAGTGGATCAAACAGAGCAGAAGTTCCTCAGGCAAGAGAGGCACTTGATCGTTTCAAAATGGAAATTGCGAACGAAATCGGTGTTCCGTTAAAGCAAGGTTATAACGGCGATTTAACTAGCAAGCAGAATGGTTCTGTAGGTGGAGAAATGGTTAAACGTATGATCAGACAGCAGGAACAACAGATGTCTGGCAGCAAATAATTCTGAATTAAAATGATAGAAAAGCATCACCGATTTAAACAGCATCACCGTTTAAAGCGGTGATGTTTTTCTGTATTCCATATCGGTGCAGCAATTTTGTTTTGGAGTGTCATTCCGTCCTTATTTTCAATGAAATAATTTCCACAAAATAATCGTTATATAGTATAATACTAACAAGACTTGTCGAAAGCAGGGATATTATGAACAAACGAAAAAACAGAAGGACCTTAAGAAAAAGAATTCGAAAAGCATTAAATCTATCCGCATTTATACCTGTTGTATTCTTGAGTCTGTCAGTCATCGGGCTGCTCTTTATCGTATCCCGTGGGATTGCAGGCTTTCAGGTAGAGGCAGTCGGCACCATTCTCCAACAAGATATCAATTCCGGTAATGCATTAAAAACGCTTGGTATAAAACATATCAAAGACATTAAGCCTGAGGCACCGGTCACAAAGAAATGGCTCGACGAAGCCAGCCTCAATAAGGTATTTCGTGATTATTTTTCGTTCTCAGAGGACGAGAGTGTTGTATTTATCACCATATCAATAGAAGATGAAGTGATTTATACGAACGAAGAGCCTGTGAATCAGGATATGATAGCGCTGTATGAAGCAGCCGTTGTGGAAAAACCGATCATAGATGCAAAAAATCTGGAGGTTGGTACCGTCAGGGTGCAGATTAATCCGATGTTCTCCTCAATGGCGGTATTTGGTCTGCTTGCTGCTATCGTCACCTTTGGACTGATGGCTTTGTTGGTATCCAAAATTTTAAGTTTATTTCTTGCAATACCCATTACGAATCCGATCCGACAACTGGAGATTAAGATGAAGGCAGTTTCGGATGGTGACATCGAGACAGCAATGCATACAGAGCTCGTATTAAAGCGGCCGCTCAGGGAGATGGAATCCCTTGCCGACTCCACGAATACAATAATCCGTAAGATTCACGATTATAGTGAGGTTCTGGAGAGTCAGAAGGAGCTTTTGGAAAGGCAGAAGGAAACAGTTGAAAATCAGAAACAGATGGTGGAGAACCAGAAAGAGGTTCTGGAAAACCAAAATGCAGAGCTGGAGATGCAAAACGAAGAGCTGATCAAATCCAAGGACCAGATTCAGCAGCAGCAAGGACAATTAATCCAAAGTGAAAAGATGGCTAGTGTAGGTATGTTAACGGCGGCCATTACGCATGAGATTAATACACCGATGGGAGCAATCAACAGCAATGTACAGCTGGAGGATATGCTATTAGGAAGCCTTGCGATGAATACGATGATTATGGAGAATGAGGAGCTGAGTGCTGCCTTTGCTCAGTTGAAAGAAGTCAACGATATTAATCTGGTGGCCTGCACAAGGATTATTGAGATAATAAAGAGCCTAAAAACCTTTTCCAGAATCGATCAATCCGATTTCCAGGAAGCAGATATCAATGAGGGCATTCGTAGTGTCTTGATATTAACCAGGAATTTAACCAAGAATCGCATTGTGGTCCACGAGGAATACGGTGATCTTCCTCCGATCAGGTGCTTCCCGGGACAGCTTAATCAAGTAATCATGAATATTGTGGTAAATGCAACACAGGCCATCGAAGGAGAAGGAGAGCTGTTTATACAGACTTATCAGAAGGACAGAGATGTCTACATATCCATCAGAGATACCGGGATTGGTATTAAACCAGAGGATATCAGTAAGCTCTATGATCCCGGATACACTACCAAGGGTGTGGGTGTAGGCTTGGGATTAGGACTTTATTTAAGCTATAATATCATGAAGAATCATAGGGGAGATATCACGGTAAACAGCGAATTGGGTAAGGGTGCCCAGTTCATCCTTCGCATTCCGATGGATAATGACAGAACATAAATATTAGATAAAGCGGGAGAGTGGAACAGTGAGCAGAACAATAATGGTAGTAGATGATGAAACGATGATAACGACAACTCTTTCAACCATGTTTAAGCTGATGTTGAAGGAAAATGTCATTGTGTATAATGATGTGGAGCAGGCATTAAATTGTGCAGAGCTTAAGAATAATCGTGTGGATCTGATTATTTCTGATTTTATGATGCCTAAGATGAACGGTCTTGAGTTTCTTAAGAATGTCAGAGAGCAATGTCCGGACACCGTTACCATTTTGTTAACCGGTTATGCAGATAAGGAAAATGCCATCCGAAGCATTAATGAGATCGGCTTATACTACTATCTGGAAAAGCCCTGGAATAACAATGATATGATAAAGGTTGTGAGGAACGGACTTGAGAAAAAAGAGCTGGAGGATGACCTTCGTAAGAAGTATCAGGAGCTTGAGGAATCGAATCAGGAGATCATCAGGCTTTATGAGCTGCTCAAAAATGATTATAACACAGAAACAGAGAGCTCCAAAAATTTGATTATTACTCTGGCTAATGTAATCGAAGCTAAGGATAAGTACACGGACGGTCATACCAGAAGAGTCGGTATCCTAAGCCGAATGCTGGGTGAGCGCTTAGGTCTTTGTGAGGAACGATTAACCTTCCTGGAGACTGCGGGAATCATACATGATATCGGTAAGGTTGGGGTCCCGGAGAATATACTGAATAAACCGGACCGTCTCACGGTAGAAGAGTTTGATGTGATTAAAAAGCATACAGAGATTGGAGAGACGATTTTGAAGCCGCTTGGCTCATTGAGGGATTGTATCGGACCGGTAAGAAGCCACCATGAGAAGCTGAACGGCTCCGGATATCCGGATGGGCTAAAAGGAGAGGAGATCTCGATGGAGACCAGGATTCTCGGGGTGGCAGATATCTTTGATGCGCTCTATTCGGACCGTCCTTACCGTGCCAAGATGCCGATTGATAATGCAAAGGATATTTTATCGAAGGATGTACAGAACGGATGCCTGGATGAGAAAGTTGTGCAAGCATTATTTGAGATGATTGACGAAGGTGAGCTGCTGTCTATATTTGAAGGATAGAAGTATGCGCTCTGACATTCTATTCGTTCATAAATTAGTGAAATTTCCAATTCCATATTCTGATCAACTATGTTAAAATAAACGTACTTTGAGGAAAAATATTATGCTCAAAGTACATGATCTGTACAAAAGTGAGCATATACTTATACGTAATTCTTAAATGAGCGAAGCAGGCTTAGGGAATAAAATATGGAAAGGAAATGAGAAGGAATGGGTAAATATTTTGGAACGGATGGATTCCGCGGTGAGGCAAATGTCAATCTGACAGTAATGCATGCTTATAAGGTAGGAAGATTTTTAGGACACTATTACGGTAAGGAACATAAAGCGAACATTGTAATAGGAAAGGATACCAGGAGAAGCAGCTATATGTTTGAGTATTCTCTTGTAGCCGGGCTGACTGCCAGTGGTGCGGATGTATATCTTTTGCATGTTACCCCTACACCAAGCATATCTTACGTAGTACGAAGTGAAGGCTTTGATTGCGGTATTATGATTTCTGCCAGTCATAATCCTTATTACGATAACGGTATTAAGATAATTAATGGTAACGGTTATAAGCTTGAGGCGGAGGTAGAGGACCTCATCGAAGCTTACATAGATAGTGAGGTGGATCATCTCCCCTTTGCAACCAGAGAGAATATCGGTCGTACCGTAGATTATGCAATCGGTAGAAATCGTTACATCGGTTACCTGATTTCCCTTGCTACCAGATCCTTTTCCGACAAGCGTGTCGGTCTTGATCTGGCGAACGGTGCAGCAACTACGGTTGCCAAGGGTGTATTTGATGCTCTTGGAGCAAAGACCTTTGTAATCAACAGTGAACCGGATGGAACTAATATCAATAAGAAATGTGGTTCCACCCATATAGAGCATTTGCAGAAATTTGTAGTTGAGAACAAGCTGGATGTCGGTTTTGCCTATGATGGAGATGCAGATCGTTGTTTAGCAGTGGATGAAAAGGGTAATATTATAGACGGAGATTTAATCATGTACCTTTGCGGTGTTTATATGAAGAGCCGCAATGATCTGAAAAACAATACCGTAGTTACTACAATCATGTCAAACCTTGGTCTCTATAAAGCGCTGGAAAATAAGGGGATCGATTACGAGAAGACTGCAGTTGGTGACAAGTATGTTTATGAGAATATGATGGCGAACGGTCACTCGATCGGAGGAGAGCAATCCGGTCATATTATCTTCAGTAAGCATGCAACTACGGGAGACGGAGTACTTACATCCCTTAAGCTCATGGAGGTAATGCTGGAGAGCAAAGCACCTCTTTCTGAGTTACTGAAGGAGATTACGATCTATCCTCAGCTGATGGTGAACGTTAAGGTACATAACAAGAAAGCGGTTAAGAATGATGCGGTTGTTATGGCAGCAGTGAGTGAGGTGGAGAAGGAATTAGGAAATGACGGCCGTATCCTGGTTCGTGAAAGTGGAACAGAGCCTGTGATCCGAGTTATGGTAGAGGCAGCTACGGAAGAAATCTGTCGTATGCTTGTAGATCGTGTCGTAGAAGTGATGAAGACGCAGGGGCATGTAAAATAGTTGAAATTTTATAATTATTTTAAGTAAATTTAACAAAAAAGCCCTAAACAAAAATAAAAATGGTATTTACAGAAAGCATATGTTATAATATACTAATGTCAAAATGTCTGTAAATGCAGATATTAGGTACTTTTGCAATGCATTTTTCAATGCATCATTAACTGATAAAATAAACATAAATCGCAAAAAGTAACGAACAGAATATACTAGGAGGATTCAAAATGAGTTTACAGGTTGAAAAGTTAGAGAAGAATATGGCAAAGCTTACCATAGAGGCTTCCGCAGAGGATTTTGATGCTGCTTTAGAGAAAGCATATCAGAAGAATAAGAATAATATCAATGTTCAGGGCTTCCGTAAAGGCAAAGCTCCTCGTGCTATCATCGAGAAGATGTATGGAGCAAGTGTATTTTATGAGGATGCTGCAAATGAGTTAATTCCTGAGGCTTATGAGAAGGCAGCCGGCGAGAGCGGTCTAGAGATCGTATCCAGACCTGACATCGATGTAGTTCAGGTTGAAAAAGGCAAGAGCTTTATCTTCACAGCAGAAGTTGCTCTTAAGCCGGAAGTAACCTTAGGTACCTACAAGGGAATTAAGGTAGAGAAGAAAGAAGCCGAAGTAACCGAAGATGAGATTCTGGCTCAGGTGAATAAAGAGCGTGAGCAGAATTCCAGAACCATAACTGTAGAAGATAGAGCAGTTTTAGATGGCGATATTACAACAATCGACTTCGAAGGCTTTGTAGATGGTGTTGCATTTGAAGGCGGCAAGGGCGAGAACTATTCTCTAACCATCGGTTCTCATTCCTTTATTGACACTTTTGAGGAGCAGTTGATCGGTAAGGCGATCGGTGAAGAGGTAGAGGTTAATGTAACCTTCCCCGCAGAATACCAGGCGAAGGAATTAGCCGGAAAGCCTGCATTATTTAAGGTTACTGTAAAGGAAATCAAAGTAAAAGAGCTTCCTGAGTTAGATGATGATTTTGCACAGGATGTATCTGAATTTGATACTTTGGATGAATACAAAGCAAATATCAAGGCTACAATTAAGGAAAATAAAGAAAAAGAATTAAAGACTGCAAAGGAAAATGAAATTGTAGACAAGATTATCGAAGGTGCTACCATGGACATTCCGGAGCCGATGATTGCTGCACAGGTAAATCAGATGGCAGAGGATTTTGCTCAGAGAATGCAGTATCAGGGACTTTCCATCGAGCAGTACTTCCAGTTTACCGGTATGGATGCTAAGAAATTCATGGAGACCTTAAAGCCTCAGGCTCTTAAGCGTATCCAGAGCAGACTGGTATTAGAAGCAATCGCTAAGGCGGAGAAGATCGAAGTATCCGAAGAGGATATGGAGAAGGAATTAACAGAGATGTCTTCCATGTATCAGATGGAATTGGATAAATTAAAGGAATTAATCGGCGACAAGGAAAAAGAGCAGATTAAGGCTGATATTGCAGTTCAGAAGGCTGTTGACTTCGTTGTTGCTAAGGCGAAGGAAGCTTAAGTAATATAGTGACTTATTGAACTAGTTGTAAAGGAGGATAAATGTATGAGTTTAGTACCTTATGTCATTGAACAAACAAGTCGTGGTGAAAGAAGCTATGACATTTATTCCAGATTATTAAAGGAAAGAATCATTTTCCTCGGAGAAGATGTTAACGATGTAACCGCAAGCTTAATCGTTGCTCAGCTGTTATTTTTAGAGTCAGAGGACCCCGGTAAGGATATTAACTTCTATATCAACAGCCCCGGCGGATCGGTAACAGCAGGTATGGCAATCTATGATACAATGAACTATATTAAATGTGATGTGTCTACCATTTGTATCGGTATGGCAGCAAGCATGGGTGCCTTCCTATTATCCGGTGGTACCAAGGGAAAGAGATTTGCACTTCCCAATGCAGAGGTAATGATTCATCAGCCTTCCGGCGGAGCAAAGGGACAGGCAACCGATATTAAGATTGTTGCGGATAATATTATTAAGACTAGAAAAAAACTCAATGAGATTCTTGCTAAGAATACCGGCAAACCGATTGAAGTCATTGAGGTTGATACAGAAAGAGATTTCTATATGAGTGCGGAAGAAGCACGTGATTACGGTATTGTCGATGGTATATTGGAACATAGATAATCCCCAAGCACCGGAATGCTTACAAAGCAGAGAGAAGAGGTGATAAGGCAGTGGCAGGAAAGGTAGATGACAGAAAACAACTGAGATGTTCCTTTTGTAACAAAACCCAGGATCAGGTAAGAAAATTAATTGCCGGACCGGGTGTCTATATATGCGATGAGTGTATTGAGATTTGCAGTGAGATCATTGAAGAAGAATTTGAAGGTGAACCCGTAGTCAATACGGACATCAACCTGTTGAAACCCGCAGAGATCAAGGCTTTCTTGGATCAGCATGTTGTTGGACAGAATGAAGCAAAGAAGGTTCTGGCTGTCTCTGTATATAATCATTACAAAAGAGTGCTTGTTGAAAAGGATCTTGACGTTGAGCTACAGAAAAGTAATATTCTTATGGTCGGTCCGACCGGTTCCGGTAAGACTTATCTTGCTCAGACCTTGGCAAAATTACTCAATGTCCCCTTCGCGATTGCAGATGCTACTGCATTGACTGAAGCAGGGTATGTTGGTGAGGATGTTGAGAATATCCTGTTGAAGATTATTCAGGCAGCAGACTTTGATATCGAACGCGCGGAATACGGTATTATTTATATTGATGAGATTGATAAGATAACCAGAAAATCGGAGAACACCTCGATTACGAGGGATGTATCCGGTGAAGGTGTGCAGCAGGCATTATTAAAAATTCTGGAAGGTACGGTAGCTTCCGTTCCGCCCCAGGGTGGAAGAAAGCATCCTCATCAGGAATTTATCCAGATTGATACCACGAATATATTATTTATCTGTGGTGGTGCCTTTGATGGACTGGAGAAGATTATTGAGGCTCGTACCGGGCAGAAATCCATTGGCTTTAATGCTCAGATTATCGAGAAGAATAAGACGAATGTGGGTGAGCTGTTCCGTCAGGTAATGCCTCAGGACTTAATAAAATTTGGACTTATTCCTGAGTTTGTAGGACGTGTACCGGTTACGGTAGCACTTGATATGCTGGATGAGGAAGCATTGGTTCGTATTCTTACCGAGCCGAAGAATGCGATAACCAAGCAGTATAAGAAGCTTTTCGAATTAGACGGTGTTGAGCTGGAATTCGATGAGGGTGCTATTGATGAAATCGCAAAGCAATCCTTCAAACGAAAAATCGGAGCAAGAGGACTTCGTGCCATCATGGAAAATGTAATGATGGATTCCATGTATAATATTCCTTCCGATAATAAGGCGGTAAAGTGTATTATTACAAGAGAGGCAGTACTGGGCAGCGAGAAGCCTACGATTGTTCTTTCGGAGGAAGCGGTTAATAGAAAGCCGATTGCAAAACGTAGTACAAAAAAAAGCAAAGATGAAATAGCATAGATCGAAAAGGCTGTTGCCTCGTGATGATGAGGATGAGGAGGGAGGTGATAATCCTCCGACCATCTAGTCATGATACGAGGAACGGCCTTTTTGGTTGAGATGGTGCAGAGCGCCATCATGGAGGTATTTATGATAATAAAAAGTGCAAGTCTGGAGACAGTATGCGGAATTACCAGTGTGTTGCCGGTCAATGAAAAACCGGAGGTGGCATTTGCAGGTAAATCAAATGTTGGGAAGTCATCCCTAATCAATGCTCTTATGAACCGAAAATCCCTGGCCAGAACCTCGGGACAGCCGGGAAAGACACAGACTATAAACTTCTACAATGTCAATGATGCGTTATATTATGTGGATCTTCCGGGATACGGATACGCAAAGGTGTCAGGGACTACGAAGGAAAAATGGGGCAAGATGATCGAGAAATATCTGAAGACATCAGCTCAGCTGAGAATGATATTCCTGCTGCTTGATATCCGGCACGAGCCCTCCGCGAACGACAAAAGTATGTACGACTGGATTGTATATCAGGGCTTTCATCCGGTGATCATCGCGACCAAGTTGGATAAGATTAACCGTAGTCAGATACAAAAGCAGATAAAAATAATCAAGGAGGGTCTTCAGGTAGAACCCGGAACGAAGATATTTCCATTCTCTGCTACAAGTAAGCAGGGCAGAGAGGAAATCTGGGCTTGTATTGAAGAAATTTGTTTTTCGTCACAGGAGTCCTTCGAGATTGCTCTGAATGAAGAAAATTCGGAATTAACAGATTAAGAAATACAGAACGAAAAGATAGGCCGGACTTAAGTCCGGCCTAATATTTATGTGTGCATTGTGGGCACACGTTCTTATAACAAGGTAGACATTAGATACGCATAAACATCGGAGCTCTTTTCTCTCCAGTTGTTGCACAGGCTTTTTGCTTCCTCTTGTGTAGTGACGAGAAGCGTTAAGTCGATGATAGAAGCCTCGCGTTCAATAACACTTAGATGGGCAGCAAATTCACCTTTCTTTACCTGATAGTATTCGGCCTGGGTTGATACCTCTTCTTGGAGCTCATATTTGTTCTCTAACAGATAAGCTTCAATATCATCCTTAATACCGGAGGAGATCATATTGTCAAAGAAGAGGAGCGTCTCATTCCCACTATCGGTAATTCGATATAAGGTGCTGTTGCGAATTATCTTTGTGGTAATATAGGCATCATCAATCAATTCCGAGATAGCCCTTTGAATGTTAAAGTAATTGGTGTATTCCTTCTCCAAAATAAAGGTGGTTAATTGGGCATTATTTAAGGGGAAGTTAACTCTACTTAAAATGTAAAGGATCATGAGCTTATATAACATAAAGGTATCGGATTGCATTGGTAACCTCCTTTAATCAGGTCGGGTAATGATAAAATTTTCCTTGATAAGTATCCCGTTCCTTCATCTGACTGTGTATTCGGTTAAGTACAAGCTTTTTATTAGCACTCCATAAGGGGGCAAGTAATAATTTTCTTGGACCGTCACCGGTAATCCGATGAATGACAAGCTCCTGTGGAAGACGCTCGATGCAAGAGATTACAAGATCGACATAGGCGTCTAAGGTCAGAACCTCCTTCACTAAGCCTTCTTCATAAGACTGTCCAAGATCAGTTCCTTTTAATATATGCAAGAGCTGCAATTTAATTCCCTGAACCGGAAGGGTGGATATATATTCCATGGTCTTTAACATATCATGTTTTGACTCCTTTGGCAAGCCCAGAATAGTATGAACGATTACTGGAATACCATGCTGATGAAGTAAGCAGACACATTCCTCAAATACCTTAAGAGAATATCCTCTTCGTATCAAAGTTGCAGTATCCTCATGTATCGTCTGTAATCCAAGTTCAATCCAGACAGGTTTCACCCGATTCAGTTCATCAAGAAGAGCAAGGACCTCTTCGTTGATACAATCCGGTCTTGTTGCGATGGATAATATAACAATATCCGGATGATTGATTGCATCAAAGAATATGGACCTCAGATATTCTGCCGGAGCATAAGTATTTGTAAAGGCTTGAAAATAAGCAATGTATTTAGCCTGATCCGGTTCAGTAAGCTTGGCTGCGACCTGGGACTTGGCCTCCTCAATCTGACTTTTGATATCAGAGTGAATGCCTTCTGCAAAGTCTCCGGAACCACCCTCAGAGCAGAAGATACATCCCCGGGTGTCCAGTGTCCCATCCCTGTTCGGACAGGTCATCCCACCATTCAGTGACAGCTTATAGATCTTTCTGCCGTAAAGCTTCTTCAATTCATAATCCAGCGAATGATATCTCTTCTGTTCCCACATAACTTCTCTACTTTCTAATATATGCCTTTACTGCGGCACTAACGACATCACTTACTCTTGGATCAAAGGGCTGGGGCATTATGTTATCGTCCTTCAATTCATCGTCAGGTACCAGGCCGGCGATTGCTACTGCTGCAGCCAGTTTCATCTCCTCGGTTATCTGGGTAGCTCTTCCTTCTAAGGCACCACGGAAGATACCGGGGAAAGCTACTACATTATTCACTTGATTCGGAAAGTCGGAACGTCCGGTAGCGACAATGCGGGCACCTGCTTCCTTCGCCAGATCCGGCATAATCTCAGGGGTAGGGTTAGCCATTGCAAAGAGGATGGAATCTTTATTCATTGAGGAAACCATCTCCTTGGTTACGATATTCGGAGCGGATACTCCCACAAAGAGATCAGCGCCTACAAGAGCATCTGCAAGAGTTCCGTTTTTGTTCTCCAGATTCGTAACCTCAAGCATCTGTTTCTGCATCCAATTAAGCTGTTTGTATTCCTTTGATATGATTCCATGCACATCACAAAGGATAAGATGTTTGAAACCATAAGACAGAAGAAGCTTGGAGATTGCGATGCCTGCAGAGCCGGCCCCGTTTACAACGATTTGACAGGTCTCCTTACTCTTACCGGTTATCTTCAGAGCATTGATGGCAGCAGCCAGAACGACGATAGCGGTTCCATGCTGATCGTCATGAAAAACAGGGATATCGAGTAGTTCTTTCAGACGCTCCTCTATTTCAAAACATCTTGGAGCAGAGATGTCCTCCAGATTAATACCGCCAAAGGCAGGTGCGATCGCAACGATTGTCTTGATGATTTCTTCCGTGTCCTGGGTGTCGAGGCAGATCGGTACGGCATTCACTCCGCCAAACTCCTTAAATAAAACAGCCTTCCCCTCCATTACGGGCATCGCAGCATAGGGTCCGATATTTCCTAGACCGAGGACAGCGCTACCGTCCGATACCACAGCGATGGTGTTGGCTTTTATAGTATAACGGTAAGCTGCTGATTTATCCTGTGCAATTACCCGACATGGTTCAGCGACACCCGGAGTATACGCCAGGGACAGATCTTCTCTGGTTTTTACCGGACATTTCGATGTGATTTCTAATTTTCCGTTCCATTCCTCGTGTAGCTTCAACGCCTGCTCGTTTAAATTCATTTTATTATCCACCTCATATATTTTAATATTTATACATTCTAACTTCAGTTTACAGCTATCATAGCACTCTAAAAAGTGTTAATCAAGAGGCGAATGCGAAGGAATTGCAAGATGATCGGCAGAAAACATAAAAATGTTTGATATACCTTTGTCGAAAAAGGTAAAATAACTTTACAATAAGGATGTAAATAGTTAAAATATTATATGTAATACCATGTTTTACATACTCATAAAAATGCAACCAATATTCGGATGATTGAGGTATCCATGAAGATTATAAATAAGATCATTGTAATAGCAATCGTGGTTTCTATGGGAATTACATATTATAACCAATTTAACACGATTATCAGCGACTACAGGACGGAGATTGAATTCAAGGGCTTATGGATCGGAAAGCACATCGACCTTAGCAGTGGTTTTCTCGAACTCATGAAAGTCTATGGGAATAACTATATCAAGAACAGGGAAGCCTTCTCTGAATATTTTGGGTTGCTACAGTATGATGAAGAAAAGCAGGGCTATCATCTGGATGCTATTCAGGGAACCGATGAGGAACATTTCATGGGTAATCTCACCGGTGTGGGACCGATACCCAAGGATGAGATGCTGATAAGAGAGATTAATCTGGGATTAGAGATCAATATCTTCTTTCGAAAAATTCGTGAGCTTATTCCGGACGTTGCCTGGCTATACTATACCAGTGACAGTGGATTCATTAACATATATCCCTTTGTTAGTTCGGATGAGTTTTTCTATGAAGACCGGTTAAAGGAAGCCAGTTTTTTCTCCTATGCTAATCCGGTCAATAATCCGAAGCGGGAGTCAGTCTGGACACCGGTTTATCTGGATTATGCAGGAAAAGGACTCATGGTTACTTATTCTTGTCCGTTATATATAGATAATCAATTCAAAGGAATCATATCCCTGGATTTTACCAATGAATTCTTCAGTAATATACTTTATTCGAAATATGAGGGTTATGTGACTGATCAGACCGGAGCCTTGATTGCTGCCAGTAAAAACATAGAATTCGAAGATAAGGTAATTCGGATTGATGAGGTCATGGATTTTACTGAGGAAGAGTGGGCGCAGGTCAATCGCATCGAAGATAACAGTATGAGGATCATATCCGGTGAGTATGTTTATAAAGCGGGCTTTGTGAGTTCACCATGGACTATGTATTTTCGTCTGCCAATTCGTCAGGTTGCAAAGCAGGCTTTTCTACTGACACTACCTATGATAGTAATCTGCTCGTTGTTCTTATATGCATTATTTGAGATAGAACGGCGCAAGCGTATCCAAGGAATGTTGTCAAATACCATAAAGGAACGTAAGGCGTATCAGGAGCTATTGGAGAATGCAGCAAAATATGATTTTCTTACTGCAACGCTCAATCGTAGAGGTATGGAGGAACAGCTGTCCCAGATCGGTAAGCTCGAAGACGGAGCTACAATCTATATACTCATGGCTGATCTGGATAAGTTTAAAAAATTGAATGATACCTACGGACACGTAGCAGGGGACAAGGTTTTGATTGAGGTTGCCGAGATCTTCAAGGACTTGATTGCTGATCAAGGCCATGTCAGTCGATGGGGAGGAGAGGAATTTCTGCTGGTGTTGACCAAGATGGAATACCAGAAGATGCTCGATCTCGCAGAGAGAATTCGCCAAAGAGTCGAGGAGATGCGCTTACCCTGGAAGGATGGTCATATGCTTAGAGTTACGGTGACTATGGGCATCGCCATTTATACCTCGGAGCTGTCTCTCTACAAATGCATTTCCAATGCGGATAAGGCGCTGTATCAAGGGAAACGAAGAGGGCGAAATCAGATTATTTTATATGATGAGCTATCTGAAAATCAGGAAGAATAAATCATGGAGTGCACAACTACCGTGAGTACTATAGTTGAGAATTTGGTTGGCAGTATATGAAGTCCGATCCGGATCAATATACTGCCGATTCGAATCAGAGGTTATTATAAGTAAAATGACTGTTTTTACCACGTACTATAAGGAATGGGTATGTCTGGGATATAAAAGGAAAAATATAGGAATAATAACAGGAAAGAAAATACTTTTATTTCTAAATGAACTGATGTATAATAAGGTATCAAATTAGGATAATCTTTGGATAATTCCATCATGTAGTAATTCTATATCATTTCTATATCAAATTCCGTAAGAGAATCCAA
>JAEZUM010000066.1 GCA_023421075.1 Bacillota bacterium
CGCCTATTAAAGATATGTCTATCTATCAGCCTTCTGATCCTTTCTTTGGTAGTGGTAGAGCATTTGCAGTTGGTACCAATGATCCTGCAAAGCAAGAGAGAGTTATGATGCTCTTTGATTGGATGTCCAGTCCTGATGGCTTGGAATTAATCCACGGCGGTATCAAAGGCTTTATCTATGAGGATGCAGCGGATGGTAACGGTTTTGTTCGTACCAAAGCTGGTGAAACTGCTCTGATGGATAACTCACCTGTTCCCGAAGAATTTGGTGGCGGTTTATACGCAGATGGTATGAATCAGATGAATCAATGGATGGTAGCAAGTATTGCTACGAATACCAATAATAATACAACTTATAATTCTAATTATTGGCCTGCAGAAGTTGAGAAGGCAAAGACAAAGACAACCAATGATTGGTCTGCAAGATTTGATGCAAAAAATCCGGTTGATTATTTATTAAAGACTAACACAGTAAGTGTAGTTCCTTTTGTTAATGTTAGCCTTCAAGCTGATCCTACCGATATCGCATTAATCAGAAGTAATTGTGGTCAGTTAGTTAAGGATGCTTCCTGGAAGATGATCTTTGCTAAGGATCAGGCTGAATTTGATGCAATCTGGAATACTCTGAAAGAAGATCTGGAAGGCTTTGATTGGTCTGCATTAGTAGAATTTGATACAAATAAACTTCAGGTTCTTGTTGATGAGAGAGCAAAAGCGTTAGCTGCTAATTAATTAGTAGGGGATCTTTATTACCTTATGACTAATGGGGTGTTGCATGCAGCACCCCATTTTATAATACTTGGACAATAGAACATTCATGATACTGGCTTGTGGATTAAGCCGAACAGAATAGGAGAAGTATATGAGAGATTCAATTGATTGCCTACCGAACGGTAAGAATTATGTAAGATGGGAGACTGAATCGAATTTTTATCGTCAGTTACATGTTTCTGTGAATCATCCTGAGGCTTCCGATGAGAATGACGGAACCGAGGAACGTCCTTTTTTGACAATCAATGCAGCGGCAGCAATTGCTACCCCAGGAACTCATGTATTAATCCATGGTGGTGAATATAGGGAATGTGTCCGACCGGCACAAGGTGGAGATGGTCCGGACAAAATGATATGCTATGAGGCGTTTGGCGATGGAGAAGTCATCATCAAAGCTTCAGAAGAGGTAATTCAGTTTGAGAAGAGTTCAGGATGGAGAAAAAATCCGTGGATTGCTAAGAATGAAAATGAAGATTCGGTACAAATATGGCAAATTAAGTTAGACCCGGATACATTTCGGGGATATAATCCGTTTTGTACTGTTAATATTTTACATGATAGATTGTTCATTGAGTATGATAAGACCGATATGACTACATATCTAAATCGGCGAGGAATGGTTTTCTGTGATGGAAAACCACTTCATCAAGTAGCACTTTATAATCAGATCTCCGGTCAGGAGGGATCCTTCTGGGTGGAGGCAAATGGCCAAACGGTTCATTTCCGTCTGGAAGGGGATGCAGATCCTTCCAAGCACAAGATTGAAATTACTTGCAGAGAGCAATGCTTTGCACCGGAGATACCGTTCTTATCCTATATTAAAGTGAAAGGCTTAACCTGTGCACATGCAGCCACAGGAGCACCTGTTCCTCAGAGGGGTTCCATCTCCTGTTATCGAGGTCATCATTGGATTATTGAAGACTGCATTATTGATTGGTCTAATGCAGTTGGTATCGATATAGGAAACGAATGCTGGCATCATGAGATTATCGAGGGGCAGCTCATAGGATATAGTGTTATTCGTAGATGCAAGATTTTTGATGCCGGTGTTTGTGGTATCGCAGGATTATTTGCAACACACTTTTTGATAGAGGATAATTTGATCCAGGGAACCGGATGGCAGAGAATGGAGCTTTCCTGGGAAGCCGGTGGTATCAAAACACATAATAGTATCGATAGTATGATACGCAGAAATATTTTTACGAAAACCATACGAGCGGATCATCTCTGGATGGACTGCGGAAATGAAAACAATAGAATAACTCAGAACTTATTTCTGGATGGAATCGAGCAAAGAGAGGCTATTTTTATTGAATGCACCAAGGATGACATTAACTTGATTGATAATAATATCTTTTGGAATGTGGAAGGACGCTTTGATCCGAATAAAATGCCAAATGAAAAGGGCTCTTCCGGCTGGTATAAGATGGTGGAGAGTGATGTTGTCAACGGATATGCAGTTTACGGCGAAGGAACGGATCGGCTTTATATTGCCAACAACCTGATTGGTAAATGTCGCGGTGCCGGATATTATGCAAAACCGGTTTCCTTCCGTATGCATGGAATGGAGAGAGGTGGAACCTCCAGAGATGCAAGGTTGTACAATAATATATTCTATCAATGTCAGGAAGCAGCGATTACCATGCCAACCGAGAAGAATAAAGCCGAGGGTAATTTGTATGTAAAGCAGACCGGAGGATATCTGAGAGTCATGTATCCTGCACCCGAGGTATGTCTTGACTTACCAACCTGGAAGGAATTCTATGGATTTGATCTGACAGGACAGGAAGGCTGGTTCGATATTGATGTAGATACCGAGAATTTCACCTTACAGTTCAGACAGGCCGGTGATGCTCCGTTCTTCTTTGCAAATCAAGCAATGAGACGTAATCACGTATATGAGCCTTCCAAGGTACAGGCGGTTTCAAGTGACAGCTTAGCTTCCACAGATTTCTTTGGAAACATTGTTAGGGAAGACATGCGAGTTCCCGGACCCTTTACGGAATTACGCGCTGATAAAACCTACAATATTGACCCGAGAAAGTTAATATAAAAATGTTATTAATACGTTCAAACCCGGTATAAATGTGTATCAAAGAATTTTGATAGAGAAACAAAATATAAACAATCAATGATAAAGGATGGTAAATTTATGAAGGCAAAGTTAATAATTAATAAGGATTTTACAGTTGGTACAATCGATAAAAGGATCTATGGATCCTTCATCGAGCATCTGGGGAGAGCAGTATATAACGGTATTTATGAGCCTACCCATCCGACCGCGGATGATATGGGTTTTCGAAAAGATGTATTAGAGATGGTAAATCAATTAAATGTTCCGATCGTTCGTTATCCCGGCGGTAATTTTGTCTCCGGCTATAATTGGGAGGATGGAATCGGTCCGAAGGAGAAGCGTCCCAGACGTGCAGAATTAGCATGGCATGTGATCGAGACAAATGAAATTGGTATCGATGAATTTCAGGAATGGGCGAAGCGTGCCAATACCGAAGTGATGCAGGCAGTTAACTTAGGAACCAGAGGACCCGAAGAGGCCCGTAATCTGTTGGAGTATTGTAACTTCCCTAAGGGAACCCATTATAGCGATCTGCGTCGTGCTCATGGTTTTGAAGACCCCTTTAATATAAAGGTTTGGTGTCTTGGAAATGAAATGGATGGTTCCTGGCAGATTGGCGCAAAAACTGCAGAGGAATATGGAAGAATTGCATGTGAGACCGCTAAGATCATGAAAGAATTGGATCCAAGTATTGAACTTGTTGCTTGCGGCAGCTCCAGCCTTTTCATGCCTACCTTCGGTAAGTGGGAATCAACGATATTGGAACATACTTATGATTATGTAGATTATGTATCGTTACATAACTATTACGGCAACAAAGAGAACAATACGAAGGCATATCTTGCATGCTCGGTAGACATGGACAATTTCATCAAGTCTGTTATTGCAATCTGTGACTATGTGAAGGCATTTAAGCATTCGGATAAAACCATAAACTTATCCTTTGATGAATGGAATGTTTGGTTCCACTCCAATGATGCGGATAAGAAGCTGGAGCCCTGGCAGATTGCTCCCCACCAATTAGAGGATATCTATAACTTTGAAGATGCTCTGGTGGTTGGCTGCCTTCTTATTACACTGTTGAAGAACTGTGATCGTGTCAAAATGGCTTGTCTGGCACAGCTGGTTAATGTAATCGCACCCATAATGACGGAAAATGGAGGATCAACCTGGGCACAGACTATATTCTATCCGTTCATGCACGCTTCCAATTATGGCAGAGGTGTCGCTTTTGTTCCGGTTGTATCCAGTGATAAGTATGATACAGACCGATTAAAAAATGTTCCCTATGTTGAGGCAATCGGAGTATTCAATGAGGAGAAGAGCGAATTAACCGTATTTGCCGTAAATCGTTCCCTGGAAGAAAATATTGACTTTGAGATAGATTTACGTGATTTTGCCAATGCAAAGTTGATCGAGCATATCGTACTGGAAAATGATGATATGAAGGCTGTGAATACATCGGAGAACCCGAATACGGTAGTTCCTCATAATAAGGGTATTACAAATGTCAATGAAATTTTGGCAACCGCAACCTTGAATAAGCATTCCTGGAATGTAATTCGTTTCCAGGTATAAAACAATACGGGGCCATCACTATGGCCCCTTTTTGAATACAGAAAAGGAGAATTGATTTATGGATAAGGCGAAGCTTAAACTGGATAGGGATTTTATGATTGGGAAAGTGGACAAGCGTATTTTCAGTACCTTTATCGAACCGATCAGAGATATTGTATATGGGAATTTATATCATCCCGAGCATCCGACTGCGGATGAGCAAGGCTTTCGTAAGGATGTACTGGAACTGATGAAGGAGCTTGGATCAACCGCAATCAGATATCCCGGGGGTAATTTTGTCTCCTGCTATAATTGGAGGGATGGGATTGGACCCAAGGATAAGCGGCCGGTACGATTCGAAAAGGCATGGAAACAAATTGAGACGAATCAGATGGGTATCGATGAATATACCGACTGGGTAAGAAAAGTTGGTTCTGAACCGTTGCTTGCTGTCAATCTTGGTACCGGTACACCGGAGGAGGCTTCCTTTGAAATAGAGTATACCAATATGGAGGGTGGAACCTATTTCAGTGATCTACGCAAGGAGAACGGTTATGAAAAGCCTCATAATATTAAAATGTGGTGCTTAGGCAATGAGATGGATGGAACCTGGCAGATGGGAGAAAAAACTGCAAAGGAATATGGTAGAGTCGCTTACGAGGCAGCAAAGCAGATGCGTACCGTAGATCCGGATATTGAGCTGGTTGCTTGTGGCAGCTGCGCCAATGATAAAACCCATCCCTCCTATCCGGAATGGGACAGAGTTGTTCTGGAAGAATGTTATGAAAATGTGGATTATTTATCCTTACACCGCTATTATAGCTATGACCCGGAGGCGATCAAGGGAACCATGTTTCCGGCACAGTTTACGGTGGAGGATCTGCCGTGTATCGCAAAGGACATGTCACAATTTATTGATACGGTTTGTGCCGCTGCAGACTATGTAAAAGGATTAAAATATTCCGATAAAACCATCAATATATGTTTTGATGAATGGGGTGTTATCTCCAGCCAGACTGCCAAAGCAGGGGGACTTGATTGGAGTGAACGAAAACTGCCGGAGAAGGACAAACGTGTCGAGGGTATGAATGTAATCGATGCAGTTTTATTTGGCAGTATATTAATCACGTTTATTAATAAATGCGACCGCGTTAAAATTGCCTGCCAATCGATCGTAATAACCAGTATGGTAGGAGCGACACCGGACGGCGGAGCCTTTAAGCAAACCACCTACTATCCGTTCCAGCAGGTAGCTGCATACGCGGATGGAGTGGCATTTAGACCCGGATTAAAAAGCCCGATGAAAAAGACAGACGGGTATGGGGAGCAGCCATATATTCAAACGGCAGCGGTTTATAGTGAAGAGACAGGCTACATCACGGTGTTTGCTGCTAATCTAAGTGTTCGTGATGCGGTAGAGCTAGAGGGAACCCTACAATTCGATGATGTAGAGTTATTTGAGCATATTCAGATCTATGATGAGCAGCCACTTGCTATGAACTCGTTAGAAAATCCTAATAGGGTAGTACCAAAGAATATTGAAATCACAGATAAGGTTATATTGCCGCCACTCAGCTGGAATGTGCTGAGATATCAGTGTAAATAAATAATTCGTTCCTGCGAGGGCTCCTTGTATCTTATGATTTGTATTACTGTGATATGGGTTATCTATTGTGTGAAAGGAAAAAATAAATGAGCAAACTATGGTATGATAAACCGGCAGACCGATGGGAAGAGGCGTTACCGATTGGTAATGGTCGTATGGGTGCTATGATATTTGGTACCGTGGAAGCCGAGCATATACAACTAAACGAGGACAGTGTGTGGTATGGAGGTCATGTTGACCGTAATAATCCGGACGCATGGAAGAATCTTCCTAGAATAAGAGAGTTGATCCTTAGCGGTCGGATTCCGGAAGCGCAGGAGCTAATGACCTATGCCTTATCAGGGATTCCTCAGAGTCAGAAGCCATATCAGACCCTTGGCGATCTGACACTGCGCTTCAAGGGTCTGGACGGGAATATAACGGATTATGTGAGATGCTTATCTCTGGATGATGCGGTTCATACCGTACAGGTGAAGGCGGATGAAACGACTTATACAAGAGAAACTTTTTTATCCAATGTGGATGATGTGATGGTGATGCGTATCACAGCAGAAGGAAAGCAAAAGCTATCCTTCTCTGCGTTACTTACCAGAGAGAGATTCTATGACAGTGTCCTCGCGGTGGATGGAGAAACCATTTTGCTGAAGGGCGATCTTGGCAAGGGTGGCCTGGATTTTGCCATGATGTTGAAGGCGGTTGCTGAGGGAGGCACCTGTGAAGTAATTGGGGAGCATCTCATCGTGAGCAATGCCGATGCTGTAACATTATTATTTACAGCAGGAACCACATTTCGTTTTGAGGATCTAAGACAGCAGCTTAATGAGATATTATCAAAGGCTGCAAAACAATCCTACGAGACACTGAAGGTCAGACATACTGAAGATTATCAGCGTTTATATAATAGAGTTGTCTTTGATCTGGAGGGAGTAGAGGGCTGCGAAGCGCTTACTACAGCCGAACGTTTGGCTAAAGCGAAAAACGGTGATGTAGATCAAGGTATGGCAAAGCTTTATTTTGATTTTGGACGATACTTACTGATTGCTTGTAGCCGAGAGGGGTCACTTCCTGCCAATCTCCAGGGTATCTGGAATAAGGAGATGAGTCCGGCCTGGGATTCAAAATATACGATTAACATCAATACGCAGATGAATTACTGGCCGGCGGAGGTTTGTAATCTGTCGGAATGTCATATGCCACTGTTCGATTTAATCAAACGAATGGTTCCAAATGGTCAGAAGACGGCAGAGGTCATGTATCATTGCCGCGGTTTCGTCGCGCATCATAACACCGATATGTGGGGAGATACCGCTGTTCAGGATCACTGGATCCCGGCCTCATACTGGGTGCTGGGTGCTGCTTGGCTATGTACTCATCAGTGGATGCATTATGAATATACCCGGGACAAGGAGTTTTTGGAGGAAGCATTTCCGATCATGAGGGAGGCTGCTCTGTTTTTCCTTGATTTCTTGATGGAAGATAAGGGGTATTTGAAGGTATGCCCTTCCGTATCCCCGGAGAATATTTATATTCTTCCGAATGGTGTACAGGGTGCAGTTTGTGTAGGGGCTACCATGGATAATCAGATCCTTAGGGATCTTTTTGGGCAATGCCTGAAGGCTGCTGAGGTACTGGGAGTAGAGGATGAACTGAATCAACAGATTAAAGCTGCATTGGATAGACTGGTACCGACACAGATCGGGGTACGAGGAAATATTATGGAATGGCCAGAGGATTATGAGGAGCTTGAACCCGGACACCGACATATTTCCCATCTATACGGCCTTCATCCATCCTCACAGATTACTATGGATGAGACACAGGAGCTAGCGCAGGCAGCGAGGAGAACCCTTGAGTATAGACTGGCTCATGGTGGAGGACATACCGGCTGGAGTAGAGCCTGGATTATCAATCTTTATGCGAAGCTGTGGGACGGAGAAGTAGCGTATCACAATTTGGAGCAGTTAATCTCAAAATCTACTCTACCCAATCTGTTTGACAATCACCCTCCCTTTCAGATTGACGGTAATTTTGGCGGTACCGCTGCAATCGCAGAAATGTTAGTTCAAAGTAATGATCGTAGAATTGTTCTATTGCCGGCACTACCGAAGGCCTGGAAGGATGGCAGTATCAAGGGCTTATGTGTTCGAGGCGGAGCAGAAATTGCTCTGGAATGGCGAGGTGGCAGGTTAACGAAGGCTGTCATAAGGGCGAAGCATAACATTCGAACCAGTATCATTTATAAGCAGAAGAAATTAGAGATTAGCCTGGAAGCAGGAGAAGAAGCGGTACTGGAATTGTGAGAATAGCTGCCTCACGGTTGAATATGATTTCGTGATTTTAATAGTAAGATAAATCGATGCATGTATATTGCTATGCATCGAAAACATTGGTTTTGATTGAGGAAGCTGTTATGAGTTTATAACAGCTTTTCTTTTGCGCAAAAATAGATAATCGATGCATATAATGCAATAAGATGAGATAAGTGTGATGATAAAATATGGATAATGCAAAAATTGAAAATGAACTTAATCTTGCTCTGGAGGTATCGGAATCTGATCGTGAGAAAGCAGTTAATCTGAATGTGGGTTTCACTCCGGATATGGATCTATGGGAGCTGATCGTGAAGTACAGCGGTAGCCTGGAGAGAATTCGGCAAGAGCTTCAGATCTCTGCGGTTGAACTCGCCAATAAGTATGCAATTATTACAATCCCGGAATATCTGATCGGACGTCTCTCCGATTACGAGGAGATCGAATATATTGAGAAACCCAAAAGGCTCTTCTATGAGGTGAACGAAGGGCGTACTGCTTCCTGTATCAATCCTCTCCAGACGACGAATTTTGATCTTTACGGTGAGGGTGTATTGGTAGCGGTCATTGATTCCGGGATCGATTATTCCCACCCGGATTTTCGCAATGAGGATGGGACGACAAGAATCGTAGCCCTATGGGATCAGACAATAGCCGGAAATCCACCGCTGGGATATGATATCGGTACCTTATATACAAGAGAACAGATTAATGAGGCACTAAGGATACCGATGCCGGAGAGAATGGAGATCGTTCCCAGCACGGATTTGTCCGGTCATGGTACCCATGTAGCCGGTATTGCAGCCGGAAATGGCAGAGCGAGTAATGGCTTGTACCGGGGAGTTGCTTCACGGAGTGAGTTGGTCATAGTAAAGCTGGGAAGCTCAGTCGGAGAGTCCTTCCCACGAACCTCGCAATTGATGCAAGGAATTAATTATGTAATTATGCTTGCAATATCATTGGGAAAGCCGATTGCGATCAATATCAGCTTTGGGAATAATTATGGTTCTCATACGGGAAGAACCCTCTTGGAAAGCTTTATTAACGATATAGCGCTCCTGGGTACTAATTGTATTGTGATTGGTACCGGTAATGAAGGGGCTTCCGGTAATCATGCTCAGGGTATTCTGACCATGGGCAGAAATCAAGCTGTTGAGCTTGCGGTCAGTGAATTCGAGTTCTCTCTCAATGTGCAGATCTGGAAGAATTATTATGATCATTTTGATATCATCATAACAGCACCAAATGGTACCAGGGTTGGGCCAATTCCCAGAGTACTTGGGACACAACAATTTCCAATAGGTCAGACTGAGATTTTGCTCTATTACGGGGATCCTACGCCCTTTAATCCACAACAGGAGATCTACATAGAGCTAATACCCATCCGCAGATATATTAATTCAGGAGTATGGAGATTTGAACTGGTACCGCAGAGAATTGTTACCGGAGATTATGATATGTGGCTACCTGCAGGGGGGGTTAAGAACCCCGCTACCAGATTCCTTCTACCCTCAGAATTTACGACTCTTACCGTGCCCTCAACCGCAGAGATGGTAATCACCGTCGGAGCCTATAATGCTTATACAGACAGCTACGCTCCATTCTCCGGAAGAGGATTTACAAGGAATCTACGAATTAAACCGGATCTGGTAGCACCAGGAGTCAATATCAATTCCTGTGCTCCCGGTGGAGGTTATGCGGTACGCTCAGGAACTTCCATGGCAACCCCATTTGTGACAGGTAGTGCAGCACTGATGATGCAGTGGGGAATTGTAGGGGGGAACGATCCTTATCTATATGCAGAAAAGGTAAAGGCATACCTGATTAACGGTGCTAGGCCGTTACGGATCGAGAGCGTCTATCCGAATCGGACCTTAGGGTATGGAGCGTTGTGTCTGGAGAGAAGCTTGCCGGTATGAATTATGTAGATATAATAGTCTTAAACTGATAAAATATTTATGAATAACTAGAGAGTTGATGTATAAACTACATCAGCTCTTTTTTGCGTGTAGGCAGAGGAAGCATTAATAAGCTTGTTTGTATAATTTGGATGAATCAGTATTGGACATATGTCCTTTAAAGATGATTGTGAATAATGTATATATATTAAAGTGCTTAGCGATAAATTATAAGCAAATAATACATACAGCGGATTGAAGGAGCGAAACAAGTTGGATACACAGAAAATTATGCAGGCAGTTGACCATACACTTCTTGTGCAAACTGCTACCTGGGAACAAATAAAAACGATCTGTGACGAAGGAATGGAATATGGGACAGCATCCGTATGCATCCCGCCATCCTTTGTAAAAAGAGCAAAGGATTATGTTGGCGAGAAGCTTGCCGTCTGTACGGTAATCGGATTTCCCAATGGTTACTCGACGACTGAGGTAAAAGTTTTTGAAACCAAGGATGCTCTATTAAACGGAGCCGATGAAATTGATATGGTAATTAATCTCGGGCAATTAAAGGATCATAATTATGATGCGATATTGGAGGAGATTAAAGCAATCAAAGCCGCATGTGGCGATAACATTCTGAAGGTCATTATTGAGACCTGTCTTTTAACAGAGGATGAAAAGGTTAAAATGTGTGAAGTTGTAACAGCTTCCGGAGCAGATTACATAAAGACCTCTACCGGATTTTCTACCGGCGGTGCAAATGAAGAGGACTTAAGATTATTTGCGACACATGTCGGTAAAAAGGTTAAGATCAAGGCAGCCGGTGGTATCAAAAACCTCCTAACCGCAGAGCTTTTTCTGGAGATCGGAGCAGAGAGGTTAGGAACAAGCTCAATGATAAATATAATAAAAAATGCCGAAGTAAAAGGCTATTAATTAGAAAGTAGAATGGAGATACATATGTCAGTAAAAACACCTCATATAACAGCAGAGAAAGAAGATTTTGCAAAAACCGTATTAATGCCCGGAGACCCGTTACGAGCAAAATATATCGCTGAAACCTATTTGGAGGATGCGGTTTTGGTAAACAACGTACGTGGTATTCAGGGTTATACAGGTACCTACAAGGGGAAAAGAGTATCCGTTATGGCAAGTGGTATGGGTATGCCATCCATTGGAATCTATTCCTATGAATTGTTTCATTTTTATGATGTTCAGAATATAATCCGCATCGGCAGTGCAGGTGCCATTCATCCTGATTTGAAGCTTCGTGATGTAGTTTTTGGTTTGGGAGCTTGTACCAATTCCTCCTATTCGAAGCAATACAGATTACCCGGAACCTTTGCGCCGATTGCTTCCTTTGAACTAATCACAAAGGCATGTGAAGCTGCAAAGAGGATTGGCATTGATGCTAAGGTTGGAAACATCTTCTCAAGTGATACCTTCTATGATGACGCATTAAGCTTGGCGGAATGGCAGAAGATGAACGTATTGGCCGTTGAGATGGAGGCGGCTGCATTGTATATGAACGCAGCCAGAACCGGTAAGAATGCATTGTGTATCTGCACCATTTCCGATTGTCCCTTATCCGACGGAGGAGAATGTACCGCAGAAGAAAGACAGCTTACCTTTACGAAAATGATGGAAATTGCACTGGAAATAGCATAAGAGGATAAATGGATGAAGATAAAAAGAGTATTTTTAACCGTTCTCGACAGCTTCGGGATAGGGTATCTGCCGGATGCCGCTGACTATGGTGACGTTGGAAGTAATACCCTGGGAGCTGTTGCGACAAGTGAGAAATTTAATACACCGAATCTGGCAAAGCTTGGATTGTTTCACATCGATCAGGTTGAGGTCGGAAAACGAATGGAAAGTCCGCTCGGTGCCTTCGGTCGAATGACAGAACGTTCAAAGGGTAAGGATACCACGATAGGACATTGGGAAATCGCCGGATTGGTATCCGAACAGCCATTGCCCACCTATCCTGAGGGATTTCCTCAGGATCTTCTGGATGAGTTCTCTAAGAGAACAGGCAGAAACATAATCTGCAATAAGCCTTACTCCGGAACCCAGGTGATAGAGGATTACGGTGCAGAGCATGTCCGGACGGGAGCGTTAATCGTATACACCTCGGCAGACAGCGTATTCCAGATTGCAGCGCATGAGGATGTCGTGCCATTGGAGCAATTATACGAATACTGCCATATTGCAAGAGATCTGCTTGTTGGGGAGCATGGGGTTGGACGAGTAATCGCAAGACCCTTCATCGGCAGTGATCCGGAGTTCAAACGAACACCCAATCGTCATGATTACTCGCTGATCCCTTCCCGCAATACCATGCTTGACTTATTAAAGAGCAATGGACTGGATGTAATCGCTATCGGAAAAATAAGTGATATCTTTGCCGGAAAAGGGGTTACCGAAAGCTATCCCACGAAGAACAATGAAGATGGTATGAATCGTACCATCGAAATCCAGAAGAAAGAATTCGTAGGCTTATGCTTTACCAATCTTGTGGATTTTGACATGGTGTACGGACACCGTAATGATGTGGATGGATATGCTCAGGCATTGACCGATTATGATATACGTTTGAAGGAATTCCTTCAAAATATGAGGGATGAGGATGTTTTGATTATCACAGCAGATCACGGTTGTGATCCATCGACAGAAAGTACCGATCATTCCAGAGAATATGTACCGGTGATGATCTATGGTAAGGCAATTGAAGCCGCAGTCAATTTAGGAACCAGAGAATGCTTTGGAGATGTTGCAGCAACTGTTCTGGAGCTACTCGGTGTAGAAGGAACCTTAGACGGAACCAGTATGGTACCGCAGATTATAAAAGCATAAGGATAAAAAGGAGGTGGCATTTACGATGAGAATGTATGACATCATCGCAAAGAAGAAGTACGGTCATGAGCTGAGCTTCGACGAGATCAATTTTGCCATTGATGGTTATGTAAAGGGTGAAATACCGGATTATCAAATGTCAGCATTTTTAATGGCGATTTATTTTCAGGGGATGACCGATCAGGAAACGGTATCGCTAACCAAGTGTATGGCACATTCGGGTGATATGGTTGATCTATCTGAAATTGCAGGGATGAAAGTAGACAAGCACAGTACCGGTGGTGTTGGTGATAAAACCACCTTGGTAATAGCGCCAATCGTCGCTGCCTGCGGTGCTTATGTTGCCAAGATGTCAGGCAGAGGACTTGGACATACCGGCGGAACCATTGATAAGCTGGAGGCAATTCCGGGCTTTAACGTAGAAATACCACGGGAAGATTTTATCAACATCGTTAAGAAAACCGGGCTATGTGTAGTCGGGCAGAGCGGCAATCTTGCTCCGGCAGACAAAAAATTATATGCCTTAAGAGATGTAACTGCAACGGTTGACAGCTTACCGCTGATTGCCTCCAGTATCATGAGTAAGAAGCTGGCAGCAGGAGCGGATTGCATTCTCCTTGATGTGAAGACAGGCAGCGGTGCTTTTATGAAATCGGAGGAAGATGCGGTCAACCTGGCGAAGGTAATGGTCGGAATCGGCTGGGGTGCCGGAAGAAAATGTACGGCTCTCGTCACGGACATGGATATCCCGCTTGGCTTTGCGATCGGAAACTCTCTTGAGGTTATGGAAGCCGTAGATACGCTGAAGGGCAAGGGACCAAAGGATTTGACAGACTGCTGCCTTGAGCTGTCGGCAAACCTGTTGGTACTGGCGAATAAGGGTGATTACGCTCAATGTATACAGATGGTAAAGGAAGCGGTGACAAACGGAACTGCCTTTGAAAAGCTATGCGAGATGGTAGCTGCACAGGGCGGAGATGCAGATGTCTTAAGAGATACCACGAAGTTGGCAAGTGCACCGGTAATCCATGAAGTTAAGGCTCCCTTCACAGGGTATATCGCTTCCATGGATACGGAAGCAATCGGAATTGCATCGGTAATGCTAGGTGCCGGGCGTGAGAAGAAGGAAGATACCATTGATTACAGTGCAGGTCTTATTCTTAAGAAGAAGACCGGAGACCATGTGGAAGCAGGAGAGGTACTTGCTGTATTTCATACCTCAGAAGATGCTTTATTACAAAAAGCACAGGAGCATTACCTGACGGCGTTGACGTTATCGGAAGAAAAGCCGATATCCAAACCCTTGGTTTATGCCAAGATTGAGAAGGATAAGGTAACAAAATATTAAGCTTTAAGTTCATGAATTGTTGATGGCAAGAACGCTTTGAAAAAAGTTTTCTTAGTAGCTTAATCATGGTAGGTATGCACGAGTTCTTATGGGTAGTGCTTATTCTATATATTAAATTAATTAAATCATTGGAGGTTATTATGAAGAAAATTGTATCAATCTTATTAGCCCTGGCACTGGTTGCATCTTTTCTGACCGGCTGTGGAAATTCCGCTACAAAGGGTTACGAAATTGCCCTTATCACCGATAAGGGAAACATTGACGACAAGTCCTTTAACCAAGGCGCATGGGAAGGTGTAGTAGAATTTGCAGAAGCAAATAAGGTTACACACCAGTATATTAAGCCGGAAGAGGCTTCCGATGCAGGTTATCTTGCAGCGATTGATAATGCAGTTACCAGCGGTGCTAAGGTTATCGTAACACCCGGTTTCTTATTCGAGGTTCCGATCTACGAAGCACAGACAAAGTATCCTGAGATTAAGTTTATTCTTCTTGACGGTGCTCCTCACACAGCAGATTATTCTACCTTCGAGACCAAAGCGAATGTAGCAAGCGTTATGTATGCAGAAGAGCAGTCCGGTTACCTTGCAGGCTATGCAGCTGTAAAAGATGGCAACACAAAGCTTGGTTTCATGGGTGGTATGGCAGTTCCCGCAGTTCAGGCCTTCGGTTATGGTTATCTTCAGGGAGCTGAAGCAGCAGCTGCTGAGCTTGGTTTAGCAGATGGTTCTGTTACAGCTACTTATCATTATACAGGTGACTTCGCTGAGACGGATACCAATAAGGCTACTGCTAAGACAATGTATCAGGAAGGCACACAGGTTATCTTTGCTTGTGGCGGTTCTGTAGGTAAGAGCGTTATGGCTGCAGCTTCCGAGTCAGGTACTAAGGTAATTGG
>JAEZUM010000079.1 GCA_023421075.1 Bacillota bacterium
ACTTAGAGGAGTATAAAGCATATTACGAGGCGATTAACCCTACGAATGCAGAGACGATTTACCGTCAGGTAATCGAACAGCTTCAGTATTCCGATGCAATCAAGGAAAAGGCGGATATCTATCGAAAGATGGAACCGCAGGCAGCCGCTTTGATTTTGGAGACCATGACTGCTGATGTGGAAGCCGTTGCTCAGATACTTCTTAGTATGAAACCGGCAGAGAGTGCTGCAATTCTGGCAGAGATGGACAATGTCGTAGCAGCTAAGATTACGAAGAAGATGCTTGATATGGATGCTGAGAAACTGGCAGAGTAAAGTTCCGATTAGAAACACCCCTTTTGGGTGGTTTTAATACATGATAAACGAAAATGTTTTTTCTTTCGTTTATACAACAACAAAATAAAGAAAGGAGGATGACCGCATGATGACGCAAGGCGTTATGACCCAGACAGCGCAGTTGTTTGGCAACACGACCGGAAGCGTCACTTCAAAAGGAAAGCAAAGCAACAGTAGTTTTGATCTGATGATGGACAGTAACATGAAGTTAGGATCTGGCATAGCAGGTAAATCAGAGAACTCTGAAGTGAAAAATGTATCCAAGCAAAGTACAATAAAGGATAACAAGCAAGAAAGTGACGCAGCAAACGGTAGTGCAAAGCAAGCCGGTGATGCCACCCAAGCTTCCGCTAAGTCAGTAAATACGAAGGACGCAACACAAGCGGGCAACCAGACACAGAAGGCAGAGGATACGAAACAGACAGAGGATGTTCCGAGCGATATTGCAAAGGAACCAGCGTTTGACGAAGCAACTTTAGAGAAAATCGCAAATCTCTTACAAGCAGTGCAACAAACGGTAATGGATCTTCTTAAACTAACCTCGGAGGAACTCGATCAACTTTTATCCGAGCAAGGACTGGGATTGGTGGATCTGCTTCAGCCGGAGAATTTACAGAAGCTCGTTCTGGCAGATGGCAATACGAACAATATCCTGGCGGTATTAACCGATGAGAAGCTTTCTAACACAATGAACCAGCTGTTGCAGTCCGTTGAGAAGCTTATGGCAGCTTCCGATCTGGATATGAGTCCGGAACAGATTAAGAGTTTCCTAGACCAGGCAAAACTACTGCAGGAAGGCAATCAAGTTATCAATCAAGAAGGATTATCGAAAGAAAGTGTAATTACAAACCAAGAGTCAAATACGGAAGCAATGAATGTTCGAGGTACCAATAAGGAGGACAGTAATATCGTCTCCGATAAGGGGGATTTGGACAAGAATATCCAGGTTGAGGTTATAAAAGTAACGGATTCACAGGAGAGCTCTTCCGGGACACAATCCGATTTAAGCAAGAATGATAATCAGGAATTAAAGGCAGCGGAGCAGTTTGAAGCATTCCTTAATAATCTGTCCAATACTTCCTCTACCAATCAGGTAAGCTTTAACGGAAATATGGTACAGGTAACCGAGATCAGAGAAATTGCAAATCAAATTATTGAACGAATCAGAGTAACGATACAACCGGAACAGACTTCGATGGAACTTCAGTTAAATCCGGAGCATTTGGGTAAAGTTAATTTATCGGTTCAATCAAAGAATGGTGTGATGACTGCTCAGTTTGTGGTACAGAATGAGATCAGCAGAGAAGCAATTGAGAGCCAGTTACATACACTGAAGGAAACCTTGGATCAACAGGGCATCAAGGTTGAGGCAATCGAAGTAACAGTCGCAGCATATTCCTTCCAACAGAACAAGGAAAGTGCAAGTGACCAGGCAGAGACAAAGCAGGGTCAAAATAGTCATAAGATTTCCTTGGAAGAAGCAATCGGAATGACCGAAGAAACCGAAGATATGGACACACAGGATATCACAGGTGTTCGAGGCAGCCAGATTGATTACACTGCTTAATGTAACAATTAAAAGTGATTTGAAGGCAAATAGGACAGGAGGAATACTATGAGCGATTTAATACAAGCTGTTCAGGATGGCGTTATACAACAGACGGCATCGAAGACCGGCACCTCATCCTCAACTTCTAAAAATGAACTGGGTAAGGATGCATTTCTTGAATTGTTAGTAACCCAGATGAAGTATCAGGATCCTTTGAACCCCAATACCGATACAGAGTACATAGCTCAGTTGGCAACCTTTTCTCAGCTGGAGCAGCTGCAGAATTTGGGCGCAACTACCAACAATACGCAAGCGTTTGGTTTGGTAGGTAAGACGGTAATGCTTAAGACTGAGACAGCACTCGGCAATACCTCATATATTACAGGTAAGGTCGACTTTGTATCAATGTCAGGTAAGAAAACACAAATGTCTGTTGATGGTAAGTTATATGATTTTGATCAGCTGGATACGGTACTTAGTGATGATTACGTGACAGAACAAGGACTTCCCAAGGTATCAGATGCAGTTGCTATGAAGTATGATGCAGATAATCCGAAGGATTTGAGCTTCAATGTTAATCTTGGCTCCGGCGAAACCGTGGCAAGTGATGTAAGAATTGCGATCGGAGAAGCGGTGATCGACTCTGGTTTAGTAAAATTAAACGGTAATAAGATAACGATTGATGATACAGCCTTTGCAAACCTTGTAAACGGAACCTATAAGCTGACCGTAGTCTTTAACGACCCCCTCTATACAACAGTTAAGGATAAGGTTACGGTGCAGGTACAGAATTCCAAAGTGACGGCAACAAATTCGGGTAATTAAATAACCCAGACAACACAAACTGCCATCCGAGTTAGTGATAATATGGTTGGGCAGCAAAAAAGATTGATGAAGGAAGGTGAAGAGTAATGAACATTCCGGTAAATCAATTTCCTTCCATTGAACAGATGACGCAGCAGCTAAATGCCGCTAAAAATACGTCACCAAGTATTAACAGACAACAAAGCGGTACACCTTTTAGCGAGATTTTAAAAAGTAAACAGGCTGCGAATGAAACAGGAGAGCTGAAATTTTCAAAGCATGCAAATGAGCGTCTGGCAAGCAGAAATATTGATTTGACCGATGATCAGCTGGTAAGGCTTGAGAATGGTGCTAAGAAAGCAAGTGAGAAGGGAATTAATGAATCCCTGGTTATGGTAGACAATCTTGCCTTTATTGTTAATGTAAAGAACAATACGGTTATTACCGCTGTAAACGACGGTGAGGACAGGGTGTTTACAAATATTGATGGCGCAGTAATCATGTAAAGCCGGACCTTACGGAGGCTTTGGAGTCCATGAATGACAGATTGGATTCCTGTGATGAAAGCAGAAATTGGAGGTCATAAAGTTATGATGAGATCATTATTCTCTGGTGTTTCCGGTCTTAAAGTACACCAGACTAAGATGGACGTAATAGGTAATAATATTTCAAATGTTAATACAATCGGTTTTAAGTCAAGTTCTGTAACCTTTGCCGATGTATTTTATCAAACGACACAGAGTTCCTCCGGACCCAATCCGGCTACCGGAACCACCGGTAGAAATGCGATGCAGATCGGTCTTGGATCGAATGTAGCATCCATAAGATCATCGATCACCACCTCGGGTGCATCCCAGAGAACGGATAATCCCTTTGATGTTATGATTGAAGGAGACAGCTTCTTTATCGTAAACAGTGGTGGAACGAATTATTTTACGAAGGCCGGCTCTTTTAACATTGATGCACAGGGAACCTTGTGTACCCCCTCCGGTGCGTCGGTTATGGGATGGCAGGTAGATAAAAATGATGAAACCAAGACAGTAGCGGCTGCAGTATCTCCTTTGACGATTATGTCACCGGAAAACCTTTATGCGGAACCCTCCGCTACAACGAATATTTATGTTTCCGGTAATATCGACAGTAAGGATACGCAGTTAACCTCAGAAACGGGTAAGCGAGTTAATCTAACCTTCTTTGATAAGAGAGGTCACAGCTATACAGCCGATGTGATTGTAAAACAATCGGAGGATGCAACCGATACCTACCGGGTATTACTCAATGATATTAAGGGAGAGGACGGGCAATCCATCTTCCTGAAGAAAGTGGTGGATCCGGATACCGGTGAGGTAACCTTTGATCCTACCGGATTTACAGGAGCCGGGCTTGGTCAAGATGCAGCAGCACAAAATTCGACTCTTGAGATTGATGCGGACACCGGTGTTGTAAGTGCCGGAGATGACGAAGGTATGTTATTAAAATTTAACGGAGCAACAGGAGCCTTTGTGAATGTCGGCGACACGGAAGGAGATAAAACCCTTACCTTATATATCGGTGGAGAACCGAATCCCTTCGAACCCATTGAGATCGATTTCAGTACGATCACCATGTACTCCACCAGTGGTTCTTCTTCCTTAGAAGCAACCAAGGGAAGCTTGGAGGGCATCGGAGCTGGTAAGCAGGTAGGTAATATGACCGGTGTTAATATTGATGGTTCCGGTAAGATTTATGGTAAATATGATAATGGTGACAGTCGATTACTGGGACAGATCGCGGTAGCAAGCTTCTCGAATCCTGCAGGCCTTGAGGCGGTAGGAAACAGTATGTATGCTGCTACACAGAACTCCGGTGATTTTGATGGAATCGGACAGGATCCTACGCAGGGAGGCGGAAGTTTAACGACAGGTGTGTTGGAGATGTCAAACGTAGATCTATCGCAGCAGTTTACGGATATGATCACTACACAAAGAGGCTTCCAGGCCAACTCAAGAATAATAACAACATCTGACACCTTGTTAGAAGAACTGATTAATTTGAAGAGATAACACAAGGCTGATGTATGAATAGGAATGCCATATGTCAGTGATGATGGGTGGCAGTGAATACTGCCACCCTTTTCTTAAGCAAACGCCTATGGGACAGTTGCATTTTGAAATCAATTGATTAAGGATCCGAACAGGTCGTCTTACAGGAGGTTAGAAAATGATTGAAGTTACCAGGCTAAATGATACGAAATTAATTATCAATGCGGATATGATTGAGAAGGTCGAGGAGTCACCGGATACGGTGATAACCCTGACATCCGGGAACAAGATTATCGTAAAAGAAAGTAGACAAGAGATTAAAAATCTTGTAATATTATACAAAAAAGAAGTATTTGGTCGAGATTTGTAAAACTGGTTTCCGTTTATTGATTCATAAAATTTAGCAGATGGAAGGTGGCAATTTTGGATTTAGCGTCCATATTAGGTTTAGTATTATGTTTTGTCGTAGTTTTATACGGTATATTGGTTGGACAACCAAGTTTATCGGTTGTTATGAACTTTGTCGATATACCTTCTGTTTTCATTACCATCGGTGGCGGTTTAATGTGTATGCTTTTTATGTCGCCCAGCCTGAAGGGTTTTGTGGAGAGTTTGGCAAGTATTAAGCATGTTATGAAGTTGCCACCGGCGAATGAAGAACAGACAATACGACAGATTATCGAATTATCCAATGTTGCCAGAAAAGAAGGATTACTTGCCCTTGAGGAAGCAGCCAATGGAATCGATGATGAATTTCTCAAAAAAGGAGTATTATTAATCGTTGACGGAACGGACCCGGAGCTGGTACGTAGCATTCTTGAGACGGAATTGAATTGTATAGAAGGGCGACATTCCAGTAAAATCGGGTTCTGGGAATCATTTTCAGCCATGGGACCTGCCTGGGGTATGATCGGTACTCTGATCGGGTTGGTTAATATGTTAAAGAAAATGGACGATGCAAAGGCAATCGGACCGAATATGGCGGTAGCACTTATTACAACATTTTATGGATCCTTAATAGCAAACTGGATTGCTACTCCGGTAGCTACAAAATTAAAAGCAAACAGTGCTCAGGAAATTATGATTAAAGAAGTTATGGTAGAAGGACTCTTATCCATTCAAGCAGGTGAGAATCCTCGTGTAATAGAAGAAAAATTGAAATCCTTCCTTTCACCTGCTCGTAGAGCGGCGATGAAGGAAGAAGGCGGTGAAAACGTTGGCTAGGAAAAAGAGTGATAAGGGCGGCGGTGGAGGTATAGCCCCTTGGATGGCTACCTTTGCGGACTTAATGAACTTGCTTCTCTGCTTCTTCGTTTTACTATTTTCCATGTCTACCGTTGATGCTGAGAAATTTGAAAAATTGGCGATCTCTATGGCAAACTCCATCGGTGTTTTAGAGGGCGGGCAGACTTCAATCGGCTCCGGTAACCTGATATCCTCCGGTATGACTCAGATGAATGAATTGGATGTGTATTATACCAATATGGGAAAAGCCAGTGTTGAAACCGGGAAGGATATGGAGAAGGATGAGAATCAGCAGAAAGAGAATAGTTCCGGACAGAATACCGAAGATACGACGACCAAAGGGAATGGCGATGCAGAGTTAGATAAAGCCCTGGAGCGCATCGAGGAGGAAATGACATCCGTATCTAAGGGTATGTATGATGAGGTCTCTGATCTGACGGAGCAATATAATCTGGGTGATTACGTTGAACTTAGTATTGATCCGGAATATAAATTCGTGCAGTTGACGCTGAAAGGCTCCGTACTTTTTGATTCGGGTAATGCAGACGTGAAGGAAGCTGCAAAGCCAATTTTATCAAAGATCGGTGAGATATTGTTAAAGTTTGAGGGTTACACCGTTGAAGTAATCGGTCATACGGATAATGTTCCGATCTCCAGTGGAATCTTCCGAGATAATAACTGGCTTTCTTCTGCCAGAGCATTGAATGCTGCTGAATTCATGATTGATAACAGTAAATTAGATCCATCCAATGTGAAATATTCCGGGCGTGGTGAATATGACCCGATTGCAAGCAATGAAACAGCGGAAGGGCGAGCAAAGAACAGAAGAATTGAGATTAAGATCTACAATGAATATAGCGGAGATTAGGGGGATTTAAGATGAAAAAGAATATTTTAACGATTATCATCATGGCCATTACATTGATTAATACCATTTTATTAGCCGTATTAATCTTTGCGATTGTACCTACAGCAAATAAAACAATGAAGTTAATTGATCAGGTGAATTCTATTGTTGATTTGGAATTGGAATCTCCGGAGGGGGAGCAGGAGGAAATTGCGGTTTCCGATATTGCTACCTATAATATAGCCGACAAGCTTACCATTAATCTGAAAAGTGATGATGGTGAAAGTCATTATGCGATCTTAAAGGTATCCATTTCAATGAACACGAAGAATGAGCAATACGCCACCTTATCGACTAAGATTGCAGAAAACGAAAATGCGATTAAGGAAATTGTATCGGATGAATTCGGCAAGTATACCAAAGATGAAGTGAATGCAAATAAAGCCATGATTAAGGAACAAATCATTGTTCGAATTCAGGAGTATTTCAAATCTGACTTTATAATCAATGTATCGTTTGGTGATTTAATTACACAATAAGAAATGATCCCCATTATATGTAAATGATGCTTTATAAATAAAAATGATGATTTTCTCACTATTTTGTGTTATTATGTAACTAGCTATACTAGGGTGAATAAACAGATTATCTTTTTCACCGGGAAAGAACGTTTTCCGAAAGGAATATGGATAATATTTCGAGCAGTCCGCATATGGGTGGATACTCCTCGTTCTTATGAAGCTAGGTATCATATATGCCTTCATACAATATGGCATAATTTTAACTCAAAGGGAAGACATGTAATATTAGGGAGGAAATGACAATGGGTGATGTCTTATCCCAAAACGAGATAGATAATCTGCTGGCGGCGCTCTCCAGTGGTGAATTAGATGCGGATGATTATAAGGAAACGACGGAAAAACAGGTCAAGAACTATGATTTTGCCAGACCCTCCAAGTTTTCCAAAGAGCATCTGCGTACGATGAACATAATATTTGAGCACTATGCAAGACTTTTATCTACGAACCTTCCGGCATACCTCAGAAAAAATGTACAGGTTGAAGTAATGAATTCGGAAGCGGTTCAGTATTCGGAATTTACGAATGCCCTCTCTAATCCGGTGCTACTTGGAATTATTGATTTTGCTCCGCTAGAGGGCAATATTATAATTGAGTTGGCAGATAATTTGGGTTATGCAATTGTTGACCGTATGCTTGGTGGTGGCGGTTATCCGCTGGAGAAGGTCAGGGATTTTTCAGAGATTGAGCTGTCGATCATTGAACGTATTTTTACGGTATGTACGAACTTACTCAGGGAACCCTGGGCGAATGTAATCCAGCTTCAGCCGAGATTGTTGCGAATTGAGACGAATTCCCAATTTGCACAGATTATCTCTCCCAGTGAGATGATATCGATTGTAACCTTAAATATAAAAATTGGTAATATTGAAGGAATGATGAATATTTGTCTTCCCTATGTCTGTCTGGAAAAAGTAATCGATAAGTTGAATACGAAATACTGGTACTCAACCATGCAAATGAGTGACGACAAGTCATATCAGGACATTATCGAGATTGCCATTTCGAAAGCAAGAGTTCCACTGCGTGCCGTACTCGGCAAGAGTACGATATCGGTGAACGATTTCATGAATATGCAGCGAGGGGACATTATAAAACTAAATTCAAAGGTAGATGATGAATTAACCGTCTATGTCGGTAATTTAGATAAATTTACCGCACTTCCAGGTGCATCCTCAGGTTCCTATGCGGTAAAAATTTCATCGATTATCAGAGGAGAGGAGTAACAGACTATGGATGGTATGCTATCTCAAGAAGAGATAAATGCGTTGCTAAATGGCATGAGTACAGAAAGCTCGGATAACCAAGTGAAGGAAACCTTAACCGACGCTGAAAAGGATGCAATAGGCGAGATATCGAATATCAGCATGGGAACAGCTGCAACGACACTGTTTTCCTTAGTTAACCAACGTGTTAATATAACTACTCCGGTCGTAGAATATGCGACCTGGAAGGATATCGTTAACAGCTACGATAAGCCATGTGTGTTTATACAAATCTATTATGAGGATGGCCTTGATGGTAATAACATATTAATTCTGAAGGAAACGGACGTAAAGATCATCACGGATCTGATGATGGGTGGTGATGGTACTAATATATCCGGTGAGTTAACCGAATTGCACTTAAGCGCAATCAGTGAAGCGATGAACCAGATGATGGGTTCCGCTGCAACTAGTATATCCTCGATGCTTGAAAAAAGGGTAAATATAAGTCCTCCTACCTCAGCGGTAGTGGATTTATATGATAATATGAATGGTGAAAATATTGCAGACTTCCTTAAGGGGAATTTCGTAAGAGTATCCTTTCATATGGAGATCGGTGATCTGGTAGACAGTGTTTTGATGCAGTTGTATCCTTTTGATTTTGCAAGGGATCTGTATCAGCAGTTTGTACATGCAACTTCTATGGAACCCGATATCCCTACAAGACCTGCCGTTGATAATACTCCTAAGAAGACACAAGCACCGCCTCCGGTGCAACCGGCACAACAGGCACCTCCACCGGTTCCGCCTCAGGGATATAACCCATATGCAAACATGGGATATCCTCCGCAGGGTATGCCACAGGGAATGCCACAGCCTATGCCTTATATGATGGCACCGATGCAGGATGTCAACGTTCAACCGGTTCAATTTGCTTCCTTCGCACCGATGATGGGCGGGGTAGTACAGCCGGAGAACATAGATTTATTAATGGATGTACCGCTTGAGGTTACCGTAGAGCTGGGAAGAACAAGCAAATCTATAAAAGAAATACTGGACTTTTCACCGGGAACTATTATAGAATTGAATCGTTTGGCCGGTGAACCAATTGATGTACTGGTGAATGGTAAGTTTGTTGCGAAGGGCGAAGTAGTGGTAATGGAAGAAGCCTTCGGTATCCGAGTAACAGAAATTATAAAACAAAAGCAACTTAACTAAAAAATGAAAACATAAAAAGATAGGAGAATGAAGATGGCGAAGAATATTTTAATTTGTGATGACGCTGCATTTATGAGAATGATGATTAAGGATATCTTAACCAAGAACGGTTATAACATCGCGGGTGAAGCCGAGAATGGTTTAAAGGCTGTTGATAAGTATTTGGAAACAAAGCCTGATTTGGTAATGATGGATATTACCATGCCGGAGATGGATGGAATTCAGGCGTTAAAGAAGATTAAGGCATCCGATCCCAGTGCGAATGTAATTATGTGCTCCGCAATGGGCCAGCAGGCAATGGTTATTGAATCCATTCAATCCGGTGCAAAGGATTTCATCGTTAAGCCTTTCCAGGCAGATCGCGTGTTGGAAGCAGTAAAGAAAGCAGTTGGTTAATTCGCGAATATTGAGTATAATTCGTGCTTAGAAGTTTGTGCCTGCATAACATAGTGTGAAGAACGCACTTGGTGTGAAAGACACACGGCACAAACTTATTATCAGAGGACTATTTTGTTATTCCAGTGATATTTGTAGGCAACCGATTACGACTGCTTTTTTTTGGTATACTAGCAAGGAATGGATTTTAAGAGGTCCTTAGGGACGTTAAAAGGAGTTTGTATGTCAGGGAATACGATGATCATGTTGCTGGAAGGCCTTGATTTGGACAAAATAATAGGAACTCCAACCCCGTCACCAACTGCAGGGGATACTTCGGTTACGATACCGCAAGAATTCTCTACGTATGACAGCGTCTGGCAATTGGTCGGACTGGTGGCTTTGTTAATCATTATACTGGTAGCAGCTTATTATACTTCGAAATTTATCGGAGGTATTAAGCTGGGTCAGATGAAAAAAAGTAATTTTCAAGTAATTGATACCTACCGGGTAACCCCCAATAAGGCGTTACAGATTATTAAGGTAGGTAATAAATATGTGGTTATTGCCATAGGAAAAGATGACATTCATTTGATTACGGAATTAGACGAGTCCGAGGTGATGCTCCGAGAAAGCTACCAAGGTGAGAAGCAGAGTTTTAAACAGATTTTAGATAAGCTGAAGAATAATAATGAGTAGAGGCTGATAATCATGAAGATACAATTTAAAATATTCAAAAGCTTACAATCTGCTATTATTATTATGCTCTTAACGATAGGAATCGTAGCTTTGTTTCAGAAGGAGACAGCATATGCTCAGTCTGCAGAAGATACGGTTACCACAACGGCTGAGGAGAGCGGTAATAATCTGGCCGGGTCATTAGGACCCTTAGATTTTACTCTGAATACGGATGAGGATGCCAACGGTCTATCCTCTACCCTACAGATACTATTGGTCTTAACTGTGATATCCGTTGCACCTTCTATCTTAATCATGGTTACATCCTTTACCAGGATTATTATAGTCTTACATTTTACAAGAGCTGCCATCGGAACGCAGACAACACCACCGAATCAGATATTGGTTGGTCTTGCTTTGTTTTTAACTTTTTTTATCATGTCTCCGGTATTTACTCAAATAAATACGGATGCCATTAAACCTCTTTCTGCAGGGACTATTACACAGGAGCAAGCCTTTGAAGCCGGATTAGCACCAATTCGTACTTTTATGCTGGAGCAGGTTAAGCAGAAGGATATTCGCTTATTTATGGACATAGCGAATATCGACAAGGTTGAGACGGTAGATGATATTCCGATCACAGTCATTATTCCTGCCTTCATCATCAGTGAATTACGCACCGCATTCATAATTGGGTTCTTAATCTATATCCCTTTCATTGTAATTGATATGGTAGTAGCTTCTACCTTAATGTCGATGGGTATGATGATGTTACCGCCAACGATGATTTCCATGCCCTTTAAGATTCTACTATTCATTATGGCAGATGGCTGGAATTTGGTAATCGGTGAATTGGTGAAGACCTTTTATTGACAATACAGAGAGGCCGTACTTAGAGACAGAGCAGATTTTGGAGGTTTCGCATGAATGAGACTATTGTAATTGATATCGCAAGACAAGCAGTGTATCTTGTTCTGAAGGCTTCGGCACCAATGCTGCTCGCTTCGCTGGTAGTCGGTCTGGTAGTTAGTATTTTACAGACAGTTACCTCGATTCAGGAACAAACCCTCACATTTGTTCCTAAGTTAATTGCAGTATTTCTGGTGATTATACTGGCAGGCAGTTGGATCTTGAATTCCCTCAGGGAGTTTATGGTAGATCTATTTTCTAACTTCAGTTATTATATTAATGCTTTATGACCTTTACGATTGAAAACTTTGAATTTTTATTATTAATACTTGTGAGGATCACCGGATTTATCTTTACGGCTCCTTTTTTTTCGTTAAGAAATGTGCCGATTCGTGTAAAAACCGGATTATCTATAGCACTATCGCTAATTTTATTCTATTCTGTTCCATATAGTACCCCGGAATATACCGGTGTGATTGGTTTTGCGGTTCTTGTCGTGAAGGAAGCGCTGGCCGGAGCTATTATGGGACTTTTTGCAAATATAGCCTATCATATCATTGCCTTTGCCGGACAAATGATCGATATGGAAATCGGATTCTCCATGGTAAATGAGCTTGATCCGGTAACCAGTATACAGACTACAATTACCTCCAATTTCTATGGTTATTTAGTACTTTTAATGATGTTAATTTCTAATTTACATCATTATTTTTTAAGGGCGATAATTGATTCCTTCCAGATCATAGAAATCGGTAAAGCTAATTTTAACTTGAATATTTATAAATTAATGATACAATTCATCACGGATTATTTCATTATTGGGTTTCGAATTGTACTTCCGATTTTTGCTGCAATATTAGTAGTCAATACCATATTGGCAATCCTGGCAAAAATTGCTCCACAGATGAATATGTTTGTAATCGGAATTCAGTTAAAGATTTTTGTTGGTTTAATTGTTTTAGCAATGATTATGGCATTAATACCATCAGTATCAGATTTTATATTCAGAAAAATGAAAGAAATGCTCTTGGATTCCATTCAAATGCTACGATAGAGCGTTACGATAGACTGAAATCCAGAAAAGGAAGGGATATTATGATAGCAGAAGAGCAGATACAGAGTGCTATTTATCGCCTGCCTTATCATCTTCAATTTTTTGCGGAAGGTGCGGATAAAACAGAAGAAGCCACCGGCAAGAAACTTAATGATGCCAGAATGGAAGGCCAAGTAGCAAGAAGCAAAGAGCTGATCTCAGCTTCCGGTCTTGCCACATTTTTTATCGTGATTAAGGTTTTTGTAGAATATATCAGTGATAACTTTCTGGAGAATTTTTATAAGGTATTTCATAACATCGATAAAATAGCCAGTGAAGAGTTTAATATCACGGTAGTCAGCAATCTATTAAGAGATGCACTACTGACAGTTTTGATTATATGTGTTCCTATCTTTATTACAACAATGGTCGTATCCTTCGTTGTTGTACTATTACAGGTGAAATGGAAAATATCGGCCAAGACGTTAAAGCCGAAACTCTCCAGCCTAAATCCGATTAACGGTTTTAAGAAGCTTTTTTCTAAGGATAAAATGGTAGACCTAGTGATAGAGGTTGTAAAAATTGCCGTAATTTCTTATCTGGCTTATAATACACTCAAGGATGAATGGCAGTTACTCTTCGTTCTTTATGACATGAAGCTGGAACAGGCAATCCTTTTAATCGGGGATTTGGTTTTGGATTTAGGACTTAAAATCAGTATGGTCTTTCTGGTGATCGGTTTTGCTGATTTGTTTTATCAAAAGATGAAGTTTAAAAAAGACATGAGGATGACAAAGCAAGAGGTAAAGGATGAGTTTAAGAATTCGGAAGGTGATCCTCAGATTAAAAGTAAGATCAAAGCGAAGATGCGTGAGGTATCACAAAGAAGAATGATGCAGGCTCTGCCGACGGCGGATGTCGTAATTACAAATCCTACACATCTCGCGGCTGCGATAAAATATGACAAAGCAGCCAGTGAAGCACCGATCCTGGTCGCAAAGGGAGCAGATTTTCTGGCACAGAAGATAAAAGAGGTAGCGAAAGAGAACAAGATAGAGATTGTAGAAAATAAACCTCTAGCCAGAATGCTTTATTATAATGTAGAACTTGGAGCCGAGATCCCTCCGGAGCTCTATCAAATGACAGCGGAAGTTCTGGCTTATGTATATGGGCTTAAAAATAAGAATTGATATAATTAACCAATTGTTTAAGTAAAGTTTTTTGGAGGTATGGATGAAGAGAAATGACCTGATTGTTGGACTTTTTTTACTCTCTGCAATCGTATTTTTGATTATACCTATGAATTCCTTTGTACTGGACTTTATGTTAGCATTAAATATATCCATTGCAATGGTGATTTTATTTAATGCCATGTTTACGAAGGAAGTACTTAATATGTCGGCGTTCCCGACGGTTTTGCTCTTTACCACGATATTCCGTATTTCCCTGAATGTATCCAGTACAAAGCTGATCCTGCAGACCGGAGAACCGGGTAATGTTGTAACTACCTTTGGTCAATTTGTCGGTGGTGGTAATCTGGTCATCGGTATTATCGTCTTCCTCGTTTTGATATTGGTTCAGTTTATGGTTATCAATAAAGGCTCGGAGCGTGTTGCTGAAGTAACAGCAAGATTCACACTGGACGCGATGCCCGGTAAGCAGATGGCAATCGATGCTGATTTAAATACAGGAGCAATTACGGATGCGGAAGCAAAAGCACGCCGTGAAAAGATACAGGATGAATCAGCATTCTTTGGTTCCATGGATGGTGCTACAAAGTACGTTAAAGGTGATGCGGTTGCCGGTTTGGTGATTACGGTAATTAATATGGTCGGCGGAACTATAATGGGTGTGCTCTATATGGGGATGCCTGCTATGGATGCCTTCGAACATTTCGCTATCTTAACAATTGGTGATGGCTTAGTAAGTCAGATTCCTTCGCTGATGATCTCTCTTGCAACCGGTATTCTGGTTACAAAGGTATCGAAGGAAGCGGATTTTGGGGATTTGCTGATGAAGCAGCTTTTCTCCATCCCCAAGGCACTCTATCTGGTAGGTGGAAGTATGATCGGTTTCGGTATTCTGACACCCTTAAGTACCTTATTATTTACCGTGTACGGCTTGATATTCATTATATCCGGAAGAATGATAGCCGCCAGAGTTGAAGTTGCAGCCATTGAGCATGAGGTATCCTCGGACGAAGCGGCTGCCAGCGAAATCAGAAAACCGGAAAATGTGGTTTCGTTATTACAGGTTGATCCCATCGAGCTTGAATTTGGTTATGGTATTATCCCTTTGGCGGATACCAATCAAGGCGGAGATTTGCTTGACCGTGTTGTGTTAATTCGTAGACAGGTCGCGCTTGAACTCGGTTGTGTTGTTCCGATGATCCGTTTAAGAGATAATATTCAGCTGAATCCAAACCAATATATCATTAAGATTAAAGGAATACAGGTAAGTGAAGGTGAGATTTTATTCGATCACTATATGGCGATGAACCCCGGATATGTGGAAGAAGAAATTACGGGTATCCCTACCTTTGAACCTTCCTTCCATCTGCCGGCTCTCTGGATCACTGAGAATCAGAGGGAAAGAGCAGAAACCCTAGGATATACAGTAGTAGATCCTCCTTCAATTATTGCAACCCATCTGACGGAAGTGATACGTGGTCATATTCACGAGCTTCTGACCAGACAGGATGTCCAGAGTCTGGTTAACAATATTCAGGAAGCAAATCAGGCACTTATCTCAGAATTGGTTCCGAAGCTGCTTAATATCGGTGAGATTCAGAAGGTGCTGCAGAACCTGTTACGAGAAGGAATCTCAATCCGCGATCTGGTAACGATCTTCGAAACCTTAGCGGATTATGCAACTACAACCCATGATACAGATGTATTGACTGAGTATGTCAGACAGAGCTTAAAGAGAGCGATCTCGGGCAAATATTTTCCTTCCGGTGAGATGACCAGTGTTGTTACACTGGATCCTAAGGTGGAGCAGGAGATTATGGGTTCAGTGAAGCAATCGGAGCAGGGGGCTTATCTGGCACTTGACCCCGGTGTAACCAGAGAGATCATTGAATCGGTTCAAACAGAGGTTCATAAATTAGAGGATTTAGGAAAGAACCCCATAATAATTACCTCTCCGATTGTCAGAATGTACTTTAAACGCTTGACACAGGATTATTTTAAGGATTTAATTGTGGTATCATATAATGAAATAGATTCAAATGTTGAATTACAGTCAGTTGGGATGGTGACAGTATAGTGATTATCAAAAAATTTCAAGCGAATACGGAAACAGAAGCGATTATGCTTGCCAAGGAGGAACTTGGTAAGGATGCTATTGTCATGAATATTAAGACGATATCACCGAGAGGTATCTATAAACTGTTTCGCAAACCTGTTGTAGAGATTACTGCTGCTGTGGATGAGAATATTACATACAAAAGTGATAAGGGGAAGCCGGCACCGGCCTCTCCTCCTTCCCGTAGAACAGTATTCGCAGATGTCATCTATGATGAGGAACCTTCTGATAAGCCTATGAAACCGTCACCGGGTACCACGGATACCGCTCCCTCTGCCATCGAAGCAAAGCTCAACAATCTACAAAGTCTCCTGGAGAAGCAAATCATTGAGAAGGAAAAGCAGGAAGCCGACCGTAGTGAGGCAAAAACAGCTGAGACAAACAAGAACCTTGCTTGTATTCAATTGATCTATAACCAGCTGATTAACAATGAGGTTGATGAGAAATATGCGAACCAGATTATTGCTGAAATAGAGGGCAATCTGAAAAAGGATGCATCGATGGACAATATTCTTGCAAGCATCTATCAAAAGATTATTTTGAAGCTGGGTCAGCCGAAGACCATTGAGATCAGCGGAAAGACTCCCAGATTTATTTTCTTTATCGGTCCGACCGGTGTAGGAAAAACGACGACCATCGCAAAAATTGCCTCCAAATTTAAAGTGAACGAAAAAGCAAAGGTTGCTTTTCTGACAGCGGATACCTATCGTATCGCAGCGGTTGAGCAACTTAGAACTTATGCCAATATATTAGGGATTCCTCTGAAGGTTATATATTCTGAGGATGAAATGCTTCAGGCTAAGAATGAGTTTTCCGATTATGATATTATCTTTGTAGACACCGCAGGAAGATCCCATCGTAACAAAGAACAGAGAGATGATATAGAAATAATGATCAATACCATCCCGGAAGATGAGCGTGAGGTTTATCTGGTTCTTAGTGCCACTACAAAATATCGTGATTTAATCAAGATAACAGAAGCATATTCTGAAATTATCAATTATAATCTAATCTTTACGAAGCTGGATGAAACAAGTACAATCGGTAATCTGTATAACATTCGGATGCTAACGGAGGCACCTTTATCTTATGCTACCTTTGGACAGAACGTACCGGATGATATCGGCAGAGTGGACGCTCAAAGTATCGCGAAGCAACTATTGAGGGGGCAATAATATGGATCAGGCAGAAAAATTGAGAAAAATGGTAAAAGAACAGACTGCCCCCAGAAATGTGGCCAGAGTCATCACGGTAACGAGTGGAAAGGGCGGCGTCGGTAAGTCGAGTATTTCTGTGAACTTAGCAATTGCTTTAAGCAGATTAGGGAATCGTGTTATTGTTTTAGATGCGGACTTTGGTCTGGCAAATGTAGAGGTGATGCTGGGAATTAGACCTCAGTACAATCTGGCTGACCTGATGTTTCGAGGAAAATCCTTGACCGATATTATTACTGAGGGTCCGGAAAATATCGGTTTTATCTCAGGAGGATCCGGGATTCAGGAATTAACAAATCTGACAAAGGATCAAATCGTGTATTTAATACAAAAGCTGGTGGAATTGGATGAGCGTGCCGATATTATAATTATAGATACAGGAGCAGGAATAGCTGATTCTGTATTGGAATTCGTAGCGGCCAGCTCGGAGGTACTGTTGGTAGCAACACCGGAACCCACCTCAATTACGGACGCTTATGCGTTACTAAAGACATTGAATCGCAAAACAGACGTTTCCTTACAGGATACTGTAATTAAAATGATTGCAAACCGTATCGATGATTACGCAGAGGGAAAAGAACTGTACGACAAGCTGAGCCTTGTTGTCAGTAAGTTTTTGAATCTAAAGCTGGAGTATCTTGGAGCGCTTCCGCAAGATGGCAGTGTATCCAAAGCGGTAATGAAGCAGAAGCCGGCGATAGCATTATACCCGAATTCTGTATTTTCGAAGACGGTGTCCTCCTTTGCTGATTTATTGTGTACAAACGAGACAACAAGTCTTCCGAACAAGAAGGGAATTGCACAATTATTTACCAATTTACTTCGTTCACGTATCAAGAAATAAACCAGATATCGCATTAAAACTTTGGGGGTGGAGACATGCTTCGGGATGTATTATCAATCGGTGATAAAATAGATATCAAACCACTTGGTAAGAGCGGCAAACCAATTCTGGGAGCCAGAACACTTGTAAGCCAATTGGTTGATTTTGTCGACGGTGATGTGATAAACATTGCTGCGCCTATTGTATTAGGAAAGACGATTCCTCTTCCGGTCGGCGAATATTATAATTTGTGTTTTTATACAGAAAAAGGCCTTTATCAATGCACCAGCACGGTAATCAGTAATCATAGAGATAATAAGACCATTATAACAGTGGTAAGAATTACGACAAACCTTGAAAAGTTTCAGAGAAGACAATATTTTCGATTAGAATTAATTCATGATATTGAATACAGACCAATTACGATTGAAGAAGAGATCCTGGAACGAAAGATAAGCAATTCGGAGTTTGATAATCCGGAGTCATTGACAGAAGCCAGGAAAAGACTGGCTCAGATTGACAGGGAATGGCTATCCGCTTCGATTACCGATCTTAGCGGAGGAGGAGCGAGATTTAGCTCAGAGGTCTTACATAAATCCGGAGATAAGATTCGTATTAAGTTGAATTTTCTGTCAGGGAAGGAATTAAAGAAGTTGCTTTTAACGGCTAATATAATCTCCTCAAGCCGAATTCCGGTGAGGGTTGGTGCATATGAGCATAGAGTGGAATTTATCGATATAATGCAAAAAGACCGGGAAGCCTTAATTAAGTACATATTTGAACAGGAGCGGAAACAGAGAAGAAACGACATTGGATAACATAGAAATCCGTATAGCAGGGGTATCGGTTTGGTCCCTTATGGAGGAATAGATCAAAATATGAAGAAAAATATTTTAATAATAGATGACTCTGCACTTATGAGAAGGGTACTCTCTGATATAATTAATTCAGATAAGAGATTCCAAGTATCAGAAGTAGCAGTGAATGGTTTGGAAGGCTTAGAACTTCTGCAAAATAAGGAAAAGAATTTTGATGCCGTACTACTTGATATTAATATGCCAAAGATGAACGGTATTGAAATGCTTGAGGCTTTAAAGCAGAAGGGAATCAGGGCTACTGTAATTATTGTCAGTACCATTGCAAAAAAGGAAGCCAAAGAGACCATTCGTGCATTGGAATTGGGAGCTTTTGATTTCGTAACAAAGCCGGAAAGCTTCATGGAGGTGAAAAGCAACCTTTTTTCTGACCGAATTCTAGAGTGCCTTACCACTGCGACAAAGGCAGAGGCAGATACTGTGAGTTCACCTTTTATCAAGGAAGATAAACCAGTCACCCAGGTAATGGAGGATCTTTCCACTGTCAAGGAGTCGATTAGTAAGAGATCGGTACCTACCTTACCACAGGGAGCGAAGAAGCTTGTTGCTCTTGCCTGTTCTACAGGAGGTCCGAAGGCACTTCATAGTGTATTACCGAATCTGCCTGCTAATCTGGATGCCGGAATGTTGATTGTTCAACATATGCCCGGTGGATTTACCAAATCTCTGGCTGACCGGTTAAATGAACTGAGTAAGGTAACAGTAAAGGAAGCAGAGGATGGTGACATCCTGAGAAAGGGCACGGTGTATATCGCAAAAGGCGGATATCAGATGCGGCTGAAAAGACTGGACGATCAAACCTATCGTATCGCAATCTCGCAGGAACCTGCACGGCATGGATTATTACCCTGTGCGGATATTATGTACGAATCGCTTTTGGATACGAATTTTGATCAAATCACCTGTGTGGTATTGACCGGCATGGGCGGAGACGGAACCGCCGGTATTACACAACTTAACAAAAAACAAAACATTTATGTTATTGCTCAAAACGAAGAGACCAGTATCGTATACGGTATGCCGAAAGTGATTAAGGATGCCGGACTTGTCGATGAAGTGGTTGCATTAAACGATGTATCGAACGCCATTATAAAGAATGTGGGGGTGTGCTAAATGGACGTAAGTCAATACCTAGAAATATTTATTGAAGAAACAAAAGAGCATTTGCAAAACCTGAATCAACACTTGTTGATTCTGGAGCGTGAACCGGAGAATGAGGAAACAATCAATGAGATTTTCCGTGCTGCTCATTCCCTTAAGGGTATGGCCGGCACTATGGGTTATAAGAGAATGCAGAGATTAACTCATGATATGGAGAATGTATTTTCCGAAATCAGAACCGGTAAGATGAAGGCTACCTCATCCTTGGTAGATATCCTATTTAAAGGACTTGATGCCCTTGAGAATTATCTGAGTAATATTCAATCAGAATCCAGTGAGGGAGAAGAGGATAACGAGGATATTATCAATGCTCTTAATAATTTCCTGAATGAGGGATTGGGACAGGCACCTGTCGCTAAGAGTGCTGAGCCTGCTAAGGAAGCAAAGGCATCTGCAGCAGCAACGGTAGTAGATGATAAGATGAAGTTCATGAATGTTAAACTGGAAGAGCATGAGAAAAAAGCAATTGTCAAGGCCGGTACACTTGGTCTGAATGTCATCGGTTTAACAGTCTATATACAGGAATATTGCGTTCTTAAGGGAGCAAGAGCGTTCATGGTAAACCGTACCTTAGAAGAATACGGCGAGATTATTAAGCTGAATCCAAGTGCTCAGGATCTTGAGGATGAGAAATATGATATGGATTATTCCGCATTTATTATTACGAAGGAAAGTCCGGAAAAGCTCAGCAAAGAAGCTTCTAATGTATCTGAGGTAAAAGAAGTTGTTGCCGGATATATCACACTGCCTGAGGCTGAGGTTGCTGCTTATACTACTATACTGAAGCAGGACGAACAATCTGTAGCACAACCGAAGAAGCAAGAGAATGATGCGAATTCATTGAAGGCGGGTAACGCTCCTGCAGCGAAGCAAGCGGCTAAGCCTGTGGCGAACCGCTCGGTTCGTGTGGATATCGATAAGCTGGATGTTCTGATGAACCTGGTTAGTGAGCTTATTATTGCAAAGAACGGTCTGATATCAATCAGTAGTGAAAAGGATATCATGCAGGATAACGGTTTCCATGAGCAGATCGAATATCTGGAGAGAGTAACAACGAACCTGCATGAGTCTGTTATGAAGACAAGAATGGTTCCCATCGAGAGTGTTGTGAACCGCTTCCCGAGAATGATCCGAGACCTTTCCAAGAAGCTTGATAAGGAAATGGAATTATATATGACCGGTGAGGAGACAGAACTAGATCGTACCGTAATCGATGAGATCGGCGATCCGCTGATGCATCTGTTGCGTAATGCAGCCGACCATGGTCTCGAGAGCAATGAGCAGAGACAAAAGGTTGGTAAGAATCCGGCAGGATCAATCTATCTGGATGCATATCAGGATGGTAACAACGTAGTCATCGAGGTTAGAGATGACGGCGCCGGTATCAATACCGAGAAGATTAAGAAGAAGGCTCTGGAAAGAGGAACTATTACGGAGGAACAAGCACAGAGAATGACCGATAAGGATATTATCGATATCCTGTTCCAGCCGAGCTTCTCCACAGCCGAACAGATTACTGATGTATCCGGCAGAGGAGTAGGACTTGACGTTGTTAAGACAAAGATTGAGGCTCTCGGAGGAGAAATAGAAGCAAAGACCAAATTAGGGGAAGGTTCTAATTTTATTATCCGTTTGCCCTTAACGCTTGCAATTATACAATCCCTTATGGTTATTATCGGCGATGAGAAATTTGCTCTTCCTCTTGGCAGCATTCAGACGGTTGAGGATATACCGGTAGCTGATATCAAGACGATTCAGGGTAAGGAAGTTATTAATCTCAGAGGAACCGTAGTACCGATTATTCGATTAGGAAATCTTCTTAATTGCAAACAGCAGGAAACATCTCCCGAGGAGTTACTTGTGGTTATTGTTAAGAAGGGTGAGAGACTTGCCGGTATGGTAGTGGAGGAACTAATCGGACAACAGGAAATCGTTATCAAATCAATCGGTAAGTATATCAAGAGCCATAAAATTATCAGTGGTGCAACCATCCTTGGTAATGGCGAGGTGGCTTTAATTCTTGATGTCAATTCTTTAGTATAGGGGGTGCAATGATATGGCAGTTGATACAAAACAATTTATAATTGCTTATCTTAATAAGGGTCAATTTGGTATAGATATTAATTACATAGACAATATTATAGTTATGCAGAGTATTACCAGAATACCTAAGTCTCAGAAATTTTTCCGTGGAGTAATTAACCTTAGAGGTGAAATTGTTCCGGTTATGAGTCTTAGCAACAAATTGGGTCTTGAGGAAGCACCATACACATCAAAATCAAGAATTATCATTGTTCGCCCGGAAAATGGTGCTGCACCGGTAGGTTTCATTGTAGATGAAGTAAAAGAGGTTATTACGCTGGAAATAGATTCGATTGAAAAAATGACATATGATGAGAAGGATGAGAAAGCAAATTACAGTATCGGAATTGGAAAATACGGTACGGAACTTGTGAATATCCTGAATGTTCCTTCCATCGTAATTGAGAAGGAAGCAAATGCTTAAATAAAAGAAACGAGGTGCAGTGGCGGTGTCCCATTTGGATATAAATCAACTGGATAATATGCAGTACGATGTACTGAGAGAGATCGGTAACATTGGTGCAGGAAATGCGACAACTGCACTTTCCCAAATGATAAATTCTAAAATTGATATGAAGGTTCCTAAGGTTGATTTGCTGGAATTCAAGGAGCTGTCCGATATCGTCGGCGGTGCTGAGAATCTGGTAGTGGGGATCCTCTTTACGCTGGAAGGTCCGATCGAAGGAATGATGATGTTTATGATGGATATGGCTGCATCAAGACATCTGGTGAATTCCTTGATGGGCGACATGAGTAACGGAGCTTCGGAATTTAGCGAAATGGAGTTGTCGGCTTTAAATGAAATTGGAAATATTATTGCAGGCGCATATCTTTCCTCCCTATCAACTCTAACAAATATACTGATAACAGCAAGTGTTCCATATATGGCAATCGATATGGCAGGTGCTATCTTAAGCGTGCCCGCCATTGAATTTGGAAAAATCGGAGATAAGGCATTACTGATTGAAACAGAATTTGTTGATGATGATAAGGCGGTTAACGGATATTTTATCTTAATACCTACCATAGACTCATATGGAGCAATTCTTACATCTTTAGGATTATAGGGTGAGTGCATGAACGAAATGATAAAAGTAGGGATGGCAGATCTTAATGTATGTGTCTCACCAAATGCTATAACAACCTTAGGGTTGGGATCCTGCGTGGGAATTGTCCTGTACGATCCGGTTAGAAGAATTGCCGGGATGGTACATATTATGCTGCCAGACAGTACTAAAATTTTAAATAACGAAAACAAAGCAAAATTTGCTGATACCGGTATCGATTTGTTAATCAAAAGAATGTTGGAAATCGGAGCGGATCGAAGGCTGCTGATTGCAAAGATTGCAGGTGGAGCTCAGATGTTCGCATTCAGTAATAACAGTGATATGATGAGAATAGGCGAGCGTAATGTGGAGGCAACAAAGATTAAATTAGCTGAATTAGGGATCAGTATACGGGCTGAGGATACAGGAGCTAATTACGGACGGACGATTGAGTTTTATCCTGAAAATGGTTCGCTTCTGATCAAGTCAGTGGGTAAGGAACGTAAAATTCTATAAAAGAATAGTGGGTGATCTGATGCGGGAAAGATATATTCCGGCTCTTGTTATGCTGTTAGCTGGTGCGATCACCAGCGTTCTTAATATCGTTAATAAGATAAAGGTAGAAGATGGCTTAAAAAGATTACTCCTTGTGTTGGTTATATTCTATTTCGTAGGTTTAATCATCAAAGCAATCATAGTAAGAACGGTTATCAATGCCCCGAAGAAGGGCGATGAAATCCCGGGGGAAGAAGTCGAGGGTACTGGGGAGGAAGCTAAGCAGGGTGACACAAAACCAGATAGTGCGAAAAAGTAATTTCTGCATAAAACTTTAGAATTGTTTTCGGAGGTACTATGAACGCTGAAGGAAAGCAAAAGCTTTGGGAAGATTATGCTAAGAAAAAGACCCCGGAGCTACAGGAAAAAATAATAATTGAATATGCTGGTTTAGTGAAATTGGTAGCAGGCCGACTCAGTATGTATCTTGGTTATAATGTAGAATATGATGATCTGGTTGGTTATGGTACCTTTGGGCTTATTGATGCGGTGGATAAATTTGACTATACAAAGGGTGTCAAATTCGAGACCTATGCTTCGCTTCGAATCAGAGGGGCTATTCTTGACCAAATTCGTAAAATGGATTGGATTCCCAGAAGCATTAGACAAAAGCAAAGAAAGATTGATTTGGCATACCAGAGCCTGGAGCAAAAATATGGTCGTTTAGCCAGTGATGAAGAGATAGCAATGGAGTTGGAGATATCCGTAGACGAGCTTGAGACCTGGCAAAATCAAACAAAGGTAACAAATATTATCTCATTGGACGAGTTCATGGAGCAGGGAACCGAATCTAAAGTAGAGCAGAGTCTTACTGCGGATTTTGATCAACCTGATAAAATAGTAGAAAAACAGGAATTAAAGGAAGTACTGTTGAAAACCTTGGAGACATTGACCGAAAAAGAAAAGAAGGTTATAGTTCTCTATTATTACGAGGAGTTGACTTTAAAGGAAATCAGCAGGATTCTGGAGGTATCGGAATCCCGCATTTCCCAATTACATACAAAAGCGTTACAGAAAATGAAGGTACGACTTGGAAGTAATATTGAAGTATTTGCTGGCTTTTAGTTACTTTAATATTCATGGAACCTTAGGGGAAGGGTTATCAAGTTAGGAGGAGAAAAATGAGTGGTAGGAATGGTTACTTTCAAATAGTGATAAAGCAGGATGGCACTTATTTGAAATTATATGATGCCGAGCAAGGAGGAGAGGCTGTTTTCTATGAAGAAATCAGCAATTATCTGATTGATCGGAAAATATACGAGTATGATAAGGTGGCAATCGGTCGAGCTTTAACCGGATTACAGGGCTCAGCAGAGGTCAAGATTTCTGATTATCCTGTTCTGACAATTGATGAGATCATTAAGGTTGAGATTGCAGAGGATCGTATGTATGCCAAGGTAAGATGCTACCCTCCGTCCAATAATGGACACCTTTTAATGAAGGATGAGATCATTGCCTCTTTGGTACGAGCTGGGGTTAAGTATGGTGTCGATGACAATGCTATCATGGAGTTCTTAAAGGATAGGCAGTATTGTACCGATTACATATTTGCGAAAGCGACACCTCCGATGCAAGGCCGTGATGCAGTAATCACCTATCATTTTAATACCGATTTGACGTTAAAGCCCAAGAGAAATGAAGATGGTTCCGTCGATTTTCATCAGCTTGATATGATCAGTCATTGTAATAAAGATCAGCTCTTAGCAACGCTTACTCCGATGGATCAGGGTAAACCAGGTATAGACGTATGTGGAGTAATTATTCGTCCTAATAAAGTTAATAATCGAATCCTCAGACATGGTAATAAAATATATCTGTCGGAGGATGGTCTTCGTATGTATTCTTCTGTCGATGGACACGTCAGTCTTGTGGATAATCGAGTATTCGTATCGGATACTTATGAGGTTCATGCAGATGTAGATGCCTCCACCGGAGATATCGAATATGAAGGGAATGTTGTTGTCAAAGGCAATGTTATAACCGGATTTTCCGTTCGTGCGAAAGGTGATATTGAGGTGAATGGTGTCGTGGAAGGCGCCTACATTGAAGCCGGTGGACAGATCGTTCTGAAGCGCGGAATGCAAGGGATGAACAAAGGAATACTGAAGGCAAACGGTAATATAATTACGAAATTTATAGAAAACGCAGAGGTAATTGCCGGAGGTTATGTTTCAACAGAATCAATCCTTCATAGTAAGGTTTCGGCGAAGGGAGATATAATAGTCGGAGGAAAACGCGGTTTCGTAACCGGTGGTGAGATACGCTCCGGTACCATGATCTCTGTGAAGACGGCCGGCTCCCAGATGGGTACCGCAACTCTCTTAGAGGTAGGTATTGATCCGAGAGTTCTGGAGGAATTCCGTGAACTGGAGAAGAAGATTGCGACGATGATGGCCGATAAGGAGCGTTTGGCGCAGGCTTTGATCATGTTCCGTAAGAAGATTTCAACAGGAACGCAGATTACCGATGAAAAGATGGAATATCTTAAGCAGGTAACGCAAAATAATATCATGCTGGAAACACAGATAAAAGAAGCCAGAAAACGATATGAGGAACTAAAGGTTGAGGTCGATAATAATTCCTCCGGTTCCATAAAAGTATCCGAGATCGTATATCCCGGAACGAAGCTTGTGATCTCTAATGTGATTCATTTTGTTCGTTCTGAGACACATCATAGTAAATTCATTCGTGACAGAGCGGATATCAAAGTACTTCCACTAATGTAATTAAGAAGAACATCAGGAAGATCCTGTTTAACCTAAGGAATGAGTATTGGGGTTAATGTATTATCTCGTATGGGAGGGAAATTATGCAGGTAGGACCTATCGACGCAATCAGAGCACAAGAAGCTACACAGATTAGGCATGTAGACATTCAGAAAGCGCAGCACGCCCAGGAGCAGATAAGTCGTAATTTTCAAAATATGGTGCAGCAGGAACAAAGCAAGCCCACAGAGACGACAAAGACAGAGAATACAGAATACCGCTATGATGCGAAAGAAAAAGGCAATAATCAATATTCGGGTTCTAAAAGCAAACAAAAGAAGAAGGATGACAAAGGTGACTCCAAGAATGGATCGAATACGCCCAAAAGCGGAGGGATTGATATCTTGATTTAAAAACATGCGCAGGAGTAGTGAAAAATGAGTCCAATTGAAATAGCACTGATTATTATAGGGATCATAGTCATCATCATCAGCTGTGTTGTTGTTGATAACTCATCTAAGATGAAAAATCAAATGATCGGAAAATCGTTGTCCTCCTTGGAGGAGAAATTGACGGATGAAGACAAAAAACACCTGATGGATAAGATGAAGGAGCTTCTAGGAGAGGTACGGGAGGAGACAATACTTCGAACCGAGGATACCTTAAGTAAATTATCGAATGAAAAGATCCTGGCAGTTAACGAATTCTCAGATCAGATTATGGAGAAAATTAAACGAAATCATGAAGAAGTTGTTTTCTTATATAATATGTTAAATGATAAGGAAAAAGATCTGAAAGCTACGGTCAGAGAGATTGACTCTTCCCAAAAAAGAGTACAGGATATATTGGAGAGTAAATCGGAAAATGATAAGCTGCAGGCAGTTAAGAATGCAAAAACCCAAGCAGCTGCAAAAGCACTTAGCCACACACAGACCAGCCAAGTTGATAAGCCCTCAAGAGCAGTTATTCAAAAATCGGAGATACCAGCCGAGGTTTCTACCGTAAGCGGGCCGTCTTCCAATAATAATTCACAGATATTAGCCCTTTACTCACAGGGTAGATCTGTAGTTGAAATCTCAAAGCTCTTAGGACTGGGCCAGGGAGAAGTTAAGCTGGTAATCGATTTGTTTAAAGGAAAGAAGTAATTCGAAAGGCTTGGTGCGATACCTATGAAACTAAAATACTATATGAGGGGCTTAGGAATCGGTATTATCCTTACGACCCTGATATTAATCATAGCGAATCCAAAAGATAAGATATCGGATGCAGAGATAAGAGAAAGAGCGAAGGCTCTAGGCATGGTGGATCAGAAGGATAAATCACTGAGTGAGGTTCTTGAGAACAGCAAGTTGACTTTAGCGCCTACGGTTGCTCCGACCAGTGCCCCTTCTCCGGAACCTACAATGGCACCGGAGTCAACGCAGGAGCCGACTGCGACTCCAGAACCATCACCAACTCCGAAGCCCACACCGACTCCGGTGGTAGAGATACCGGAGGATGATAGTAGAGACGGTGAGAACAATGGTGAACTTGTGACCTTTTCCGTTGAGCCCGGAATGTCTTCCGGTAAGGTTGCTGCAATGCTGGTAGAAGAGGGATTAATCAAGGATGCAGATGAGTTCAATCAATTTATTGTTAAGGAAGGAAAGGCTAGTATTATCCGTGTAGGCACTTATACCTTACCAAAGGGAGCAAGCTATGAGGATATTGTAATGAAAATCACAACAAAATAAATTAGTACTTGTCATCCAGATAATGTTATGTTATAATTTCGTAGTCAAATTACACGCATATGGATTCAATAGCAAGGTGCCTTATGATCTTAAGGTCTGCTAAGGATATGAAGTATGCGGAAGAAAACAACCAAATGGAGGTATATTATGAGCGTTATTTCAATGAAGCAGTTATTGGAAGCCGGTGTACATTTCGGACACCAGACAAGAAGATGGAACCCTAAAATGGCGGAGTACATCTACACAGAGAGAAATGGTATTTATATCATCGACTTACAGAAGTCTGTAGGTAAGGTTGATGAAGCTTACACAGCAATTAAGAATGTTGTTGCTGATGGCGGATCCATTCTTTTCGTAGGTACTAAGAAGCAGGCACAGGATGCAGTTAAGTCTGAGGCTGAGCGTTGCAGCATGTTCTTCGTAAATGAGAGATGGTTAGGTGGTATGTTAACTAACTTCAAGACCATCAGAAGCAGAATTGAGAGATTAAGAGAAATCGAAAGAATGTCTGAGGATGGTACCTTTGATGTTCTTCCTAAAAAAGAAGTTATTGAGCTCAAGAAGGAATGGGAAAAGCTTGAGAAAAACCTTGGCGGTATTAAGAACATGAAGAAGATTCCGGATGCTATCTTCGTAGTTGATCCTAAGAAGGAAAGAATTTGTATTCAGGAAGCTCATACCCTTGGTATTCCGTTGATTGGTATTGCAGATACTAACTGCGATCCTGAAGAATTAGACTTTGTAATCCCCGGTAATGATGATGCTATCAGAGCGGTTAAGTTAATCGTTTCTAAGATGGCAGATGCTGTAATCGAAGCGAACCAGGGTGTTCAGTTAACTGATTCATCCAGCGCTGATAGCGATGATGCAGAAGTTAGCATGGATGATGCTGTTACCGAATAAAGTCCACGATAAACAGATTAGTTAATTGAGCTTAAGATATTACCCTTTGGCTCCTGATCTGCGTAATTCTCATAAAATAAGAATTAAATTCTTTAATAAAATGGAGGAATATACGATGGAAGTTACCGCTAGTATGGTAAAAGATTTAAGAGAAATGACCGGTGCCGGAATGATGGATTGCAAGAAGGCTCTTGCAGCTACTGATGGCGATATGGATAAAGCAGTTGAGTTCTTAAGAGAAAAAGGACTTGCTGCAGCTGAGAAGAAGGCTGGTAGAATTGCAGCAGAAGGTATCGTTGATACTTGCGTACTTGCTGATGGCAAGGTTGCATCTATCGTTGAAGTTAACAGTGAGACAGACTTCGTAGCGAAGAATGAGAAGTTCAGAGATTTCGTTGCAGCAGTTGCTAAGCAGGCTGCAGAGACTACAACTACTGATCTTGATACTTTCCTCGCTGAGAAGTGGGCACTGGATACTTCTAAGACAGTGAAGGAAGAATTATCTTCTATGATCGCTATTATCGGCGAGAACATGAATATCAGAAGATTTGAGAGAGTTAATGCTGAGAATGGTTTTGTAATGTCTTACATCCATGGCGGCGGTAGAATCGGTATTCTTGTAGATGTTAATTGCTCTGTTAACAATGAAGAAGTTCAGGAAGCAGCTAAAAATGTTGCAATGCAGATCGCTGCATTATCTCCGAAGTATGTTGATCAGTCTGAGATTTCTGCTGATTTCATTGCTCATGAGAAGAACATTCTGAAGGCTCAGATCATGAACGATCCTGCTAATTCCAAGAAGCCCGAGAATATCATCGAGAAGATGTTAGAAGGCCGTCTTAACAAGGAATTAAAGGAATTCTGTCTTGTTGATCAGGTTTATGTAAAGGATAGTGAATTATCTGTTGGACAGTACCTTGCTAACGTATCCAAGCAGGTTGGCGCTTCTATGACAATCAAGAAATTCGTTCGTTTTGAAACAGGCGAAGGTCTTGAGAAGAAGAGCGAAAACTTCGCAGAGGAAGTTGCAAGACAGATGGGTCAATAATTCTCTGCTGAGAAGCATCTTCCGTAGAATTTGCGTAGCAAATTTCAACGGGAAGCTTGCTAAACAGAATTTATTACCATATATGATAATTGTATAATGAAAGCCTACAACTTAATCATTTTATTGGGTTGTAGGCTTTTTTGTAATTCCTATAATGAAAGAAAAAACAGAGTAATGTGACCCTTCTTATGATGGAATTATTTCTATATTCATAAAGTATAGTGGATTCAATTGAAAAAATATTGTATGATAGTAGCATTAAACTTATAGGGGGGGAATTATGATTAAAAAAATGACAAAGGAATACGAACAAGAATTAACAGAGTTTCTTTGTATTAATAATAGTAAGAAAGAAAGTTATATTGCTTGGCTGCCGGATAATTTTGAGGAAATATCCGGGTTGAATAAAGAAAATTTTAACCTTTGTATAGAAGAAGACCGTATAGTAGGGTGTTTAGGAATCTATCTGTCCGTTGAACAGAAGGTGGCCAGACTTCTGGGACCGATGATCCTTCCCCAATATTTTATGCAATATGCAGATTTGTTATATGAAAAATGTATGCATGAGCTGCCACCGAATACCATGGAGGTTAAGATTGCATTCTTCAGCTATAATGAGTTATGCATGCGATGGTGCGAAAGGACCGGGTTTACTCTTTATAATGCGGAGAGGACAATGATCTATTCAAAGGAAATTGGGCAAATCAATGAGATAGATCGGGGTGATTACACCAACTCCCATATTCGTGCCTTTGAGCCGCGGGATAAGGAGGGGGTAGCCTTGGTACATCCGAAGGGAGTGTTTTATACCCTGGACGAGTTGGTAGGAGCGATATCGGATCGTAATCATCTGTTATTAGCACTTCAAGGCAATGAAGTTATGGGATATGTGTTTTATGAGGTTACAACGGACAAGTCGATTGGTGAAATAACACTTCTACATGTGAAGGAAGGCGCCAGAGGAAAGGGAATTGGAAGGAGCTTGCTTACCGCAGCAATCCGTAATTTAGAGCAGGAGCAGGTCGGTGAAATCGGTATTAATGTTCGGGTAGAGAATGAAGGAGCATTTCGATTGTATTCCAAGATGGGCTTTGTGGAGAAGGAAACGATTCTTGCTTATCGAAAAGTGCTGGCTGAGTAGCAAGGTGTCACTGCAGGAATTGGGAAACACTTGAAATACAGCGTGATACCTTTTTGTCTGTTTTTTTGAAAACCAGTTTTTTTTCTATTCAAAATGTGATAGAATTATTTAGAGAATTTGAACTAGGGGTGACGTTTTGACGGAAAATATTAACGATACGAATCGAAATAAAGAAACAGACAGCACTGGCTGTAATAATAGAAGAAAACGTGTGAATCGTATAAAAGCAGCAATTGTTATCTTGGTTATAATCCTTCTAGTTTTACCGACAATTTGCTGTATTATTTTGGGCTTACAGGTAAACAGGCTTCAAAGACAAATGAATGATTTGCTTAGTTTACATAGTCAATATGGTTTAAGATACAGCAGTAGTGATGGTGAAGTTCATGCATATGCTGCAGAATTGACAGAAGAATTACCGGATGACTCGGGTCATACGGTCGGAGCTGCTACCTCAGAGGAAGGCTCCGGTTCTTTGATCAGTGATTCGTCTACCGTTATTTCAGACCAGATTGACGAAGTGAGTGCTTCGGATGAAGAGCAAGCAGTAACGAAAGAGTCCGAGAAGGAAGAGGCGAATAAGAAGAAGGCTGCTCACGGGCAAAAGGATAAGAAGGAGGGTAAATATGCTGATAAAAAAGTATATTTGACCTTTGATGACGGCCCAAGCATATATACCGATGATATCCTGGACATTCTGGCTGAGTATAAGGTAAAGGCTACATTTTTCGTCGTTGGTAAGACCGATGATAGCTCAAAGAAATTATATCAGAGGATTGTGAACGAGGGACACACCTTAGGTATGCATTCCTATTCCCACCAATATTCAAAAATATATAATTCCGTAGAAGATTTTGAGAAGGACTTTACAAAACTATGGAAATTGTTATATGATACTACTGGGTACAAGCCTTCTATTTTCCGCTTTCCGGGGGGAAGTGACAATATGGTCAATAAGAATGGGATGGAGGACTTCATTCGATATCTGAATGACGCTAACATTGTTTATTTTGATTGGAACGTATTGAATGGAGATGCGACAGGTGTTGAGTATACGAAGAAGCAATTAATCGACAATGTCCTTAATGGAGTTGATACCAAGGAGAATTCCATTGTTCTTCTGCATGATGCGCAGACGAAGGAAACCACGGTAGAATCATTACCCGGTCTATTGGATAAATTGATATCAGAGGGTGCCAGGATACTACCTTTGGATGAGGATGTTGTACCGATTCAAATGATTAAAGCCGATACGATCAAATAAAACCAAGAAACAGGGAGGTATTTAGCGAATGGGTTTTTTTAAGGATTTTAAAGAAGACATATCACAGGCAGTAAATGAATTATTGCCGGAGGAGGAAGCTGGTACAGAGGAGACGCAGGAGCAGCTCGTGAATACGTTGGATTCTGATGAAAGTAATTCAGAGGAAGTTTCGGATAACGAGAAGATGAAGGAATGGCTGGAGGAGTTTGCCGGAGATGAGACGGATCTTATTGACAGCGAAGAAGTTCTGATGGACGACGAGCTTGATGGTGAACCTGAGGTGACTGAATTTGAAGAAAATACATTAGAATTAGAGGAAGAAGAGGGCGAAAACATGGATGATAATGTAGATCTTGAGTTATTAGAGGCATTAAATGCTGACGAGGAAGCTGAGGTAGGCAGTGAAGCTAAGGAAAAGTCGATGCCGAAATTACGTTCCACAGCAGTTGCAAATGATGATGAAGTTACAGTAATCACAAAGGGAACAACGATAAACGGAAGTATATCCTCTGACGGCTCACTGGAGATTAACGGTACCATCACCGGAGATGTAGAATGCTTAGGTAAATTATCGATTACCGGCAAGATTGTGGGTAATTCATCTGCAGCAGAGGTTTATGTAAATACAGAGCGTCTGGAGGGATGTATTACCAGTGAGGGTAGTGTAAAGGTTGGTCTTGGCACAGTAATCATTGGTGATATTGTAGCTACCTCCGGTGTTATTGCAGGTGCGGTTAAGGGAGAGATTGATGTGAATGGTCCGATCGTAATCGACTCAACTGCAATTATCAAGGGAAATATTAAAGCAAAATCTGTTCAAATCAATAACGGTGCAGTGATCGAAGGATTCTGCTCCTTAAGCTACTCCTCTGTTGATGTGGATAACATCTTTGAATAATGAATTATTTCATTAATTTGTTCTGGTAATACGGAATGTTTTGTGGTAAATTATTATAGAATGTTTTGTATGTGATATTGACACAATTTATCGTCATCATCAGGAAATTTAATGATTTACCATTCGAGGCATACGAAAAACTGCTCTTTCCTCAAAGAAGAGTAACCGAATTGATACCAAGGGGTATGGATTTCGTCTTTAAAATCTTCGCGGCCTCGCTAAGTCAGCATGGAGGAATAGTATGAAAGCATATGAAAGAGTTCTGCTTAAATTAAGCGGAGAAGCCTTAGCAGGAAATAAGAGAACCGGTTTCTGCGAGGAGACCTGTATCGGTGTTGCAAAACAGGTGAAGCAATTAGTTGAGAGTGGTATCCAGGTTAGCATAGTAATTGGCGGAGGTAACTTCTGGAGAGGGAGAACCAGCGAGACCATTGACCGTACAAAAGCAGATCAGATTGGAATGCTGGCAACGGTTATGAATTGTATCTATGTATCTGAGATATTTCGTCATGTAGGCATGAAAACAAAGGTGTTTACACCATTTGCCTGTGGAAGTATGACGGAGCTTTTCTCCAAGGATAATGTTACCGATTGTATGAAACAAGGCGGGGTAGCATTCTTGGCAGGAGGAACCGGACACCCTTATTTCTCGACCGATACGGCTACCGTTCTTCGTGCAGTAGAATTGGATTGTGATATCATATTAATGGCCAGAGCTGTAGATGGTGTATATGACAGTGATCCGAAGAAGAATCCGGATGCTAAGAAGTTTGATGAGATCGCATTACAGGATGTTCTCGATAAAAAACTCGGTGTTGTGGATATGACAGCAACCGTACTGTGTATCGAAAATAAGATGCCGATTCTTTTATTCGGTTTGTCCGAAGAGGATAGTATCGTTCTTGCTGCTAAGGGTCTGTCTAACGGAACCAGAATGACAATATAGGATTTTAATAAATTTAATGGAGGGATGAAAATGGATGCAAAGCTGGAACAATTCAGTTCAAAAATGATTAAAACGGTGGAGACATTAAAGGAAGAGTATTCCACGATACGTGCGGGCAGAGCAAATCCTCATCTTTTAGATAAACTTAGAGTGGATTATTATGGACAGCCTTCCCCGTTACAATCGGTAGCCAATGTTTCTGTTCCCGAGGCAAGAGTCATTCAGATACAGCCGTGGGAAAGTAAGTTAATCAGAGAAATTGAGAAAGCAATCATTAATTCTGATTTGGGATTAACACCAAGCAACGACGGAAAGATAATTCGCCTCGTATTTCCTGAGCTTACAGAGGAAAGAAGAAAAGACTTGGTTAAGGATGTTAAGAAAAAAGCAGAGAATGCTAAGGTAGCAATCCGAAATGTTAGAAGAGATGCGAATGAACTCTTCAAGAAGCAGAACAAGGCCAGTGAGATCTCAGAGGATGAATTCAAACATCTTGAGGATAATGTTCAAAAAATTACAGATCATTATATCGCTGAAATTGATCGCGTGATGGAAGATAAATCAAAGGAAATTCTTACGGTTTAATCGGATTAACCGGCGATAGAACGGAATGTATTTTATATTGGTGTGAATTTTGGGTGTTTCAAAAGTTTTATTCATGACAAGCGCATTGAGGATGAATAAAGTCTTCTTTTGAAACACCCTTATTAATACAGGATACATAAAGTTTGCGAAGCGAACTTTTTGAATACAGAATACACAAAAGTTTGCAATGCAACATATTGAATATAGGATATACAAGAAGTTTGTGTAACAAACATTTATGAATACAAGATACATAAAGTTTTCGATGCGAACTTTATGAATGGGAGAAATCAGATGCAGGAAAATGAGTTAAACATACCTAAGCATGTGGCAATCATCATGGACGGTAACGGCCGATGGGCTAAGAAAAAAAGAATGCCTAGAAATTATGGGCATACCCAGGGCAGTAAAAATGTAGAGAAAATCTGTGAAGATGCTTATAAAATGGGGATCGAGTATCTTACGGTATATGCATTTTCTACTGAGAATTGGATCAGACCTCAGGAGGAAGTCGAGGCACTTATGAAACTGCTGTCGACCTATCTTGAGACCAGTATTAAAACAAGCACAAAGAATAATATGCGTGTTCGAATTATTGGAGATACCTCTAAATTACCGGAGGATTTACGGAAAAGTATAGTGGCACTGGAGGAGGCCTCTAAGAATAATACAGGGTTAAATTTCCAGGTCGCAATCAATTACGGGGGCAGAGATGAGCTGTTACGCGCTGCGAAGGCTCTTGCCATGGATGTGAAATTGAATAAAACAGAAATTGATCATATAGATGAGACACTTTTTGAAAAGTATCTGGATACCAAGGGAATTCCGAATCCGGATCTACTCATTCGTACCAGTGGAGAGCAAAGGCTATCGAATTTTCTTCTCTGGCAATTGGCTTATACCGAGTTTTATTTTCCGGAGGTACTTTGGCCGGATTTTGATAAAAAGGAATTAATCAAGGCAGTGGAATATTACAGCAGAAGAACCAGAAAATTCGGCGGTTTATCATAAACCATCAAGCATATATTAAAGTAAGTACCTTTATTTATCTTGGTACTTAACATAACAAAAGAATAATGGAATTAAGCAGCTGTAGCATAGGCAGCATGGGAGGATACGATGTTTAGGACAAGATTAATCAGCGGAATTATATTATTGGCAATTACGATTGCTATAGTCATTCTGGGAGGTAATGTACTTTTCGGAGTGTTGTTGGTGATATCGATGATAGGTTTGTATGAGCTTTATAAAATTGTCAACATTCATCATGCCTTCCCCGGCATCTTAGGCTATGCATTTTGTCTCGGTTATTATATTCTATTGTTTTTTGGTTTGACAGAGTATCAACTGATGCTCTTTATCTTTTTCTTAATGCTTTTAATGTTTGCATATGTATTCGGCTTTCCGAAATTCCAGACAGAGCAGATTGCTGTCTCTTTCTTTGGTCTATTCTATGTCAGTATTATGCTGAGCTACATATATCAGGTTCGTCTTCTGGAAGACGGTGCATGGATTGTTTGGCTTATATTTATAGGCGCCTGGGGTTCCGATACATGTGCTTATGCTGTAGGAGTCCTATTTGGCAAACATAAATTTGCTCCCAAGCTTAGCCCCAAGAAATCAATGGAGGGTTGTGTCGGAGGAATAGCCGGAGCAGCTTTAATCGGCTTTCTTTATGCGACCGGAATCCGAGGCTACCTCACCGAGCTGCAGAATCCCCAGTTGATTTTCGCAATTATCGGAGCTGCGTCCAGTGTCATCTCACAGATCGGCGATCTGGCTGCTTCTGCGATTAAGCGTAACCATAACATTAAGGATTACGGTACCTTAATTCCGGGTCATGGAGGTATTCTGGACCGCTTTGACAGTATTATTTTTACTGCACCGATCGTGTACTATCTGGCTACGATGCTTTAAAGGTGATATAGTTTGTGTGAGCATTTTTGAAGAGTTAAGATTATGATGCTTGTAATCAAGTAGTGGATATAAGTTTTTGCTTGTCTTTCCCTCCTGTCGGGATGCTTTTTACAAGCCTCATGCATAAAATCATGCTGTCCATTGGAACAGCATGATTTCTGAGTCTTGACAAAGCATAACACCCTCGGTCGGACGATCTACGCAAAAATCACACCCAATACTTGATTACAAGCAGACATTATTTATGATCTTCAAAAATGATTTTTACAGTCTATGATTTATATATATAATAAAGCATCGGAGACGATTTTTATCTAAAGATATATGATAATGGACGGACAACAAATATATACCGGACATTTTGTGATAGGATATGAATTGGAAGGGTATTTGAAAGAGATTTGTTTTGGAGTTGCTGTGTCTGCTCAATAATGCTTCAAAGAGGTAATTTTACTATTAGTATTGGATTACCTTAAGGTTTTATGAAAATTTTGTGGATTGTTTGAATTTATTGAGGTTATGGGGTATAGTATAGATAAGCTGTCGAAGGACAGCACTATGGAGGTTTTTTCGAATGAAGAAGATCGGTATTCTCGGTTCTACGGGTTCCATCGGAACTCAGACCTTAGATATTGTTAGAGAAAATCAGGATTTAAAGGTTACTACTCTAGCCGTCAATGGTAATATAGAGCAATTAGAGAGACAGGTTCGTGAGTTTTTGCCGAACCTTGTTTGCGTATATCAGGAAGATAAAGCGAAGATGTTAAAGGACAGGATCAGAGAGCTTCCGGTCAAAGTTGTGACCGGCATGGAAGGACTGATCGAATGTGCTACAGAGAAAGAGACTGATACGGTAGTGACCGCAATGGTGGGTATGATCGGGATCAAACCTACCGTGGAAGCAATTAATGCAGGAAAAAATATTGCATTGGCGAATAAGGAAACCTTAGTAACAGCAGGTCATATTATTATGCCCTTAGTGAAGGAAAAGGGAGTAACCTTGCTTCCGGTAGATAGTGAACATTCTGCAATATTTCAGTCGTTGAATGGAGAAGATAAGAAGAAGGCATATCGAATTCTTTTAACTGCCTCCGGCGGACCATTTCGTGGAATGAAGCTGGAAGGACTAAAGAATAAGGGACCTAGGGATGCCTTAAAGCATCCGAATTGGGCAATGGGACAGAAGATTACCATTGATTCTGCGACAATGGTAAATAAGGGTCTAGAGGTTATGGAGGCAGCATGGTTATTCGATATGAGTCTGGAGGACATTCAAGTTGTGGTTCATCCACAGAGTATCATCCATTCTATGGTCGAGTATATCGATGGCAGTATTATTGCTCAATTGGGAGTTCCCGATATGAAGCTTCCAATTCAATATGCTTTGTATTATCCAACGAGAAAGCCGTTACTTCAAGGTGAGAGAGTCGATTTCTTTAAGCTGCGACAATTGACCTTTGAAGAGCCGGATTTGGATACATTCTTTGGTTTGCGACTGGCTTATGAAGCCGGGCGTATGGGTGGAAGTATGCCTACGGTGTATAACGCGGCAAATGAGTGGGCAGTGGCCGAGTTTCTGAAGGGTAAGATCGATTTTCTGATGATACCTACCCTAATTGAGAAGGCGATGCAGCAGCATAAATTGATTAACAGCCCTTCATTAAAACAAATTCTGAACACAGAACAAGAAACATATGATTTTGTAAGAGGTTTTACGGAATCCGGATTATGATGTGTAGCTGCAGTAATAATGGATCTGTGTAATGACATTATAGTTTCGGAGATAAGAAAGGATTGACTTATTTATGAATATAATCGTAGCGGTATTGATATTAGGTATTATCGTAATAATCCATGAGCTCGGTCATTTTCTTTTGGCTAAGGCAAATGGTATAACAGTGACAGAATTTTCGGTCGGTATGGGGCCAAGAATTGCAAGCGTAGTCCGAAAAGGAACAAGATACTCTCTTAAGCTCTTGCCCTTTGGCGGTTCCTGTATGATGCTCGGAGAGGATGAGAGCGTGGATGATGACGGTGCCTTTGGTAAAAAGGGAGTCTGGGCCAGATTCTCGGTTATCTTTGCCGGTGCGTTTTTTAATTTTATTCTGGCATTTGTGCTTGCTTTAATTGTTCTTGGAGATGTAGGCGTTGATAAGCCTTATATTGATAAGATCAATGAGGGAGGACCTGCAGAGACTGCCGGCCTTAAAGTGGATGATTTGATTAAAGAAATTAACGGTTCGGATATCCATTTTTCCAGAGATATACAATACTATTTCTATTTTAATAAATTATCCGAACAACCGGTTGAGGTTACTGTACTCCGTGACGGAGAAGAGATGACCTTGCCTGTTACACCAGCATGGAGAGATCAATATCTTTTAGGCTGTTCCTATAACTCCTCCGATTCCAAAGCAGTGCTTGATGAGGTGGTCCAAGGATATCCTCTGGAGCAAGCCGGTATGAAGGTGGGAGATGTTATCGTAGGCATTAATGGTGTTACCATCAAAGCTGCGAAGGAACTGGCTGACTATCTGAATACACATCCTTTGTCAGAGGAAGCGATCACCTTGACATACTTAAGAGATGGTCAGGAGACAGAGATTTCGGTTAATCCGAAGCTCGTAAAAAGCGGTTATGATCTGGGTTGGGGCTATAATCTCTACCGTGAGAAGGTAAATGCTATTCAGGCTGTAAAATACAGCTTTTATGAGTTGAAGCTAAATATCGTGAACACAATTAAAAACATTGGTTATCTGATTGCGGGCAAAGTAAGCATGAAGGAGGTGTCCGGTCCGGTAGGAATTGTGAATGTAGTCGGAGATATCGTATCCGAATCGGAGGATTATGGTATGCATGCCACATTGCTTTCTCTGGCTCAATTTAGTATACTATTAAGTGCCAACTTAGGTGTTATGAACCTGCTTCCTCTTCCTGCACTGGATGGCGGAAGAATTGTTTTTCTACTGATAGAGGCAGTTCGCAGAAAACCGGTTCCTAAGGAAAAAGAGGCTGTAGTTCATCTGGTAGGCATGGCATTATTGATGCTGCTTATGGTGTTTGTAATGTTTAATGATATCCGCAATATATTCCGGTAAGAGAAAATAACCTTCGGAGTATCATTGACCTATTTGGTTGATTCTTACTCTCTGGGAAGCAAGAGCGGAATATATACGAAAGGTGGTAGAGTAATGTACCGTGACAATACAAAAGTAATAAAGATTGGTGACCGCGTCATCGGAGGCGGTAATCCCATACTCATCCAATCCATGACAAATACAAGAACAGAAGATGTGCAGGCAACCGTAGAGCAGATTAAGCGGTTAACGGAGGCCGGCTGTGATATTATCCGCTGTACCGTTCCAAGTATGGAGGCAGCCGCCGCCTTACAGGAGATCAAGAAGCAGATTACAATTCCCTTGGTGGCGGATATACATTTCGATTATCGCTTGGCGATTGCTGCGATGGAGAATGGTGCAGAAAAGATTCGGATTAATCCGGGTAATATCGGTAATGAAGAGAAGCTGAAGGCCGTTGTAACCGTAGCGAAGGAGAGGAATATTCCGATTCGAGTTGGTGTAAACAGTGGATCTTTGGAGAAGGAAATTATAGCAAAATACGGCAAGGTAACAGCAAGAGGCCTTGTGGATAGTGCCTTAGATAAAGTGAAACGGATCGAAGATATGGATTATGATCAGATCGTAATCAGCATCAAATCCTCCGATGTCATGATGTGTGTTCACGCTCATGAGCTCATTGCTCCACTGACAAGGTATCCTCTTCACGTCGGGATCACGGAGGCGGGTACCGTGAATGCGGGTAACATTAAATCAGCTCTGGGGCTTGGAATGATACTCTATCAGGGAATCGGAGATACCATACGAGTATCCCTGACCGGAGATCCGGTGGAAGAGATACGGTCCGCGAAGCTTATCCTGAAGACATTAGGGTATCGTAAGGGTGGCGTAGAGGTCGTGTCCTGTCCGACCTGTGGAAGAACACAGATTAATCTGATTAAGTTGGCAACGGAAGTGGAAGAGATGGTAGCCGATATGGATCTGGATATTAAGGTTGCTGTTATGGGTTGTGCTGTGAATGGACCCGGGGAAGCCAGAGAAGCCGACATCGGTGTAGCTGGCGGAAGAGGAGAAGGTCTGATCATCAAGAAGGGTGAGCTACAGCGTAAGGTTCCGGAGGATCAGCTTTTAGAGGAACTACGGAAGGAACTCCTAGCATGGCCGCGTGAGATTTAAGAAGTATAAATCAAATTCCAAGGAAGCACATCAGGATGGAGAATAGTTATGTTATTTTTTGAAGCATTTGATCAGGTATCTGCCGATCAGGAGTTGCAGAAGCTTTTTGGAGAAGTGGATGTAATTAAGGTAATTGCTTCGAAGCAGACGAAGAATATCTTCGTCTGCATTCGAAGTATGCGACTGATCGGCAGAGTTTATATAAGAAAGATGGAAGAACTGCTGAATCGGCAGCTCTTTTTACATACGGGCAATAAAGCCGTCATTAAACCCAGATTTGAATTATCCGCACAGTATAATCCGGCGAAGCTGTATCCGATTTATCGTGATAGTATTCTGGAGGAACTGAAGGAGCTTAGTGTGGTAACCTATCATCTCTTTTCCACAGCAGAGGTTTCTGTGGAAGATATGTGTATGACAATTCGAGTTACGGACAGCTGTGTTGCTAAGGAAAAGATGACGAAATTAAAGGATTATCTGGAGACCTTGTTCCAGGAACGCTTTGACTATACGGTTCATGTAGCAATGGATTACGTCGAGCCTAAGGATAAGAATAAGGATTATGAATCGGAATATCGGAAACAGATGCTTCGTATGTCAGAGAAGGAGGCGTTGGAGGAAGGCTTTGCTGTTAATCTCACCGGTGAAACTGAGCTGGCGGCAGGAAGCGAATTAACGGAGGGCAACCTATATAAGGATGTCGAATCATCCACGATCAATCAATCACAAATATCGAATGGCGCTTTAGCGGGTAGTATATTAGAGACAGAAGTTCCTGTTAAGTCAGAAATAGTTAAAGCAGAACCTCCAAAGCAAGCACCTTCGAAGGCTGAGCCTCCAAAGCAAGCGGCGAATAAAAGCTTTGGTAAGAGTGCTTACGACAAAGGAAAAGGCAGCTACCGAAAGCTGCCACAGGATCCTTCTGTGGTATATGGAAGGAATTTCGAAGGGAATGTGGTACCGATCTGTGATATCATTGCCGAAATTGGAGAAGTAGTTATCCGAGGAAAACTGATTAAGCCGGATACCAGAACAATAGGTAATGAAAAGAGCATAATAACCTTTGTTATGACGGATTACACCGATTCCATCAAAGTAAAGTTATATGCGAAGACCATAGAAGTAGATGAGATTACGGCTTTATTAAAACCGGGCGGGTTCTTCTCGCTGAAGGGAATTGCTCAGAATGATACCTATGAAAGAGATATCACCATTGGTTCCGTTGTTGGTATCAAGACCATCAGTGATTTCTTAAGCAATTCCAGAAATGATAACGCTCCTGAAAAGCGTGTGGAGCTGCATGCTCATACAATGATGAGTGATATGGATTCGGTTGTAGATGTTAAGAAGATGGTAAAGCGTGCTTTCAAATGGGGGCATTCTGCCATCGCCATAACAGATCATGGTGTGGTACAAGCCTTTCCGGATGCCAGCCATGCGATTAATCCGAAGGATTATGCGGATGAAGAAGAGCAGAAGAGAGCAAAGAATTTCAAGGTAATCTACGGAATGGAGGCATATCTGGTGGATGACCTCAAGGAGGTTGTCACCAATCCGAAGGGACAGAGCCTGGAGGATTCCTTTGTCGTATTTGATATTGAGACCACCGGCTTTAGCCAGACCAATGACCGGATCATTGAGATTGGTGCTGTGAAGGTAGTAGAGGGAGTAATTACAGATCGCTACAGCACCTTTGTTAATCCGGAGATACCGATTCCATATGAGATTGAACAGTTAACTTCAATTAATGATAATATGGTCATCGATGCCCCTACCATTGAGAGGGTATTACCGGAATTTTTAGCTTTTTGTGAGGGTTCCAGTCTGGTGGCGCATAATGCTTCCTTTGATGTGGGCTTTATCAACAAGAATGCGTCCAGAATGGGAATAGAAATTGATTATACCGTCATCGATACGGTAGGCTTATCGCGTATTTTGTTACCGGAGTTAAGCAGACATAAGCTGAATATTGTTGCAAAGGCCCTTAATATCTCATTGGAGAATCATCATAGGGCAGTTGATGACGCAGGGGCTACGGCAGAAATCTTCCTTAAATTTGTCACAATGCTGAGGGATAGAGGGATTAAGAAGGTAGCTGAGATCGATAAGCTTGGTAAAATGAGTGCAGAGGCGATTCGTAAGCTGCCGGCATATCATGCCATTATTCTGGCTGCCAATGATACGGGAAGAGTCAATCTGTATAAGATGGTCTCCCTGTCCCATATCGAATACTATAACAAACGTCCCAAGATACCGAAGAGCCTGCTAATGGAATGCAGAGAAGGAATTATTCTCGGTTCTGCCTGTGAAGCAGGAGAGGTCTTCCAAGCCGTATTAACGAACAAATCCCATGAACAGATTGCAAGGCTGGTGGATTTCTATGATTATCTGGAGATACAACCACTTTGTAATAATGAATTTATGATCCGAAGTGATCGTAGCGATGAGAAGGATATTAATACGAAGGAAGATCTGATGGAGCTGAACCGGAAGATTGTTGCTCTCGGAGAAGAATATAACAAGCCGGTAGTGGCTACCTGTGATGTTCATTTTCTGGATCCGGAGGATGAGGTATATCGTAGAATTATTCTTGCCGGAAAGGGCTTCAAGGATGCGGATGAACAGGCTGCCCTATATCTTCGAACCACAGAGGAGATGCTTGAGGAGTTCTCCTACCTGGGAAGAGCCAAGGCAGAAGAGGTGGTCATCACCAACAGCAATTTGATTGCAGACAGAATCGAGAAGATCTCGCCGGTAAGACCGGATAAATGTCCGCCGGTCCTAGAGAATTCCGAAGAAAACCTGCGTAATATCTGCTACGATAAGGCTCATTCCATGTATGGCGATCCTCTGCCGGCACCGGTGGAAGCCCGTCTTGAACATGAGCTCAAATCAATTATTAATAATGGTTTCGCAGTTATGTATATCATCGCCCAGAAGCTGGTATGGAAATCCAACGAGGATGGTTATCTGGTAGGCTCCCGTGGTTCCGTAGGTTCTTCCTTTGTCGCTACCATGGCAGGAATCACAGAGGTTAATCCTCTGGCGCCTCATTATTACTGTCTGAACTGTCATTATTCCGATTTTGATTCGGAGGAGGTTAAGAAGTACGGTGGCAGCTCCGGTTGTGATATGCCGGATCGTATTTGTCCGGTCTGTGGGCAGTCTCTGGAGAAGGATGGTCATGATATTCCCTTTGAGACCTTCTTAGGCTTCTACGGAGATAAAGAGCCAGATATCGACTTGAATTTCTCCGGGGAATACCAGAGTAAGGCGCATGACTATACGGAGGTGCTCTTTGGAACGGGGCATACCTTCCGTGCAGGAACCATCGGTACCCTGGCGGATAAGACGGCCTTTGGCTATGTGAAGAACTATTTTGAAGAGCGCGGGATACATAAGAGAAATGTAGAGATTGATCGTATCGTTGAAGGCTGCGTCGGCGTCAGAAGAACCACCGGACAGCATCCGGGTGGTATCGTTGTACTGCCGCATGGAGAGAATATCTATTCCTTTACTCCGGTGCAGCGTCCTGCCAATGATATGACAACGAAGACCATCACCACCCATTTTGACTACCATTCCATTGATCATAACTTATTAAAGCTGGATATCCTCGGTCATGACGATCCGACCATGATTCGTATGCTGGAGGACTTGACCGGACTCAATGCGCAGAAGATCCGGTTGGACGACGAAAAGGTATTATCCTTGTTCCGTGATACCAGTGCGCTTGGGATCTCACCGAAGGATATCGATGGTTGTGAGCTTGGGTGTCTTGGTATCCCTGAGTTTGGTACGGATTTCGTTATACAGATGGTAAAGGATACGAAACCGAAGTCCTTCTCCGATCTGGTACGAATCTCCGGTCTTTCCCATGGTACCGACGTATGGCTAAACAATGCCCAGACCTTGATTCAGAATGAGAGATGTACGCTGTCCACCGCAATCTGTACGCGAGACGATATTATGATCTATCTGATTGCTACCGGCGTGGATCCGGGACAATCCTTTAAGATCATGGAGAGCGTACGTAAGGGAAAGGGCTTGACTCCGGAGATGGAACAGGCAATGGTTGCAGCGGGAGTACCGGACTGGTATATCTGGTCCTGTAAGCAGATCAAATACATGTTCCCGAAGGCACATGCTGCTGCTTATGTTATGATGGCCTTCCGTATTGCATTCTTCAAGGTATATTATCCTTTGGCCTATTATGCGGCATATTTCTCTATTCGTGCCTCCGCCTTTAATTATGAGCTGATGTGTCTTGGTAGAAATGTTCTGGAGCAGCATATCGCCGATTACAAGAAGAGATATAACACCTTAACCAAGAAGGAGCAGGATACCTTCAAGGATATGAAAATCGTTCAGGAAATGTATGCCCGCGGCTTCCAGTTCTTACCGATTGATATCTATAACGCGAAGGCTCACGCTTTCCAGATCATCGAGGATAAGCTGATGCCGTCCTTGAGTACCATAGACGGTCTTGGCGATAAAGCAGCCGATGCGGTGGTAGAAGCAGCGAAGCAGGGTCCCTTCTTATCGCGGGATGATTTTAAGATACGAAGCAAGGTCAGCTCTACCGTAGTTGATAATATGGCTAAGATGGGATTACTCGGTGAGCTACCGGCGTCCAACCAGATGTCTTTGATGGATTTTCTACAATAAGTAATAATATCCTTCTTCCTTCCCTCGAATTTATATCGGGGAGGGAAGAGGGAATTGAGTTTGGAATAAAGCTAATTCTCAGATAAGATAAGAATTAGAAATTTCTACCTCGTGGATTTTGATAAGATAGATCCCGTGAAAGGGACTTCCCTTCGGCATAATCACGAAATGTGTCAATTGGTAAAACAATTCGAAAAAATAATGAAAAAAAGACTTGCTTTTTTCTTCTACATAGTATAGAATAAATATTGTTCTTGAGGCTCGTTGGTCAAGGGGTCAAGACGCCGCCCTCTCACGGCGGAAACAGGGGTTCGATTCCCCTACGAGCTGCTAAAAAATCCGAAATTACCGGTAAGGTATTTTCGGATTTTTTGTTATGCCTTATTTGTGAATTGGATGCGCCTATAGCAAATCTGAGGTAACTTGAAGTACCTTAGGAGTAAAATGTTGAGAGTTCAAGGTTACCCACAGCTGTGGAGTATAATTCATAACATTCCATATACTGATACCCTTTAGATGATACTCTTCAACGATATCCGTTATTGCATTGATTGTTCTTGCATCCTTGAACCAGACAAAATGTTGTATTCCTCCTCGATCATAATAAAAGTAAGGGGTAATATGATATTCATCAAAGCCCATCGATACACCCATTTCATCGGCTAACCTCAGTGCATCAAAATTCGCCAAGGCAGCTACCGGAGATAAGCCCTCCACATAGGGTAATTCCCAGTCGTAGGCAATTCTTGTGAAGCTAATGAAGATCTTCTCGGGAGGGATCTGTGTAATGATCAATTCGGTAAAGCTTCGGATAAAGGGTAAAGTCGTCTGCTCAACAGCAGTTAGGTACGCATTTGTAAATTGATAGGATAAAAGAATTACTCCATCGGCGGCCTGACCGATCTGAGCATAATATGGATTTAGATTGTTTTCGTTATTCGGATTATAACCAAAGGTATCCGGAATGATTGAGACAAAGACATAGTAACCTTCCTGCTTAAGCCTTATACTAGCGTTTGTTATGAAGTTCGCATAGCCCTGCAGATCCTCGACTAATATATACTCAAAGCCAAAATTTATTCCGTAAAGACCTTTTTCTCGTAAAACGTAGACAAGATGATCAATCAGTGTTTCCTGTTGTTCGACACTATTGAATAGTTTATTTGTAATACCGAAGCTACCTCTTCCTTGCTCTGAAAAAGTGGATAACATCATAATTGGCGCTACACCAAATTCTTTCGCCTTCTGTATTATGATGGAATCCTCCGGAATGATCAGAGTACCTTGTGCATCAAGTCTATAATCTGCGATGGTCAAATACGTTAGGTAAGGTAAGGCTTTTTGTAAGTAGTTAAGATCAACATAGGAATAGGTATACGCATTAATTTCCATCGGGCTCTTTTCTTTCGGATAGCTGATAATAAGTTCTTCTCCAATGTTAAAATAATCTCGGTCAAATAGAAATGGGTTGTTTTGAAGCAATTGCAATGGAGTGATATGGTATAACATTGCAATACTTTGGATTGAATCGCCGTCCTGTACAATGTGAGTTACGTCAGGGTGAGTGATAATAATAATTTGACCGTTTACGATATTGTAGGTTGCAGATATATTATTATCATAGATTAATCTCTGATAGGGTACGTTAAATTTATCGGCTATCGTGAAAATGGTATCGCCGGGTTGAACAATATAGATATCCATATTGGCCTCACAATTAACATGTCATAATAAAATATGATGATGCGATGAAATGTTGATAAAATAATGATTAATCCATAAAATACGATTGCAATGCTCTTGGAGCAATTCTTTGAAGAGTCAGTTTCATATTTTCAAACAATAAATCCTATGATACAATTGAAGTGTTGTTAGGTGTAATACCCAAGATAGATACTAAATGCAAGAAGAGTCATATTAAGAGCTCCACAGATTTACCGACGTTCCTCATCCGTGGAGTGGAGCATACTGATATGATCGATTTTGAAGATGAGAAAGTTGGATGAATACTGGAAATTATGATGTGAGGGGAAGCGTAAAATAATGAAGAAGGAAATTATGATAACAGTAATAGACGGACAGGGTGGGGGAATTGGTAAAAGTATCGTAAGTAAGCTTCGTAAGCAGATTGATAAGGATCAGGGAATTACCATCTGTGCACTCGGGACGAATTCCAATGCGACCAATTCTATGTTGAAGGCTGGAGCAGACATCGGTGCGACCGGAGAGAATGCAATCGTCCGAACGGTATACCAATCTGATCTGATTCTGGGACCAATTGCTGTAATTGCAGCAAATTCTATGCTGGGTGAGCTGACTCCTCAGATGGCTTTAGCAATTAGTTCCTGCCCTGCCAGAAAGATACTGGTACCGCTTAATCGTTGTAACATTACCATCGCGTTTGATCTCAATGCATCGACGGAGACCTATATTGATTATTGTATTAAGCTGGTGGGGGATTATCTGGAGAATATGGAATAATGGAATCCTTAGAGGTTTCTAAGGATATGACTTGACGAGATCTTAAAATGTGATATTCTATTTATGATGCATCGGTTATCATGAAGGTAGCCCACAGTAAGAATTACTGTAAGAGAGTATGTCATTTGATTGAAGTGTACGGATAAGTTGTTAAATTGATTTGATCTTAGAACAGGATAATAAGTGGTAAGTGTAGGGCAGATGATCAATAAGCTATGATTTGTATTGACGAAACTTTAGAATAAAGAATTATCGGAATCATGAAGATTCGGTCGGCTGAGAACAGCTGCTGTATTTTCATGATTTTTTTTGCGGCCATTGATCGTGGAAGGGCATACTAAATATATTATTTCTAGCTGGAGGACGAAGATGGATATTCATAATTTGTTAGAGCAGGTACAAAATAATGAGATGTCAATTACGCAGGCGGAAGAACTGCTGAAGCAATTACCTTATGAGGACTTAGGCTTTGCCAAGCTGGATCATCATAGAGAGCTGAGGTCGGGGTTTGGTGAGGTGGTTTTCTGTCAGGGAAAATCCATAGAGCACCTGGTACGGATATATCAGAGCTTTTACGAGAAGGATATGAACGTACTTGGAACTAGGGCAACCATGGAGCAGTATGAAAAGGTAAAGGAAGTATTACCAATGGTACAATATGACAGTCTGTCCCGCATTCTATCCATTCAGACAAGAGATAAGAAAAGAGTGGGAAGTGTAGTGGTATGTACGGGTGGTACCTCGGATATCCCGGTAGCAGAAGAGGCTGCTCAGACAGCAGAATTCTTCGGAAGTAATGTGACCAGAATCTACGATGTAGGTGTAGCCGGAATCCATCGGCTCTTATCCAAGGTGGAAGAGATTCGTGAGGCGAATTGTGTGATCGCGGTAGCCGGAATGGAAGGAGCGCTTGGCGGTGTAGTCGCAGGCTTGGTGGATAAGCCGGTCATCGCAGTTCCGACCTCCATCGGATATGGTGCGAACTTTGGCGGCTTGTCCGCTCTGTTGACCATGTTGAATTCCTGTGCGGAGGGCTTAGCAGTAGTTAATATTGATAATGGTTTCGGAGCCGGATATATAGCGACTCAGATTAATCGGTTAGGAGTATAAATCATGCACATGTCAGATGCGTTACTGTCCGTGGCAGTAGGAACTACAATGAATGTGGTTTCGACCGGAGCCATAGGCTACAGTGTTTCAAAAATCAAGAAATATGACCTGGAAGAAAATAAAATTCCAATGATGGGTGTAATGGGCGCCTTTATCTTTGCAGCACAGATGATTAATTTTACGATACCGGTCACTGGATCCAGCGGACACATCGGAGGTGGGATCCTTTTAGCAGCCTTGCTTGGTCCATATCCGGCTGTGATTACTTTGTCCTGCGTATTATTAATTCAGTGCCTGTTTTTTGCAGATGGCGGGCTACTGGCGTTGGGCTGCAATATTTTTAATATTGCAATAATCCCCTGCCTCATAGCCTATCCCTTGATTTATAAGAATATCTTAAGAAAAGCGATATCAAGGAGAAGAATTACGATTGCCTCTGTGGCTGCTGTCGTTATCGGACTACAGCTGGGTGCCTTTGGCGTAGTGGTACAGACCTTGTTATCCGGTATCACGGAGCTTCCTGTCGGTGCCTTTGCTGCAGTGATGCAACCGATTCATCTAGCCATTGGTATTGTTGAAGGTATCGTTACTGCTGCAGTATTATGCTTTATCTATAATATTCGTAAGGAAATCCTTGAGAATGCTCTCGGATTTGGCAACCTTCAAAGAACAACAATGAAAAAATTTTATGTTACGGTCATCTTGGCAACTATCTTAATCGGAGGCGTTCTGTCCTGGTATGCTTCTTCCAAGCCGGATGGTTTGGAGTGGTCCATCGGTAAAGTTACGAAGGAGACGGAGATTCAAAATGATACTGCTGTACATGAGACAGCACAGAAGCTACAGGAAAACACTGCCGTACTTCCTGATTATGCCTTGCAGCAGGATAATACAACAGATGGAAAGCTTGGAACCAGCTTGTCCGGCATCGTCGGAGGGGGAATTACCCTGGCGATCGCAATGGCTTTCGGTTCCTTGATTATGCTCTATAAGAAATATAGGAAGCGGACGAATTAATAGCATGCCATGATGTATGAAAGTGAACGGCCAATATCGTATTTGGTGAAATATAAGGAATGAAATAAAACCCCAAAAGGATACCTATGTCTAAATTAAAAAAATCAATCAATCGAATTATGTCCTTAGAGGAACTTACCATACTGGATACGCCGATCCATAGACTGCATCCTGCTATTAAATTGCTGTCTACTGCAATTTATCTTGTCATGGTAATTTCCTTCGGCAATGAACAGATCAGCGGATTAATTGTATTTTTCTTCTATCCGGTTCTTCTTATGGCACTCGGAGAGATACCACTTAAGTCGTTATTGAGCCGTCTCCTGATCGCACTACCATTTACCATCTTTGCTGGTATATCTAATTTATTTGTCAGTAGGGAAGTGGTCATGTATTTGGGTGGAGCTGTTATTACAAAAGGAATGATTACCTTTGTAGCAATCTTATTAAAAACGTTATTGTCTGTTAGTGCCGTACTGATCTTAATCGCCACGACATCCATGAATGAATTATTATATGGTATGCTTTATTTTCATATTCCCACCATCCTGGTGATGCAGATAACTATGACCTTTCGTTATCTTGGCGTACTGCTGGGTGAGGTATCGGTTATGTATCATGCATATATCCTCCGTGCCCCGCGTGAAAAGGGAATTAAACTAGCGGATATGGGACCATTTTTGGGGCAACTCATTATCCGAAGCTTTGACCGCGCAGAACGAATTTATCAGGCGATGAAATGCCGAGGCTTTGAGGGAGGATTTCATTTCTCAAAGAGGGGGAAGGTCCCGGCTCTACAATGGACCTATCTGGTAATTTTGTGTGGAATATTACTGTTTCTGCGCTTCTTCAATGTCAGTGAGTTCATAGGGGATCTCATCGTATAACCCACGGGATTGGAAGTTGGAGTATCTACTGATCGACAATCAAAAATAGTTGCAGAACGGATATTGAAACAGAAGAAGTGATTTGTAACAATTTATTGGAGGATAAGAAATGATTAAAATAGATCATCTGAGTGTGAAATATCAGGATGGGAATCAGGTTATTAACGGGATTGATTTGCGGGTAAAGGACGGAGAGACCATCGGGATCATCGGGGCCAACGGCGCCGGAAAATCAACGCTTCTGATGACTATGGTGGGAATACTGTTTCCGGGGGAGGGCTCCATCGAAATAGACGGAGTGCTACTGGATAGAAAGAACTTACGTGAACTTCGTGAACGAACGGGTGTCGTGTTTCAGAACCCGGATGATCAACTCTTTATGTCAAATGTCTTTGATGACATTGCCTTTGGACTTCGAAATTATGGCATGCAGGAAGAGAACGTGAAGCAGAAGATAATGAAAATGATGGAGGAGCTGGGGGTGGAAAAGCTGCAGCATATGAGCTCCCATAAACTTTCCGGAGGAGAGAAGCGAATTATAGCAATTGCGACGGTCCTGGTGATGGAACCCTCGGTGGTATTGTTTGATGAGCCTTCTTCCTTTTTGGATCCCAAGACAAGAAGAAGATTAATCCATCTGCTGCGAGAACTTAAGATGACAAAGGTGATCGCTACACATGACCTCGATATGGCATTGGAGCTATGCGATCGAATTGTTGTTCTCAAGAAGGGCAAGGTGTTTGCTGAGGGCAATGCAAAGGATATTCTTACAAACCAAAGTCTTCTTGAAGAGGCAGGACTCGAGTTACCCTTTTGCCTGCAGCGAATTGAGATGAATTAAGTATTTTCGTCTGATGCGGTTCAACGATATTTTATTCGAATAATGGAAAGTGAGACAAATATGAATAATAAGACGTTATACCTGGAGTGTTACTCCGGGATCAGTGGTGATATGACCGTAGCAGCTTTGCTGGATCTTGGTGCGGATCAGCAAGTATTGCTTGATGGGTTAAAGAGTCTCAAGGTGGAAGGGTATCAAATCGCGATTCGTCGTAAGGAGAAGAACAGCATCTCGGCCTGTGATTTTGATGTAATTCTTGATGAAGCGACGAAGGAGCATAAACATGATCATGAGTTTGAACCTAGCCATGATCATAATCATGATCATACACACAAGCATGATCATGTACCGACAGAGGAACAAAGTCACGAGCATGCTCATAATCACGAGAAGGATCATAGTCAAGAGCATGATCATAATTATGAGAAGGATCAAAGTCACGAGCATGAGCATAATCCAGGGCATGTTCATAGACACGAGAATGTTCCTAGCCACGAGCATGACCAGAGTCAAGGCAGTCATCATCATAATACTAATGGCATCAGCCATGCGAAAATAAACAGAGGAAAGATAATCACCAATACGCACACACCGATACGTTACGGTCATCACGATCATCGTAACCTAAGTATCATAAATGATATCATCGAAGGTTCAGCGATAACGGAGAAGGCGAAAACCATTGCTAAGAGAATCTTTTATATCGTTGCGGCTGCGGAAGCCAAGGCGCATGGGAAACCAATTGAAGAAGTACATTTTCACGAGGTAGGTGCTATCGACTCAATCGTAGATATCGTCGCTGCCGCAATTTGTCTGGATAATTTGAATATAAATGAGGTTGTTGTATCGGAGCTTTATGAAGGAACCGGATTTATTACCTGTCAGCACGGTTTGCTTCCGATTCCGGTGCCGGCAGTGATTAATATAGCTGCAGAGCATCAGCTGCCGCTTCATATTACAAATGTGAAGGGAGAATTGGTCACTCCAACCGGAGCTGCGATCGTTGCAGCTATCCGTACTAAGTCTGCTTTGCCGAAGGAAATGAGAGTCCTAAAGATTGGGCTGGGAGCTGGCAAGAGAAGCTATCAGGGTGCCAGTGGATTGCTTCGAGCTATGTTGATAGAGGATACCACTATCCGTAAAGACAATATTTTATCTGACAGGGTATGGGTTCTTGAGGCTAATATTGATGATTGTACCGGTGAAGCACTGGCTTATACAACAGAGCTTCTGTTGAAACAGGGTGCAAAGGATGCTTATTATACCCCAATTTATATGAAGAAGAACCGCCCTGCCTATATGCTTGGTGTAATCTGTGAGGAGGATAAGCTCGAGCAGATGGAAGATATCATCTTTACACATTCAACAACAATCGGAATTCGCAGAACCGAGGCACAGAGATCTATGCTTCAAAGGGAACAAAGAGCAGTTCAAACCCCGTTCGGTGAAGCATTGGTAAAAGTTTGTACGTATAAAGAGCAGTACTTTTATTATCCGGAATATGAAAGTATTAAGAAGCTCAGTGAAGCTGCTGGGGTTGATTATTTGACCATGTATCATAAGGTTCAGAATATAGCATCAACGAGCAAGGAATAAGTGTTCGGATAGAAAAGTAATGGCATTCGATTAATCATATATCAATTAATAATGATAAATTAAGTCAAATCAAACAATTCGTATTAGTTATCTGTTGGGCTTTATATAACGTATGGAATAATAGAAATTCAGGTAATGTTAAGATGACGTAGAGTGACATCATGGAGGAATATTATGAAACAGAAGGATATAAAAGAAAGAGACAAGATACGATCATTGGTTGATGAAGGTCAAAATTTAATCACCGAGTCAAATGTATCTGCTTTTCAAAAACTGTCTAATTATTTGGAGCGGCATATCGAGGAAGGGATCGGAATCGCTTTCTCCGGTGGGGTCGATAGTAGTCTTTTGCTTAAGCTTGCCTGTGATATCGGTAAGAAAAATGGACAGAAGGTGTTGGCCATTACCTTTGAAACGAAGCTCCATCCCCATGGAGATCTGGAGGAGGCTAGTGCTATTGCTTTAAGCTTTGGAGCAATACATAAGATAATTGAAGTGGATGAATTCGCCGATCCTGAGATTATGTATAATCCGGAAGATCGTTGTTATCGATGCAAGAACCTTTTGTTCCGAACCTTAATCCGCGAGGCGAAGGAAGCCGGCTTTCATTTCTTAATCGATGGTACAAATTATGATGATCGGAATGCGTATCGCCCCGGTATGAGAGCACTGAAGGAGTTGGGTATTCATAGCCCACTATTAGAACTGGAGATTACCAAAGCTACGATTCGTTCCTTAGCAGCCGATCTGTCAATCTCCTCCTCGGATAAGCCATCCGCTCCCTGCTTAGCTACCCGCTTGCCCTATGGAACCAGACTGGATTTTGATATCCTTGCGAGAATTGATCAGGGAGAACAATACATCAGGACTTTCGGCTTTTACAATGTCCGCCTTCGTCTACATGAGGATATATTAAGGATTGAGATCGATATAAAAGACTTTGCTAAATTATTAGAGCACCAGGAATTAATCATCTCAAAATTAAAAGATCTGGGATTTCTCTATATCACAATGGATCTGGAAGGTTTTCGTTCAGGAAGTATGGATATAAAGATAAATAAGTGATTATTACAAAGTTGCATAACTGGATAAATGCAGTTATGTAGAATTATATAGATGTATGTAAGTGTATGTATATAGATATAGAAAGATATAGAAAGATATAGATAGATATAGATAGATATAGATATTTAGAAACTATATAAAAGAAATATTTCGGGCTGTTGGTATTGTTCGGAGGTAATCGAATGATATCAGCAGTCTTTCATTTTATAACATAGGATGGATTATTTAGCCTTATTTCTATCATTTATTAAATATTGAAGATATTAGGTTAGATCCCTTATTTTATAAATATACAAAAAAATACAAATTACTTGCAAAAGGTTTACATTCGGACATAAACATAGTATAATGATGACTAACGACGATTAGGAGAGGTGATAACATGCTACGCATATATATATGTCCGAACTGTTATAACTTAAGAATGGTATCCAGAAAGCCGGATGCTATATGCTTCCATTGCGGTGCCGTCCTAGAGCGTTGTGAAGTGAATTATGAGACTTACATGAACATGACAGAAGTAGAACGAAGCGAACTAAAAAGCAATTATAGAGCTAGAATGACCGCTTATCATAATCAAATGAATAATGGTTGTCAGGAACAAAAGTTATAACAAAGAAGAGCCTCTTTTCATAGGACTAGCACTTATGATTTATGGTTCTTTTTGTACGTATAAATATGGATTATTAATGCGAGGGATATTATGCTGAAGAAGTTTGTTGATAAACAATTGGTGGTTCGAAGATTGTTTTTATTTTTATGTGATATCGTTATTATTACGGTTTCTAATGGAATGGGGTTACTCCTGAGATATGATTTGGATCCGAATAAGGTAGAGAAACAATTTATCGAATCGGTCTGGTCTTACTTACCTATTAATCTTATCATAACGTTAATAATATTTTATCTTTTGAAGCTGTATCATAGCTTATGGCGTTATGCCAGTATCGCTGAGATGCAGAATGTTTTCTCTGCATGCATTATATCCTCTTTATTACAATTTCTTGGCATGCGTATCTTGCATTATCCTGTTCCACGTAGTTATTATTTTCTCTATGGAGGAGTATTGTTGTTACTGACCTTGGGTATGCGCTTTTCCTATCGCTTCCTTCGCTCATTAAGAAACAGTAAAGCGAACCAGGATGCGAATAATGTAATGATTATTGGCGGAGGTAGTGCAGCAAATGCAATTATTAAAGAAATCAATACAAGTGACCATATCAGTAATACAGTAGTTAAGTGCATCATTGACGACGCGCCTGAGAAGCAGGGCAGTTATATTCATGGCATCAAGGTGACCGGAACGAGAGAAAACATATTAGATTGTGTAAATATTTATAAAATTAACGAAATTATTATTGCGATGCCTTCCGTTTCAAAAAAGATAATCAAAGAAATCGTTGAGATCTGTAATCAGACGAGTTGTGAACTAAAAATTTTACCGGGCATCTATCAATTTGTTAACAATGAAGTCTCGATCAGTAACCTTCGTAATGTTGAGGTAGAAGACTTATTGGGTAGAGATGCAATTAAGGTTGACTTAGATTCCATCATGGATTATGTGGAAGATAAGGTGATCATGGTTACCGGTGGAGGCGGTTCCATCGGCAGTGAGTTATGCCGACAGATAGCGTCCAAGAATCCCAGACAGTTAATTATCATAGATATCTATGAAAATAATGCCTACGATATTCAGCAGGAGTTATTAAAGAAGTATCCCGATTTAAATCTCGTTGTATTAATTGCTTCTGTGCGAAATTCAGCAAGAATGAATTATATTTTCAAGACCTATCGTCCTCAGATTGTATATCATGCTGCGGCACATAAGCATGTTCCGCTTATGGAGGACAGCCCGAATGAGGCGATTAAAAACAATGTGCTTGGTACCTGGAAGACAGTTCAAGCAGCTGATCTGTATGGAGTAGAAAAGTTTGTTCTCATCTCTACTGATAAAGCGGTCAATCCAACGAACATTATGGGAGCTTCAAAACGTATCTGTGAGATGATTGTTCAGACATACAACAATCGGTCCAATACTGATTTTGTTGCTGTGCGTTTCGGTAATGTTCTTGGTTCTAACGGTAGTGTGATCCCTCACTTTAAAAAGCAGATTGCAGCCGGTGGTCCCGTTACAGTAACCCATCCGGATATCATTCGTTACTTCATGACTATTCCGGAGGCAGTATCCTTGGTGCTACAGGCAGGAGCCTATGCTAAGGGCGGTGAGATATTTGTCCTCGATATGGGTGAGCCGGTCAGGATACTTGATCTTGCTGAGAACCTGATCCGTTTGTCAGGTTATAAGCCGAATGAAGATATTATGATCGAATTCACCGGTCTTCGTCCGGGAGAGAAGCTATATGAAGAGCTTCTGATGGATGAGGAAGGGCTGGATGATACAGAGAATAAGCTGATCCATATTGGCAAGCCGATTGAGTTTGATGAGGACAAGTTCTTGCAGCAATTGGAAGAATTAAAGGATGTATGTGTCAAGGAACCACTGGAGATAAGGAAACTAATTAAGAATATTGTTCCTACTTATACTACAAAGAAGATATAAGGATCTTATAGTGGGATATTTGAGAAATTAACTATGACGAGGTATCAGATGTACAAACATATAAAAAGGTTTATTGATTTTATATTTGCGTTGGTTGGAATAGTTGTACTAAGTCCGCTTTTTCTATTGCTTATTATAGCGATTAAACTTGATTCAAGAGGACCTATTTTATTTGTACAAAAAAGGGTTGGTAAAAATAAGAAGTATTTTAATATACTGAAATTTCGAACAATGAGTATCAATACGCCCAAGGATACACCTACCCATCTCTTGGAAAACCCTGAGAAATACATAACCAGGGTTGGAAGGTTAATACGAAAAACCAGCTTGGATGAATTACCTCAGATATGGAATATATTGATCGGAGATATGAGTATTATCGGACCTAGGCCGGCATTATGGAACCAATACGATCTGATTGAAGAAAGAGATAGATACCGTGCAAATGATATCTTACCCGGTCTGACCGGTTGGGCTCAAATTAATGGAAGAGATGAATTGTTAATTCTGGATAAAGCCAGGCTTGACGGTGAGTATGTTAAGAAAATGAGTTTTATATTTGACTGTAAATGCTTCATAGGAACGATTGCCTGCATCGTTAGACATGAAGGAGTCGTTGAAGGTGGTACCGGAAGATATATTGGGGAAGGGAAAGACGGTCATGAGTAGTACTGATAAATCGGATAAAATCATTTGCAAGAGAATCCTTATTACTGGGAAAAACAGCTTCATCGGTCAAGCGCTAGAATCTTGGTTGTTACAACCGAGGTTTTTGCATCACTATGAAGTTGACACTGTTGATACGATAAACAACGAATGGAGTGAAGTAGAATTCTCGTCATACGATATCGTTTTTCAGGTGGCAGGGATAGCACATGTCGATAGTACTAAGTTAGATGATAATAAAAAACAGTTATATTATAAGGTGAATCGTGACCTAACAATTGATATAGCTAAGAAGGCTAGAGATGAAGGTGTAAAGCAGTTTATTTTTATGAGCTCAAGTATAGTCTTTGCTGATAATTATAAGCTGAATCAAATAAGAAGAATTACTAAGGATGTAGTTCCTACTCCTTCTAGTATTTATGGAGACAGCAAATTACAAGCAGATTTACGTATCCATGAAATGCAATCATCATTATTTCATGTTGTAAGTCTTCGTCCTCCGATGATATATGGGAAAGGTTGCAAAGGTAATTATCCATTATTATCTAAATTTGCTCAGAAAATTCCTGTTTTTCCAGATATTAAGAATGAAAGAAGTATACTCTATGTCGACAACTTATGCGAATGTATCCGTTTTATTATTGAAAATGAAGAAAGTGGCTATTTTTATCCTCAAAACAGAGAATATATAAGCACATCTTCATTAGTAAAAGAGATTGCAGAGATTCACGGTAAAAGAATGTATCTTACCAAAATCTTTAATCCTTTAATATATTTACTTTTCGATAAATTAAAAATTGTTAATAAAGTCTTTGGAAGTTTTGCGTATGATAAGGAAATGAGTGATTATAAAGATTTTGAGTATTGTATTTATGACTTCAAGAAATCAATAAGAGAAACTGAGATATAAGGATATCGTATTATAACATGAGGTAATAGCATTTATGAAAAAACATCTGTTAGTAATTACACAGTATTTTTATCCGGAACAATTTAGAATAATTGATATATGTGAGGAATGGGTAAGGCGAGGCTATAAAGTAACGGTCTTAACCGGAGTCCCAAACTATCCGCAAGGGAAGTTTTATGATGGGTATGGTTTATTTAAAAGGCGCAAGGAAGTATATAATGGTATACAAATAATTAGAATACCTATCATATCACGTGGAAAAAGTTCTGTGAGATTACTGCTTAACTATTTGTCTTTTGTTGTTTCCGGGTATATTTGGCAACTTAAAACAAAAATAAAGGCTGATAACGTATTTATATATGAAGTATCCCCTATGACGCAAGCGCTTGTAGGTGTATGGTATGCAAAACGACATAGGATCCCATGCAATTTATATGTAACCGATTTATGGCCAGAAAATGTAGAAATAGTAACTGGAATAACACATCCTATTATAATAAAACCAATTGAAAAAATGGTTAAATATATATATAGCAATTGTACGAAGATATTCACATCATCTAAAACATTCATCAAGGAAATAGAAAAGCGGGGAGTCAAGCCTGAAAAACTAGAGTTTTGGCCTCAATACGCAGAAGAACATTATAGACCTGTTAAAATAGATCAGCCTATCAATACAATTAAGGGTGACAATAGATTTAAAATTATTTTTGCAGGAAATATTGGAACAGCTCAAGGTTTATGGGTTTTACCAAAGGCAGCACAAGCCCTAAAAGAAATAAAAGCTAATGTTTGCTTTGTCATTGTAGGTGATGGAAGATATAAGCAGGAGCTTATCAAAAGTATAAAAGAACAAAATGTTATGGATATGTTTTATTTCTTTGACTCACAGCCAGCGGCAAGTATTCCTACTTTTATGGCAAATTGCGATGCAGCAATGATTTGCTTAGGTAAAAGTAAGGTATTTTCAATGACAATACCTGCAAAAACACAGTCGTGTTTAGCCTGTGGAATGCCTATTATAGTATGTGCTGATGGTGAGGTTCAGAATATAATTAAGGATGCTGAATGTGGAGTCTATTGTAATGCTGGAGATTATATTGAATTAGCAAGAGTAATACAAGAAATTTCGGAATTACCTAAAGATACATTAGTTAGAATGTCTGAAAATGCTTTGAAATATTCCGATGAACATTTTAATAAATCAGAGTTAATGGATAGAATAGATATATTCTTATAAGGAGAACCAGTATGCTAGAGGGTAGTACTTTGTTAATAACAGGTGGAACAGGAAGTTTCGGTCATGCTGTTCTGGATAAATTTATTAATTCAGATATAAAAGAAATACGTATTTTTTCACGAGATGAAAAAAAACAGGATGACATGCGACATGAGTATAATAATGATAAAATTAAATTTTATATTGGTGATGTAAGGGATATTAATTCAGTAAAGGATGCAATGTACGGAGTAGACTATATCTTTCATGCAGCTGCGTTGAAGCAGGTTCCATCCTGCGAATTTTTCCCTGTTGAAGCAGTCAAGACAAATGTCCTGGGGACAGATAATGTTCTTTCTGCAGCGATTGAATATGAAGTAAAGAAAGTAATCTGCCTATCAACGGATAAAGCAGCTTATCCTGTTAATGCCATGGGGACTAGTAAAGCTATGATGGAAAAAGTCTTCGTAGCAAAATCCAGAACAGCTAAGAATACAATAATATGTGGAACAAGATATGGAAATGTAATGTGCTCAAGAGGATCAGTGATCCCGTTATTTATTGATCAAATAAAAAGCGGAAAGCCTATGACAATTACAGAACCTAAGATGACTAGATTCATTATGAGCCTTGAAGAGGCAGTTGATCTTGTTCAGTATGCATTCGATAACAGTCGACCGGGTGATTTGTTTGTTCAGAAGGCTCCCGCTTGTACTATAGAAACATTAGCAACAGCTGTAAGAGAATTATTTCATGCTGATAATCCAATTCATGTGATAGGTATCAGGCATGGAGAAAAATTACATGAAACATTATTAACAAATGAGGAATGCTCTCGTGCGATTGATCAAGGTGAATTTTATAGAGTACCTGCAGATAATAGAGATTTGAATTATAGCAAATTCTTTAGTGAAGGAAATGAAAATCGGAATTTGCTACATGAGTTTAATTCAAGCAATACTATGATACTTAATGTTGAAGAAGTTAAGAAAAAATTATTATTGCTATCTTATATACAAGAAGAACTTAAAAATTGGGAGGACAAGCAGTGAAGTACTTAGTTCTTGGCTGCAATGGAATGCTTGGTCATATAGTAGCAGCATATCTTGATCAATCCGGACATGACGTATCAGGATTGGCAAAAGGAAGATCAAAAATAGTTAATACAATTATCTCAGATGCAACTAATATAGATAAGATCAAAGAAGTGGTTTGTAATGGTAAATGGGATGCAATTATAAACTGTATTGGATTACTGAATAATAATGCAGAAGATCATAAGTCGGATGCAGTCTTTATTAATTCATTCTTACCGCATCTGCTTGCTAAAATTACTTCAAATACATCAACTCAAATCGTTCAGATTAGCACGGATTGTGTATTCTCAGGAACAAAAGGTAATTACCATGAGTATGATCTTCGTGATGGCGAAACATTCTATGATCGCTCTAAAGCACTTGGTGAGTTAGATGATGATAAGAACATTACCCTAAGATGTTCCATTGTAGGACCAGACATGAAAGAGGAGGGGATTGGACTACTCAATTGGTTCATGAAGCAAAGTGGGGATATTAATGGTTACAATAAGGCAATTTGGACCGGTCAAACAACGCTTCAGTTAGCAAAAACAATAGAATTTGTAACAAAAAATCGCATCACCGGTATATATAATGCGGTTCCTGATTCGAGTATCAGTAAGTATGATTTATTAATGATCTTTAATAAATATTTACGACAAAATAGATGTCATATTATACCTAATGAAAAAATTTCAGTGAATAAATCATTGGTAAATACAAGAAAAGATATCGATTTTTTGATTCCTGAGTATGATTTAATGGTAGCAGAAATGGCACTTTGGATAAATAATCATAAGGAATGGTATCCGCACTACTTTACGGAATAGCAATATATGGAGGATCTAACGATGAACAAGTTAAAAGTAATGGTTATCATGGGTACTAGACCGGAAATAATAAAATTATCTGAGATTATAAAAAAATGTGACAAGTATTTTGATTTAAAGATTGTACACACTGGTCAGAACTATGATTACAGATTGAATGAAATTTTCTTTGATGAATTAGGGCTAAGGGAGCCTGATTTTTATTTAAATGTTGTTGGTGATAACTTGGGAACAACCATAGGAAATGTAATTTCAAAATCATATGATTTATTTGTTCAGGAAAAGCCAGATGCTGTATTGGTACTTGGAGACACAAATTCCTGCCTCTCTGTTATCTCTGCTAAGCGTTTAAAAATTCCGATATTTCATTTGGAAGCGGGTAATAGGTGTCTTGACGAGAATCTGCCTGAGGAGGTCAATAGAAGAATCGTTGATGTTACTAGCGATGTCAATTTATGCTATACGGAGCATGCTCGAAGATATATACTTGCTTCAGGAGTAGCACCGGAGAGAACATATGTTGTAGGGTCGCCAATGGCTGAGGTTCTGGATAAGCATATTGATAAAATTAACCAAAGTAATGTATTGAATGAGCTTAATCTTGAAATTAATAAGTATATTTTACTCTCTGCACATCGTGAGGAGAACATAGATAATGAAGCGAATTTTTTTGAATTAATGAATGCTGTGAATGTTATGGCCGAGACCTATAATATACCTGTTATTTACAGTACACATCCGAGAAGCAGAAAATTTATCGAACAGCGTAATTTTATTTTCCATCCGCTAGTTAGAAACTTACAGCCTTTTGGATTTATTGATTATAATAAATTGCAGCAGAATGCTTTTTGTGTAGTGTCAGACAGCGGAACACTTCCGGAGGAAGCTGCTTATTTTAAATTTCCGGCAGTCTCGATCCGTACATCTACTGAAAGACCGGAAGCTATGGATAAAGGCGTATTTGTGATAGGTTCAATATCATCACTTCAAGTTCTTCAGGCTGTAGAACTTTCAACAAGTATGAATTCAAATAAACATTACGGTTCTAATGTTCCTGATTATAGTGATCGAAATGTTAGCGATAAGGTGGTAAAGATAATGCAGAGTTATACTGGTATTGTAAATAGAATGGTTTGGAGGAAAAATGATGCTTAAAAAACGTTCCTATCAAATCTGTAAAAGATGTGTAATGGACACTTCGGACTCGAAAATTGTATTTGATAAAAATGGGGAATGCGATCACTGTAAGAATTTTGACAAGAATATTAAACCTTATTGGAATTTTGATAGAAATAGAACGGAAGAGCTTAGCATTATATCATCAAAAATCAGAGCTGCAGGAGAAGGCAAAGATTATGACTGTATTTTAGGCCTTAGTGGGGGTGCTGATAGTTCTTACTTGGCTTATATTGCGAAGGAAGTCATGCATTTACGCCCTTTGGCTGTCGTTGTTGATACCGGTTGGAATCTGAATGTTGCAGTAGAAAACATAGAAAGAATTGTAAAAGGGTTAGATTTGGATATGTACACTGAGGTGGTAAATTGGAAAGAAATGCGGGATCTTCAATTAGCATTTTTCAAGGCCCAGATATCGTCACAGGATTTTCCTCAAGACCATGCTATATTTGCAGGATTATATAATTATGCCATGAAGCATGGAATAAAATATGTACTTACAGGTTCGAATTGTGCGACAGAATTTATTAGACCCCCGGTAGAGTGGATATATCTGAATGATTTAAGAATGGCAAAGGATATTCATAAAAAATATGGAAAAGTTCCTTTAAAAACATACCCTATGTGTAGCATGTTGAAATACAGAATATTTTATAGATACTTTTGTGGCATGAAACGAGTTTTTCCTTTAGATTATGTTGTCTATAATAAAACGGATGCTGAACAATTGCTACATGATAAATTTGGATGGATGAAATATGAGAACAAGCATTATGAAAATGTTTTTACACGTTTTTTTGAGGGATATTATTTACCAACTAAATTTGGTTTTGATACAAGGAAAAATGTTTATTCAAACCAAATATTGGCTGGAACGATGACTCGTGATGATGCGCTTGAGTTACTTCAAAAATCGCCATATGATGCAGAGCAAATGGAACAGGATAAAGAATATATTGCAAAAAAATTAGGAATTACATCGAAAGAGTTTGACAATATAATCACAGGGGAAAACAAATCACCTAAGGATTATAAGAATTCTTATTGGATGATTGAACTAGGTGTTAGAATTAGTAAAATTTTTGGAATTGAAAATAGAAATATTAGGTAGGTAAATATGATAGCAATAATTGATTATGGACTAGGTAATCTTGGTTCGATAGCAAACATGTTAAAAGTATTAGGTGAAAAATCGATAATTACATCCAATAAGAGTGAAATAATCAATGCTGATAGGTTGATATTACCCGGAGTTGGAGCATTTGATGCTGGAATGAGTCAGTTAAAAGAACGAAATCTGATCGAATGTATAAAAGAGCAGGCGAAGAATAAGAAGCCTTTATTAGGCATATGCCTAGGGATGCAACTGCTTGGAAGAAGTAGTGAGGAAGGTATATTACCGGGTTTAGGGTTAATTCAATTTGATAATATTCGCTTTAGTTTTGGTGACAATTCACCATTGAAAATACCTCATATGGGATGGGATATTGTTAAATTCAATCAACATAACCCTTTAATTAAGGATATCCAAGGTGTTCAGAGGTATTATTTTGTTCATTCTTATCATGCGGTTTGTGATAATTCAGAAAACATTCTTATGTCCTGTGATTATGGATATGAATTTGCAGCGTCTGTAGTATCTGAAAATGTTTATGGTGTCCAATTCCATCCTGAAAAAAGTCATGATTTTGGTATGGCATTACTTAATAATTTTGCGAAGAGGTGTTAATGTGTTTTCAAGACCAAGAATAATTCCGGTGTTATTGATAGATGATCGAGATCTTGTTAAAACAGAGCTATTTAGTCATCCTAGGTATTTAGGAGATCCGATTAATGCAGTTAAGATATTTAATAGAAAAGGGATTGATGAATTATCAATATTAGATATCTCGGCAACAAAGCGTCATGTGGAACCAGATTTCGAGCTTCTAAAGGATATTGCCAGTGAAGCATTCATGCCATTAAGTTATGGAGGTGGTATTTCCAGTGTGTCTCAGGCAATGGAATTATTAGCGATCGGATATGAAAAGATCGTTATAAATTCTGCTCTCGTTAAGAATCCTGATTTAATAGAGAGTATAGTTAAACTAGCTGGAAGCCAAAGTGTCGTTGCATCGATCGATGCAAAAGTAATAAATGGAAAGTACTGCTGCGTAGTATCCGATGGACAAGATATGATAGATATTTCACCTGCAAAACTTGCAAAACAAGCTGAAAAACTTGGAGTTGGGGAAATCTTTTTGAATTCAGTTGATAATGATGGAATAATGAAAGGGTATGATATTAATCTCATAAAGTCCGTCACAAGTGAAGTAGCAATACCTGTAACAGCATGTGGGGGAGCAGGGAGAATATCGGATATCAAAAATGTCTTGCAGGAAGGTGGTGCGCACGCTGCTGCCGGAGGAAGTATGTTTGTATATTACGGAAGGCTAAAGGCCGTTCTTATAACAGCACCTAGCGAAAAAGAGTTGATTAATATGGGTATATACAAAGAATAGTGAAAGGGATCATAACATATGAGAGTTGCACTAATAGATGTAAATTGTAAATTTAGCAGTACCGGAAAAATTGTATATGATCTATACACTCAGTTATTGAAGGATGGGCATGAAGCGGCTATTCTCTATGGCAGAGGGCCTTTGGTTAGAGAAACGAATATTCATCGAATCAGTCCCAAATGGGAGGTTAATGTTCATGCCGGGTTGGCCCGGATTACCGGACTTAATGGATATTTTTCGTTTATAGCGACTAGACGTTTTATTAGTTATCTTAAAAAATTCAAGCCGGATGTTGTTCATTGCCATCAATTACACGGTTATTATGTGAATATATACCAAGTTATTAAGTATTTAGAGAAGAACAATTGTAAGGTTGTTTGGACTTTACATAGTGAATATATGTATACCGGAAAATGCGGATATGCATTTGAATGTGAAAAATGGAAATCCAAGTGTGGAAATTGTCCTCAATTAAGAGCTTATCCGAAGAGTTTCTTTATGGACTTTACCAGTTTTATGCTAAAGCAGAAAAACAAGTATTTATCAAAGTTAAACTCTATAATTTATGTAACACCTGCCGAAGTATATGCGAATCGTGTTCGGGCTTCATTCTTAAAAGGCTCCAAAATTACCGCAATAAATAATGGTATTGATATTAATGTCTTTTACCCTCGTAATATTGACGGTTTAAGAAAGAGATTAATGGTTAGTGATAGAAAAGTCATCCTCTCTATCGGAAATAATCTAATGAGTGATATTAAGGGTGGAAGATGGATATTAAAGCTTGCCGATGAATTGAAAGATACTCCGATTACATTTATCATGGTTGGAGTTACTAATATATCTGAATTACCTAAGTTAGATAATGTTAAATATTATCCATTGATTGAGGATCAGAATGAAATAGCTGAATTCTATTCTTTAGCAGATATTACTTTAATACCAAGCCGTCGCGAAACTTACTCGATGCCTGTTGTTGAATCATTGAGCTGCGGCACCCCGGTTGTAGGGTTTAAAGCTGGCGCACCTGAAACCATCGCTATACCTGAGTATTCAAAGTTTGTCGAATATGGTGATATATATAATCTAAAAGATACCTTGATTTCAATGTTGGAATTTAAACAAAATCTTGATGAAAACGAGATATATATAAAAGCCCATAGTAAATATTCTAAAGAGAATATGTATAAGAATTACCTTGAAAAATACAATGAATTATTAAATAATATTAATTAATAATTATTAAAACATAGAAATGGATGTGTATAAAATGAAAGCATCTTTAAATATTAAAAATGATATGTTAATTAATGGGCTTTATATATTTGGAATGCTTTTATATTCTCTTTCTATGTTTATTCCGCCTTTGCGGGTTGGAGTAGTACTCTCGTCGTATTTGGTCATTGGAATTATTATTGCGATTAAAGGAAGAACTATAAGAGTAAATGGAATTATTGATGTTTTGGTTATATGTTATTTGTTTTACAATGTATTAGCAATCATTATATCAATATTTAATGGATTTCCATATTCTGTACCAATAAGAGAATTTGCGAATTCAACTTTACCAATTGTATTATTTTTTATAGGTAACAATACAAAAGATTCAAGTAAATTCTACTATAATGTTTTAATCGCATCAATATTTTGCATTATAATCGGAATTGTTTTGTATATATGGGTCCCCTTATTTTATAGAGAGTATTTGTTGAGAATTAGGGTTGTTGGTGGTACTGATCCAATCTATGCAAGAGAACGTATGTGCTCTATAATAGGATCTACAAGCGTTGGTACCTTTTCTGTCTATGGTCTTATTCTATCACTAAAACAACTTATTGATAATAAAGATAAAAAAAAGTTGGTTTCATGCGGAATTTGTTTGGTTGGTATAATAATGAGTTATCAAAGAAGTGCATATCTTGTAGCATTTTGTATTTTACTTTTAGCACATTACTTATGTTTTTTTAAATGGAATATATTAAAAAAAGGTTGGCTTCTATTTGAAGCAGTTTTATTTTTTTCTATGATGTTATTAGTATATAAAATGTATCCATCGCTCTTCTATAGTGTATTTAATCGAATACTTTCTTTTAAGGATGCATTTGGAGACAGAACCGGTCAGTGGTTGAATACAATAGAAAATACGCGCAATATAGCATTTGGTAGCGGATTGGGAAGTGTTGGACATACTGCGTTAGGATATTCTGAATTCTTGATCACAGATGGGGGTCTGATAAAAATCTTCTGCGAAATTGGTATTATTGGTTTTGCTCTTTTTTCATTGATCATTCTGTTATCAATTATAAAATGCCTGTTTTCTTTCAAGGAGCATTATATTGAATTGGCTATTATACTTACAGTATTGCTACAATCATTAGGATCAAATACAATAGCTTTTATGATGGAAGCAATTGTTTTTTGGTATGCAGTAGGTGCCATAAATTATAAACAATATAAAGGAGTTAAATATAATGAAAACTATTTGTATGTATCTTCCCCAGTATCATAGTATCCCTGAAAATGATGAATGGTGGGGTAATGGATATACGGAATGGACAGCTGTGAAGAAAGCAAAGCCTTTATATAACGGACATAATCAGCCAAGAGTTCCATTAAATAATAATTATTATGATTTGGAAAAAGATGGAGTAGAAACATGGAAGTGGCAAGCTGATTTAGCCAAGGAATTTGATATATATGGGTTCTGTATTTATCATTATTGGTTTTGTGGGAAAATGTTATTACAAAAACCCATGGAAATTCTCTTGGAAAATAAAAATATAAATATAAAGTTTTGTATTTGCTGGGCTAACGAAACCTGGAGTAGACGTTGGTATGATACAAAACCTGAAGTATTGCAACTACAGGAATACGGTGATGAGGAAGATTGGAGAAATCACTTTAATTATTTGCTCCCATTTTTTTGTGATGACAGATATATAAAGATTGATAACAAGCCGGTAGTTAATATATATAGAAGTTATAATATTGATTGTCTAGGCGAAATGATTGAATGTTGGAACAAATTAGCTGTACAAAATGGATTCAATGGAGTATATATTGTTTCCTGCAAGGCAGCAGGAAAACAAGAAACCCGCAAAGACTTAGTTGATGCATATTATATTTTTGAACCAGGATTTTCTACTAAAAATGAAATGTCGTTTTATGACAATGCTGTATATTATTTACCAATCATATCTCGGAAAATAATTAATAAAATTTTACGGAAAAAAGTATTATTAGAGCGCAAAGTAAATGTTTCATGGGTATATAAAAAAATATCAAATCGAAAATATATCATGAATGATAATATTTTTCCTGGAACATTTCCAGGATGGGATAATACTCCTCGATGTGGTATGGAAGGTACGGCTTATATAAATTCGGATTCTAAATTATTTAGAAAAAATTTGTTGCATATAAAGGAAAAAATTCAGCATAAGCAATTAGACTTTGTCTATGTTAATGCATGGAATGAATGGGGAGAAGGAGCTTATCTAGAGCCGGATATAGAAAACAAATACGATTATTTAAAAGCTATTTCAGATGTAGTGTCTGAAATCTAGGTAAGAGGAAATATCCTAATAGTTTAAATGGAAATACGGATTAAATGAAGGTGGTGTTAATTATTAATAAGCCTAAGGTTAGTATCATTGTTTTGATTTATAAAGTGGAGCAGTATTTAGTACAGTGCTTGGAGTCTATTTTAAGTCAAACATATTCTAATATTGAAATAATATTATCAGTTGGCGTAGATAATTCTGATAATTGTGAATTGATATGCGATCAATATGCTAAAAAAGACAATAGAATTGTCCTAGTTAGCAGTAAACCCAGTGGAATAGCAGCAGCAAGAAATCTTGCTATGGAAAAAATCACAGGTGATTTTCTTGTTTTTGTAGACGGTGATGATTGGATTGAGCCTGATATGGTTGATGCTATGTTACAAAATATGATTAAATATAATACACAGATTTCAATTTGCGGGGTGCTTACTGAGTATAAGGATCACTTTGACTGTTCAACTCAACAACCATTGCTAGTTATGGATACAAAAGAAGCATTTCGAAATCTATTGTATATGAAAAATTATGGCTTAAGTTTGTGGGATAAGATGTATGATGTTAAAATGATTAAAGGTATACGTTTTCCTCTAACAAAAGAAGCCGAAGATAGATATTGGCTATATCAAATAATGGGAAACGCTGATAAGATTGTCTATGATTCAGCAGCTAAATATCATTTTAGATATCGATTATCTAGCTGTTCTCGCAATGACATTAATGCAAGAATATCAATGGATGCCGATAAAAAAATGTGCAAATATATAATAGATAGATTTCCGGAATTAATGAATGAATGTCAATACTTTATGTTTTATTCAAATTATACAACGGTATATAGTGATTTATTATATTCAAAGTTTTCTTATAAGCAAGATAATGATCTATTGGTAGATATGAAGAAAGAAGCTAAATTTATTATTAGAGATAAAGTGGTTGGTTTTAATTCTAAGTTACATGCTATTTTGATTTTAATAAATCGATTTCTCATAATCCGCTTTATGTTATGGAGAATTAAAGTATATAAAAATTTAAAAATTCAGGCTTACGATTAGGAGATTAAGAATGATAATTACAAGAACTCCATTCAGAGTTAGCTTCTGTGGCGGTGGTAGTGATTTACCTCAATTTTATGAAAAAAACGGTGGTTGTGTATTGAGTACAGGTATTGATAAGTATATGTATATTTTAGTACATCCTAATTTTAGTCCGGATCTTACCGTACTAAAGTATTCACAAACAGAAATTGTGAGTAACATAGAAGAAATTCAACATAAATACTATAAAGAAATATTAAAGAAATTAGATGTTCGCGGAGTAGAATTAGTTAGTACTGCGGATGTTCCTGCTGGAACTGGATTAGGGTCATCAAGTTCCTTTACAGTAGGTGTTCTTCATGCTTTGTATAGTTATAAAGGGAAATTTGTTTCTAAAGAACGTCTTGCATCTGAGGCATGTAATATAGAAATTAATCAACTGGGACAACCTATTGGAAAGCAGGATCAATATGCAGCTGCATATGGTGGATTAAATTTTTATGAATTTAACAAAGATGGAAGCGTATCCGTAGAACCAATTATTATGTCGAATTCAAAGCATGAGAAATTTGAAAAGAATCTAATGATGTTTTATACCGGAGATGTAAGGTCTGCATCTGAGATTTTGAAAGAACAAAGAGAAAATATTAAGCAAACCGATATAGAAGTAATACAAAAAACTATATGTAATTTGGCTAGGGATTTACGAAAAGAACTGCAAGCCGGAAGAATAGATATTACAGGAGATATTCTTAACGAGAATTGGAAATTGAAAAAAACTCTTGCAAATGGTATATCCAATCCTGAAATTGATGAATATTACGATCTTGCAATAAAAAACGGTGCCACTGGAGGTAAATTACTAGGTGCTGGCGGTGGTGGATTTTTACTGTTTTATGTTACTGAAAAGCAGCAAAAGAAATTAAGAAAAGCGATGCCATTAAGAGAAATGCATATTAAATTTGATAGGCAAGGTTCAACAGTATTATATGTTGGCGATAAGACCGAGATATAGGAGGAAAGACAAACATGAAGTATTTTGTTACTGGCGGTGCTGGTTTTATAGGATCCAATATTGTTGATGCATTACTTAATAATGTAGAGAATGAAGTGGTGATATATGACAACCTTTCTACAGGTAATATTAAATTTTTACAAAATGCTCTTCTGAATAAACGTTGCTCTTTTGTTGAAGGAGATTTATTAGATAGTGATAAAATAAATCAGCATATTAAGGGTTCCGAATTTGTTTTTCACTTTGCTGCAAATGCAGATATACGATTTGGTCTTGAGCATCCCAGAAAGGATTTAGAGCAAAATACTATTGCGACATTTAATGTTTTAGAAGCCATGAGACTTAATAATATTAAGAAAATAGCTTTTCCTTCCACCGGACCCGTATATGGAGAAGCTGCTATTATTCCAACTCCGGAAGATTGTCCAATGCCTATACAAACTTCTTTATATGGTGCATCTAAGTTGGCCTGTGAAGGGTTAATTGAAGCTTATTGTGAAGGATTTGGATTTACCTCATATATATTTAGATTTGTGTCGATTTTAGGTGAACGTTATACGCATGGACATGTTTTCGACTTTGTAAAACAATTGAAAGAGCATCCGAATCATCTAAAGATTTTAGGCAATGGTAAGCAGAGAAAATCGTACCTTTATATTCAGGATTGTATCAGTGCGATTTTTACAATTATAGAGAAATCTACTGAAAAGGTAAATATATATAATCTTGGTGTGGATTATTATTGTGAGGTTAATGATTCGGTAAATTTTATTATTAATACATTAGGTGTCAGCCCAGAACTCGAATATTCAGGAGGAGATAGAGGATGGGTTGGCGATAATCCTTTCATTTATCTTGATACTTCGAAATTACGCAATCTTGGATGGAAGGCTCAGTACTCCATAGAGGATGGTGTTAGAAAAACAGTAGAGTATCTTGTAAATAATCCATGGGTTATTGAAGAAAGAAAGTAAGAGGGTTTAGATGAAAGCAGTAATTATGGCCGGAGGCAAAGGAACACGTCTATCATCTGTAACAAATGATGAAATACCAAAACCAATGGTACGATTAAATGGAAAACCTATATTAGAATATCAGATTGAAGTGTTGAAAAAGAATGGGATATGTGAGTTTATATTAATTGTAGGGTATCTTCATCAAGTTATAAAAGAATATTTTGGGGATGGTAAAAAGTATGGCGTAAGTATTGAATATATCATAGAAGAGAAGCCAATGGGTTCTGCAGGTGCTTTGTTTTATCTGAAGGAAAAGATTAAAGATACGTTTCTGTTAGTTTTCGGAGACCTAATTTTTGATATATCTGTGAAAAAGTTTCTATCATTTCATAATGAACATAATTCAGATGTCTCATTATTAGTGCATCCTAATGGCCATCCATTTGATAGTGACTTGGTAATTCTTGATAATTCACAGAGAGTAATAAGAATCGATTCAAAACTGAATCAGAGAAACTATTATTATTCTAATTGTGTGAATGCAGGAATTTATCTTTTAAATATGAATGTTATAAGTGAGTTAATTAGTGAGACAAAATTAGATTTAGAAAAGGATATTATAATCCCCAGTATAAATAATAATCGTAATGTATTTGGTTATAAATCTCCTGAGTATGTTAGAGATGTAGGTACACCTACTCGATTATTTGATACGGAACAGGATATAATTCATGAGATTGTAAAACAAAAATGTCTGCAAAACAAGCAAAAATGTGTATTTCTTGACAGAGACGGTACAATTAATAAATATGTTGGACTCCTAACAAATCCGGATCAATTCGAATTGGAGGATAAAGTATGTGAAGCGATTAATCATATGCATAAAAATGGTTATTTGATTATTATCATTACGAACCAACCAGTTGTTGCACGAAATCTTTGTTCCATTAAAGATGTAGTAGATATTCATAATAAAATGGAAACAATCATGGGAGAAAAAGGTACGTATGTAGATGGAATATCATTTTGTCCCCATCATCCTGATAGTGGATATCCGGAAGAAAATAAGGAATATAAAATAACTTGTAACTGTCGTAAACCTAAAACAGGTATGATTGAAAAATGGATTACAGATTATAATATATCACAAGAGGAATCATGGATGATTGGTGATTCAACCATAGATATACAAACAGGTAAAAATGCAGGGTTAAGAACGATTTTACTTAAAACTGGTATGGCAGGTAATGATAAAAAATATGAAGTGATACCGAATTATATTAGTGAAGATCTTATGATAGCTGCTCACTATATTACCAAGGAGGTTGCTAATGGATTATAAGTTAGAAATAGGTAATTACTTAAATCTGGTAATTGACACAATTAAAAAACTTGATATTAATGCAATTAATGAGGCAATGAATGCGCTTGAAGAAGCTAGATTAAGAAATGCATCAATATATATTTGTGGAAATGGGGGAAGCGCAGCTACTGCTTCGCATTTTGTATGTGATTTCAACAAAGGGATAAGTGAAAATTTAAATCAAAAATATAACGTTATTTGCTTAAATGATAATGTACCTATTATGATGGCGATAGCTAACGATTTAGGATATGACAGGATTTTTGAGTTACAATTACAGGGTAAATTAACAAGTTCTGATCTTTTAATAGCAATATCAGGAAGTGGTAATAGCAGTAATATAATAAAGGCTGTACAGTATTCTAAGAGTGTTGGAGCCAGTGTTATGGCAATAACAGGATATTCTGGTGGTGTCATTGACGGACTTGCTGATTATCATTTACATGTACCGATAGACAATATGCAAATTACGGAGGATATTCACATGATATTTGATCATCTCATAATGTGGATTTTATCCAATAAGAAAAATATATAGAATGCTTTTCGTTCTAATATAATTTTAATCCGAAGGAGAATAAGAATAATAATGAATGAAAGGCTAAATAGAATTATTAAATTTATATTTTGGAATTTAATTATAGTGTTTCCATTTATCATGGGAATAGTATACTCAGTTATTACTTATAATAATTGGTGGCACAAATTAATACCGAGATATACATATAATTATTTTAAATTACCAGTAATCTATAAACCATTTCTTTGTATTATTCTTTTTTTTGTATTAGTTTTTATTTCATTGATAATAGTTAAACGAAATAGGAAATCTATATCTATATTGCCGTTTTACAAATTATTAATTATAGTTTTCTTTTTATCAATAATACCCAGATATTCACTTGACATACTATATTATGGGAAAATATTGCAGTTCTCAGATTATCAGTGGGTATGGCATTTGGCATTAAATCAATCACCAGATTTAGTGAGATATTCTATATTCACTTCTTGGGCTAATTATGCTTTTATATTAAAAAAGTTATACTATTTATTTGGTTACACTTCAAATGAAATAATTCATCTTAATATAATATTAAACAGTATTTCCTGTGTATTAATAACTACGTTTACATATAGAATATCTAAAGATAAAGTGGTGTCTTTTTTATCAGGTTTATTGTATGCTTTTCTGCCTTCAGCAATTTTTTATAATCTGACTAATAATCCAGAAATAATGTCATTACCTTTTTTTCTTGGTGGTATTATTATTCTAGACAATGCTACGAAAGAAAAAATGACTTTACTATTTCGTATATCTAATTGGATTTTGGCAGGTATTTTATTAGGAATAGGAAATGCATTTAAACCAGTTGCTATAATCATTTTTATAGCATTTATAATAACAGAAATTATTTTCCTATCGAATCAAAATCGCAAGAAACAGATTTTGAGTTTGATTGTTGGTATAACTATTTCCTTGTGCGGATATTACTGTGTTAACTCTATTATAACACATTTAATGATGTCTGAATTTGGAATACCACGCATTGTATCATCAACGCCTCATTATTTAATGCAAGGGTTAAATACTCAATATGAAGGACAATACCTTAATTCTGATTATGAAAATCTTATTCGAGATGGCCATTCTGAAAAAATTGCAAAAACTTTTATTTACAATAGCATTTTGGCTGATTGGAAAAAGAATCCCTTGCAAGTGTTAAAATTATTTCCTAAGAAAACTATTTGGGAATGGCAAGATGATTTAAGGCCTATTTGGTATTTTAATGTTGTAAAAGCAATCTTAATAATACACAAAATATTATCTTTAACTTGATAAGTAAATATATGCCCGGATTAACGCAGTTATATTATATATTCATAATGTTTTTTGCTGCAATAGGTGCTCGATTTTGCTATAAGTTTATTAGTAAAAGTAAATTTTGTTTCTTTATAACGATGTTTATGTTTGGTTATTGTTGCATGTTATTATTATCTGAAGCACAATCAAGGTATAAAAGCATGTGTTTACCTATTATTTGCATTATTTCAGCCTTTGGGATACAATACATTGATGAGATAGTATCGTTAAAAAAGGCAAAGAAGACGTGATATTGGGATTAGAACCCCCCCTTTAATTTAATGCGTTTATGATTGCTAAGGAGAAATTGACATGATAACATTTGAAAACAAGAAGATTTTATTGATATGTAAAGAGACTTTTTCATACCCACTTTATTTTTTGGCAAAAAGATGGATTAAAAATAACAATATAGCTGCATATTTCATAATGCCTGCAGAATGCATGTATAATCAGACACATTTAAATTTAACTACTTATTATGCATTCAAAAAACAACAGGGTATTACGTTGTATGATGTTAAGGATATTTCATTGGAATTTACACAAAAAATGGATAGTAAAGTATATGATTTAGAATATCTAGAGTATATAGAAAAAAACTATACTCACTTTAAAGAATTGAATATTCAGTTAATGTCTTCACAGCTGACATCAACTTACTATCATAATCGAAAATATATGAAAGAGTTTACGTTTGAACAAAGAATAAATTGGTTGCTTTTAAACTATAAGAATGTTGAATATATTCTTGATGATTATAAACCGGATGTCATAATAGACTGTGATGATGCGGAGCTCCCTAGGAGTATAATAAATGAGGTTGCCTTTAAGAAAAATATTCCATATATTACGATTGATCACCCAAGGTATAATTTTTTTAAACTTTATACCTATCATATGGGGATTGGAATTGATAATTATTTTAAAGAATATTATTATAAGGCAATGTCAAAAGATAAAAATGACTTAGCGAAAGAATATGAAGAAGTAGATAATTATCGAAAAAAAAATAGTATTATGCCGGAAGAGTATAAAAATACTATTACTTCTCAATATGATAAGGATGATCTTATCTCAACAATAAAGTGTCTACTGGGAAAAATTATATATTTTTATAATCAAGATGTTAAGTCAAAAAATCGCAAATTGAAGAATAGTAATCAATTAATATTTCCGAGTACTCTAGAATATTTGAAATTCTATTTTAGAGTCGAAATAATTAAAAGATATTTGTATAGCAAAAATAAGTTTTTTTCTGACCCGATAGATGGAGAGAAGTATGTATATATGCCACTTCATCTCATACCTGAGTCTACAACATTTGTTAAGGCTCCTTTTTATGTTAATGAGTTGTCGGTTATAGAAGCAGTATCAAAAGCTCTTCCAATTGGATGGAAGTTGTATGTTAAAGAGCATCAGGCAATGTTAGGTGAACGATCACTTGAGTTTTATAGGAATGTTAATAAATTGCCTAATGTCAGATTAGTATCGATCAATTATTACAAAGATCCAAAACCGTGGATAATTAATGCACAAGGAGTTATTACTATTACAGGAACTAGTGCTTATGAAGCAGCAATGTTAGGAAAGCGTGCTATTGTTTTCGGGGATGTTCCTTTTGCCTTGATAAATAGTATCACGAGAATACATTCTTTTGAAAATCTTTCGGAATTGATAAAAGAATTTAAGCCAGTAGATAATATTCATTCATGTGCATCTTATATTTATACGGTCAAGAATCTTGGTTTTGATTTTAAGTTTAAATATATAATGGACAAGGGTTATGATATCATAAATAATAATTGTGATGTAGATGAAGAGTTCATGAACCAATTAAATATACTGGAAAAACTTTATATAACAGCTTATGAGAATTATAAATAAGTGGAAAGGTTATATGGATGAAAAGATTAATTAAGCGCTTTTTACTAAAAAGAAAAGGTATTATTTGTGATAAAAAGTCCGATGTTAATTTCAATATGATTAAAACAGATTCCCCCCAAAGTAAGATTGTTAATAGTAGTATAGTAATTAAATCTATGGGTGGAGGTTGCTATATTGAACATGTAGTTGGATATGGGAATATTGAACTTGGCCGTTATGTCTCTATATCTGGACCTGGAGTAATATTACATTCAGAAATGGGTTCGATTAAAATTGGAGCATTTTCATCAATTGCTGCGAATGTAAGTATACAGGAATATAATCATAATTATAATCGACCAACTACGTTCGCAATGCAATATAATTTATTCGGAGAAAAATTTTCAAACGATGTTATTACTAAGGGCGACATTATTATTGAAGAAGATGTCTGGATCGGCTCAAATGTAGTAATACTTTCAGGGGTGACTATAGGACGGGGAAGTATTGTCGGAGCAGGAAGCATCGTTACCAAAAGTACTCCTAGGTATTCAATTGTAGCAGGTAATCCGGCAAAAGTAATTAGAATGAGATTTGATGAGCAAGTGATTCAAAAACTAGAGGATACAAAGTGGTGGACGTGGTCAGATGATAAAATTCATATGAACAAACCGTTTTTTACAAATGATGTAGTAAACTTTGATTTTGATAAAATAAAATTATTTTAGGAGAAGCTATGGAGGATGAAAACCAGCTAAATAAGAAGGCATTAAGGTCTGGTGCATGGTATGCTGTTTCCAATGTTTTAATGCGTTCAGTTAGTATTATAACTGCGCCAATATTTACAAGACTTCTTTCAACCGATGATTATGGAATTGTTTCAAATTATTCTGCATGGCAAAGTATTGTCATGATATTTACAGGTTTATGTATGACTTATAGCATAGGCCGTGCAAAATTAGATTTTTCTGATAAGTTTAACTCATATATATCGTCTATTCAATCGTTATCTGCAAGTATTGCATTCATATTTTGTATATTTGCTATTATATTTCAAGATTGGCTTAGTAAATTCATGCATTTAGACGGAGGAATTATAGGTATTATGTTCATTTACCTTATTTTTTCTCCTTCCGTTGATTATATTCAAATAAAATATCGTTATGAATTTAAATATAAAGAAAATATCCTAATATCGTTAATTAATACATTAGGAACTGTTGCTTTTTCATTGCTATTTATCTGGATATTTAATGATCATAGATATGTGGGTAGAATTGTTGGAATTATCTTAGCTATATTTTTAATGGGTGCATATTACTTTTTTAAAATAATAAAAGATGGTAAGTGTCTAGTAAATATTGAATACTGGAAATACGCCCTAAAGATATCATTACCAATGATTCCACATGCATTAACTATGGTAATTTTAGGTCAAATAGATCGAATTCAGATATTACAATACTGTAGTGCATCAGATGCAGGAATATATAGTTTTGGTTATTCTTATGCAATATTAATATCTTTATTGATTAATGCAGTCTGTCAAGCGTGGATACCATGGCAATATGAGCAACATAATTCTGGAAATATTGATTTGGTTCGTAGTACGAATAAGATATTTAATGTATTAATATGTTTTTTTACTCTTGTTTTTATTGGACTTGGACCGGAGGCAATTCATATTTTAGGAGCAAAAGATTATTGGTCTGCAGTGTGGATTATTGCTCCAGTAGCTTTAGGAACGTTATTTCAATATTACTATAGTTTATATTCAAATGTTGAAATCTTTTATAAAAAAACAGTTATGATAGGCTTGAGTTCCATAATAGCTGCAATTTTAAATGTTTTATTAAACATCATTTTTATACCTCAATATGGATATATAGCCGCTGCATATACTACTTTTGTTAGTTATTTTGTATTGATGGTGCTTCATTTTATTATGTATAAAATAGTTTGTAAAGATAGATTGTTCGATAATATATTCATATTTGGTAGTGTATTAATTACTATAATAATTGGATTTGGATTAATGGCTCTATATGAATATTATATATTAAGATATATTATTGTAGGTTTGATTTTGCTAATAATGTTTACGTTATATTACAAGAGAATTATTGCATTTATAAGTTCAGGTAAAATTATATAAAATATTATTAACTTAGGAGGACAAAAATGGAATTTGAGGGAAATGAGAAAGAAATCGATTTAATTGAAATGTTATTCTACAACTTATATCAATGGAGAAAGATAATAATTATTTCATTGATCTTTATATTATTATGTGGTGGATACAGATATATATCATTAAGTCAGAATTTAAAAGATTCATCTATAGTTAATGCTAAGGAAATATTATATCAACAAGAATTAAGTAGATATGAAGATAATAAAAATAGACTTGAAAAAGATATAGATAATTTAAAGAAAAGTATAGAAAAGCAGATTGATTATAATGAAAACTCTATGCTGATGTTGATCAATCCATTTGATGAAAAAGTGGCTAACGCATCTTATTATATAGATACTAATTATTTGATTAATCCTGAGTTGACGTATCAGAATATTGATTTTTCAGGCAGAGTTATTCGTTCTTACATTTCTCTTGCACAGGATGGCAGTATGTATAAATATATTATAGATAATATTTCTCAAGATATTGAACTAAAGTATCTTAAAGAAATTTTAACAATTACTGCTGATTATCAAACTAATATGATTTTTATCCAAGTCATACATAGTGATGAAAAAATTTGTGAGGATATCATTACTCTTTCTACGAAATACTTAAATGATTCATTTGATAGTATAAATAAAAATATTGGTGAACACACATTAAAGTTAATAAATTTAGCTTCAGAAACAGCAATTGATTACTCATTAGATACAACCCAAAAAGCTAATTTAGAATTAGTAACTAATTATAATGCTAGCTTGGTGGAAAAAGAAAATGAATTAAGAGCTTTAACTGCACCAGCGCTAATGGTTATTTCTAATTCTCAAATAATAAAAAGTTCAATAAAATACGCGATTTTAGGTTTTATCATTGGAATTATTTTGTCGATTGCATTCATTACATTAAAATATATATTAAATGGGAAAATAAAAAGCGTTAAGAGTTTTAGAACCCTTTATCATTTGCGTATATTAGGTGTATACGAAGATGAGACTAGAAAGAGATTTGGGCAATTTATAGATTTAATAATCAATAAACTTAGATCAAAAAACAAGATTTCAAAAGATAATTCAATAAAAAGGATATCTGCAAATATAGAAGCAATATTAGAAATAGAAAAAATAATCAATGGACGAGTAATATTGACAGGTACAATCAATAAATCTGACCTTGATGAAATGTTTAACAGAATATCGAAAGAACTTAAAAGCTCAAATATTAAGTTATGCGCAGCTGGTAATATCAGTTATAGTGCCGATACTATTAATATGATAAGAGATTGTGATGGTATTATTTTTGTTGAAAAAATCGAGCAAACTGGTCATAATGAATTTATCAAGCAATTGGATTATATAAAGGATCTTGAGAAAAATATTATAGGAACGATATTAATAAAATAATAGTTAAGTAATCGGATGTAAAAGAATTTGATAGCGATGTGAGTATAGTGAAAGGAATAAAATATAAATGAAAAAAGTATTAGTTACCGGAGCGGATGGTTTTATAGGAAGTCACTTAACTGAGCAGTTAATAGAAGAGGGGTATGAAGTAAAAGCTTTTGTATTTTATAATTCTTTTAATACATGGGGATGGCTTGATACATTACCAAAAGAAAAGCTTAAACAAATTGAGATTTTTCAAGGTGATATCAGAGATCCATATGGAGTCAAAGGTGCGATGAAAAATATTGATATAGTATTTCATCTGGCTGCTTTAATAGCTATTCCTTACAGTTATCATTCACCAGATACTTATGTTAGTACAAATATTAACGGAACATTAAATGTGCTTCAAGCAGCTAGAGAATTAAGCACATCAAGAATTTTAGTAACATCTACATCCGAAGTTTACGGTACTGCACAATATGTTCCTATTGATGAAAAACATCCCTTTCAAGGTCAATCTCCCTACTCGGCAACGAAAATAGGAGCAGATAGATTGGCAGAGTCTTTTTATAGAAGCTTTAATATGCCAATTACAATAGTCAGACCCTTTAACACATATGGACCCAGGCAGTCAGCTAGAGCAGTAATACCAACAATCATAACTCAATTATTATCTGGTGAGAAAGAAATTAAACTTGGGTCATTAACACCTACAAGAGATTTCAATTATGTTAAAGATACAGCTAATGGCTTTATTAAAATATCACAAACTGAAGCTACAATAGGGGAAGAGATTAATATTGCTACACAGAATGAAATTTCAATTGGGTATTTAGCACAAGAATTAATTAACCAAATTAATCCTAGTGCCAAAATAGTATGTGATGAACAACGTCTTAGACCGGAAAAAAGTGAGGTTAATAGACTTCTGGGATCAAACAAAAAGATTTTGGAGCTAACCAATTGGAAACCATGCTATACGTTCGAACAAGGACTATCTGAGACTATTACATTTTTAAAGAATAATATAGATAAATATAAGACGGATGTTTATAATATTTGATAATAAGTATTAGACAAAGGAGTATAATAATGAAGCAAAGAAATATACCACTTTCTGTCCCTAATTTAAAAGGAAATGAGTTAGAGTATGTAACACATGCCATTCAAACGGAATGGGTTTCAACAGCTGGACCATATATTAAAGATTTAGAGGATAAAATTGCATCTTATGTTAATGCTAAAGGTGCTGTTTCCTGTCAAAACGGTACTTCAGGATTACATATTGCTCTTCTTGTAAATGGAGTAACCAGAGATGATGAAGTGATTGTTCCGTCTTTAACTTTTATTGCAGCAGTTAATCCGGTGAGGTATATAGGTGCTGAGCCTATTTTTATGGACTGTGATGCTTCACTAACTATTGATCCTATAAAATTATTGGATTTTTGTCTGAACGACTGTGAAACAATTAATGGGAAGTTAATCAATAAGATTTCTGGAAAGCAAATTAAGGCTATTCTGGTAGTTCATATATTTGGAAACATGGCGGATATGGAGAAGATAGTGGATATTGCCAATAGATTCAATCTCATAATTATTGAGGATGCAACTGAAGCACTTGGAACCTATTATACATCAGGAGTGTATAAAGGGAAATTTGCAGGAACAATTGGAAATATCGGAGTTTTTTCCTTTAACGGTAATAAAATAATTACAACCGGTGGAGGTGGAATGATTGTATCTGATGATGATGACTTGCTTCGAAAGGCAAAACATTTGACGACACAAGCTAAAAGTGATGAACTTTATTTTATGCACGATGAAATCGGATATAACTACCGAATGACTAATTTACAGGCAGCTTTAGGATTAGCACAAATGGAACAATTGGAAAACTTCATAGCTATTAAAGAAGAAAACTATGAGTTATATAAGAACCTTATAAAAGATGTAAAAGGATTATCATTATTAGAATTTAGAGATGATATAAGATCTAATCATTGGTTTTATTCATTGTTCATTAGTGAAGATTATCCGCTTGATCGTGATGCTATCATTCGATTATTAGATAACAAAGGAATTCAATCAAGACCGATATGGGGTCTAATAAATGAACAAAAGCCATATTTATCAAACCAAACATATAAAATAGAAAAGGCAAAGTATTATTGGGAGCATATTGTAAATATACCCTGTAGTACGAATTTGTTGAAAGAAGATTTGCTTTATGTCATAGAATGCTTAAAAGAAAGTATCTGATTAAATTCTTTCACTAAGAGATGAGGATGTTTATGAATGTAAAAGATTTGTTTGTTTCTGATAATATGTGCATCAGAGATGCTCTAAAGAAATTAGATGATACTGGATATAGAATATTACTGGTTGTTGAAAATGAAATTTTAATAGGTGTCATTACGGATGGTGATGTAAGAAGATGGATTATCAAGAATGGTAATTTATATGATACCGTTGATAAAATAATGAATAAATCACCAAAGTTTATTTTTGATTATAATTTAGTTGATATTAAAAAAGCATTAAGGGATAAGATGGTTGATGCACTTCCTGTCGTTAATGATAAATTTAAGGTTGTTGATATCATATTTTGGAATGATAACTTTGAAAGTAATAGAATTAAATATAAGATAAACAATCATGTAGTTATTATGGCGGGAGGAAAAGGGACAAGGCTTGAGCCTTATACTAAAGTTTTACCTAAGCCATTAATTCCTATAAGTGAGATTCCAATTGTTGAAAGAATTATCAATAAATTCACCGATTTTGGGTGTACTGATTTTTCGCTAACAGTTAACTATAAAAAGAATATGATAAAGGCTTATTTTAACGAAATTAATTATGATTATAATATTAATTTCGTTGATGAAGAGAAGCCATTAGGAACAGCAGGCAGTTTAAGTCTTTTATGTGATAAATTAAATGATACTTTTTTTGTTAGTAATTGTGATATTCTAATAGACGGTAACTATTATGACATGATAAAATATCACAAAACTAATAATAATAAAATCACTTTAATAACATCGTTGAAGCACATAAAACTACCGTATGGTGTTATTGATTTAAATGCTAATGGCATTATTACAAAAGTTGTAGAGAAACCAGAATTTGACTATTTGGTAAATACTGGTATGTATATTCTGGAACCTGAAGTACTAAAGGATATTCCTAAAGATACATTCTTTCATATTACTGATTTGATTGATATGTATATAACAAAAGGAATAAAAATAGGAGCTTATCCCGTAGGAGACAAAGATTGGTTAGATATGGGTGAGCTGAAGGAAATGGAAAATATGATAGAAAGATTAAAATAGTAACCACTAGAAGTATTGTTTTGATATTATTTCTATAAAGGAGTTTTTCAATTGATAAAGAATAATGCTGTGGTTTTAGGCTTTATATACCCTGGTGTAGAAAATTATTTAGATGATTATTTTAGTTCATTATCGCAGCAATCAACGAAATGTTTTGATATATATATATATAATGATGGATTTGATAATAATCTATTAGAACATTTTATTACTCGTTATAAGGATTTGAATATTAGAGTAATTAGGATTGAGAATAAGTTGACGCCGGCCGAAATAAGGGAAATTGCTATCACAGACCATGCAGATAAATATAATTATATGATTTTTTCAGATACTGATGACTACTTCAGTACAAATCGAGTTGAGCAGAGTATTAATGCATTACAGAATTTTGATTTTTGTTATAATGACATATATTTAGTCGACAATTTTGGCGTTAATTATACACAAAATTCTTATTTTAGAAATAAAGAACATCCTAATATGATTACACAATATGAGCCATTACTAGACAAAAATTTTTGTGGGCTATCTAATACTGCTATCAATTTAAAAACAGTTAATTTAAAATCATTAAAAATTCCTCCAGAATTAATTGCAGTTGATTGGTGGATCTTTTCTATATTAACAATTAATGATTATTGTGGATGCTTTTTAAGTGATGCCTTTACTTACTATAGACAACATGATTTAAATACTGTTGGAGGTCTTAATTATCTTAATGAAAAGCAGTTATTAAGAGGGATAAAAATTAAAAAAGACCATTATAAATTATTACTTCGATATTGTTCATCAAAATATAATTATATGATACAAGAAGAGTATGGTAATATTGAACAATTGGATGAAATTATAAGTGGAAATAATACAATATTGAAGAATTACTTGTTTAATGTGAATAAAGAAGATAAAGAATATTTATGGTGGGAAAATATAAAATTAAATAGAAGGTGGTTATTAGAATGAAGGAAATAATGATCGGACAACGAATAATTAAAGATTTCTCTGAACCTTATATCATAGCAGAAATCGGTGCAAATCATAATGGTAATATAGACTTGGCTAAGAAAATGATAGATGTAGCGAAAGAAAAAGGAGCAGATGCAGTAAAGTTTCAATCATGGACAAAAGATTCGATATTTGCCCGAGAGGTATATGATGATAATTATTTTTTGGCAGATGATTATAGGAACAGAAAAGATTATACTCTCGAATCAATAGTAGCTGCTTATGCATTAGGAAAAAACGAACACAAGTTATTGAAGAATTATTGTGATGAGGTTGGAATTACTTTTTCTTCAACACCTTTCTCTAAGGATGAAGTCGATTTTTTAGTTGATGAACTAGATATTGAATTCATTAAGATTGCATCGATGGATCTAAATAACTATCCATTTTTAGAATATGTAGCTAAGAAAGGAAAACCCATTGTATTAGCTACAGGATTAAGTACATTAGCAGATGTTGATGAAGCTATTAGGACGATAATCAAAACTGGCAATGATCAAATTATTTTGTTGCATTGCGTATCAATATATCCTCCAAAAGATGATGAAGTTAATCTGAATAATATAGATATGCTGCGTAATCTTTATGGCTTCCCTACAGGGTACTCCGATCATACTATAGGTACTACTGCTCCCATATTGTCAATAGCTAAAGGGGTATGTATGATTGAGAAACATTTTACACTAGATAAGAATATGGAGGGTTGGGATCATAAGGTTTCAGCCGACCCCTCTGAAATGGAGATTATTACCCGAGAGTGTAAAAAGGCATTTAAAATGTTAGGTGATTATAATCGAATTGTGAACGAGTCAGAAGAGAGGCGCAATGCTTTTAGAAGAAGTATTGTGTCTACCAGAGTAATCAAGGCTGGTGAGATTATTAATAGAAGTGATGTGACATTTAAAAGACCTGGAACGGGAATAGAGCCTAAATACCTAGATTTTATAGTTGGTAAACCAGCCAAAAGAGATATTGGATATGATGTCTTAATTAAAATGGAAGATTTTTAGGAGGTACTATGATTGCAATTATTCCTGCAAGAGGCGGTTCTAAAGGTGTACCAGGTAAAAATATAAAAGATCTTGCTGGTTATCCTTTAATATATTACACAATTAAAGCGGCCAAAGAAGCGAAGGCTATTGATAGAATTATAGTTTCTACTGATGATAAACAGATAGCTGACGTTGCATTAGGTTTTGGGGCAGAAGTACCTTTCCTAAGACCGGAAGAATTAGCTTCAGATACAGCGAAAGCTATCGATAATTATATTTATACTTTAGAAAGATTACAACAAATGAGTGGTGCTGAGATTAATGAATTTGTTGTTCTTCAGCCTACATCCCCATTAAGGACATCAAAAGATATTGATGAAGCTATAGATTTATACTATGAAAAGAATGCAGAATCTGTTATATCAGTAGTAAAAGCAGAACATCCTCCTACTTGGTATAAAAAAATTGCATCGAATGGTGTTCTGATAGATTATTTTACTTCAACAGATAATAGTTTAAATAGACAAGAAGCTATGGATACATATCTACCAAATGGAGCAATTTATGTTTTCAACTATTCTTCACTAAAGAAGAATTATGGTTATTATAATTCAAAAACTTATCCGTATGTTATGAAGCTGGAAAATTCGGTTGATATTGATACAATCATTGACTTTAAACTAGCAGAGCTATTATTAGAAAAATAAAATGATTTATATTGGTTAGAAGGGGAGGTATTAATATAAAAAAAGATATTGTAATTATCGGAACAGGGGGCTTTGCGAAAGAAGTTTTATGGCTTCTTGAAGAAAATAACAAGATTAATTGTGAGTGGAATATATTGGGCTTTATAGATAACTCATATAAAGATGCAGATTATAATATTCATGGATATCGTGTTGTTGGAGATGATGATTGGCTACTTAACCATAATGAACCGATTAATGTCGTTTGTGGAATTGGTAGTACAGAATTAAGAAGGAAGATAGTAAACCGATTAAAAGATAATGCGAATATTTCTTTTCCTAATATTATTTCCCGTGACGCTATCGTATCTGATCATGTGGAACTTGGTAAAGGTTGCATAATCTGTGCAGGAAGTATTTTAACAGTTGATATATGTATAGGAGATTATGTAATTATAAACTTAGATTGTACAATTGGTCATGATTCCGTTTTAAGCAACTTTATAACTTTATATCCTAGTGTTAATGTATCAGGTAATGTTACTATAGAAGAAGGGACAGAAATTGGTACTGGAACACAGATAATTCAAGGGATAGTAATTGGAAATAATTCGATAATTGGCGCCGGAGCAGTAGTAATACGGGGTATTCCAGCTGAATGTACTGCAGTAGGAAATCCTGCGAAAGTTATAAAACAGAGATAAGAAATTGATTTTGAATTAAATTATATAACTAGTATTATTGTACTGGGAAAAACAAATTCTTATTAACGAAAGGAAATTTATGATTAAAAAAATTACAGTTATAGGTGCAAATGGAACTATGGGATGCAATGTATCTGGAATTTTTGCAGCATTTGGTAATGCTAAAGTTTATATGGTTAGCAGAACGATTGAAAAGTCTGAAAAGGCGATTAGCATGGCTGTAAAATCCGTAAAAGCCGATGCAATAAAATGTAATTTAATTCCAGCTGATTTTACAATGCTTGAAAATTGCATTACAGACTCGGATCTTATCTTTGAAAGTGTTGCAGAAAATCTTGATACAAAAATACATATTAATAGCGAAATTGCAAAATATATACGTCCCAATACTATAATTAGTACAGGCTCATCAGGCTTATCTATAAAACGTTTGGCTGAGGTGTTTCCAGAAGACTTAAGAAAAAACTATTTGGGCATCCATTTTTATAATCCGCCATATAATATGACTTTGTGTGAATTAATTCCTTCAGAGTATACCGAAGTTGATGTATTTAATGAAGTAAAGAATTATGTCACTAGAGAACTTCATAGAACCGCAGTAACTGTGAAAGATACACCTGCATTTCTTGGAAATAGAATCGGATTTCAATTTATAAATGAAGCTCTTCAATATGCTGATAAGTATAAGGATAATGGTGGAATTGATTATATAGATGCTATTCTAGGACAATTTTCAGGAAGAAGTATGTCACCTCTTGTAACCTCCGATTTTGTAGGATTAGATGTACATAAGGCAATAGTAGATAATTTGTATTGTAATACAAATGACTATGCTAAAGAAACATTTATTATGCCTGATTATGCACTGGATTTAGTCGAGAGTGGGAAACTTGGACGAAAGACAGGTGGGGGGTTATATAAGCTTGATGTATCAGAAAATGGAATAAAGAAAAGCAATGTTTATGATATTTCAACTAAAACATATCGTGAAAAGATTAAGTACAATTTCTCTTTCGCCGAAAGTATGATCAATTCTTTTACAATTGGTGATTATGATACCGCATTTAATGTATTGATTCAAAATCGATCAATTGAGGCGGAATTATGTCTTGAGTTTTTGCTTAAATATGTTCTGTATTCACTTAGTTCTGCATTATTGGTAGGTGATAGAATAAGCGCTGCTGATGATGTTATGGCAACAGGTTTTAACTGGTGTCCCCCTCTTGCGATTGTTGATGCATTTTCAGGTGTTGAATATTTCACAAGTCTGGTTAAAGATAGAATAAATAAGAATATACTCAGTCAAATTGATTATGAGCAAATAAAAAGGTGTGTTGAGCCTTCGGCTTATGATTACAGAAAATATTTTAAAGCAAAACGATAAATTAAAGCTTAAGAGCAGAAGAAGGTGAAGTATGGAAAATGTTTATATAATTGGAGGAGCGCAAACTGATTTTGAAAGAAATTGGACTAAAGAAGGAAAAAATGTCATTGCTTTATTAAAGGAAGTCATCGCGGATGCTTTAAACAATACGAATATATCTTTCGCGGATATCAACAAATTAAATGATCAAAATCAAGTAGCATGTTTTGTTGGTAACTTTATAGCTGAAGAATACATAAGTCAAGGACATTTAGGCGCATTATTAACAATGGTACACCCAGCGTTTTATGGAGTTCCCTCAGCGAGATATGAAGCTGCCTGCGCATCTAGTTCAGTCGCACTTGATGCTGCTATCACTAAAATAAAGTCTGGTGACTATCAAGTTGCAATCGTTGTTGGATGGGAATTAATGAAAACTGTAGATACTAAGGTTTGTGGTGATATTTTAGGCAGAGCAGCCTACTATAAGACAGAAGCTCAAGGAGTTGATTTTCCTTTTCCGAAACTTTTTGGAAGTCTTGCCGATGAAATTATCGAAAAATATAGAATAAATGAAAATAGATTTTTAGATAATTTAGCATATATATCAAATAATAATTATATGAATGCAAAAAGAAATCCTTTATCGCAGACTCGTAAATGGTTTATGAATATAGAACAATCTAAACTAAGGGGTACTGAAACAAATCCTTATGTAGGTGGAAAATTAGCAGTTACTGATTGCTCTCAGGTTACAGATGGAGCCGCAGTGGTAATATTGGCCTCAGAACGCTTTGTAAAGGAGAATTTTAATAAGTCATTTCCTGTGGTTAAAGGGTGTGGACATAGAGTCGCTCCTATGCTATTCAGTGCTAAAATGACAGAAGGTAAAGAGTCACAATATATTTTACCATGGACAAGACAAGCTGTAGTTGATGCCTATACAAGATCCGGACTTAGCATGGATGATATCGATTTCTTTGAAACCCATGATTGTTTTACTTCGAGTGAATATGCTGCAATATCAGCTTTTGGACTTACAAAACCTGGTTGTGAATATCAAGCTATTGAAGATGGTATTATAGCGATAGATGGTGCAAAACCAATTAATCCAAGTGGTGGACTCATTGGTTGTGGTCATCCAGTAGGAGCAAGTGGTGTGAGAATGTTTCTTGACTTATATAAGCAGGTTAGTGGTAAAGCAGGTAACTATCAACTACATAACGCAAATAATGGTATGATGCTAAATATAGGTGGAAGTGCTACTACCAATTATGTTTTTATTGTAGGAAAAGAAAATTAACAAAATGTATGAATTAGGAGTAGGAGGTACCCTATGAAAGGTATCATTCTCGCCGGAGGTTCCGGCACAAGGCTTTATCCATTAACGATGGTAACATCAAAGCAGTTGTTGCCTGTATATGACAAACCAATGATCTATTACCCGTTGTCCACACTTATGCTGGCAGGGATTAAAGATGTATTGATTATCTCCACACCTCATGATCTACCGAATTTTAAGCGTCTGCTGGGCGATGGCTCCAGCTTTGGAATTCAATTGTCCTATGCAGAGCAGCCTTCTCCGGATGGACTAGCACAGGCATTTATCATTGGTGAGGAGTTTATTGCGGGTGATTCCTGTGCGATGGTTCTCGGTGACAACATCTTTTACGGAAGTGGCCTGACAAAGCATCTGAAGGAAGCAGCAAGCAGAGAAAAAGGTGCAACCATATTTGGTTACTATGTGGAGGATCCGGAGCGATTCGGTATCGTAGAATTTGATGAGAATGGGAAAGCTATCTCGATCGAAGAGAAGCCGGAGAAGCCGAAGTCAAACTATTGCGTTACAGGACTCTATTTCTATGATAATAAGGTGTGTGAACTGGCAAAGCAGGTCAAACCGTCCAGACGAGGAGAGCTTGAGATTACCGATCTAAACCGTATGTATTTGGAGGCAGATACTCTTAATGTAGTTACCTTAGGTAGAGGATTTGCTTGGTTAGATACTGGAACTATGGAAGCCTTAAGTGATGCGTCTGAGTTCGTCCGGGTGATTGAAAAGCGTCAGGGAATTCAAATTGCCGCCATTGAAGAAATTGCTTATAAAAATGGATGGATTGATAGAGAGATGCTTATTAAGGCTGCTGATCATTATGGAAAGTCTAGTTATGGGAATCATTTGAGAAAGGTTTCGGAAGGTAAGATTTTGTATTAAAGATAAAAATATGTGAGATGAAAGGTGTTGATTTATTCAATACCTTTTTTGTATATGTATTATAAAGATATCATTTCAAGATCTGCCAATGATGTATCTCTATGTGACAGATATGTTATCTAAAATGTTATTATAGATGTGATGCTGACAAGTGATTTTTGTATATAATCAAGCTATATCTGTTAACCTTCCATTAATTAATCCATCCATGATAACTGCATTAATTTTAGCATATAAGCTTAATTAATAATCTCACAATCCTATTTTGGCTGATTACTATATAATTCACTATGTACAAGTAAGTCTCATATAAAAAGTTGATTACAGAAGATCGACTATATTGTATAATACATGTACAGAGTTGAATTATAACAAATCTGGATATATATATAAAATGGTGTGAGTTTGTTCTCTGTTTGAGACAATCCCTATATTCATAACATAATATTAATTAACAGGAGTATAACATGAAAGTAATTGCTACAGATTTAAAAGATGTATTTATATTAGAACCACAGGTCCACGGTGACCACAGAGGGTGGTTTGTTGAAAGCTGGTCGGAGCGGACCATGAAAGAGAATGGGCTTAACTATAACTTTGTTCAGGACAATCATTCCTATTCATCGACCAAAGGAACCTTCCGAGGCCTACATTGCCAGAAGGGCGATGCTGCCCAAGCGAAGCTGGTTCGGTGTACCCGAGGTGCTATCATGGATTATGTGGTGGATGTCCGTAAAGGTTCACCCACCTATAAGAAATGGATTGCTGTAATGTTATCTGCAGAGAATCATCATCAGCTTCTAATACCCAGAGGCTTTCTGCATGGTTTTTTAACCTTGACGGAAGATGTGGAGTTCTTATATAAGGTAGATAATTACTATAATTATGAAGCAGATCGATCGATTCGTTGGAACGACCCGGAATTGGGGATACTATATGACATCGATGACCCTATTGTATCAGATAAGGATGCAATTGCGCCTCTGTATCGAAACAGTGATATTGACTTTGTGTATCAGAATGATTAAGATAGGATAAAAATACGTTAAGTAATGATATTGGACAGAGAAACAGGATTAAGATATTATAAGATGAATCATCGGATTGGAGGTTACTTTATGAAGAAGCTTCTTTTCATTTTTAATCCAACGGCAGGAAGAGGAAAACTTAAGAGTAAACTTTTTGATATCGTGGATAGCTTTATTAAGCATGGTTATCGAGTTCAGGTCTACCCGACGCAACAAAAGGGTGATGCGACCTCCGTCGTAGTGAACGAACCGGATCAATATGATCTACTGGTGGTTGCAGGTGGTGATGGAACTCTCAATGAAGTGATTACCGGTATGATGACGGCGAACAGAGTCGCTCCGATCGGGTTGATACCGGCCGGTTCCATGAATGACGTGGGACATAGCTTTAAGATTAGCAGAAATATCATGAATGCGGCTCATAATGTGATGACCGGTCGTCCGTATTCCATGGATATCGGGAAGTTTAATGATAAATATTTTATTTATGTGGCAGCTTTTGGAGCATTTACCGACATCTCCTATACTACTTCCCAAAAGAATAAGAATATGATTGGTAACCTGGCTTATTATCTGGAGGGAATTAAGAAACTATCCGATTTAAAACCCAGGCTTATTAAGGTTCAGTATGGGGATAAGGTCATTGAAGAGGAATTTCTGATCGGTCTGGTCACTAACTCCCTCTACATAGGTGGCTTTAAGAATCTAAATTATGATAAGACGAGTCTGAATGACGGCCTATTAGAGCTGCTGTTGGTGAAAATGCCTAAGAATATTATCGATCTGGAGATGATCGTCAGTTCCCTGATTAATTATAAGATTAATGAGAATCTGATGTATTATATTCAGGCACCTAGTCTTACAATCACCTCCGAGAAAATGGAATGGACCTTGGATGGAGAGTTTGGCGGAGCCTATGAAAAGGTTGAAATAGGTACCTGTAATAAAGCGATTAAGATTATATGTAATTCGCTTCATGATACTTGTGGTCAGGGAATGAAGAAAGGCAATACGCTTAAGAAATAAATCGAAAGGCAACTCGCTTAATCGAAAAACAATACGCGCTGTAGTAAACTTACATGTTAGAAAGGGACTTATCCGAATTATGTACACATCAGATTCCACAATCGTTCAAAAGGTAAAATCAGCGATGCTTTGTATCCAAAGATTGCAATGGGAGCAAGGCTGTGCAGCACAGGCTATCTATGAACACGAGGGTATGACCGATGAAGTGCTACGCTTGGTCGAAGCTACTGTACTCCGCAGTGCGGAGGATGGGAGAGTCGGGGTCTTGGAGAAGAATGAATCCGTTAACGATACTGCTGCGATCGGCGAGACCTTACTGCTAGCGGCAACTCATACCGGCAGCATACATCTGGGGACTGCAGCAACCAAATTATATGAATATTTGAAAGTAAAAGCACCCAGAACAGAGGATGGCATCCTATATCATTTTGACGGTGATTGGGCTAAGGAACAGCTCTGGGTAGACGCTTATTATATGACGCCGCCTTTTCTGTGTAAATACGGTGATATCGAGGAAGCAATGAGGCAGATTAAAGGCTTACGCAAATATCTTTATAATGAGGAGAAACAGCTTCTTTCCCATATATGGGATCATAAGAATAAGAAATTTGGTCGTGCTGACTTCTGGGGTGTCGGAAACGGTTGGACCGTCGCTGGCCTTACCAGAGTGATTGCGATGTTACCGGATCAATCCGAGGGAGAGAAGCAATATTTGATTGATTATCTTAAGCTTTTGCTCGACGGATGCATTAAGTATCAACGGGATGACGGGCTTTTCCATGATGTTCTGGATGATCCTGCGTCCTTTGTAGAGACCAATGTCGGACAGATGATCGCTTATGCCATCTATCGTGGTGTGAAGGCCGGATATCTGTCAAAGAATTATTTGAGTTACGCCGATAAAGCCAGAAAGGCAGCGTATTCGATGGTTGATGAGCTCGGCTTTGTTCGAGGGGTCTGCGGTATGCCAAGGTTCAATGCACCAGGTGTTGCGACAGAGGGCCAAGCCTTTTTTATCCTGATGGAGGCTGCGGCCAAAGATCTATAGGAAAGATAAACAGCGAGTGACTTACTAATATCTGCTTGATACATATAACTCACAAATATCTGTTTGCTTCATATGATAGACAAAACTCTTTAGCAATAAAATTATAATAGTTCACAATAATTGCTTAATGAATGAAATTATAGGTTAACCATATCGAATTATCAAAGTGTTCAATACCAATCGAAAAAGATATAATATTGAAATAAAGAAGGGAAGCTGCTTCCCTTTTTTTATGGCTCTGTGTCAATAGTTGGGGTGGGATTCTTTTGAATCCCGCTCCTTTTCTATGTTTAGAGCCATTTTGATGTTTGGTATCTACAATTCCTGTTTTTGGGTATGCAAAATAAGCCTCTAGCACAT
>JAEZUM010000053.1 GCA_023421075.1 Bacillota bacterium
ATCAGCAACTGTATAAGGCCGTTGGTACTTAGGTCCTGTTCTTTAGGATCTTATGTACCACTACGTGACTTATCCAAGCGAGAGCGTGTTGCGAATGAATTATATTCAATCGCATGCCATCTCCATATATTGATGAATCAGTCTCTTATATTCTAATCTTTATAATTAATCGCTAACTTCGCATAAAAATCTTCTAAGGTAAACCTGGCGTCCAGGGTATGATATACTCGAATCGGTCGATTATTCTGCTTATGGATATAGAACATCTCCTTCGAGATCTGGGGCGCCGGAATCCAGTCATAATTACCGCGGTTATTCTCCTCCAGAAGAACGGTAACAGTTCCCTGATCTCCCAGTCCCCAGCTCTCACCGTGAGGCCAGCTCTGGAAGTAATGCATCCTGTTATTAAACTCCACCATCTGACGAAACAGATAGTCCCCTATGGCTCCACAGGGCTGTACTCGGTATTGAAGCTCTGCCAGAGAGACTTCCATCTGCTTATAGACATTCTCCGGGATCTGCCATAAGGGCATATCGGAACGAAATACAACATTCGCTGCCGGTATGTCCTGAAGAAGGTTGAATTCAAAGCCACCACCCGGATAGGTTCCTCCACCAATCCAGACTGCTGTCATACGATTACATATTGCGGGCTGCTGCAGGATGGCCGAGGCCAGATCGGTAAGGCACCCCTGAAATACCACGAATAAAGGTGTAGGGTCCTCCTTCATCGCCTCTTCTATGATAAAATCAGCACCGGCTGAGGGGAGAACCGTTGTCTCATCCGTCATTGCCTTCGATACACCAAGATATACCTTATTCTTATAATCCTCCTCCAGTCCCATAAGCTCCAGGACCTTGATTACCTCGTCATAGCTTGCCTGTGCTGTCTTTCCTTCTCCGTATAAGCTGTGATTTGCTTCAAAATGTCCTGCAATAATACCCTTCACCATAAACTTTGGCGTCATCAAGTGATGCGCCAGTGCGAACTGATCATCTGCCTCATTTTTGCAATCCGTATGTACAATAACACGGATTTTCTTATTCTCAGGTACCTGATATAGATAGTTATTCATGTTTGTCTCCATTCTGCTCGATAACAGCATTTTCATTCATTCCGTATACGCGGCGGTAATCCTTTGGGGTCATACCGACACGATCCTTAAATATCTTCGTAAAATAAGAAAAATTATCATATCCGACTCGGATAGCAATCGAATTCACCGATTCATTCGTTTTTTCAAGATATACCTTTGCTACTGCGATTCGTTTCCCTGTGATATAGTTCACAATCGATTCTCCGACCTCTTTTTTAAAAATTCGCGCAAGATAATCCTGATTCAGGTATACCTGCTCCGCCAAGGCTTCTCTGGTTAATTCTTTATCCAGATTACTATCAATATATTCCCTCACTATTTGAACAATGGGCTTATCCTTCTCCGGTTGACTTATCATATTCATAACGGTATCGATCATTTGCTCAATCCCTAATTTTGCACTGGATACATTCTGTATGGAATGATTTATCATATCGGTATTAAAAAGGGAATCTCCAATCTGATACGTATTAATCTCATTTTCATTTAATACACCGATTAATAACTGAATAAAGCCGGTAATCAGCTTCTTTAACACATCTTTATCGAGGTTATTTACCGCATTTTGACGGTCCAGATATTTTATCACTTCCTTCTTGACTGCCGGTGCCTGTCCACTCTTCAGTAATCGCTCCCATATCGTAAAATCCGGAGCATAATAATCGGTTTCCTGTCTGATATAATTCTTAAGAACCGTAATTTCCCCGTATTCAATTAATTTCCTTTTCATTAGCACTAAAAATGCTTCAACATCCTTCGAAAGGTAGTCTAATCTGCTGATTGTACCGATCACAACACTGCCGGTCAGTTCCAGATTTTTATAAAGCTTCTTTAAAAAGTTATCTGATAATTTTGCAATATCATTTACTTCTACATGATTAAAATCCATGTGGAGGATAACCAAAAATTCTTCATTTTTTAGATGAAGAACTGCTTCTACTGTGGATCGCTCCGTGGTATAGACTTCGCTGATCAGATTATGAATGGTCCATTCGAACATTCCTTTTCCATTATCCTTGTTCGAATTACTTAAACCAAAAGTATATCGAAGTATTATCGGAAGAAAAAGCTGCTCTCCCTGATAGGTTAAGTCATAGTTCAACCCGCCTAGTGGCTTCTGGTCAATCAAATAGTCCCGGAAAAATTGTTCTTTTCTGATCTTGAGCGATGCGGTCCAGTATTCAAAATATTTTTCATAATTGACCAGACTGAGTGCCCTCTTCTCTTCCTTCACAGCACCTTGGATCATCTCCTCCAGCTGACTGTAATCAATGGGCTTTAGGGCATAAGCATAGCAGCCGAATTTAATTGCTTCATTGGCATATTTAAATTCCGCATAGCTGGTTAACAGAATTTCCTTAATAATATATTGCTTCTCTCTGATCCATTTCAACAATTCAAAGCCGTTTTCCTTCGGCATCTCTATATCACAGATCAAGATCTGAATCGGAATGTCTTCGATAATCTTTCTTGCTTTATTCACACTCTGGGCAGAATAGACATTCTCGATCCCCAGCATCTCCCAATCAAGGGTCTTACGCAATGCTTCGAGTACATAGGAATCATCGTCAACGAGTAAAATATTCATAGAAGCATCCCACTCCGTTTCTTTTAAATAGCGATCGGAAATCTGATCTCAACACCGGCTCCTCCATCCTTACGATTATAGAACCGAAGCGTTGCTGCGTTGCCATAGGTTAGTCTCATTCGTGAGATTGCGTTCATTATGCCAATCCGGCGTTCGCCCTCACTGATGTCGATTCCATTTTGCAGCTTGTACAATATTGCTTCCTCATACCCTTCACCGGTATCCTCAATACAGATAATGGCTTCTTCACCCTCCACCCGTCCGGTAAGAGATAATTCGATGTCATCCTCCCAGTTGATGGTATGCTTCAGTGCATTTTCTACGAAGGTTTGAAGAATCAAGGGCGGTATGCTAACCGTAAGCAGCCGGTCATCCACCGTTATATGTGCCTCAAAACAATTTCCATACCGTATCTTCTGGATCTCAAGATATTTTTTGATATGCTCTAACTCCTCCGTTACCGTAGCAAAGGATTCGCGGCTTTTGAAAATATACCTTAAATATTCCGATACATAATTGGATAGTCTCTGTATCTCTTTATACTGCTCCATCTGTGCCATATTATATATAATATTTAAGCAATTCAGATAAAAATGAGGTTCAATCTGCAGGGTGAGAAAATCCATGGTAGTCTTCTGCTGTTCCAGGGTCTTCTCATAAATATCGATTTTTAGCCCCTTAATACGATCCACCATTTCCGACATCAGCCTGCTGGCATTACCAAGTTCATTAATCTGGTAATGTGTAGCAACATCATACATCTCCTCATTTTGTATATTTTCAAGGTTTTTATTAAAGGATTGTATGGGTTGTAATATGGTTTTATTGATAAACCGCAGGATGAAAAGGACAAGAATAACAATAGAAATCAGGACCAGTATCAGCACCAGCTGTAACCAGAAGCTTTTCAGCACACTGTTATAATTATGGATCACCATTACGAAATCGATATCCTCTTCCACATTTCCTTTTACGACTAAAAGCTGCTTGACTAAGCTTCTTCTTATGGTTTGGTTCTGCTCCTTCGAGGCGGTAATTCGATCCTTTTGCAATTCCTCCTGGTGGTAATAGACCTGATCCGTTGAATCGGTTACTGCAATATAATAATCTTCTCCGTAGAAATCAGATTCTATGGACTTTACCACCTTGTCCAGCTTAATATAGGCTAAAATATATTTCCGATTAATTCCGATAATGTCCACAAGATAATACGCTCCACCAAGTGAGATTATATTCCAGTTACTTTTATAGTCCTGGTTGTTGATCTTGTGAATGATATCGTTTTGTACGTTGCGCCACTGGTCATATTCTTCACTATTATCTGCATCATTGATGATAATTCCGTTACCGGGAAAATACAGTGCATAATGCACCGGAAAAGTAAGCTCCTTCGACCAGTTTGAGATAATTCCCTTGATTCTTACCGTGATAGTGACTTGATCGATCTGTGTCTTTTTTGTATTGGCTACGAGAAGGGTATCCAGATCCTTATCGTAACCGACTTCCGCTAACATCATGGAATGGATACCGGATAAATTATCCGAGATATTATCGATATCCGTTGATAATCTGTTGATTACTGCGTCCATGGAGCTGCGATTCAATTGGTTGATTGCATAAAAGGCCGTGGCAAAGTTCAACAACACCATAATCGTCAGGGTTATTTCAATCCATTTTATAATATTGGAGAAATTATATCGTTTCATCAACAACCAGACCTTTCATCACAACCGTCATACTAGCTTATGTCGATATCCATTTTCTTTCGTTAATGCTTATATTCCTTCACGAGTACTTAAACTATACTATGTTACCTCTAGATTACTATAGAGTATCCGTATAATCAACCTTTTACTGCACCTACCGCAATGCCTTTGGCAAAGTATTTCTGAAGAAAGGGGAATACACAGAGGATTGGAAGAACACCGACAAATGCAATTGCCATTCGAACGGAGGTGGATGGCAGCTTACTCATATCAACATTGGAGCTGATATTCGAGTTTTGGCTCAGGAATTGAATGTTACTGATCATCTCATTTAATAAGCTTTGAACACCCCATAGCTTTTTATTATTTACATAATACAAGGCATTGGTCCAATCATTCCAATAGGTCAGAGCGGCAAATAATCCGATGGAAACTAAAATCGGTTTCCCAAGCGGTATTATAATATGCCGGAATATGGTCATATGGCCACCGCCATCGATCTTGCAGGCTTCATATAGTGCAGTAGGGATACTGTTCTGGAAGAAGGTCCGGATCATAATTACATTCATTGCACTTAACATAAACTGAGGAACAATCAATCCGAAGAAGGTATCCTTTATGTTAAAGACACTCGTGTACATCAAGTACGTGGGAACCAATCCTCCGTTAAACAGCATGGTAAAGAAAACGAGGAATGATAATATTTTTCTTCCGGGTAGCCCTTGAAGCGATAGACCATAAGCCAGCAAGGAGGATAAGGTCAGATTGATGACTGTTCCTACGATTGTGATAGCAAAGGTCATACCATAGGCTCTCATAATTTCAGATCCGCTTTTGATCAGATAGCGATAAGCCTCAAAACTGAGTTTGTTCGGAAAGAAAGAGTATCCATTTTGAATTAAGGTCAATTCTTCGGTTATGGATGACATAAACAATAGTATAAATGGCATGACCATAAATATTGCGAGTAAAATTAGAAATAGATGGATCAATGAATTTGCAAACTTTTGCTTTTTACTAATAACCATTTTGATATCCTCCCTACTTAGAAAAGCGCGTTATCAGGGCTGGTCTTCTTAACGATCAGGTTGGAGATCATAACCAGTACAAATCCAACACATGATTGATAAAAACCTGCTGCCGACGACATACTTATATTTCCTAATGTCAATAGTCCCCTGTATACATAAGTATCAATCGTCTGTGTTGTCTGATACAGCATGCCCGAGTTCATTGGAACTTGATAGAAGAGGCTGAAATCAGAGTAGAAGATTCTTCCGATACTGAGTAAGGTTAAGGTTATGATTGAGGGAACCAATGCCGGTAGGGTAACATGCCATACCTGCTTTAATTTCTTGGCTCCATCCAGTGACGCTGCCTCATAATAAGAGCTGTCAATCCCCGTAATACCTGCGATATAGATTAGAACGCCATACCCTACGCTTTTCCATAGATTAACGAGAATCAGGATGAACGGCCAATATTTCGCACTTGCATACCAATTGATTTCACTCATACCCAAAGCCGGTAATATGGTATTGTTAAACATTCCGTTATCACCACTTAAGAAAGCAAATACAATATAGGATACAATAACATAGGACATCAAAAATGGCAGCAATACCGAGCTCTGATACAGTGACTTCGCACGCTTACTGCGAATCTCACTGATCAAGATAGCTATTACGATACCCATCACCGTATTGATGATGATAAAAGCAAAGTTATATAATAATGTATTTCTTGTGATAATGAATGCATCCTTTGTTTTAAATAAAAATTCGAAGTTGCTCAGTCCTACCCAGGGGCTATCCATTATACCTGTCGTAAAATTAACTTTCTTAAATGCAATAACCAGACCAGCCATCGGCACATAGTTATTAATCAGTAAATAGATCAGTCCCGGTAGCATCATAAGATAAACAGGCATCCATTCCTTAAACTTCGCTATCTTACTTTTCTTTTTCAAGGGTAGCGTAATCGCCTTATTCTGGGTTTTCATCAATTATTCCTCCATTTGCAAAGAGATGCTGCAAACACCGTTTCTCTTCTCTGTGGTTTGCAGCATCCCATAAACTATAACTTACTTATTGCTGAGTCGCTAACCAAGCATCCAATTGCTGTTGCTTAGCATCGATTACATCCTGTAATCCGGCATCTTTCAGTGCCTGATTGAATTGAGGAATTGCTTCCTCCGGATTAACGGAACCGGAACCGATTGCATCATACCATTGATTTTTAACATTATTTAAGGCAGTTAATTGATTTGATACATTGGTCGAGTCGTAACTGAAACCAAGCGCCTTAGAGCGTTTTGCGTTTGCAATATATTCACGCTGGGTTTCCCATTTTGCAGCAGTTTCGCCATCCCAAACATAAGCGATTTCCTGATTCGGTAATTCCCATCCAATATTGTTGAAGTATCCGGTGGTATCAGCAGTAACTCCATCCGCGTAGCCGATTACTTTGTTTTCTGCGTCAATGACCTTATAATGCTTGCCTTCAATACCCCAGTTCAGAAGATTCATAACCTCAGGGCTGCCATAGATGAAATCAAGTACCTGGAATGCCTTCTCAGGATTTGTTGAGTTTCTTGCAATTCCCCAGGTGAAGAAATTAACGGAATATGAGGTTACATAAGAATCTCCGAATAAAGGTGCTATTGCAAGGTCCTTACCGGTATTTAATTCATCCTGCTCAACCGCACCTGCTTTTAATGGAGTAAAGTAGGAAAATGCATTGCCTGCCTTCACCTGATTTGCTAAAGTCTCTGTCGTGGTTGCTGCATCCTTTGACAGAAAGCCCTTCTGGTTCCAATCATAAATTGTATTAGCAAATTGCTTGAATTCTTCCGTCTCGTAGAGGTTCACAACCTTTGTATCCTGACCGTAATCCATCAATACGCCAAAGCCATCGGTTAATGCATCGAATACTTCCCAGCGCATCAAGGGTGTTCCACCTGTGGTACTTGCCAACATGGTCATATCGGGATATTTTGCTTTGATCTTCGCATAAGCCTCCCCCAGCTGATCCATATTGGTAATGTCGGTGCAAATATTATTCTCAACCGTATAGCCTAATTCCTGAAGTAAATCGGCTCTCATGATAACGCCTTCCCAGGTAATTTGCTCTCTCATGGAAGTTACACCGTAAGTAAAATCTCCAATCTTAGGAGTAGTGATAAAGTCAGGATCCATCACCTTCTTTATGTTTGTTCCGTATTGGTCGATCAGATTGGTCAGATCAATAACCTGTCCGTTAGAGACATAACCCGCTGCATTAAAGACAATAATCGGAACAATGTCCAGCTTCTCACTTCCGGATAAGGTAAGCTGTAATTCCTGCTGATATCCACCCCAGGAATAAGGTCTCAGGTCGATGTTCGCATTTAATGCCGGCTCTAGGATCTTATTGATCTCTGCCTCAACCAGTGCTTCATCTGTCTGAGTATTGCCAATGTAGCCCATCACTACAGTGTATTTTTCTTCACTCGCTGCTTGTTCCGTACCGGAATTTGTTGTACCGGTACCTGAGTTGGTATCGGAGCCGGTGTTTTCTTTACCCTTGCTGCCGCATGCTGTCAATAAAGATACCGACATTACCAAAACAAGTAAAACTGAAAGTATTCTTTTTTTCATAAAACCCTCCTTAATTTTTGCTGTTTTTAAGACAAACAAAGTATATCATAAACAAATTACCGACTTCTATTATTATGCCGACCATAAACTATCAAAATCCAGACGTCTTTGTAACATATCAATAATATGCTTCTTCTATTGACACCTAACATTGTATATTATACCAAATCATACTTCAATTTTTATAATTATTTCGCATGTATGGTCCAGTTTAGCCGGACACCCGGAATATAAAAGACGTGCCACAGTCTAATCAAATCGATTAGCACCACAGCACGTCTATGATAAAGCATTTACCCGGAAGAACCAATAGCACGAATGTATCCGTTATTACACAAGCTGGATTGCCTTTCTCCAGCCCAGAACCTTCTCTTCCCTCGCCTCCGGTTTCATAACCGGGAGAAAGCTTTGTGAGGTTCGTCCTCCCATCATCTGCTCCTCCTTATAGAATTTCAATGCCATCCCTGCCATTAAGACGGCTCCAATCACGGATAATTCCTCCGCCTCCGGAACAACCACAGGAATGTCTAGAATGTCACTTTGAAACTGCATTAAATACAGGTTCTTCGTAGGACCGCCATCCACACGGAGCTCCTTCACCCCTATCCCAGCTTCCTCCGACATGAGGTGAACAATATCCGATATCTGATAAGCGATAGATTCCAGAGCCGCCTTCACGATCTCCGCCTGTCCGGTTAATCTGCTCATCCCACAAATAATTGCCTTCGCCTCACTTCGCCAGTAAGGCGCACCAAGCCCTGAAAAAGCAGGAACCAAATAGGTTCTATCCAAGGAATTCGCCGAAAAGGCCAAAGCTTCTGTCTGAGAAGCATCTTCGATCAGCTTCAGATCATTCTTCAACCAGCTGATCACCGCACCGGAGTAATTGATATTGCCCTCCAGGACGTATTCCACTTTACCATCGATACTCCAGGCAAGGGAGGTTACAATACCCTTCTCACTGAAAACAGGTCTGGTACCAATATTCATCATGATGGAAGAACCCGTTCCGTAAGTCGCTTTAATCATCCCTTCCTGTATACACCTCTGTCCAAACAATGCTCCGTGGGAATCACCAATCATACAGTGAATTGGTAGCTTCTTTCCAATACTTCCGTCAAGATCCGTCTCACCAAAATAAGCATTGGAGTCACAAACCTCCGCCAGATAGGAAGGATTGATACCAAAAAGTGTGCATATCTGAGCGTCCCACTTTAGTTCATTGATATTGAACAACTGCGTTCTGGAGGCATTGGAGTAGTCCGTCTTGTAGCTACCACCTCGGGTTAGCTTATATAATAGCCAGGTATCCATTGTACCGTAACATAGATTTCCATTCTCCGATTTTTCCTTTGCCCCAGGTACATTTTCCAAAACCCAAGCTATCTTGGCAGCCGAAAAATAGGGAGAGAGGTGAAGTCCGGTATGGCTCCTGATCATATTCTTATGTTCTTCGATCCGGTTACAGATTGATGCTCCTCTGGCACATTGCCAGACGATCGCATTGTAGACCGGCAGGCCTGTATTCCTATCCCAGACTACCACCGTTTCTCTTTGATTTGTGATACCGATGCCCGTGATCTCATCGATACTGATCTGGGAATTATCGAATAATAAAGATACAACCGATTTCACATTCTCATAGATCTGTTCCGGATTATGTTCCACCCAGCCTAGCTCATTGATTATCTGATCATGAGGAAGATAGCTTTTCGCAGCGATTTTTCCCTCCTGATCAAAGAGAAGTGCTTTTGTACCCTGAGTGCTCTGATCAATTCCTAAGATATATTTATTTTTCATCGGTTAACATCTCCAGTGCCGTTTTCACGATTCCCTCTACATTCAAGCCGTAGTAGTCGAACACCTCTTGAGATTTACCTGCAATCGCCGGTTCATCCGGCAGTGCAAGATTGACGACTCGGCACGGACATTCCTTTGCGACGATCTGGCTGACCATAGAACCGAGTCCGCCCAGATAGGAGTGTTCCTCGATGGTGATGATTGCTTGCGTACTGGCAGCCGCTTCCAGAATGGCATTCTTATCCAAGGGCTTGATGCAATACATATCAAGGACGGTTGCCCGGATGCCGCTTTGTTTGAGTTCCTCTGCTGCCAGTAATGCCGGACGAACCATTTCACCACAGGCTATGATCGTGATATCATCGCCTGAGCTAAGCTTCGTAGCCTTATCCAGCTGAAAGGGAACATTACCTTCTTCATAGATATCCTCCACAGGATTTCTTCCGACTCTGACATAAGCCGGCTTCTCATCGGTAAGAAGTGCCTCGATCAGCTCTTTGGTTTGATGTCTGTCACTGGGTATGTATACTCTCATATTCGGAATCGTTCCGATCGTTGCGATATCCTGATTTGAATGATGGGTCATTCCTAACGATCCGTAGCTGATCCCACCACTGATTCCGATTAAGGTTACATTGGTATTGGAATACGCCACATCCACCTTAACCTGTTCCATGCTTCGCGTGGAGAGGAAACAAGCCGGTGAAGCTGCAAATGCCTTCTTTCCGGTCTTGGCAAGCCCTGCTGCGATACTGACCAGATTCTGCTCCGCGATCCCCACCTCCAGGAATTGATCCGGATGTGCCTTTGCATAATCCGTCAGGGAAGCGGAGCCTCTGGAGTCGCTGCATAATACAACGATATCCTTGTCTATGTTCGCTTGCTCGACCAATACATTACAGATTGCCTGTCGATTCGGTATGTTATTCATCTGCTTCCACTCTCCTTCTTTCAAGCTCTGTTATAGCCAGCTGATACTCCTGTTCGGAAGGAATCTTGTGATGCCATGCCGCATTATTCTCCATAAAGGATACTCCGTAACCCTTTGTGGTATCTGCGATGATTAACGTAGGCATACCCTTCGTCGCTTTCGCTTGGTTAAACGCTTCGTCCAAAGCCTTAATATTGTTACCCTCTGCATGAATCACATTCCAGCCAAAACTCTTCCAGCGTTCATCCTGGCTGTCCTGAGACATGACTTCTTCGGTACTGCCCGATATCTGCAGACGATTACGGTCGATCACAGCACAAAGATTATCCAGCTTATAGTGGCCAGCTGCCATTGCGCCTTCCCATACAGAGCCTTCTGCCAGCTCTCCATCGCCCATAACCGTATAGACACGGTTGCTTCTGTTGCTCATTTTGGAGCCTAAAGCCATTCCGACACAGACGGACAGGCCATGGCCCAAGGAACCGGAATTCATCTCGATCCCCTTCACCTTATTATTCGGATGGCCAATCAGCTTCGTACCAAATTGGGAATAGCTAAGGACATCCTCCTTCGTAATGAAACCTTTATCGTAAAGAACACTATAGAGAGCCTCCACAGAATGTCCCTTACTCAGAACAAAAAGATCTCTCTCCGGGTCCTGTGTACGCTCAGGTGATACATTCATCTGCTTGTAATACAGAGTGACCAAAATATCAAGGACGGAATAGTCTCCGCCGATATGTCCGGTCTTTGCTTGATAGATCATATCTAAAATCGTTTGACGCAGTTCAAAAGACTTTGCCTTTAAATTCATACTTATAACCATGCCTTTCATCAAAACTACAGTAAGCTATTGTGACTTTATATACCAACCCTTTGAAGTAGTTTGTGCCGAGGAAGATGTAGGCACAAACTTGTAAGAATGAATTATGCTTATCAATAATTCACACTAACTTAGCATTCCTACCCTATGAGTTAGATTGTGCCGAGGATTTCGCAGGCACAATCTAGGAGGTGGGAAAATTGCATTTCATTTTCACACTATTCGCCTCTGATATATGCCTTAACCTGTTCCTCTACATCATCGTACAAATCAGGCTTCACACCAATATACCTGCAGGCTTCATAAAGAACCGGCACAACATCCTTATGAATTCCTACACAGTGATGAATATAGGGACCGCACACCAGCTTATCCTCTAATCGTTTCAGGTTCTGAACCTTTACCCAGACATAGGTGCCCTTGGTATAAGGTCCTTCGATTCCCTCTGCATTTCCTAATAACAGCGAGTACTCACCGTTATCTCCGTCAAACCGGCAAAGTGTCATATTGCCATGCTTTGCTTCTGCCTCCACTGCGCCGGGATGATCGAAGGCAAGAGGATAACCAATGGTAGGCTTCTCCTTCGCTACCGAGATCGGCCAGGGGCCACAGTGTTGGAGTAATTCCCCATTCTCATCATCCGGATGGCGCACCGTCCAGTCAGCGAAGAAGCTTCTGGTATCATCCAGAACAGCCGCCTCTACCATAAGGGATGTAATCGCTCCATGGATATCCGTCTCGCAAACCACGGGAATTCCCTCTTCATTCAGTAGGGAATTGGCCGCACAGGGCATAATCGACAGCTCACCCTGAAGAGCGTTCCAGCACTGGATCGCAATTGCCTTACAACCATAGGCTGAGGCCAGTTTTTTCATCGCTACCTTAAGCGCCGCAACGTTTTCCAGCTCGTTATCTTTGATCTTAATATTCATGCTCGATCTGCAGTAATCCATAACTGCCTTCACTTCGGTACCTTCTTCTTTGGCTTTCTTCACCGCATCGGTAAGTTCAGGCATCGGGATCGGAGACAGCTGAATATTAAAGCGCTCCAGTAGTTCTCCTTCATTACACATGGTCGACCAGAAATCAAAGGGTCTCGGTGCAATCTGTAAGATTCGAATGTTACGGAAGGTCTTCACTACATTGCATACTGCAAGGAAGTTGGAGATACCACGCTCGAACTCAGCATCCTCCAATCTGCAGTTGGTCAGATATGTAAACGGCACCTGAAATCTTCGAAGCACCTTGCCGGTCGCAAAGAGCCCGCACTGACTGTCGCGAAGACGAATTCCGTTCTCATCGGGTCTTTCATCTCTCGGTCCCCATAATAATACAGGAACGTTCAGCTCCTTAGCCAGCCTGGCAACTACATACTCTGTTCCGAAATTACAATGGGGGAAGAATAGTCCGTCTATCTTCTCTCTTCTGAATTTATCTGCGATTTTCTCCCGGTCTGCTTCATCATAAAAGAGACCCTCTTCGTTAATATCCGTTATGTCTACAATCTCAACACCAAGGCTCAGTAATTTTTCTCTTGTCAAATTAGCGTACTTCACTGCATCCGGTGCACTGAAAATACTTCTTCTTGTCGGTGCAAAACCAATTTTAATCTGCTTCATAGTGAATTCTCCTTGAAATTATTATAAAATGAAATATAAATATTTTATATTATTTATTATAAACATTTTATATAATAATACAAGTTATTTTTATATATATATTTATATAAATTTTAATTCAAATAAAAACTTCTGCAAACATCCTGCCTCTGAAGACACAAAAAAACCAGATCGGTTATATTACTTCCGATCCGGCTAGATTAAGTTCATAATACGAAATATATTTCTGCCTGGTGTATCCTAAATCTATTAAATATTTTTATAATTTTTTTACGCTGTCACGCTCGATAAATTCCGTACAAACCTGTATCTTGGAACGTACGTCATCCTCTCGTTTTACCATATCAATTAATTTACGAACGGCAAGACGCCCCATCTCCTGCTTCGGAACCCGCAGGCTGGTCAGCCTTGGTGAGGAAATCTCACAAAAAGGAAGATCATCAAACCCGATAATGGAGATATCCTCCGGAATTCGGTAGTTTTTCTCCTGCAATGCCTTCATGGCTCCTAGCGCGATCATATCATTATCGGCAAAGAATGCGGTAGGTAAATCCGGTTTTTCTTCCAGATAAGAAAGCATATCCTTATATGCCTCATTCATTGTTGTACTGAGTTCGATGGCATACTCCGGATTAATCGGCAGATTGTTCTCCCGAAGGGCTGAATGATATCCTGATTGCCTTTGTTCAAAGCCAAGAATTCTGAATTTTCCTTTTAGATAGCCGATGGATTGATGCCCGCAGGTGGCAAGATAATTGACTGCTCTTCTTGCCGAATCGGCATTGTTGATCATTACCCCATTAAAATCCATATCAAAGCTCCAATAATCCAACAGCAGCAAAGGACACTGAGAATTCTTATATTGCTTCAAATCCTCGGGGGATAGCTCCGTCCCCAGAAGAATGATAGCAGAGCCCGGTTCGTTAATCATTTGTTTTGCCTTCTCCTGATAATCCGGCAGCCTGGAATCCAGATTGCCGATCACTAGTTCATAGCCGAATTCGCGACACTCCTGCTCTATCCCGCTAATCAAAAATCCAAAGAATGGCGTATCATCGATGATTAACCCATTCTTTTTATATATAACCAGTTTAATCTTTGAGATCACATTATTATCGATGTAGCCTATTTCCCTCGCAACGCGAAAGATCTCATCTGACGTCTTTTGATTAACACCCTTTTTATTGTTCAGCGCATTCGAGACCGTAGCCGGAGAGTATCCGGTAATATCGCTGATTTGTTTGATCCCTGCTTTCAATTCGCCACATCCCATCCTAATTAGTTAATATCATTATAAATTATTTATATAAAATTTCAACTAATTATTTTATAAGTGTTTAAAAATCCTTATTCCGCAATGAAATCTAGTATCTCATACGGATTACCGGATGAAGTACAAGATAATAAATAATTACGGATAGTGCTACACAACCTGCACAGATCAGAAATACAGCGGTAAACCCAAAAACCTGAGACACCAAGCCCCAGACAAAGGAACCTAACCCAAAGGCTGTATCTAAGGTTGCATAATAGGTTGCATTGGCCGCTCCTCTTCTCTCCGATGGACATAGCTTAATCACAATCGCATTCATAACCGGCTGCACCGTTCCATAGCCAACTCCATAAAAAACTGCGGCAAGAAGAACCATTGGCAGGGAATAGGCGAAGGCAAGTGTAAGAAACAGTAAAAGGGTAAGCACGATTCCCGGTATAAATGCAAATACAAAACCGTAACGGTCCGCAATCCTTCCGGTGAACAGTCTTGATATAATCATCGATATGGCGTAAAAGGTAAAGAATAATCCGATATGTTCAATCCCTCGTTCTTTGCTAAAGAGTGGCATAAAGGAAAATACAGCCGAAATGGCTAGTACAATGAAGAATATGACAAAGCATGGTCTTAAAGCCGTCTTCTCAATAAATTTGCTTTGTTTGAGCTGCTTCATGGTATCTACAGAGGTGGTAGAGATAACCTGTGTCTCTTCGTTTGATTTTGTTACAGCCGATCCTTTTTCATAACAGATAAAATACGTGAAGATAATACCGGATAATGCAATACAGGCGGAGACAACATATGCCGTATTATAGTCGTAACGCTCAATCAGATAAAGCCCGATGGAAGGACCGATTGCCATAGCAATGGTTGACGCAATCCCGAAATATCCGACTCCCTCCGAGACCCGTTCGATCGGAACTACATCCGATAATATGGTTCCTAGTGCCGTAGAATAAGCACTGAGCCCTACACCTTGCATTAATCTTAAGAAAAGTAAAATATAAAGATGATAGGAAGCAAGTAGCATAACAGTGGATAACGCAAACATTGCTAACCCAAGTATCAAAACCTTTCTCCTGCCTATACTGTCCAGCAGCTTCCCAAATACCGGCCTGCAGAGAAAGGCTGAAATAGTAAGAACCGTTGTAAGAAGCCCTGCCACAAAATTATTGCCTCCGATTGTCATGGTGTATAGGGGCAGAATTGTTATTAGGATAATACTGGCAATATTGATGATAAGATTCACGATTAAAGTACTGATATAATTTCGATTCCAAAGACCATTCTTTGCAACCGTTGTTTCCTTCGTTATCTTTGTTCCCTCATTTGAATTCATTCTCTACCTCATTATTGTGTTATAGTGACGATTAGCAGCATTCGGATCTTCGAATTAATTTGTAAGTACCTCCCCATATAAGCATAACATGTAGAGTGAACTCCATGTCAAGTATTTTCTCCGATTAACCTATCCGTTACCTTCTTTGTTTACCTCTTCGGTTAACACAGATGAAAAGAGATTCGATAATCGGATCGCATATTCTGCCAATCAAATTACCCAATCTCAATCTGTATTACCACATTTCATAGATGCTAGTTTTTTAACATATTACTTATAGAATCGGAATGAAATTATATTCTCTTCTGTTCTGCCAGCCACTCAAACATGCTAACAGCCTTATCCTTTATGAAGACCGGTTTATTGTTATAGTCCAGTACACATTCATCATTTAAGGCCGGAATCCAGCTAAAGTGTCCATTATACTCAAAGGGTTTTCCATCCTTATCAAAGTACTTCCCTGTATTATCCGCAACGCATGGGAAGCAGGAGAAATGTACATTCGCTGCTCCGGCAATTAATAATCTTTGAAACGTAGTTCCGGTATGCTTGTTTATATCAACGATCGGATCATTGGTTGCATGGGTAAACCATATAGGGATTTTTTTGATCCTCTCGATATCATTATCGGTGATAAAGACATCGGACAGTGCCTCACAGATAGGAAATGCTGCCGCAAATATCTGCGGGAATGTGATAATCATCTTCATCGTCATGAAGCCACCATTGGAGCAACCACCGATATAGACTCTGTCTTTATCGATATCCTCATGATTCTCGATATAGTCGTTGATCAGCTTCATGAGACAATCTACATACATAGAGCTGCCATCGGTATTATAACGTCCCGTACCATCATCCATCCACATAGTCGGTGCCTGAGGTGCCAAAACATAACTACCACCATAATATTGCTGGATCTGATCCGATACCAGATTAACCACCTTATTACCGATTACCGCAATCATCGGATCCGTTCCGCCTTCACCTGCTCCATGCAGCCAAATGATGAGGGGTCTCTTATTCCCATTCTTCTTTGGCTCGTAGCTTGCAAAGCCTAAGTGTATATCCTGATCACGGAATACGCCTGTGGTAAATTGATCCGCAAGCATCATGCTGGTATTGTTTAATTCCGAAAAAACCATATGCTCTATTATCTGATTTGCAGATTGGATCGGCTTAAATTGTGTAATGGTATAATCACTATCCACCTGTACATTGAAGGTACCATTAAATGCTATGGTTGCTCCCTGTGAAATTCTTGGATCCACCTCTAATTCGAGGGTGATGAAGGAACTATTATCGCTTCGATTGCCTTCGTTATCAGAGAGATAGGCTGCTATAACCTTTCGCTCTCCCTGTGATGGTATCAACTCATTGGATCCCCATGCTTTCGGTAATTGAAGCACTTTACCTGTCTTTCGATCCTTTCTTGTCACATATACCTGAAAGGTATCCGGATCAATCTCACAATTGAATAGCGACTGTCCTGTCTCTAATACTATCTTTGAGATAAAAGGTCCCAGATCCGTAACCTCTGCAATCGTATTATATTTCATTACTACCTTCCTCCTCCTTCGATCAACTTAAAGAATTTATACTAATTATATAGAATCTATTATTTCTTCATTTGAATCATCAGCTGAATTAGGAGGCTGCTTCATGCATTTAGTGATAAGTAGCCTCTCATATCATTTAATAATAATTATCCCTTTACACCACCCAGTGTGATTCCCTTTACAAAGTTCTTCTGTATGAAGGGGTAGATCACAATAATCGGCAGTACACCGAGGGTTGCTAGTGCCATACGTACCGTAGCCGTCGGTACCTGTGCCAAGCCTTCTCCTGCATTGGACAGGTTGGTCGCATTCTGACTCAAAGCTTGAATGTTCTGCATCAGACGGTTCAACAGATTCTGTATACTAAATAAATCCGTATTCTTGACCAGATAGATATATCCATTATTCCAGTCATTCCAATATGCAATCCCCACAAACATACCGATTGTTGCAAGAATAGGCTTTGCCATCGGAAGCGCTACCGAAAACATGGTTCTAAACTCTCCGGCACCGTCAATATATGCTGCTTCCAGAATTTCATCCGGAACGCTGGTAACAAAGTAACTCTTCATCAAGAGTACATTGAAGGCATTCATCAAAAGTCCCGGTACTAGTAAGCCGGCGAAGGTATCCTTTACATGAAATACATTCGTATAATTTATGTAGGTTGACACCAATCCTCCGTTGAATAACATAGTGAAGAATACCAGGAAGGTCAATAGTCCGCGGAATGGAAGCTCCTTCTTCGATAAGCCATAGGCAAGCAGGGTGGTGATAATCAAGCTGACCGTAACTCCGGTTGCTGTCAGCAAAAAGGACATACCATAAGCACGAAGGACAACTGCACTGTTTGATTTAAAAATCCATTCATAGGCAAACAAACTCCACTTCTCAGGAAAGAAGGAATACCCATTCTGTAGTAAAGCAGCATTATCCGTCGCTGATGAGATTAACATCAGTATAATCGGAATAATTGCCAGCAAGGATAGAATTGTCATGATCAAATGACCAATCATATCATATAGTTTCGCTTCTCTTGTTTTCATTTTCAATTCCTCCTAAATTAAGGCACTGTCTTTATCAAGCTTACGTACCATCAGGTTCGCACCTAATACCAGAATAAATCCTACAACAGATTGATACAGACCTGCGGCAGCAGACATGGAGATATTACCAAGCTGTAGTAAGCCGCGATATACATATGTATCAATTGTGTTTGTAACGGAATATAATGCTCCTTGATTCATCGGTACCTGATAAAACAGTCCGAAATCGGAGTAGAATATTCGACCGATCGCCATTAAGGTAAGCATAATAATGGTAGGCTTTAATAACGGAAGGGTGATATATTTAAACTGCTTCCATCTGGTTGCACCATCCACCAGCGCTGATTCATAATATGCCCGATCAAAGCCCAGGATGGTAGCCAGATAAACGATGCAATTATATCCGATGCTTTTCCATGCACTAACAAAGATAATGATAAAAGGCCAATATTTGGGTTGACTGTACCAGGTAATCGGTTCTTTCCCGAACAGAGGCAATATCGTATTATTTACAAATCCATTTTCCACACTAAAGAAAGAAAATACCAAATACCCTACAATAACGGTAGAAATCAGATTCGGAAGAAGGATTACACTCTGATATATCTTCTTTCTTCTTCCATTCAGTTCGCTCAGGATAACAGCGACTAAAATCGCCATAACGGTATTCACGATAATAAAAGCGGCATTATACAATATCGTATTTCGAGTAATAACCCAGGCATCACTCGTCTTAAATAAATATTCGAAATTCTTTAATCCGATAAATTTACTTCCATATATGCCAAGCTTGGCATTGTATTGTTTAAACGCGATAACCAACCCAGGAAGAGGCATATAATTATTGATAAATAGATATATGAGTCCGGGAAGCATCATGATATAAATCGGGATGAAGCGTTTTAATTTTGATCGTTTCTTAGCGGAACTCATGTTCCTATATGAGTTTTTGTTTTTCATCACGTCAGTCAAGTTATCATCTCCTTAGGTTGTTGTTGATAATTGACAATGGCCGGTACTCTTTCAGCCATTGTCAATTATCAAACAAAATCATACACTTATTGGTTCAATTTGTTTTTATTTGGTCGCAGCCCATGCATCTAGCTGTGTCTGCTTCTCAGCGATGATCTTATCAATACCCGCCTTCTGCATCTTTGCAATCATTTCATCAACTCCTGTAGCAGGGTCAAGGAAACCATACTCGATGCTCTTCTGATATTCATCATATACATTTTGAACACTGGTAAGCTCGGTAGCAATATTAGTTGTGTCAAAGGAAAATCCTAATGCTGCTGATTTATTTGCATTATCATTGAAGCTCTTGATATTAGCCCATAAGTTCGGATCATTGCCATCCCATACCTTAGTGATAAACTGATTCGGTAATTCCCAACCCATAGAGTGATTCCAGCCGGAATTGGTAGGATCAACACCATCTGCAAAGGTTGCAAGACCAGTATCAAGTACCTTATAATGCTGACCTTCAATACCCCACGCAAGAATATCGGCAAGATCGGCATCGGTATAAAATGCATTTAATAAACGCATGGAAGCTTCAGCATTTACTGTGTTAATAGAGATTGCCCAAGGGAAGGAAGCGACTGCTGCGGAGCTGACATAATCCTCCATGGTCTGGAAAATTGTCATCGGACGTCCACACATATTGGTTTCCTGCTGCTTAATACCGGGCTTACCGCCTGTAGTATATCCCATTAGGGTTCCTGCCTTAACGAGTTCTGTCACTGCTGTTGTATCGGTTGCAGCATCAGCACTGATATAGCCCTTCTGGTTATAACCATATAAACGAGCGGTATATTCTTTATAATAGTCACTGGTAAACAGGTTTTCTACCTTCAGTTCTTTGCCATAGTTTAATAATACACCAAAGGCATTACCGCCTAATAAGTCAACGTTGGAGAACTGGCTCATAGAAAGAGTGGTTGGTCTGTACACCTCAAGTGACGGGTACTTTTCATGAAGCTTTGCATAAATCTCATCTAACTCAGCCTGTGTAATCTTAACGATTTCCTGGCTGGCATCAACTTTGTAGCCGATTCCCTCTAAGTACTCTGTCGCAATAGCAGCGCAGCCACGACCTTGTGCCATATCGCGGTTATTCGGTAAACCATATAAGGTTCCGTTGATGCGACATGCATTCACGTATTCCTCGCCAACTGCTTCTACAATTCCGGATCCAAAGTTCTTCAATAGATCATTCTCATCCAGGTCCATAAGATAACCCTGTTGTGCCAATGCATTATAATTGCACATAATCGTACTGAATACATCTACCTGCTCTCCACCGGATAAGGCCAGTGTCATATTTTGTTTATAAGAGCTGGCGTCGGAGATCTGTAATTCTACTTCAATTCCGTAACGATCTTTTGTGATCGCATTGATTGCATCCTGTACCTTCACTGTGTCAACGGGTGCTCCTGTCCAAGTCATAAAACTCATAACAAGCTTTGTGATCTCACCGGTACCTGTTTGGCTATCCGGTGCTTGTGTTGCTTCCGTCTGATTCTCTCCGGAGGTCTGAGTGTTCTCGGAGGTCTTTGTATCCTCCTCCGCCTTACCGCAGGCAGCCAAGCTGAAAATCAACATTACAGATAACAATAAAGCTAGTACTTTTTTCATAAATTACCCTCTCTCTTTCTGGTTTTTTGTTCGGTTGTCAACTTCAGTTCCTTTTGACACCCCTATTATAGCTTAGCCTTTATGCGTCTTAAAAGAATTATACTGTTGTGAATTTGCACAATGATGCTATGATTTATCACCCTTCTTTTGACAATACCCCAAAGCCTTGCAAGCATTTTTTCTATATGATATCATGAACAAAGAGCCGGTTCATGATCGTTGGCTCCAATCTATTACGCTTTAAGATATCATGAACAAGGAGCTCGTTCATGATCGTTGGCTCCAATCTATTACGCTTTTATGATATCATGAACAAGGAGCTCGTTCATGATCGTTGGCTCCAATCGGAAGACACAAGCAAGCTTGCACTTCCTCATTACGCTTTTATGATATCATTTAGTATAAGTATTATCCACTTAATTGTACGTTACGGAGGGTGATCAATTGCAGCATATCAAAACACGTTCCCTGCGTTTTCGGCTGGGAGCCTTCATCATATTGGTTTTTAGTTTGCTTATCGCTTTGGTGGCGATCAATAATGTAATTGCTTTTCGTGAACTTCAAAGCAAGATTTATGATTCGATGAAAGAAAACCTCACTATATATCAGAACCGGCTGAATAACAGTTTTGATACAACGGAAAATTACCTCCGAAATTTTGCATATGATGATGGAAATATCCGAATTATAGAAAAGAATGACTTATCCTCGGAACAGTTTTTCTCATCGATTTATCATGTACAAAAAAGCTTTCGATCAGCCTTATCTATTTATGATATGGATGGTTTTTTCCTCTATTCACCCAACGGCAATACTTATCTTGATGCGACGAATTCCGATTCCTCCTATAGCACCTATAAGAATATCAAGACCGAAATTACCACACGTATTAATGAAGACACCTTATATACCACGGATAATAAGGGGCTTTGGTTTCCAATCAACATTAATGGGAACTATTACTTATTTCGGATTTTGAAGATTCACAGCTGCCATATCGGAGCATGGATCAGTATCGATAATGCTTTGGAACCTTTTGTTGGCAAAGAACTGACGCAGAGCGTATTCTTCGTCGATGATAATGGTATCGTAACCAGTAATAATCCACCGATCGAAACAATCCCGCTCGAAGATCTTTCTGAGCATAACAAATATCAATATATTGAAGTTAAAAACCAAAAAAATCTTATGGTAGCACGAAAAATGGATTTTGGTAAGCTATATATCGTCTCCTTGATTCCCAGAAACCAGTTTCTGATGGATATACAAAAATATACACCGTTTTTAATTGCTATCTTTTTGATTGTAATATGCCTGATGACCCTGGTTGCTTATATTATTAACCAATGGGTTATCCATCCTTTATCCCACATCAATCATGCAATATATTCCTTGAAAAGCGGTAATCTCGACGCAAAAATCGAAGCTGATGATGTATGTATCGAATTTGAAGAGGTGAATGATGCCTTCAATGAAATGACCAGCGAGATTAAAACATTAAAGATTGATGTATATGAAGAAAAACTGTCCAGGCAACAAATCCACAACCAATACCTGAAACTGCAGATTACTCCACATTTTCTGATCAATTGTTTAAATATGGCGTATCAATTGGCTGAAATCAATCGAACGGATCTGATGCAGGTTATGCTTAAGGATTTGAGTCAATATCTACGTTATACGCTTTCGTCCGGACAGACCGTGTCTCTGAAGCAGGAAATCATGCATGTAGAGAACTATATTGAATTATCTCAGATACGTTATCCAAATGGCATTACCCTCTATACGGATTTTGTACCGGAGACCCTTCCCGCAACAGTTATTCCATTACTTATTCAAAGCTTTGTTGAAAATACCATAAAGTACGAAGTGGTTCCCGGAAAAGAAATCGAGATCCATATCAGCTCTTCTATCTTAAAAAAAGAGGGCGGAACCTCCCTGTTCATTAACATCTGGGATACCGGCTGTGGCTTCCATCCCAAATTGCTGGAGCGCTTTCAGGATATCAATCAATATATTAAGGAAGCTTCCACGAAGCATATTGGAATCAGTAATGTCTTGCAGCGTACCTTTGTAATCTTTGGCACGGAAAACTGCAATTTTCACTTTTCTAACCGCCCCGGTGCCGGTGCCCAGATTGATATCGAATTACCATTTACCCCAGTGTATATTAAGGAGGAAGCATTTTGAATCTTTTATTAGTGGATGATGAATATTATAGCGTCGAAGGACTTCGCACCTCAATCGAAGCAATGGAGCTGGGGTTTGAACAGATTTACTGCGCGTATAACATGCAACAAGCCCAGGAGTTTTTTCGGTCACATCCGATTGATATTATGATCAGTGATATCGAGATGCCCAAAGGTAGCGGGTTGGACTTACTCAAATGGGTTCGTGAAAGCGGGTTTAATACCGTAACAGTATTTCTTACCTCCTATGCGAATTTTAATTATGCAAGTAATGCAATCAAGCTCCAGAGCATCGATTATCTGCTAAAGCCTATCGATAACAAGCAGCTGTATGACTGCATGGAATTAGCAATGAATAAGGTGAGGCAGCTGGAAACTCAGGAAGCTTATAAGGAAAAATCGAAATTCTGGGAAAATAGTAAGCAGAAATTAGAGGAGCAGTTCTGGAGTGATCTGTGTTTGCAGATTATTCCGCCGGAGGAAGAGCAGATCTTAAAGGAGCTGAAACAGTATCACCTGCCCGAAGCCCTGTATATACAGAGCTATTATGTAGCTTTACTGGAAGCATTCATTAAGAATGAGGCAGATCGATGGGAGATTAATTTATATGAGTATGCCATTAAAAATGTCCTTAATGAGATTCTGGGTAACTTAAGTATCCTACCAACGATTGCCAGGTTAAATGACAAGCAGTATCTGATAATCTTAAAAAAGGAGGAAAGGATCGACCGAGCAGCCTATATCCGAATCTGTAATCAGATTATGCGCGGACTTACAACCTCCCTGCCAGGTTTGTTCCAATTATATATTCGAACGGAGACCTCCCTCTTAAATCTGGGTTACTCCTTCAAACAATTGGCTTACTTTGCCCATAGTAATATCAGTGAGCTGTGTAAAGTATTTGATACAACACAACCCGTCACAGAGAAGTATTATACCAATCCGACGTTCATCACTGAATGGTCTAATCTGCTGATGCAAAACAAAATAACCGAGGTAAAAGAAGAAGCCTTACATTTTATCAACGATTTACAGAAGTCTCACATGGCCAGTCGAAGTGACTTGGTCCGGTTTAATCATGACTTTATGCAGGTAATTTATTCGATCCTAGAGAAGAACGGAGAAGCTGCAAACCGATTATTTGATGACAATACATCGGAAGCTATTTTTGATCAAGCCTGTAATTCTGCGGATTCCATGAAGCTCTGGATCAATCACGTAATTGATGTCTTCCATAAGTGTATGTCTGCCATCAATCAATCCGATTCAGCGATACCGATCGTCAAAAAATACATCAGAGAACATCTTGATGACGATTTAAATCGTAAAAAGCTAGCGGCACTTGTCTATCTAAGTCCGGATTACTTATCCCACATCTTCAGTGAACAGACCGGCGAATCCTTGACTACCTTTATCTTAAATGAACGTATTAAAAAGGCAAAGGAATTACTGCTGCTCAGCCAGAACAGTGTTCGAGACATCGCGCTGATCAGCGGTTTTCCGAATATCTCGTATTTTTCAAGGCAGTTTAAAACACTGACCGGAAAAACACCCCAGGAATTCCGCAAGGAAGGAGCAAAACCTTCTAATAAAGTGTCAGCACGCTGACACTTTCGCGCCTGAGCGGGTTGCGAAGCAACTACTTCATATCCGCGAAGTGCGCATCCTTAGCGGAGCGTTTTTATCGTATAGGATGTAATTTCCTATATGATAAAAAGCAGCCGGAATAAACATTTACGTGCCCCCTATAAGTTGAATTTTCAAGTCCAACTTATAGGGGGCACATCACATATTGTCTATTTCGGCTGCTTTCCCACATAGTGCTAAATACATTCCTAATGAATTTATCGATCAGATGGTAAGCTTTAAAGATAGATTACCCCCGAGATGAGATCCTTCGGGTCTGAGCTGGAGCCCACATAGATACGATATTCCATATGCTCCAACTGTAGTTGATTTTTCGTTTCATCATACCAACATAGTTCTGACAGCGGACATGTCAGCTCCACCTCCCCGGTCTCTCCGGCCGATAATTCAACTCTTTGAAAGCCTCTTAACAATTTGACCGGTCGATCGATGAAGGATTCTTCAAAGCCAACATACAGCTGTACCACCTCCGTACCGGACCGATCACCGGTATTGGTTACCCGGCAGTTGACAATCAGCTTCTCTGAAGTACTTGCGACTCGGAGCTGGTGAAACTCAAAGGAGGTATAGGATAAGCCAAACCCGTAAGGAAGGCTTGGCTGGGTTCCCTCCTTTTCAAGCTTTGAATACCCATGATAATAGTCATAGTATTGAAACTCCGTATCCCAATCTATCTGTGGCAAATCACTTTCCTGCTTCACAACAACATAGGGAAGCTTGCCACTCGGATTAACATCACCAAATAGAATCTCGGCGATTGCCGTTCCACCTTCCATTCCCGGATAATATGCCATCAGAACAGCCTTCACATCTTCCTTCCACTCTTCCATCATGATCATATTCCCACCAATCAGAACAGTCACACTATGTTCGTTCAACGGAGCGACCTCCTTAATCAGTCGCACATCCTCCGGATGCAATCCAAGGCTCTTGATTCGATCACCGCCTACGGCTCCGGTATACAAGTCATTCTGATCCTCTGCTACATATTCACCTTCATCGTTATAATCATAACCTACTACGAATACAACGGCATCCGCTGTCGCTGCAAGCATCTTGCAACGCTCTAGATCCGTTCCATCCTCAGCTATGATCTGTGAATCGGGCGCTATGTCTTTCAGTCCTTGTATCGGAGTTACTATGTACGGAGGATAAACCTCACTGGAACCCCGGTCGCCGGTTACAGCCTTTTCGCCCAGCTTGCCAAGTACCAGAAGCTTCTTAATGGCAGACCTATCCAGCGGCAGAGTCTTATCCTTATTCTGCAGTAATGTAATCCCCTCTCGTGCAGATTGCAGGGCTAAGGATATATGCTCCGAACATCCGATTTCTTCATTACTAACCTCAGTTCTAGCTTCCTCAAAAGCAAGAATTGTCCTAATAATACGCAAAGCCGCCTCATCAATCTTCGACTCCGGAACCTTTCCGACACGAACCGCTTCTATGAGCTTGTCTCCAAAGTAAGTAGTACAGCACATCTCCATATCCTGGCCTCCGTTGGCCGCTTCTACGGTATCACGAACGCCCCAGACAAAATCACTCATGACAAAGCCGTCAAAATCCCACTCCTTCTTTAGTACCTGATTCAGTAAATAGTTATGATGTCCACAATAGGTACCCTGATATAGATTATAAGAACTCATGATACTGGCTGCACCTGCATCAATACACTTTTTAAAATGTGGCAGAAATACCTCGCGTTCTGTACGCTTACTGCACTCCACATTTACCTTAAACCTGGAATTCTCCATTTGGTTAAAAGCAAAGTGCTTAACACAAGCTATAACCCCTTCCTCCTGTACCCCCCTTACCAGAGCAGCACCCATCTCACCCAGATGATAGGATTCCTCCCCGTAAGTCTCCTGGCCTCTTCCCCAACCCGGATGATAAGGTAGATTGATGCACACTCCCGCAAAGAGGTTGCCTCCGTATGCCAGCACCTCTTTCGCGATTGCATGTCCGATTTTTTCTTCTAACGCTAGATCAAAGGTAGCACCGCGAAGCATGGAGACCGGAAAACAGGTACTCCTACCCGTACCGCATACAACGCCTCTCGGTCCGTCGCAAAACAGCATCGGAGGTACCTTATGCTCCGGCAATCCGCCGGCAGGGTAGGGGATATGATTATAATGCTGATTTGTTTTCTTTCTTATTGCTTCCCTTACTTCCTTAAAATCTATTCTGCCGCTCATCAAGGATACCTTCTCCTCGAGGGACAAGGACTTCATAATATCCTGTGCCTGCTGTGTATATTCCAGTCTCATCTTTTTTGTAATCATCTTCAGCTTCTCCTTGTTAATAAAAATACCACTTCACAAACAACCTTTCAAAGTACAAAGATATCCGTTAGGATTGATCTTCTATACCGGACATCTCCTCCACTTTCCTGCGAAACAATTGATTATAGAGCCAAATAACTCGACCGATCCCGGCTGCTGCGAGGATGGTTCCGATCCCAATCCCGCTCAGTCTTCCCTGAACGATCAGACTGATGATAACTGACACCGCGATACAGCATATATCAAACAAATTCTTAACCAATCCCATCTCCAGCTTGACTGAATCTGCAATCGTTCTTACCAGCCCGTCTGCAGGATTCGAGATCAGTCTTGCATTTACTGTTATTGCTGCACCTGTACCGGTAAGCAGGATTGCCGTCAGGAGTAACAATAAATTAATCACAAGGTTTTCTGATTGAAAACTGACAAGACTTCCAAAGAGATTCAATAATCTGGTGAATAATATGCTTACTACGATCTGCAAAATATCGAATAATTTAGTACTCCTTCCTTTTATACCAATCTGTACTAAGACAAATAATGTATAGATCATAAAGGTTACATTCCCAAAATTCATGTTCCAAATATCCGAAATACAGTATGGAACTGAGACGATTGCAGATACCCCTAAGCCGGTTTTCGTATTTAAAGTTATTCCGAGTGCTAAAAGAACCATTCCCAACAGATACATTGCCACTCGGACCATCATCTTCTTATTCATATGTCCCATCCTTTGTAATATCGTTTCTGACCTTTGATGCCTGTATTTCTTCTATAAAGCTCTTCTACTTCCTAACTCCCTGTAGATCAGCATATTTTATTAAAAGGGGTTGTTTCAAAACAGTTATCGTTAGCCCTTTCTTAATGCTAACTCATACTTTGAAACAACCCCTTTGATTCATAATTGATCTTACCACCAGCTTATCGACCAGCTTCTCCATCCCATCATCATTAGAGCAATATCCATTATAACATCTATGAATTCACGAGAAAATAAGGTCAGCGCAATACCACTGTAAAGTGTTATAAGACCTCTGTAAAGTGTTATTATCTGACCAATAAATGATATGACTGCCGTTAATCTCCGATATCCCAACGAACCTTACTTCCCTTATCCGTCTTTGTAACGATCAACTTTGTCCCGATCACCGCCTTCAGCTCTGATACATGGGATATTATTCCAACCAGCCGCTTACCTTCCGATAACTCACTCAGCACATTAATTGCCTGCATTCTGGTCTCATCACTCAAGGAACCAAAGCCTTCATCAATGAACATCGTATTAATATGAATACTACCGGCACAGTTCTGAATGATATCTGCCATACCAAGAGCCATGGCCAGTGCAGCCATAAAGGATTCTCCGCCGGATAAGGTCTTAACATCCCGAATCTGATCATTCACCATACTATAGACATCAAGATCCAAGCCAACCTCACCCTGGTTGGACAGTTCTTCCACATCCCGGCACTTTAAGATAAACTGGCCATTTGACATGATATAAAGTCTCTTATTTGCCTCCCTTAAGATGGAGTTGAAGTATCTTCTCTGTATATAGGTCTGGAAATTCAGACGCTTCGGTCCAACCTTACCCGTTGCGGTGGCTTCCAATCGACTTATCACAGCATACTCTTCTTTCGTTTTATGTCGAATCTCATAAAGCTTCATGGTATTCACAAGAATCCGCTCATTGCCTGATCGAATCCCGTATATCTGTTTATTCGCTTCATCCAGTTGTAAGCCTGTATCGGCAAGCCGGAGCTTGTTCGCTACCAATAGAGAGGTATCCGATTTCTCTTTCCCTGCAGTCTGCTCACAGTAAAGCTTCAAGCTATTCTCATTTTCGATAAGAGCCCGATCATACCCCTGAAGCGTTTGATCCATTTCCTTCATAACACTGACCGATAACAAAGAAGCATGATAATCTTCGATCGTTGAAAAACCGCCCAGTGTAAGCTCCTGATCAAAGGCTTCCTTCCGTGTAATCAACTCACCTTGTATTCTTGTAAGATTTTCTTCCTCGGTATTACTTTTGCCCTTGGCATTATTCATCTGTTCCAATAGAACCTGATGCTTTTTACCCGCATCCTCTTTTAATGTCTCAAGTGTTGCCAGGAGATCCTTGGCTGCCGAAAGCTCCTCCTGCGCAGCGGAGAGACTATCATAGATAAGGCTGCTTTTCAGAAGCTTTAGCTCTCGATCCGCTGCCGCCAGATTCTTCTCCAGCTCCTTTAGCGTAAGATCAACCGACTCCTTTTTTAATGTAAAAGCCTCAAGCTTCTTTCCTAAATTCAGTAATAACTCTTCATTCTGCTGTAGCTTCTCCTTGTCTGCCATGGCCTGTTGCTTCTTCGCGGTTTCTTCCAGGAGTCTGGACATACATTCCTTAATCGCACATTGAACATCCTCTTCCGTCACTGTCTCTGCCTCAAAATCCGGTGTAAGTAGTCTTCTGCCCTCATGCTCCGCCAATGTCTTCCTGCTCTCATAGCTTTGAAGCTCCTTATGAAATGCCTCCAAACTCTTAAGCAGCTCCTGATCTGCTGCTTCCTTTGTTATCTTAGCCTGTTCCAGCTCTTTCTGAGTAATCGTGGTATCCAACTCTACGGCCTTCTGAGGGTGCGCGGTGGAACCACAGACCGGACAGGGGCAGCCTTCTTTTAGTTCCTGCGCTAATAATACTGCTTGTCCTTCAATAAAGCGCCGGTAGAGCCGCTCATAATTCTTAGTCTGTTCAAAAGCGTTCTCTTGTGCACACTTTACCATAGACTCCTTTTGCAAATATGTTGATTTTAGTTTCACCAGCTCCTGAATATCGACCAGTAGCTTTTCGAGATTTTCTTTATGGTCGGATAGCTTCTCAACCGCCAGCAAAAGGATAGCTAGCTTCTCCGAAGATGGTTTCAAAATCTGTAGTTCCTCCTGCAGAGAATTTTGTTGAACGATGGCTTTCCTGATCTCCTCCAAGATATCTTCCTGCTCCTTATGTACCAAGGCGTGGTTGTTCGTCAGAGTATCATACTCCTTGCACTTAGTCTCATATTCCACAAACTTGGGTAGGAACTCATTAATTTTATTTATTTTTGTCCCCAGCTCCGGACTTTGATTCTTATATAAGAGCTCAGCCTCTTCACTGGTTCGAAGCAGTTCTGCCAGAATAGGCTGATTTTGGTTCATCCATTCCTTTACCTCTTCAAGCCTCCGCTTGCCGGCCTCCCACTCCTTCTGTTTATCCAGAAATGCCTTCTCCTTCGCTTCAATCATCTGAGCTTTTCGAGCAAAGTCCAGCCTGATCTTCAATGAATTCATTTCCACTTCCCTCTGTTTAAGCTCCTCCTGAAGGGTCTTTGCCCTCTCCAAGGAATCAAACAATTGATTCATTCCTTCGGCTTGCTGAAGTTCCAGTGTCACTTTGCTTACTTCATTCTGGTTTTCTCTGATTAAGCTCAAAAGCTCCTTTTCCTTCATCCTCGCTTCTTCTATAATCTGCTCCATCATACGGATCAGCACCACATTACCACTCTCCAAAAAATGCGGTGTTTCCGCCCATTGTTGTTCAAGCGTACTGCCTTCAATACAACGGAGGTTGTCCACCTCACGAAGGATATCCTTGCGATTATCCTCCAGCCAACCATAGATCTGTTTGGAACGGTATTTCAGTTCCTCTTCAATCCTCCAATATATCCGGGTGTTAAAAATCTTTGCAAAGATTTCTTTCCGCTCCTTGGAGGGTGCATGTAAGAGCTTTAGAAAATCACCTTGTGCGATCATTGCAATCTGAGTAAATTGATTCACATCCAGGCCAATGATGTCGATGATCTTCTGATTAGTCTCCTTAACCTTACCCCGATAAGGCATTCCGTCCGGCATAATCAACTCAACCGCCGGCGGATCGATCGTTTTAGTCAGCTCTCCATCCTTATTACGTCTCTTGCTGATCCGTTCTTGCTTCGGGGATCTCTGTATCGTATAGATCTCCTCTTGATAAGTAAACTTCAGCTCCACGTAGGTTCTTATGTCTTCCCTGGCGAATTGACTTCGCATCATCTCACCGTCACGTTTTCCTCCGCTGGTCTGATCATAGAGAGCATAGGTGATTGCATCAAAAATCGTTGTCTTACCGGCTCCAGTATCTCCGGTAATTAGGAAGATTCCATGATTGACCTCCTTAAAATCAACAACCTCCTCACCGGCATAGGATCCAAAGGCACTCATTTTTACATAAATGGGTTTCATTTACTCTCCTCCCCCCTCACCGCTGTGATGATCTCCGACATCAGCTTCTCCTCCATAGAGCTCATCGGTTCATTGTTTATCTCTTCATAGAATGCTCGAAATGCTTCCAACGGATCAAGAACCGCGGCCTCACCTGTTATATTCTCCATCTGTGCCCGTGTTCTGCTATTCTCAACCCGAACCTCCAAGATAAAGTTATAATGCTCCTCCAGCTGATCCTTCGGCTTATATAGTTCGGCCTCATCGGTTAAGGTGATACTGACAAAGTCATTCCGGTTCTGATCGTTGGCTCGACCGATAATCTCGCTTAGGGTACCCTGTTCCCTTCGAACATCCTGACTTGCAGTTAAGGGGATCTTCTCAATGATCGGCTCATCCCCCTTAGGACCCAGGGTCACCATCGTGATCGACTTATCATGCCTTTCTTCACTGACGGAGTATTTGAGCGGAGTACCGCTATAACGAATGTATTTCTCTCCGATTTGCTGAGAACCATGAAGATGTCCCAGCGCAACATAATCAAACTTTCTTATGGCAGCGATATCGACACTGTCAACTCCTCCCACCGAGATATAAGCCTGCTCTGATTCACAGGTCTCGGGAAGCTTGTCTTCGGAGATATAGAACTGATGGGACACCAGAACCGTTCGACCGCTATAATCAATCTCTTCTCGTTCGATTAACTCACGTATTGCACTGTCATAACCGGTAACAGTACCTTCTTCGAACAGGTGCCTTATGTAACCGGGCTTGGTGAAAGGGAGCAGGTAGAAACTAACCTCTCCATGCTCGTCCTTTAATACAATTTTCTTCAGACGGTCCTCCTCTGTCTGAGGTGGAAGTACCGATATGTAGATATGATGTTTCTCCAAGAAGGTGCTGGCATAATTGAGCCGTTCGGCCGAATCATGATTCCCTGCGATCATGAGAACCGGAATCGATGGCGTTATCTCGGAAAGTTCTATTAGAAAAGTATCGAAAATGGCATAAGCCTCGGCGGAAGGTACCGATTTATCATAAATATCTCCTGCTATGATAATTGCGTCCGGCTGATACTCCTTCGCTTTGTCTACAATCTGCCGTAATATCTCAATCTGATTGTCTCTAAGATTATAATAGTGAAGTTGCTTCCCGATATGCAAATCGGATAGGTGAAATAATTTCATAATCTACAAATCCCCCTTATCGTAAGGTTTCCTCTCTCTGTCACATTTTGCATATGATTTACAATCTAACAGAATTAGAATATCATAATATACGTAATTATAGAATAACCTATGTTCATTTTATGTCATATCCGTTTATTTTTTCTGACTTTATATCAAACCTTTTCCAACACAGCGAAAAACTCCGCAGGAAACAGTTCTGTCGAATTGATCTGTTCCCTGCGGAGTATCTCTTCTCATGACAAATACTTTATCTTCAGAATAATCCCGGATTATCTTAGATAATGATTAGTGGTTTCTACGGGTACTGTGGGAATGTCCTGCCGATTCCGCCTCTTCCTTTGTTCGATGTACCGTTCCATGCGGATGCTGCGGTGGAGCGTAAATAGAATAAAGCTTAATCGGAATACTTCCTGTATTCATCAGATTGTGCCAGGTACCGGCAGGTATGATAAAGGAAAAATCATCATATACCTTTTCTTGAAACTTCAAATCATCTTGTCTATTACCCATTCTGACAATACCTTCACCCTCCTCAATCCGAATAAATTGATCCAGCTCCGGGTGTCTCTCCAGACCGATTTCTCCTCCCACCGGTATACTCATCAAAGTAAGCTGAAGATGATCCCCGGTCCATAAAGTAGTTCGAAAATTGTTATTTGCCTTTGCTGCCTCATCGATATTTATAACAAAGGGATCCGGTCCATAATCTTTCATTTCATATTCCATATCATTACTGTTATATTCCGCCGCATGACTATATGATGGATAGCGATATCTTGGATTCGTTGGATATCTGTCAAAATAATACGGCATCGAGTTCTTACTATAAGGATAATGTTGATTATAATAGATAATTATCATTCCTTTGCTTCATCATCATAATAATATATGATACGCAACCCCGTAATGTTCGACCTAAGCATTAATCCATAGACTATGACGAATATTTATTGGTGGCACTACGATAAAATATGGCCGTTGCTAATACTCCCAACAATAATAAGGTGATGCTCAGAACAAAGGGTAATATTCTTGAGATATCGCTCAGTAAACCACCTATGTAGCCAAAGGGAACACTCACCAGCATAACGGTCGTCTGTAACAGAGCCATGATACCGGAACGCTCCGTATGATCCACATGGATCGCGACCAGAGACTCACGAAGAGTACTTAGTACAGCCACGCCTAATGCTTCAAATATTAGAGATACGGATAAAATCACATAGCCCAACACTCCCGTTTTACTGATAGAAATCAATAATATACAGCTGATTATTGAGCTGATAAACCCTCCGTACAGCGGCCATTTCAGCTTTGACTGCTTGATGTGGGCAATAATGGTAAAGAACAGGATAATCGACAGGATACTGCGTGCCATGGGAAAGATCGGCAGCAAAGTATCCGGAACTCCGATACGACGGGATGCAATAATCTGCCAGAAGGTCATTCCAAGCATCGCAACAATTTCTACCAGAATGCTGATAACCAATGCAAATATGGTTCCTCTGGAGTGTAGTATTTTTCTTAATGCCCCTTTGTAACCGGACATCATCTCCCCCCAGGACATCTCTCGGGTTGCTTCACGCCGGATCTTACCAACCGCGGTCTCTGTGGAAAACTTATATAGAATCAGCAGCTTCGCCGTCATAATAATAAATGCATTGATATAAAGGATGCGGATCGCAGGTATCAGGGTTAACTGTGATACCAGTATGGAGGATATGGGTGCAAAGAGTGCGGAAAGATTCCCGGATATCATAACCCAGGAGTAAATATGAGTGATTTTATCCTTGGGAGCATCCTCAACCAGTAGACAATCCCAGGATACTGTAGTTATCTTCATTGTACCGTTCAGCAATGCGGCAACAACAAAGAACCAGAAGCCCTGACTGAACGCCCAAATAAGACAGGGGAGGCTCCAGGCAATAAAGTCAAAGATCATCGTACTTTTTCTACGTCCCATTTTATCAACAATTGCACCGGATAAAAAGGCACAGATCATCTGAGAAAACATATAGATCGAAGTTACGATACCAACCTGTATGTCATTCATTCCAAAGGCAAGCATATATACGGTTGCATATGGCAGGCATAGATTCATGGATAGCCCCCACATGGGTTCTGTATAGACACAGGCACGGGGATTACCCTTCAGTTCAAATAGGGTACGCAGTAGCTTATGCTTTCGTAAGATGTTTTTCATTCGAGTCATTCTTCCTTTCATTATGTTAACCATATAATATAAGCTATGATTGGGTGATTCCTTCATGACCAATATGATTTTTATGAGGTCTCAGCATATCTCATATTCGTCAATCAAATGAATGATTGACCGAACAATTTGCGCAGTCATTCCCCATATAATCCAATCCTGATAGCGATAAAACAATACCTCATGTATTCCCTTTGCCCAAGGATAATTGATCCCTCCCGGTATTAAATCATAAGGAAAATCCTCGGCCGGTTCATTAATCAGCTTACTTTCAAATACCTCCGGTGGATGCTTACGAAAAAAATCCAACGGTACTTTTATGATATCCTCTACCTCTTCTAAGCTGAAGGTATCCCGGTAATGAATTATCTCTCCTACATAGGGATGGATCATTAGGTTGAAGGGTGAGATGTAGATATCTCCTGTACCGAGTATATTGATCTGATCTTTGTGTATGTTTAGTTCCTCGACCGTTTCACGAATGGCACACTCTAGAAGTGATTCGTTTGGTTCGAGCTTCCCACCGGGAAAGCAAATTTCACCCGGCTGCCTCCTTAGATTTCTGGATCTCTTTTCAAAAAGCATGCAGATTTCCCCATCTACCCGAAGCAAAGGTATCAACAAGGCATACTGTCTGCATTTCTCTGCACCGATGATCCCCGGTTGTCTGGTTAAAAAAGAATCCTTCTTCAGAACAGTTCCCCCTCCTTCGTCTTTCAATACAAATTTTAATGCATGTAGAGATAGTTTAACATATTATTGATATTTTGGCATGCCTTTCTTATTGTTTCATGAACAAAAAATATTTATAAGTATCGTTCGATTCCATCATAAATAATCTTGTATCCGTCAAGCAAACATGATATAATTCCGAATTATGGAGGCATAGCTCAGTCGGGAGAGCACTTGCTCGACAAGCAAGGGGTCACTGGTTCAAGTCCAGCTGTCTCCATTATATTTTTCAATGCTTGATGGGGATATAGCTCAGTTGGGAGAGCGCCTGCATGGCATGCAGGAGGCCGTGGGTTCGAGTCCCATTATCTCCATTCAATGATAATATTTCCTTTTATGGAAAGAAACGACCACAGGCCTTCTGCTCTGTGGTCGTTTCTATGATTGAATATAGGTTGAAAAAATCTGTAAGGCTGCTTTATCCCCCGAGGGTGTTATTGCTTATTCTGGATGAAATTCACGATTTCCTTCGCTGTTTGTTCCTGCTGTTCTTCGCGGGTAATGGTTGCGTCACCATCCCCTTTCTGCTTCCCATAATCACCAAAGTTTGCATGATTTCCTCCATTGATCACAATTACATTTTGATCATAAGTAATCTTTTCCCGATTCAGAACCAAATCATTGGATCCATACAGGGTCAATACCTCCTCCGGCTTCACCTCACCATAAATGTATGCACCGAGTAAGATTAAACCTTCCGCTTTGTCCGGATGCTCAGCCATGTAATTACTTGCCATGGCTCCGCCCAGGGAATGCCCTCCGATAAACCATTGTTTTATATCAGGCAGCTTATCATATATCTTGTCAGCTGCCTTCGGGTGAAAGACTGCCAGGTGAAAGGGCATCTTCACCAGTACACAGGTAATTCCCTGATCCGCTATGCGTTCTAACAGCGGAACATAAGCCACTTCATCTACTTTTCCTCCGGGATAAAAGATAAGAGCCGAACCCGTATCCTCTCCCGCATGAAAGATCGTCAGATTATGGTCAACCGTAATTTTTCCCTCTGACAAACTGTTCTCCATTGCTTCTACCGCTCTATCCTCCGCTTTACTGTAATCCGAAACATAGATTAAGAATATTGCCCCAAAGGAGATCAGGAGTGTGACTAAGCCTATTAGTGTAATTCTAATTGCTTTCTTCATATGCCGTTTCCTCTTTCCTTGGTTGGTAGAATAACAAAAAGATTAATGCAATCATTGCAGCGATGGCCGCTGTGAGATAAACATTACGAAATCCAGTATTTAAGGTATCCTGGAAGGTATTCTGTAGCTGCTCATCTCTATTACTGATTTCGTCGAGATAATTTGTCTTAGCCGTTTCGAACGCAGACGGGATCGCATTTTTCAGCACTGTCATTTTCATCTTCAGATCGTTCATCTGCTTGATTGTTCCTTCCATCCCCTGTATCGCTGCTGACATATCATCAGCACTCTTTGTACTCTCTTTCATCTTCTGTTTAAGACCGGTGATTCCCATGTTTAGCTGCTCCATTCCGGAAGCGATTCCGGCGATCCCACTATCAATACCGGATGTAATTTTGATAATTAAGTTCGGTGTCATCTGTGCAAACATGTTCTCTGCAAGTGTCTGACTGTTTTGTGTTATGGTTGTGACATCAGCGGATTTCATAAGATTTACCAGCACTTCCGGCATCTGGTAATCGCTCCTTTGATTAAAGTCAATCCGTATTGTCTTCATTGCCTCCAGATCGGGAATCTCTACTCCTGCAAGCCTATCCTTCATTTGAGGGTTTTCCTTTAGCTGGTCAATTGCAACTGTTATTTCCTCTGCATAAGGAAGTTCCGGCATGGTAATCTCATTGGGCAGAATACTCATTACATTGGTTTGTACCAATCCGCCGGCATGTGCCAGGAAGCCAACCATGATCGCAGGGGCAATGGCAGTACCGATGGATCTTACCAAGGATAAGGTAGCTAGTGCTGAATTTGATTCTTTTACATCCGTATTCTGCAGCATCATATAGTTCAGAGGAGTGCCCATTGTAAATCCGACACCGATACCAATCAGCATCAATGAGACGGATACTGTGACCATATTCGGGAAATTGGTTGTTACAAAGATCAGGAACAGCGATCCTGTAATGGATACCAGAAAGCCCATAAACAAGATGAATTTCACTCCAAATTTGTCAATCAGCTTTCCGGACAAGGGAGCTCCTAAACCGGCAAATAAACCAAGGATGATAACAAAATAACCTCCTTTTCCCGATGCGATTTTCAATGCATTTTCAGAAAATTGCGGAACAAATATCATCCCCATCATTACCATTCCGCTGATAAAGGAGATGACTAGGGTGATGATGATATTCTTATCCGTAAAATAGGATAGGTTAATTACAGGATCCGAAGCCTTCTTTTCAATAAATATGTACAATGGCAACAGGAGGATGAAAATCAATAAATAGGGGTATACATCCGTATCGGAGATGCTATCCAGAATGTGGAAGAAATCAATATTTGTCAGGCCATATAGCAGTGAAACCACCATAGCCACAACGGTGATAATTCCAAGAAAATCAATTTTGCGTGTGTCAACGGCTCTGGTATTTGGCAACGCAAGAAAACCAACGATGATAACAAAGATTGCGATCGGAATGTTGATATAAAATATAAATTGCCAATTCTGCGTCCCAAAGAGATCCAGGATTGCACTACCGGCTGAGGAACCAAAGATATTCGCAATTCCATAGACACCACCTACCAGACCTAAGGCCATGCCTCTCTTCTCTTTCGGAAAACTGGTTCCGAATTCAGCCGTAGCAATGGGCATTATACCACCGCCACCAATTGCTTGAATTACTCTGGCTGCAAGTAATAGGGTGAAGCTTCCGAAGTTCTGAGACAGCCCGCAGAAGAGGGAGCCTAGGCCAAACAAAAATATACTGATCAAATAAATATACTTCCTGCCATACTTATCGGCTAATTTGCCCATAATCGGTATACTGGCAGCATATGCGAGCGTGTAAATTGTTATCATCCAGATGCCGATTTGTTCACTGACACCGAGATTGTTCTGTATGATGGTTCTGGCCGGGGTAACGATACCGGTATCAATCGCTCCCATAAAAACCCCAAACAAATAAATAATCATAATTAATACCAGACTAGGCTTTTTGTGTTCCTTCATTGTCATGTAATGACCCTCCATTCATATAATTTGCAGCGTTTTGGGATACTTTCTCCGTAAGTTTGGTAAACTGCTCGATTTCTTCCGGCGTAATTCCCCGAAGCAAAAGGTCATTCCATTCATTTTGAAGGGTTCGCATCTCTTCGATAATTGACTTTCCAAGCTCGGTTAGGGTGATTATTTTTTCTCTCTGGTTCTTCTTATTGGTCTGCCGATCCACAAAGTTCTTATTCTCCAGCTTCTTCATGGTTTTAGCAATAGCACCTTTATCAATAGAGTAGTGCTGGGCGATGGCTTCCTGGTTCGTATTCTCATTGGCTGCCAAATACATCAGTACACCGTATTCTGCATATCCAATATCAAATTTCTGCAGATTTTTCATAGCAAATAAGTTGCTGTATCTGGATATAATTGCTAGGTTATGAACAATCATCATAGGGAATTCCTGCCTTTGTTCTTATAGTTGTCTCACGCAACTGTTGTCGCGTGCAACATTATAATAGCAAGCAAACAACCCCTCTGTCAAGTAGGAATACGATGCATACAACGCAGCTTTACTCTCTAATCTCGATCGGTTTTCCTAAATAATCATCCATTCCTGCTTTCAACAGCTCTTCCTTATCTAGCATCTGCACATAAGCAGTGAAAGCAATTACAGGTGTGTGTGTCCCTGTACCGACTTCTATTCCCCGAATGGCTCTTACCGTTGATATTCCATTGAATTCCGGCATTTGAACATCAAGTAATACTAAATCCAGCTTTTCTTTCCGAAATATTTCTACCGCCTGCCTGCCGTCAGATGCAGTCAATACATATACACCTCTTTTTTCAAGCAGCTTGACAATGATTTCTCGGCTAATTCGATCATCATAGGCGATCAATACTTTTTTCTGCCGAAACGATAATTCTCTATCGTAATTATCCGGTACCTCATTTCTATCAGAACGTTTGTCCGTATGTACTGCTAAGTCCAATGAAAAATAAAAGGTACTGCCGAACCCAAGTTCACTTTCACACCAAATCTCACCGTTCATCAGCTCTACTAATTTCTTTGAAATTGCTAGCCCAAGACCGGTTCCTTGATAATTCTTAGAATATGTGCTGTCAAGCTGCACAAAATTGCCAAATAGCAGCTTTTGTTGCTCTTCACTGATTCCAATCCCGGTGTCTGCTACTGAGAATAACAGCTTTACATTACTGGAAGTTCGATCTAGGATTTCTATCTTTAATTCAATACTGCCATGCTTTGTAAACTTGATTGCATTACCTACAAGGTTCGATATTATTTGTCTCAGCCTTACAATATCCCCATTTAATAATTCGGGAACATTCATATCATCATGGCAATTTAACACTAATTTTTTCTGATCAGCAGTAATATTAAGTAGTAATAAAATTTCATTGATTGCCTCCTTTAAGTTAAAGGTCTTATTTTCGATCGACATCTTGCCTGCTTCAGTCAGTGTATAGTCAAGAATATCATTGATTATATGCACCAGTGACTTCGTTGATTCTAATACCAGATTGAGGTATTATCTTTGTTCTTCGTCGGCTGACTACATCTGTGCAAGATTTGTCATTCCTATAATTCCATTCATTGGTGTTCTTATCTCATGGCTCATATTGGAAAGAAAATTACTTTTTGGTCTCTTCCTATTTTCTTAGAATTAATATGAATGATATCCACTCATTAGTGTATTGACACCGACAAAGGTAAAAATAATGGCACCAAGGCCGATAATTGCATACCAAGCGACTTTTCTGTTTTTCCATTTTCGGTTCAGTCTGACATGAAGGTAGATTGCATAGATCACCCAAGTTATAAACGACCAGGTTTCCTTCGGATCCCATCTCCAATACCTCCCCCAGGCTCGTTCCGCCCATATTGCACCGGTGGAGATTACCAGTGTTAACATAAAAAATCCAAAAGCTATTGCTCGGTAGCTAATTTGATCGAGTTCATGAAATTGGGGTAGATTCTGTTGGGTAAAGGAGTCATTTTTCATGTTATCCCTGATAACATACATGACCGATACCGCGCATGCAATAGCGAAAGCACCATAACTGAACACGGCAGTGCCTACGTGAAAGAACAACCAGTTACTCTGTAGCGACGGCATTAACGGTTTAATCTCCGATGACTGCATTATGGATTAGAAGGTAACTAGCAGAATAATTGGTGTAGTAAACAATCCAAGGGTTGTTAATTTGTATTTCCATTCGAATACAAGGAATGTAAGGGCAATTCCCCAGGAAAAAGTGGCTGCAAATTCATACTGACTCGTCAAGGGAAGGCGTCCCGATTCCAGAATTCTAAAGAATAGCGCAGCTGTATGGAATATAACACCAGCCTTTATAAGCCAGGACCCGGTTAAGGAAAGAAGCTTCTTCTTCAAAACAAAGTAGGTAATATAAAATCCGGAGGATAATCCATATAGTATTACCGCAATCAATAATAGGCTCTTATCATCAAACATAATTATTCCTCTCTTTATTTACTTTTTGTTTTGTTATCCTATTTGCCATACCATATACATGAATTCCGTGGTCCGTCTTCCAAAGTACGATTAGGTCCGGTTTTAAGTAAAAAACAGATAAAAGTCCTGTTAATATGAATACCGTCCCGATGATTGCTCCAAATTGTCCCTTCATCCGGTTAACATCAAGGTAAGTATATCTTCTTGGGTTACTTAGGGTAATCTCATAATTGTTCCATTTCATGGTATCACCCAATGCCATTACATCCATCTTAACCGCCTCTTCCCGATAATACAGCGTAAATAGTACTGCAGGATTATTCGGTTCGGCCGATCGTGTTGTGATGCCCTTGGAGGATGCTGCAAAATCGGGATAGAAGGAATTAATATATATTGTAATAAGATCATCCGGAACAGCAATGGAGGTATTTTCATAAGTAATCCTGTCAAAGACATTGACACCGTTTTTCTTCACTTGACAATCCATGGCCCAGCCGTAAGCCGTCTGATAAAAAGTATATCCCTTATATTTCATTGGATGATTTACACTCACCGCACTGCTTTTTATGATTTTCCCATCTCCATTCAGAAGATCGACCTCTGATGTATATTGCTGAACGGAACCATCCTTGCGATAATTTATTGTAAACTCCCTTAGGTTAGCTTTAAAATCAGTACCCGGAATCGGAAGCACAGTGCCCGGAACACCATAGACCGGTTCCGAATAGAACGTAATATGCCCATAGGCATAGCTCAGAAATACAACGATTATTCCAAAATGCAACATCCAGGAGCCAAAATATCCAATTATGTTTTTTCTGGAATGGTATATGTCCTTACTTACTGCATCCATTCTCAGTCGCTGGAAGCCATATTTCTTTAATATTTCAGTCATATAGGAGGATTCTGATAGATTTTCACTCTCTTCATAGCAACGAATTAATTCCATTTCATTAATCTTAGGCTGAGTTCTTATCATGTGAAGGACTTTTTGCAATCTACTGATACTGCAAAATATAAGATTTAAGCTTAATAGTGCAAAAAGCAAACCGAACAGGACAGAGCTGTATACATGATCGAATCCAAAGGATAATACCAAGTAGGCAAGGCTTTTATTATAACTGGCAGTATAGTAATCCGCACGGTATCCCTGGGGGATTATCGTTCCCAAAAAAGATAGTATAATAATCAGTACCAGCAGGATAATTCCAAACCTCATAGATTTAACAAAATTTATAAACCTTTTCATCATCTTTATTATGACAGCCCTTTCTGAAATAAAAAAACAACCAGCCTTGAATTACCAAGTTCTGGTTGTATTCTTACCATTTCTTATTAATTTATACTGTCCAGTATATCTATGGCCTGTTGAGCATAATTTTTTGCATCCTCCAGAGCTTTCGTGGATTTTTCGGCGTTATGGAAGCCGGTACTGTTTTCCACAAATACAAAATCCCAACGATACTGCGCTTTTCGATGAAGGCCTCTTAATTCTTCGATGGTTGCATCATCAAGCTTTTTATCCTCGATCGCCTGAGCAAAATCCTCAACCAGTTTAACGAGCATATCACTTACCTCACCTTCCATATTGTGAGTTCTCTTTTGAATCGACTCTACTGTCTTTACCACACTGTCTATGTCATCGCCATGACAGCTTCCGCAGGTGGCTTGCGCATTTTTCAAAGGACTTGTAACCCAGTGTGACTGGTATTCCTGCCCTTCCTCGCTTACGACAGGCATATGGCAAGAGGCACAGGAAACCTTCATCTGATCATGAACACTTCCACTATACATCTCAAATTCAGGATGCTGCACTTTAATCAAAGGCGTTCCCGTCCTTGGCTGGGTCCAATCCGAATATTGCATGCCATCATAATAAGCCTCGATCTGTTCAACTTCTAATCCGTTATCCCAGGGAAGAACCACTTCTTTCGAATCACCTTTGATATAATACTCTACATGACATTGTGCACATGCCAGGGTTCCGGGTTTAAGCTTTAGATCCAGATTGGATATCGCCGTGTTTAAGTGAGGCGAGGTAACCTGTATTCCTTCTCCAGGAGTGTTTCTATGGCAGTTATAACAGGTGATCCCAAATTCAACCTCCTGAACGACTTTTTGAAAATCTGTAGAATATAGAGCAACTCCGTTCTGATTAACCAGTTTTTCAAATTCAGAGGATTTGCAGGCCAGACAGGTTGCACCCGGTTTGGGTCTGGAAATATTAATTACATCCTCCAGTGCATAAAAATGTCCCCTTGCCTGATAATATTCCTTTGCAAATCCCATGCCTTCATATAGGATTGAGATATTTGGATATTCCTTCAGATAATCAAAGGGATGTGATCCCCCTAAACTCGAATCCTCCTTTATATCATCACCCATCATGGATGTTTTTTTAAAGGATGCTACAATCTGTGGAAATTTTTCCTTCCAGGCTTCCGGATCCATTATCATCTCTTCCGGCGTTATCTGCTGATTTGTTTCATTCTGAATTGACTCAGTCGGGGTCACAGAATTTTGTGGTACTTGATTGTTGTTGTTCTCCTTTCCATTTCTACGGCAGCTAATTAGTGAACAAACAACTAGTATGACCAATAACATATACAAATTTTTACGCATATCCATACCTCTCACAGATATCTTGATATGCTTATTCTTTACATATTCCCATATATTATAACAGTTATCTTAAGATCCGATTAATATGTTTCAAGAACATGTGCTTTTTACGGCCTAGAAAGCTTGCTCCTCAAAACACCTTGACCTGTAACATAGTTAGCTCATTTTCTCACCACAGGAACCACAAAACTTCGTCCCCTCATCATTTTTAGCGCCACATTGCCCGCAGAATACGGTCTTAACCTGAACGTTTGGTGATGTTGTCGAAGTATCATTTTGTTCAGGAGTAACTTGGCCGGATGTATTAGTTGGTTGTGATGTCGGCTGTGATGGTGAGTCTTCTTGTAAGCCTTTATTGAACAGCTCCTTAAATTTGGCAGACATATTACTCAGCTTGGCATAGAGGTCGTAGGTGATCTGAGTCGTAGGAGCGATCTCCAAGTAAGAGGTCATCATCTTGACCAAAATATAGCTGTCAATAAATGAAAATTTAACAGCCCAAGCAACAAAACATGCAATCACAAATGCAACAAATCCACTAAAGTGCAGAACTCGAAACAGTAATCCCAACACCACAAATGAAATTAATACGATGACAATGAAAGCAACTACCACCATAATCATCGTTTTTGCGGCATCCTTCAAGAGTTTTTTCCAGTTCTGAGCATAGATAACCACTCCATCGGCTGCACTTTTGAAGGCCCCCTGATCCTTCTTATAAAAGGTATAGCCAAGGCAGCACTCATCTATGTATCCCAAGGAAATATCAATGAAGATCTTGGCTAGCCCCACCGCGGCTCCGATTCCCGGGATGAAGTCCAGGGCATTACCCGCTTTCTCAACCACGCGCTGAATCTGCTTGACAGCGCCGGATACCAGCATATCCACGGTAAAATAAATATTGGATGTGACGAAACGCTCGGTCACCTTCTTTTTCCCATATTCCACTTGATTGTCCGGTATATGGCCGGTGGTTGCTGCTTCTACGATCACAGCTATATGACCAGCCTTGACCAAATACCCTAGATAGTGCATTAACACAAAACGGACAGCCCCAACAACAGAAATCCAAATAATAAACATGATTACAGATACGCCATCGCTATGAAACAGCCATACCAATCCCATCATAATTAGGAATAGTATAATGGAGACCGCAACAGTGATGAGCCCCAATGCCAGTTTTCTCCATACGAAAGGCATCGTTTTCCGATAAATCTGACTTGCATTCATATATTTCCCTCCTTTTTACCGGCATTCTGCCGCCATTTATTTTATTCTTGTTCCACACTCACAACAGAAATTAATCCCCTCACCCACGACGGCTTTACAAGATGGACAGATTCTCGCCTGCGGCTGAAGCGGAGTCTCCAGCTTACCACCGCACTCACAGCAGAACTTAGTGCCGGGATTGTTTTGTTTTCCACAGGCCGGACAATTGATGCTACCAACCATAGTGCTGGCGACATGAGGTACAGGTGCTTCCTCTTTCATCACCCTAATCTGTGTCTCTGTTTCCATAATGAGATTCTTATGCGCATCAATCGAAACGATAAGCTCATCGACCTCAGAGTCGACTGAGTTACCCTCGGTATGCTTCGTATAGTAATATTCGCCGATCTTTCTGTACTCTTCTGCGATCGCTGCTTTTTCCGTATTTATTTTATTATTCAGTTTCGTGATTTCAATAGCGTCGCCGGCTTTCTCGCCAACATTCTTTGCAAAATCGTTCAACTTATCAAAAAATGCCATTTGTTATCCTCCTTCTACATCTTCCATTAAATGTATATTATTCATTGGTCAAACCTAAAACCAGTAATGTAATTTTTATTAATAAAGATGCAAAAAAGAGGAAACGCCTTAAAACCAAGCATTTCCTCGTTATTCATTATCCGCTGTAATTATTTTCTACAGCTTCTAATGTTATTTTATAATGATAACAACCTTTCCCAATACGGTATTCGGAATGTATATTTTTTGACCAGCCATTATCACCACCTAAACCAGCGTGTAAATAATCAATATTTAAATAAATATTACCGTCTCTTTGGATCTCATCCTCATAATTAGCACTATCACATGCTGTAATAGAATAATCATGAATATCGAAATGAAAAGGTACTGCTGCACAAACTCTTAATCCTAAATCGAATTTGTCCTTTACAATTAGATGTCTGACATCCTCTTTTCCCCCACATTCAACAGGCTTAATATAAGCTGTATATTGTTCTGTAACTGTACTTTTGTATCTTCCTATCTGCGCAGCTTCCTTTCTATCTCTGTAATTTTCCCAGGGACCCCTTCCATACCACTCAATTTGATCTTTATCTATCGGCAACACAAAGGATAAACCAATTCTTGGGATCGTTTCGCTTATACAATTATTAATCACGGTTTTATCAAACTCGATCCCTTTGCTACCAATTCTATACTGAGAAATCACATTTATCTTTTTATTATTATAGAATACGTTGGTAAAAATGAATACTTGTGTATCCGCTACAGCGGTTTCTACTTGATGAATCTGTATTTTCGGATCATTTAATTCTTCCTGCAACCAACCAGCCATGTAATTGTAACTCGGATGTTTTGTACCTTCGTCAATTCCGGTAGCGGCCCGATAAAAATTATCATTACCACCTGTAAAAGCGTTATCTCCGTTTAACACCACTTTAGTGAAACTACAACAATTTTTATTAAAATGAATCTCTGTTTTCTTACCAAGGATTATAATGTCATCTTCAGTTTCCTTCATTGTTAATTGATCCTTATTTAACTTGGCTTCTTTACTTCCTATTACAGACTCATCTATAGCAAATTGATATCGATAGACTTCATCTCCTGCTTTACCACAAGAAAAATCCTCTCTTAGAACCACCCTTAGGTTTATAAATGCTTCTCCGTATACTTTTTCACGGGAATACTTCAACACAATTTTCTCATAATTTCCCGGTAGTGTATTATACTGTTCTAATTCTCCTTCTTCCACAAGATTGCCATCACATTGAAGTTCCCATAAAATTCTAAGATGACTTAAATCACGAAACAAATATTTATTTTTTATATAGCACTCTTCCTGTTCCATAAAAGGTAGCTTCGCTTTATACGTTATTTCTATTGGCCCCTGACAATTTCTAATCTCATAAGCGGCGGGTTTCCAGCTAAGATCTGGGAATACCACACCATTTAAGCACATGTCTTCTACAGAATCCTTGACTTCCTCACCAAATGCACCTGCATATACATATCTTTCTGTTCCGTCATCTCTCTTCTGTACTAAAGCCTTATCCTGAAAATCCCATATAAATCCACCTTGAAAACGAGGAAACTTCTCTACCAAATCCCAATACATCTTGAAATTACCATTGCTATTACTTTTCGCATATGCGTATTCACACATAATAAAAGGTCTTAAATCTGTAGAATCTGCCATCACTTCCTCTATCCATTCCTTTAAAGGGTACATGGACGCAATAATATCGGAGATGTTACTTCCTGGATTCGTAGATTCATATTGTACATATCTTGATTTATCATATTCTTTTATCCAGCCATACATTGCCGCGTGATTAGCCCCAGCTCCGGATTCGTTTCCTAGTGACCAGATAATAACAGAAGGATGATTTTTATTCCTTATTACCATTCGTAATGCTCGCTCCATATAAGCTGATGTCCATTCCGGCGATGCACTGAGTTGGCCGCCGTATTCATGAGTCTCAATATTTGCCTCATCAACAAGATACATACCCATTTCATCACACAAATCGTACCATTTACTAGAATGGGGATAGTGGCTGTGACGTACCGCATTAAAATTCAATCGTTTCATATGAATGATTTGAAGCTTCATATAATCCTCAGATACATATCTTCCGGTTTCAGGGCAAAACTCGTGTAAATTTACACCACGGACAAGCAATCTTTTTCCATTAATGCAAAGTACACCATCCTTACGAATTTCAATTTGTCGAAAACCCACTCGTGTACTTTCAATATCGGTTATTGTTCCGGTACCATCAATAGTTTCAATTACTAACGTATATAAATAGGGATCTTCTGCAGACCACAATCTTGGTTTATCAATATTAGCTGATGCAAATGCGATAAACTTTGGTGCCAGATAAACACCACATTGAACATAAGGCAGGCTATGAAACGTTGAAACAAGCCCTCTATCGGCATCATATAAGCTTAATTTAGCATAGCAATCTCCGTAGCCCCTCACAACATTGTTTGGTTGTAGCATAACCTTAAGTTCAGCCTTCTCATAATTATATTCAGTAAATATAGTATCAACCTTGAAGTCAAAAACACGTTGTTTATTCTTAGCGTAAATTCTTACATCACGGTTGATTCCAGATAAGTGCCAGTAATCTTGATCCTCCAGGTAGGACCCATCGCAATATTGCAATACTTTTAGAGCCAGTTCATTATTTCCAATCTTGATTGCTTCTGTGATGTCAAAGATTGCATCTAGCTTGCTGTCTTGGGAATATCCTATTTCAATACCATTTACCCAAAGATAACAACAAGATTCAATCCCTCCGAATTCAATAAATACGTCTTTCCCTTCATAATAATCTGGAACTTCAAACGCTGTTCTATAACAGCCTGTCAGATTTTTTTCAGGTACAAATGGTGCGTTTAATTCAACATGCCCTTCTGCTATTTCAATCTCAAAATGCGAATTTGCTCCTTCCCTTTTAAAAGGATAATTTATATTGGTATAAACCGGTTTCCCGTAGCCATGTAGTTCCCAATTAGAGGGAACGGGTATATCATCCCAGTCAGAATCATCAAAGTTTGTTGTTTCAAAACCCTCTGGCGTATCCATTGGATTGTCTGATAATTTAAATTTCCATATACCATTCAAACTTTGCACATATTTTGATATCGATCGGTTACAACTCAGGGCCTGTTCTACTGTTTCATATGCACCGTAGGGAGTATGCATTGGATATCTGTTACGTTGTGTAATATATTGATTTTCCCAAATTCGCTTCATATCTTCTCCTTCTCTTTATCTTATTTGATATTTATCAAAATTATTTTATTGCGTTAAAATATATTATATAGTATCTTATGTTTATGGATAAATGTTTTATATGGTTTTCTTTTTATCCAATTTGGTAAATCACATTAGATAGGAGCAAAAGAGATTATGATAATAGCAGAAAGGAAAAATGATGTCATATATAGATGCATTGGCTCCGATTTAACGAATGGAATTTTAGCCTGTGGATTTATGTCCAAACCGACTAAGGAACAATCACAATATAATTTTTTAATCGATTACTACAGTTGTTTCTTATTACTCTCCGGTAGTGGTTATTACTATACAGACACCGGAACCAAAATTCCTATTCATACCGGTGATTTTGTCCAACGAATTCCTGGTGTATATCACTCAACAGAAGTAATACCTGATGGAGATTGGTTTGAGTTTTTTATTAGTTTTGGACGCACTACTTATGATTATCTTCGGAGCCTAAACCTTCTTCCAACCGACTCTCCTGTATATAAAGTAAACTTCGATTATAGTACTATAAAAATGTATTCCACATTACTTCTTCAACTAAAAGAAGCCAGTGATTTACAGCTTCCGCATATGTTACTGAAAGCACAGGAAGGGGTTTTATCTACACTTAAAAATGTCCAACCGGATTCTACTAAGGATATACTAAAAGAAGCAATGGATAAAGCTTGTCAACTGCTTTCAACAGAAGTTAATAGAGATATACCATTAAAAGATATAGCTACTGCCGTAAATATGAGTTATGAAAATTTCCGTAAACAATTTAATAAATATATGGGTTTATCACCCTCAAAATATAGAATTGAACAGAAAATAAAATATGCCAAATTATTACTTTTATCAGGTGTTGCAATCAAGGAAACCGCTATTCTTACCGGATATAGTGATACTTATTCATTTACGAAACAATTTACTCATTCGACAGGAATATCCCCCGGACGATTTAAACAACATCGAGTAAAAAGTAATATATGAACGGGAAGAGGTTTTATACTTCTTCTCTTTTTTTATTTTGTCGTACCAATAAGAATTATACACTAACACAAAAAACATTGACCGTTTGTAGATCATTTTTGCATAGAAATGACCCTTATAAAATTGCATACTAAAAAACGAGGAAACCCTAAAAATCAAGCATTTCCTCGTCATTTTAACTGAGTGGAGCTGAGGGGAGTTGAACCCCTGTCCGAAAGCCCATTCATTGCAGTTTCTCCCATTACAGTCGGTCTATTATGCGAACCCGAAGTTCGCTGTTCCCTCCGCCAAGCGCCGGCAGACAGGCTCCTGGTTTTGGTAGCTTCATGTTTCTTCTACCTCCTCAAAGCTTTGGAGATAGAGGGCCCCGCTAATTTGATGCCGAGGTCCTAAGCCGCGAGTTGCCTAGGGTCGACAAGCTGCTTACGCAGCAGCTAATTCGTAATTATTGTTTGCGTTTAATTTTAGTTCTAAGTTGATGACGCAGTCCTAGTCTGCGAATGGCTTCCACAATTTCAAAACCCCCGTCGAAACCAGTACAACCCCGTTAAGGTAAGATTGTGATCAGAGAGCAGGTTGCAATTACAGTATCGCATAGCCCCTTTCTGATATCCGGCTTTCAAACGCATATATATCGTATTACATTTTTACCTTGGTGTCAAGCAAGCGACAACAAATTAATTGAATTCTTATTACCAATCCTACCATACAATCACAAAGGTTCCAGCGTAAGGCAATCAAAAACAATTCGCCACCTCAAAGAAAGCCTATCGAAATCCCACATCCGATCTCAGGATGAAGAAAGAATTATAAATATCAATGATACCATAACCCCAGTCTCGGTTCGGATAACTGATATTGTTGCTTCTTCTGGCACCTCGTATGAGGAATTTCTTGATGCCGACGGTATCGATCCGCGGAAGATTGCCCTCTACAATACTCCATTCCAACACCATCGCAGCAATTCCTGCGGCATGTGCCGTAGCCGCTCCTGTACCGGTAATGGTTGTAAATCCATGGTCCAATGATGGACACTGGATATTCACTCCAGGGGCAGCAAGAGTCGGGGTAACATTGTTGTTCGCAGTGAACCCCTTACCGGCATTGGGATAGATTGTACTTGTAGCGGAATTATACGCTGTAACTGTTATCGGTACATTACTGTTACCGGGTGAAGTGACCGTTGTATTGGGGTTTGAATTCATAAAATAAGTATCACCGGACAGAAAGGCATCCGGCGGCAACCATATGTGAAAATCTCCTCGCAAATCACCTCTTCCGTAGATCTGAAATCTCCAGGTTCCGGGACTTGGATTCTTAAACCGTAATAAAATTACCTGCTTTCCGGTATCTGATTCTACCATGATAAAGTCTATATCAACCTCTGTCTGTTCGAATACAAAATTAACTTCCTGGTTTTTAACCAGATTCTCTTGTATTCTGGGGATATACTCTCCACCCGGTGATAAAATGTCCATTGTATATATTACCGGAGGATTGCCCCAGAACTCCATAGTGAAACCTCTTTCCTTCTCACCTACATATAGATCGACAATGACCGGTGAGCCACCCGGATCGAGTGTACTGTAGAAATGCCTTCTGGCACCCCCTTCATTCCCTGCAGCAATGGATAAAGCAACCCCCGGAAAATCACCCGCGATGGAAGCTATGGTATTCAATCTGCCGTTGTTATCATGAGACCCCATGGAGGTTCCCATACTGAGGTATATAGCAATAGGGCGCCTAAGTCTTCTGGCATGATCGATCAGATATTGAATCGCCCAGATAATATCATTCTCCTGGTAAGCAGGAACATCCGGTGGAATCTCGAAGAACTCCCTGTAAAATGCCTTTGCATTTTTTAGCTTCACCACCATAAGATCAGCCTCTGGTACGACACCACTGAAGCCAAATTCCTTATTCTCAGAACCGGCAGCAATTCCACTCAACCAGGTCCCATGACCATTTGTATCAATACTAGGCACAATGTCGAATGGATTATCGCTTTGTAAGGCCTGATTAATCTGATCTGCCGAATATTCGGTACCATAAAAGGACGGATAAATCATATCCGGATACCCATTTTCACTATCAATACTCTGATCCCAGATGGATATGATCTTCGTAGATCCGTCTCCACGGCGAAAAACAGGATTCGTGTAATCGATACCGGTATCTATAATGCCTATAATAACACCCTGGCCTCGCAAATTCAGCGCTGAGGTTCTGGATAACTTTACAACACCGGAGGCCTCTAGGCTTTGTTCACTGCTTAGTGCATAACAATGTGGGACTGAGGAATAGTTAAACTGAGTAATGAACCGAGCCGTTACCTGCGCTCGCGGTATATAGATCACGGCATAGGTATCATTCATGATATGAATAGAATAATCACTGAATTGCTGTAACGAAAGTGGATTCCCGTTATATTTCATGATCAGATCTACATAATCCTCTCCCGTGATCTTATACTTTTCTTCCGATGTCATATTCTTCTCCTCGCAATGATTAAATCTATAAAGCCATCGTAACTATCACTGAATTTCTCTGCGCATACTTTCGAATATATTAAATACATCCAGTATTCCGTAACCCCAATCACGGTTTGGATACTCGATTGTGAGCTCTCTTCTAGCTCCTCTTATCATGAATATTTTCATATCCTGAGTACTCATATATGGGTATCTGCCATTCACAATACCCCATTCAAACAGCATAGCAGCCACTCCGGCGGTATGAGCAGCAGCGGCACTGCTTCCGGATACTTGAATAAAGGATTGATCTAGGGAAGGGGCTGTTATGTTAACTCCCGGTGCAGCGATATCCGGTTTGACGTATTCCACACGAGTATATCCTCTCCCAGCATCCAGATACAGGCTATCGTTCATCACATCATATGCGGTTACAGCAATCGGTATCGGTGAACAGGATACCGATAATAATGTGATATATGGATCCGACCGGATAAAAAAGGTATCCTGTGTAATAAAATCATTCATCGGCAGCCAAATATTGAAACTCATCGGTGTGATTCCTCTGCCATACACATTGAACTTCCATATTCCCGGTGAGGGATCACTGAATCTAAGCATAATCAACTGATCTCCACTCTGCGCTTCCACCAATGTATAATCCAGAAAGATAATCGTTGGTTCGAAGATAAAGGTTATCTCTCTGGTCTCATATAATCTCATGTTCATTCTGGGAACATATTCCCCGGAAGGAGTCGTTATATCAATCGTATAGAGGTTAGGGGAAGCACCCCATATCTCCATCGCAAATCCTGTTTCACCGGGTCCTACATTCAGTTCCACTGTATTGAAGCCGTTGGTCTGATCAATCACCCCGGAATAATGCCTTCTGGCATTGCCTTCATTCCCGACTGCTGTTATAATTGCTATTCCAATATTATTTGCCTGAAGCGATAGCCATCCACTCATCGTCCCCCTTCCATCGTGAGCATATTGTGAGGTATCTACGGCATTGCATATAACAATCGGTTTGTTAAGAGAGGTAGCCACCTTCAGCAGATATTGATAACCGAACATGATATCATTTTCCTGATAACATAGCTTGTCGTCCGGAATTCGAAAAAAAGCCTTTAAATTTGACTTCGCCGGCTTCAGTTTTACAATTATCATTTCTGTATCAGGAGCAACCCCATAGAAGCCTTCTTCCGGGACTTCATTGCCGGCGGCGATACCGGCTAGCATCGTACCATGTCCTATCTCATCTCTGGAAGGTACTTTAGTGAAAGGGTCCTCCGATGACAAAGCCTCGTTTATCTGTTCTCTGCTATATTCTGTACCATAGGACATACCGGCCGGGGTCTGATCCGTATCAATCGTCTGATCCCAAATACTGACAACCTTAGTGGTTCCATCCGCATATCGAAAGATGGGATTCGTATAATCGATTCCGGTATCAATAAATCCGATCAGAACACCGTTGCCCCTCAGATTAAAGCTTGGAATATTTCGAAGTCTGGTTATTCCACTGGATTCCAAAGAGGCTGCACTGATTATCCCGAACAAATTAGGAAACACTGCATATCCGATCCGGGAAATACTGTCCTCCGTTATTGTTTGGAGCGGGACATGAACCACTGCCAAAAAGAAATTTATGATATGAACTGAATCTTCGCTATATTCTTCCAGAACATTGGCATCGCCATTGTAATCTATAATCAAGTCAAAATAATCTTCGCTATAAATCTTTTCTCGATCCGAGATATTCAATCCAATCCCCACTTCGATTAATCTTATTCTATTATATTAATGATCAGCCTCGGAATGAACTGATAAAAAGGCTATACAACCACATTTCGTTGTATAGCCTTCCATTAACCTTCTTGATTAAACTACTTTTATTTTCAGCTTTGCCATTAATCCACCAATCGATTGAACTGTCACGGTAACAGAACCCTTTTTCTTGGCATATAATTTACCGGTTTGTTCATCAAACACCGCAATCGCATCATTGGACACCTGCCAGGATACCTCTTCCCTCGTTCCGTATCGTTTCAATTGGAGGGTGAGGCTCTTACCTGCCTCCAGCTCTTTTTTGGAAGAAGTGAGCTTAAGATAAGGTTCTTTCACTTTGATTTCAGAGGTGAACGAATAAACCATATTATTCTGAATTACATTAATATATATAACTGCTACGCCTGCCTTAATCGGGGTGACGATACCATCGACACTCACTGCAGCAATCTCAGGATAATCAGAGGTATAGTATACGGTAGCATCCTCAGCAATTTGTTCCAATGGAAGCTTATATTCCTGATACCCTGTGTAAATTGTCTTCATCCCCTCTGTCAGCTGAGGAATCGGCACGGTCACAGAATCTGCAACCCGTCCACTATAGGTGAAGAAGGTATACCCTGTATCCAATCGATCTACACTGCAGCCGGTCCATGCCATGGTACCGGTAGTTCTATAATTCTGCTGTATCAGAGTAATGGTATTCTCTGAGACCTCTTTTACAATCGCCCAATGAGTCCGATTATTGTCCCTGACAATATCACCGACTTGCGGCTGCTCTGTAATCAGAAATTCGCCTTTATTTTCATAGATCAACGGCGTGCTGCTTGTAGAACTCAGATTATAAACACCAATTCCATATACCTGCTGATAGAATTTCTTTACAAACGCAGCGCAACTATAGATCGGATCAGATCCTGAGTAAGCTCCGTTCGTATACACTGCTTCCACAGTAATTCCCTGATAGGTGATCATATCCAAAACTTGCCCGGGTTGTATCAGTGTAACCATGGTTCCGTTCTTTTGAGCTGCTGATACTTTCGGTGCACCCGGGAAGCCCAGAACAGAAAATATAAGCATCCAAATGACTAATACTGCCATTATCCTACGTATCAATACTGGTTTCCTCCTCGGTAATCGGTAAATGCTTCTTCTTATGTGATGTTAGTATAAATTCTTTACCTTGAAATCCTTCTCCGCTTCTCTGCGTTGATCCTTCTTCGCGATATCCTCACGCTTATCATAGAGCTTCTTACCGCGCGCAAGACCAACCTCAATCTTGACGAGACTGCCCTTAAAATAAATCTGCAACGGTACCAGAGTGTAACCCTTTTGTACCAGCTGACCTCCGATTTTGTTAATCTCATACTTGTGCATCAGAAGCTTTCGCACTCTGAGTGGATCCTTATTAAAGATGTTTCCCTTCTCGTATGGACTGATGTGCATATTGTAGATATACATCTCGCCCTTCTCAATACGAAGGAAGGATTCCTTAAGACTGCACTTTCCCATCCTAAGGGATTTAACCTCTGTCCCGTGTAAAGCGATGCCTGCTTCAAATTTATCCTCAATAAAATAATCAAAATATGCCTTTTTGTTGTTGGCAATCAGTTTTATATTTTCCCCCACTTTAGTCCTCTTGACTCCTTTCCATAGAAGGTATTTCCTCCACGAGAGCAAAATCTATGGTTCGTTGAATCTTATCGGCATTCACCACCTCAACAATCACCGTTTGCCCTAATTTGTATACTTTTTTCGTATGCTCACCGACCATCTGATAATGCTCCTCATCATAGATGTAATAATCATCATTCATCTCGCTGACACGGATCATTCCTTCGATGGTATTCGGAAGCTCTACATACATACCCCAGGAGGTTACTCCCGAGATAACGCCTTCAAAGCTCTCGCCAATATGCTCCATCATGTATTCAACCTTTTTCAGCTTCTCCACTTCACGCTCTGCCTCCTCTGCACGGCGTTCCGTCTTGCTGGAATGATTGGCTACTTCGAACAGAATTTTCTCATAATGCTGTACTCTCTTCTCACCAAGCTTGCCATTCAGATTCTCTTTAATAATTCGATGGATCTGAAGATCCGGATATCTTCGAATCGGAGAGGTAAAATGGCAATAATATTTGGCAGACAGACCAAAATGTCCAGTATTAGCCACCGTATACTTTGCCTGTTTCATAGACCTAAGGGTTAATCGACTGATTAATGCCTCCTCCGGGGTATCCTCCACCTTGATCAGCAGCTTCTGCAGCTCCTTAGGATGTAGCTCCTCCTGCCCTAGCTTGATGCTATATCCGAAATTGTTAATAAAAATAGCCAGCTTCTTAATCTTCTCATCATCCGGATTATCATGCGTCCTATATACAAAGGGTATCTCCTGCCAGAAGAAATCCTCTGCGATGGTCTCATTGGCAATCAGCATGAACTCCTCGATAATCTTGGTTGCTTTATTTCTCTCATAGGGTTTAACCTCTACCGGTTTGCCTGATTTATCAACGATAATCTTACTCTCCGGGAAATCAAAGTTAATGGACCCCCTCTTGTGTCTTCGGTCACGAAGCACCTCTGCCAGCTCCTGCATCAGAAGGAACATTGGTACCAGTTCTTCATATTCCTTGGTTACTTCCTCATCACTGCCATCAACAATCTTAGCAACATTGGTGTAGGTCATTCTTCGGTCAGAGCGGATTACCGTCTCTGCGATCTCATGTCCAAGTACAGTACCCTTTGCATCGATATCCATGAAGCAGCTCAATGCCAGTCGATCTACACCCGGATTCAAGGAACAGATTCCGTTGGATAATTTGTGAGGCAGCATCGGGATAACACGATCTACCAGATATACACTGGTTCCACGTTTCAATGCCTCCTTGTCAAGTGGTGCACCCTCCCTCACATAGTGTGTAACATCTGCAATATGAACTCCAAGATGATAGATATCGCCTTCCTTGTGGATGGTAATTGCATCATCCAAGTCCTTGGCATCCTCACCGTCTATGGTAACAGTTGTAATATTTCTGATGTCTTTACGGCTTCTAATCTCCTCAGGATCGATCTCCTCAGGAATAACATTTAAAGATCGCATTACCTCCTCCGGGAAATCCACCGGCAGATCATATGCACGAACAACAGACATAATATCGACACCGGGATCATTCACATGTCCCAGAATCTCTACGACTTTACCCTCGGGATTGGAAGTCGCATCACCGAAGTTTGTAATCTTTACCACTACTTTGTGGCCATTTACAGCGCCTTTGGTGAATTCCTTGGGAATAAAGATATCCTTACCGAACTTTTGGTTATCCGGCAGAACAAACCCGAAGTTCTTACTCTTTTCAAAGGTACCGATTACTTGATTATTGCTGCGCTCCACAATATTTAAGACTGCACCTTCTCTTCTTCGGCCGGTCTGTTCTTCCTTAATCGTTATCATTACCTTGTCCCCATGAAGAGCACCCTTGGTGGCATCACCGGGAATAAAAACATCCTGATCCTCCCCTTCGATGGAAACAAAACCAAACCCTCTCTGCGTTCCGGAGAAGGTGCCTACCTTAACATCATCACCGGGAATACGATACCTTCCCTGACCATCTACAATGATTTTACCTGCTGAAATTAATTGATCCAGCACCAGCTTCAGTTCATGCTTTGATCCTCGCGGTACCTGCAGCAGAGCAAGAAGGTCTTTGAACCTCATTGGTTTGTATTCTTTGCTCTGGAACATTTCTTCCAACATTACTTTCTTTTCCTCTAATATATCGTTTTCTTTCATTAATTCACCTACTTTTCTTCTAACTTATCATACTAATATATCGTTCAGATCCCTAGTCAGCTTATGCCATAAATATATATTACATGACGATCACTGACTATCTCGTTCCGGACTGCTATTATTAGTATACCATATATTGCTTGTTTTAACATAACAATTTAAAATTACCTGAGCCATAAAAAAAACACTCCGAATAGCTTCAGAGTGTTTTGAATGTTTCATATCTTATTGATTACCAATTCAAACATAAAATGATGGATAGAACAATAAACGCTGCTGCTAAAATCTCCGTTACTCTTACGAGCGTACCCTCAACAGAACGTCCTTTATTCTTAGCCCAATAAGTCTCACCGGTACCTACAAGTGAACCGGATAATCCAGTCTGCTTGCCTTCCTGTCTCAACACTACGAAAGTTAATGCGATACATACTAAAATGTATATAATCTGAACGATCAATTTTAAAGCTTCCATGTCTACACCTCCTAAAAACTAAACTCAATTCTACCATAGAATAGAAATTATTTCAACTTATTTTTTAATCAAGAGTGATTTACCGGTCATTTCCTCCGGCTTAACCAGATCCATCATCTCGATCATAGTAGGAATAATGTCAGCGAGACATCCACCCTCAGCTAAGGTATACTCTTTATCATAGTTCACAAGGATAAATGGTACCGGATTGGTCGTATGCGCGGTAAAGGGCTCATTGGTCTCATAATCTACTAACTGCTCTGCATTGCCGTGATCCGCACAGATGAACATCTGTCCGTCTACTTCGAGTAATGCATCTACTGCCATTCCCACACATTGATCCACTGCTTCAATCGCTTTGATTGCCGCACCTTCAATACCGGTATGACCAACCATATCAGGATTTGCAAAGTTCACAACGATCACATCATACTTGCCGGACTTTATGGATTTCACCAAATGATCAGCAACCTCAAAGGCACTCATCTCAGGCTGAAGATCATAAGTTGCAACCTTCGGAGAATTCACAAGAATACGATCCTCACCGTCATTGGGAACCTCAACTCCTGCATTAAAGAAGAAGGTAACATGAGCATATTTCTCAGTCTCAGCAAGACGAAGCTGTGTTTTGTGATGTGCTGCCAAGAACTGCCCAAAGGTATTATCAAGTGAAATCTTATGGAATGCAACAATCTTATTGGGGATCGTGATATCATATTCAGAGAAGCAGGTATAAGTCAGCTCCACTCTCTTGCCACGATCAAAGCCTTTGAATTCTTCATCGCAGAATACTCTTGTAATCTCTCTTGCTCTATCCGGTCTAAAATTAAAGAAGATAACAGAGTCCTTATCCTTAATGGTCGCCACCGGCTTTCCTTCTTCCATTACTACGGTCGGAAGAACAAATTCATCGTACTTCTCAACATCGTAGGAATTCTGAACTGCAAGGATTCCACTCTCCGCTTTCTCTCCTTCACCGAAAACCATTGCACGGTATGCTTTCTCAACGCGATCCCAACGGTTGTCACGATCCATTGCATAATATCTGCCCATGACGGTTGCTATCTTTCCAACACCGATAATCTTCATCTGCTCCCAAAGCTGCTCCACAAAGCCTTTGCCGGAAGCCGGAGGGGTATCACGACCATCCAGGAAAGCATGGACATATACATTGCTTAAGCCCTGCTTCTTCGCAAGCTCCAGTAGCGCGTATAAATGGGTGTTATGGCTGTGCACACCACCATCGGATAATAATCCGTAGAGATGAAGATCCGAGTTGTGTCTCTTACAATTATCGATAGCAGCAAGTAAGGCTGCATTCTTGAAGAAATCTCCGTCCTTGATCTCCTTTGTAATTCTGGTCAGCTCCTGGTATACAATTCTACCTGCACCCATGTTGATATGACCAACCTCGGAATTACCCATCTGTCCATCCGGAAGACCAACCGCCATTCCGCTTGCATATCCCTTCACAAAAGGATATTCCGCCATAAGTCTGTCCATAACCGGTGTATTTGCTTCAGCGATTGCATTCGCTTCCTTTTTCTCATTTAAACCATAACCATCTAATATCATTAATACTGTAGGTTTTTTACTCATCTTTTCGCTCCTTTACTAAACGATATCATTTCACTTATCCTTCGGTATAACCGGCGGAACAGGACATATGCCGTGTTCAACCATTTATATTATAATCATACCATTGTTATTATCACTTGGTATGTTACCTTCTACAGAACATGCATTAACTATTGTATCAAGCTTTTCTTCGAAAAGCAATGTTCTTCCGGGAAAAACTCAAAAAGTTAGCTCGCAAACTTTTAATGAAGCATGTATCAAAAAAGGGTCCGGTCCTGATAGACCGGACCCATGATGGATAATTTTAAATATCTGAGTCATAATTAATTTTAGTTTTAATTACTTATAGTTTACGATCTTTCCAAAATCAGCCTTTAAGCTTGCACCACCAACTAAGCCACCATCTATATTAGCCTGTGAGAATAAGTCAGCTGCACTGCCCGCTGTTACACTGCCGCCGTATTGGATACGGATTGCAGCTGCGGTAGCTTCATCATAGATTTCTGCGATGCACTCACGGATTGCCTTGCACACCTCTTCGGCCTGCTCGGTTGTTGCAACCTTGCCGGTACCAATCGCCCAGATGGGTTCATAAGCGATAACAGCAACCTTTGCCTGGTCAGCTGAAACGTTTAAGAAAGCAATCTTAATCTGCTGACGAATCCAGTCAATCGTAATCCCCTGCTCTCTCTGCTTCAAGGACTCACCACAGCAAATGATCGGTGTAATACCATGCTCAAATGCCTTCAATACCTTTTTATTTACAGTTTCATCTGTCTCTGCGAAATATTCTCTTCTCTCAGAGTGTCCGATGATAACATATTTTACTCCGATGCTGGTTAACATACTGGGAGAAATCTCACCGGTATAGGCACCGCTTTCTTCATAATACATATTCTGAGCACCGATTGCAATGTTGGTTCCCTTTGCTGCATCTAATGCTGTTGTCAATGAGATAGACGGTACACAAAATACAACATCTGCATCTTCTGTTTCTACCAAAGGCTTTAATTCATTAATTAAAGCAACTGCTTCTGCCGGAGTCTTATTCATCTTCCAGTTTCCTGCAATAATTTTTTTACGCATGATATGCCTCCTATGATAGGATTACTCCTATTACTTATTGTTCGCTGCAGCAATACCGGGAAGCTCTTTGCCCTCTAAGAATTCAAGGGATGCGCCACCACCGGTAGAAATGTGGGACATCTTATCGCCAAAGCCTAAGATGTTAACTGCTGCTGCGGAGTCACCGCCGCCGATAATTGAAGTTGCATCAATTTCAGCCAGTGCCTTAGCTACTGCGATTGTTCCAGCTGCGAAATTAGATAATTCGAATACACCCATCGGTCCATTCCATACTACTGTCTTAGCATCCTTGATTGCATCAGCATACAGCTCACGGGTCTTCTCACCGATATCAAGGCCTTCCCAGTCAGGTTCGATCTCACCACGATTAACGGTCTTGTAAGGAGTATCATTTGAGAACTCCTGTGCAACTACGGTATCGATGGGGATTAACAATCGAACACCCTTCTTCTCAGCCTTTTCCATCATCTGCTTTGCATAATCAAGATAATCAGGCTCCAATAAAGACAAACCAACTTCCTCACCAAGAGACTTCATGAAGGTATATGCCATACCACCACCGATGATTAAGGTATCAACCTTATCAAGCAGATTATCAATAACAGAGATCTTACTGGATACCTTGGATCCACCAAGAATTGCAACGAAAGGTCTCTTCGGATTATTTACCGCATTACCAAGGAACTCAATTTCCTTCTGCATTAAGTAACCAACTACACTGGTCTCTACGAATTGTGTAACACCTACGTTAGAGCAATGAGCTCTGTGAGCGGTACCAAATGCATCATTTACAAATACATCACACAAAGAAGCTAATTCTTTGCTGAATGCTTCACCATTCTTCGTTTCTTCAACTCTATAACGTGTATTTTCAAGAAGAACTACATCGCCTTCCTTCATAGCGGCAACAGCAGCCTTCGCATTCTCTCCAACTACATTATCATCCTTTGCGAATTTAACTTCCTGTCCAAGTAACTGAGCTAATCGAACAGCAACGGGAGCCAAGGATAATTCGGGCTTCGGCTCACCCTTCGGCTTGCCTAAATGAGAGCAAAGGATAACCTTTCCACCATCTGCGAGTAATTTCTTAATGGTAGGAAGAGCCTCTACAAGACGTACCTCATCGGTAATTCTTCCTTCCTGTAACGGAACATTGAAATCGCATCTAACCAGGACTCTTTTCCCTTTCACATTGATATCATCAACTGACTTCTTATTTAACATAAAATATCTCCTTTCAATACTATGTTTTTACGACGCCTAAAACGTCTATTAAGGAATAAATACTATGTTATAACTTTCAGAACAAATTCCATCGTTTGAAGTGTGTTCTCCTAAAATGATTTGATTCACGTTAGAGTATTTTTATCTTATAGTACACAATTTTCTATACGATAAAAGGGTCCGGCCCTGAGAGACCGGACCCATGATGGATCAATTAAGCACGATTCAAAAATATAGTTAGATACTTTGAACCCTGTATAAAATCTTATGCTAATTCAGCAAAGTATTTAATTGTTCTTACCATCTGGCTTGTGTAGGAGTTCTCGTTATCATACCAGGAAACAACCTTTACTAAGCTCTTGCCCTCGCCAAGGTCAGTAACCTTAGTCTGAGTAGCATCGAATAAAGAACCATAGGTAATACCAATGATATCGGAAGATACAAGCTCATCCTCTGTGTAACCATAGGATGCGCTCTGAGCTGCCTTCATTGCTGCGTTGATTTCTGCCTTAGTAACAGTCTTGTTAACAACAGCTACTAACTCTGTAGTAGAACCTGTCGGAACAGGTACTCTCTGTGCAGCGCCGTCTAACTTACCGCTTAACTCAGGAATTACAAGGCCGATAGCCTTAGCAGCACCTGTGGAGTTAGGAACGATATTGCAAGCAGCAGCACGAGCTCTTCTTAAGTCACCCTTCGGATGAGGGCCGTCAAGAGTCATCTGATCACCTGTGTAAGCGTGGATGGTAGTCATGAAGCCTTTTTCGATGGGAGCTAATTTATTTAAGGTATCTGCCATAGGAGCTAAGCAGTTAGTAGTACAGGAAGCTGCGGAAATAATAGTGTCGGATGCCTTTAATGTATTCTCATTAACGCTGAATACTACGGTAGGAAGATCATCGCCAGCCGGAGCGGAGATAACAACCTTCTTAGCACCTGCATCGATATGTGCCTGAGATTTAGCCTTAGAAGCAAAGAAACCTGTACACTCAAGAACTACGTCTACACCAAGCTTGCCCCAAGGTAAATCAGCGGGATTCTTCTGAGCGTAAATCATAATTTCCTTACCGTCAACCACGATAGAATTATCTTTTGCTACTACTTCATGTCCTACATATCTACCCTGTGCGGAATCGTATTTTAATAAGTGAGCTAACATCTTAGCATCTGTTAAATCGTTGATAGCCACGATCTCGTAACCTTCTGCGCCGAACATCTGTCTGAATGCAAGACGGCCGATACGTCCAAAACCATTAATTGCTACTTTTACTGCCATGATTATATTCCTCCTAATTGTTTTAATTTATAATATACTGCCTGTAAGACAGCAATTAAACATGATAAAACTTCATTCCATACAGAATGATTGAATACTTGGGCACATTGACAAAAATTTCTCAATCCAGATTTATTTTACCTAATTTAGAATAAAATATCAAGTGATTATTTCTCTATTTCTTGAATATTATGCATATGTTACTAATTTATAATTTATATTAGTTTTTTTTGTGCAGTTTTGTGCTGAACCTATTAAGACAGCTCACTTTCTACAAAATTCACTATATTCAGGGAGTGGTCAGAGATGCGTTCCAAATTGATTAATGCATCTATAAATATAACACCATTTTCTGGAGTACACAAGCCCTGAGATAAACGATTTATATGACTTTGTCTTAATTTATCCTTCATATCATCGACTAAATCCTCCAAGCGCTCTACCTCACGGATATATTCGGTGTTTTCTGTCTCTCTTGCGCGGATCGCATAATCAAAGGAATCTACTGCTGTGGTACAAACCTCTGCTAATTCTTTGTAAGCATCTTCCGTCAGATAGATATTATCGCGGATCTTTTCAAGTGCCAAATCAGCAAGATTCTCTGCGTGATCACCGACTCTTTCAATATTCGTAATGGTATAGAACAAGTTATTAACCACCTGATGTTGTTTTTCAGTTAAGGATAAATTATTGATCTTAATCAGGTACTCGGTAATAATCTTCTGATGAGCATCAACGATTTTTTCAACCTCAATTACTTTTTCTGCTTTTTTCTTATCATTTTGAAGTAAGGCATCTACCGCTTCTCTTGCATTGTCCAATGTAATTTTTCCCATATGGACTACTTCTTTTACAGAGTTCTCAACCGCAAAGGAAGGTGTCTCAAGAATTCTTTCGTCTAAGTGACGTAAGGTAACCTGAATATCATCCGTTGATACTTCAACCTTTGAATCATCAATAATCATACCGGAGAGCTTAACCAGCCAATTACCAAAGGGGAATAGTATAATTGTATTTGTAACATTAAATAAAGTATGAAAGATAGAAATCTCAACGCTATTTATTTTTGAGGCAGCAAAGGCCTGGTTCACTCTAAATACAAAAAACATAATTACACCAAAGATAACAGTTCCTATAACATTAAAGGATAAATGTATGATTGCAGCTCTTTTTGCAGTTTTATTTGCTCCTACAGAGGAAAGAATCGCAGTAATACATGTCCCGATATTCTGTCCTAAGGTAATGAATATCGCTGAGTTCCAGTTTACTACTCCTGACATAGCCAAGGTCTGTAATATACCGACGGAAGCTGACGAGCTTTGAATAATTGCTGTAACTATTGTACCTGCTAATATACCTAATAAAGGATTCTGTCCCATGATTCGGAAGGCATCGGAGAAAATCGGAGCATCCGCATAAGGTTTTATAACATTCGACATAAAGCTAAGTCCGACAAACAGTAATCCGAAGCCTATAATTATCTCAGCAAAATCTCTTCTCTTCTGATGCTTAGACATCATTAACACAAAAGCACCAATTCCAAGTAAAACAGGAGCAAAGAAATCCGGCTTAAAAACAGCACTCCATTCATTCATGGATACCAGCCATGCAGTTACCGTGGTACCGATATTGGCACCCATAATAACTCCGACAGCTTGTCCGAGATTCATAATTCCGGCATTAACAAAGCCTACTACCATTACCGTTGTCGCTGATGAGCTTTGGATAATACCTGTAACAAGCGTACCTACCAATACGGCAACGAATCGATTATTGGTCAGATAGCCCAAGAGACGTTTCATCTTATTACCGGCGGACTTTTGCAGACCGTCTCCCATTAGGTTCATACCATATAAAAACATTCCCAAACCACCGACAAACATAAATAACACTTTTAAAATTTCAATCACGTTCAAATTCCTCCGTTTATGTACAGTTTTTTGACCATATATATTTATAATAACACATTTTGCTATGTATAATCTATGTTATTTATGTTAAATCATTGTAAAATACAGAAATCGGAAATAATATATCCCTAAGTCCCCTCACTTATACTTAGGGATATACTTTAAGTTACATCTTACTAGTATTTTGTTATACTATTTTCTGGAATTCTTATGCCGCTATTGTTACCTCTGCGAACTATCCTTATGAGAATATACCATTACTTAATATGAATTCATTCCACCAACGTTTTTAAAATTGCTGTCAGACAACCCGTTATCTCCATAAGCACCGGAATTTGCAGTAAGTCCGGAAGAACCGCCAGACATTCCTGTGCTGCCTGTCATACCAGTGGTTCCAGACATTCCTGCACTACCTGTCATTCCTAAATTACCAGAAACACCGGACGAACCGGAATTTCCACCGGATACTCCCGTATTATTTACAAGATTTCCAGAAAGATTGGAACCGCCCATAGAAGCAGACATTCCTTTACTACCTGACCAGCCTGAGCTTCCGGTAAAGGTTGATTTCAGTTCATTGATTTCGTTTTGTGAGGCCTGCCCTGCCGATTTATAATAATTTTTGTTTTTTGCGATCTGATAAAGTTCATACTGAGATTGTTCTGCTTCATTTCGCATTTGTTGTAAAGTACTACGCAACTGTTGATTTTCTGTCTGAGATATCATATCCGAATAAGTCTTCAAGCTGGAATTAATGGAATTGAGTGCGTCTGCAACCATTGCTTTTTCTTGCATTTTCATGACCTCCTATTGTAAAAACTGTAGAATTGATTGACGGTTCTTCTCGCAGGATTGCGCTGACTTCTCAAAAAATTGTTTTACCTGCTGATCCTGTGATCCATCTGCGTAGCTCTGGAATTTCTCGGCGTCGGCTTCTCCGAATTGTAACAAGTGTCTTACATGCTGTAATTCAACCTCACTTAAATTTGCCATTAAAATCACCATACCTTTCTTTATAACCTGAACTATGAATTTGAAAATCCTTATTTAACAATCCAGCTTAACATACTTGCACATTAAATTAATTTGTGCCAAATGTCATACATAGTTATTATCTCGATTTCGACCGTAAATATGTACTCAACAAAAAAACCTCCCTGTTATTATTCACCAGGGAGGTTACTATCTTTCATTATAATATTATGCTCTTAATTTATATTCCAAACGGATCTTGTCTGCAATTAAGGCAACAAATTCGGAATTCGTAGGCTTGCCTTTGCCATTGCTTACCGTATATCCAAATAATTCATCGATGGTATCCATTTTGCCTCTGCTCCAAGCAACCTCAATCGCATGGCGAATTGCTCTTTCTACTCTGCTGGGCGTTGTTTTATGACGCTTTGCAATGGAGGGATATAAAAGCTTTGTGATGGAATTAAGCATCTCTGCATCATTCACAGACATCATAATTGCATCACGTAAGTACTGATAACCTTTAATATGTGCCGGTACTCCTATTTCATGAATGATATTGGTAACATCTGATTCCAGATTGCGTTCCATATAAGCACTCTTATTCTCATATGCACTTACTCTATGATTATCAACTAATTTACTATGATAATCTCCCTTGATCTGTTTAATCCTTGATAAAATTACATTATTATCAAAGGGCTTCATAATATAATAGTTGGCACCTAATTCAAAAGCATTCTCAGTTACACCTTCCTGACCGATCGCTGTAATTACGATAAAGGATGGATTCTTCTTAAATTCAGAATCTCTTCTAACCTTCTCCATAACCCCAAGACCATCTAGTTTAGGCATAATTAAATCCAATAATACAACATCCGGTTTCTTCTCTTTAATCATGTCCAACGCGTCAATTCCATTTTCGGATTTGCCAACAACTTCGATATCTGAATCCTCTTTTAAGATATCCTCCAGCAGATTTACCATTCTCTCATTGTCATCTACGATTGCTACATTAATCTTACCCATTACTTTTCCAACCTCCATTGCAAAATTTGTTCTCTCAATAGTTCCCCTAGGTTTATCCCCATATAACTAAAATATACTGGGCTGTTCGCATGTCGTACTTCACTTATCGTGAACTTTCGTGTAGCATATTTGGTTTCATGTTGTTTTATGTTATTATTATACATCTTAGCTAATTCAGCGTCAATCAATATCGCGTTAGCAAATTGTACAAATTATAACCGCCATAATGCGACTTTTATTATTAGTATTTTACATTATAAGCCATTATGCAACATGAAAACCAAGGATGTGTACGACAAGTTTTGCAAAACCTATCTCTGTAAATTTTTACCATAACTGCATTATAGACATAACAATTTTAACTTTCAAATGTTTCTTGTCGCACCATTCGACATAGAAATAATGCAATTTATAATGGAAAAAGCGGAAACCACAACATTTTGTAGGATTGGAAATATTATACAGTTAATATGCTGTATATTTCAATTATTTTAATTTGTTTTAACGCTAATTTCGTCGATTTATTTTTATACAAAAGTTTTCCTTATTCTAAATTATTTACCATGTTTTCTATGAAAGTACCGTAACCTTTCGTTGAATCCTGTATAAATACATGCGTAACCGCACCAATTATCTTATTATTTTGGATAATTGGGCTACCGCTCATACCTTGTACGATTCCACCGGTCAGTTCCAATAACCTGGGATCGGTAATTCGTATCACGATGCCCTTACTGTGATTGCTATTGCTGATATCAACACTCTCAATATTAATTTCATAATCCGTGATCTTTTCATCCACATTACAGCGAATGTAAGCTTTTCCTCTTGTAACTTCCTGTTTCAGCCCAATCTCAAGCGGTTCCATTTTCAGTCCTTCATCGTATTCATACCCAATCTTACCAAAGATGCCCTGGTATGTGTTATTTGTGATGCTTCCTATCTTATACTTATCACTTTGTCTGATCATACCGATTAGCTCTCCGGGCTCACCTTCTTTTCCCTTGATAATCGACATAATCTCTGCCGTATAGATTGATCCCAGTTTTACATCCATCAAAAGTCCTGTATCGATATCCGTAATACCGTGACCCAAAGCACCGAATTGTCCGTCTGTCGAAATAAACGTCAGAGTACCGATACCCTGTGTATTATCTCGTATCCAGGCACCAATCTTATAGCTGCCGCTTGCTGTTTTAACAGGTGAAACACGCACTGACATCTGATCCTTATTTCGTCTGACCAGTAAAGTAATATCCTTACCGTTACACTCCTGAATCAGATCCACAAAATCATTTTTTCGGTTCACTTCAACACCGTTAATAGCTAAAATATAGTCACCGGATTTTAATTTATCTCTGGTCGGCTCATAATTAAGCCCATCAAGACCTGTAATTCTTCCGCTGCCGAGAACCAGAATACCATCCGTCTCCACATAGATACCAATGGGATTTCCACAAGGAATTAATTCTATCGTTTCTATAACATCGAGAGAGACTCTTTTAAAATTAATCAATCCAAACAGTTTCAAGTCCATATTATAGGTACCTGTTCTGGAGGATTCTAAGGTAAACGGTTGATTCAAATCAACTCTTATCTGATCGGAAGGTACGCTGAGATCATTTACCTGAATGACGCCGATGTCCTCTGTAAAAATCTTTCCCTTCAGAGGAATATCAAAATCGAATTTCTCTTGTGTCCCAACCAGTATCTTAATCTCATCCGGTATACTCTTATCAATGGTGTAATATATAAAAAATGCGATCAGAAATATATTCAATATAAAAAGATAAATCAGAAATTTTCTGTATCTTCGCCTGCTCCTCATCCTTTCACCTCATGCCCTTAATCATAGTCCAAAAAACCGCGCAAGCGAGTTTCTTAGTTTTGCAGACTTATCCGCAAAATATCCATTATCTATTGTTAGAATCAAAAAAGGATATACATTAGTATTGTATATCCTCTTGGTAAGTATTCTTGGTTTTGAAATTTTAAAGTTTGTATTTTTTAGTAGCCATTGCTAATTCCTTCATCTCTTTTGCGTTCTCTCTTACACGTTCCGTTATCTCTGCTCCTCCGAGAATACGGGACAATTCATCAATTGTCTCACTCTCATCAAGCTTACGGATTAAGGTCTGTGTGGATACTCCATCCGTCTGCTTTTCAATAATATAATGAGCATCAGACATCGCCGCAATCTGAGCCAGATGAGTAATGCAGATTATCTGGTGATGCCTTGCAATGATGGATAGTTGTTCCGATACCTTTTGTGCTGTCCTACCGCTAATACCCACATCAATCTCATCAAAAATCAAAGTCTCAATCTCATCTTTGTCTGCAAGCACTGATTTTATACCAAGCATAATACGGGAAAGTTCTCCACCGGAAGCTATTCTGGACAAGGGTTTCAAGGTTTCTCCGGGATTCGTGGAAATGATAAATTCACCATCATCAAAACCATTTGCAGAATAATTCGCTGTCTGCTCAAAAATCATCTCAAACTTAACATCCAGGAAATTAAGAGCAATCAGTGCATCCCGAATTCGCTCGGTCAATTCCATCGCTTTTCTCTTGCGAATCTCGGATAAGTTAGAGCATAACTGCTTCAGCTTGCTTTCAACAAGGCTTAATTCTTTGAAAAGCTTCGCCATATATTCATCATAATCCTGATATTTATTCAGTTTTTCTTCACTTTCTTTACAATAATTCAGAACCTGTTCCACAGAATTACCGTATTTTGATTTTAAGTGATTCACCAGATCCAGACGCTTCGTTACATCCATAAGCTCCTCTTCCGGGTTCTCCAGATCAGAGATATACTGCGACAAATCTCTGTTAAAATCATTCAGCAAGCCATCGATATCAGTCACCTGACTTAATAGCCCACTAATCGAATCATCAAATTCCGAGAGCTTAAGCAGCTGACGGAGCGCACGTCCCACAGCATCACCGGCGGAGTTGGTTTCATAACCGGTGAAGCGGTACACATTCTGTACCCCTTCTGATATTGTGTTGGCATTGGAAAGCTTCTTATATAGAATCGCCAGTTCTTCATCCTCACCCGGAATCAGATTGGCATTCTTAATCTCATTCACTTCATATTCTAAGAAAGAAATCTCTCTTAAACGCTTCTCTTCATCTATTCCGGAGTGTTCATACTCCTGTCTCAGTCTGATGTATTCCTTGTAGGTCTTCTCAAGCTCCGTCTTAAGCTGTCCAATCTCATCCTTTGCGAATCGATCTACAATCTCCATATGCTTTGCCTTGTTAAGCAGGGACTGATGTTCATGCTGCCCATGAATATCAATTAACATTCCGGCAATCGTCGCTAAGGCTGAAGCGGTTACATTCTCTCCGTTAATCTTGCATACACTTCTGCCGCTCATGATCTTACGTGAGATGATAATCTGATCGCCTTCGACCGGTATATCAAGTTCGCGCATTGCTGCAAATACTGCTTCGTCTTTCGTCTCAAATACCAACTCCACCAATGCATATTCCGCACCGCTTCGAACGATATCCTTGTTGATCTTCGCACCAAGCGCGGCATTCACGGATCCGATAATAATTGACTTTCCGGCACCGGTCTCACCCGTCATAATATTTAAATGGTCCTTAAAATATACTTCAACCTCATTAATGATCGCAAAATTCTTCACATGCAAGCTGACTAACAATCAGTATCCCTCTTTTCCGCGGATTTTATCACTGCCATTGTAAAACATATGTTCTGCAAATATTGTATCATATGGAAAAATTATTCGCAATCCTTACTTTGAAACCTTGTAGGAATATACAAATAGGACGTATCTGATTATGCATAATGCTCACTTTGCATACGCACAGACACTAGAGAAAGCACGCTTCGCGAACTTTCTAGTGTCATGATAAAAATCGGCCGGCTTATTTGACATGCCGACCGATTATTTCGTATTAGTTTATGGTACTATAGCTTATCAATTCGAGCCGATTTTTACTACCTTCAGCTTACAGGTAAGTCGCCTGCCGTTAACAAAAGCCGTTATGGTCGCATTTCCCTTTCCTCTTGAGCTGATAAAACCATTTGTCACCTCAGCTACCAGTGGATTATCAATACTCCAGGTAACTCTGGAGGTTGCCCCCTCGACCTGCAGCTGGGTACTGTAATTTGTATATTCTTCAATCGTAATATCGGTAATATTTAATCCGATTACGATAACCTCAACCTGAGCAGTCTTGCCGGAATCCGTCATTACGGTAATATAGGCTACGCCGGTTGCTCTGGCTTTGATCTTACCGGTGTCTTTATCTACTCGGGCGACAGCATTATTATCGGAGCTCCAGGTTACATCATCCGTTGAAGCGGATGGGATCAGAACCATCTGTACTATCTTCTCTTCCCCGGGCAGCATTACGATTGTTTTATCCTGTAATGTAATTCCTGTTGATGCAACTCGATCATAAACAGTTACATAACATAATGCCTTCTTACCACTGTTATCGCTAGCCTCTGCTGTAATCGTCGTAGACCCTGCTTTGATTGCAATAACCTCACCATCTTCGTCAACAATCGCTACACTGGGATCACTGGAAGTCCATTTTGTAGCCTTTATTGTGGCATTCTTCGGTCCTACGGTCGCTTTCAGTTTCTTTGTCTGTCCGACCAATAGGGAAATTGTTGTTTTATTTAAGGAAACACTCTCTACCGGATTCACCACTTGGATCTCACAAGATGCTTCCACCTCTGTTCCATCCAGTGAAGTCGCTGTGATTGTAACATTTCCCAGCTTCCTACCGGTTACTTTTCCTTTTTGGCTCACGGTGGCGATATCCGAATTGCTTGTGGACCAATATACATCTTTATTCGAAGCGGTTGGTGTCGTAACCGTAGCCACAAGGAATACAGTTTTATCGATACCAAGATAATATGTCTGATAATTTAAGGAAATTGAGGATACCGACTCTAATACATTAATCACACAAGTAGCAGAAAAACCTCCATCCTTTGTGGTACAGGTTATGATCGCTGTTCCGCCGGCAATACCTTCCACCTCTCCATCCTCATTCACAGTGGCGATGCTCGTATTGGAGGATTTCCAGGTAACTCCCAGGTTTGTCGCAGAACTTGGTGTTACGGATACCTTTAATTTGAATTTTTCACCGACATAAATTGATTTGTCGGAAAAGCTAAGTAGTAATCCGCTAACCGGTAATGTAACATTCACCTTACAGTAAGCCGTTGCTCCGGTATCAAGTCTTGCCATAATTATGGCGGAACCTGCTGATTTAGCAATAACCTTACCGTCTTCGTCCACCGTCGCAACCTTGGTATCGGAGGATTCCCATACTATGGTATTATCCGTACTGTTCTTGGGAGTCAAGGTAGGCTTAAATATATGACTCTCTCCGGCTTTTAGATTTAATGTAGCTGCATCCAGCTTAATTCCGGTTGCTGTCTGCCGCACCGTTATGTTGCAGTATACAGATTGACCGTTTTCCAGAGTCTTTAAGATAATAACCGCACTACCTACGCTCTTCGCAACTACCAGACCGGTCTTATCGACAGTCGCTACACTTGTATTGGTAGACAACCAGGTAACCGTATTGTTACTCGCATTCGTCGGAAGCAAGACATAGGATAATCTGGCAGATTGACCGACATACATTGTCTTCGTCGTCTCATCAAGTGCTACCGAGCTAACCGGGATATTTACAATGATATTACATACTGCCGTAATGGACGGTGTATCCTGAGAGGTAGCAATAATCGAAGTCTTACCGGCCTTTCGGATCGTCACCAGACCGTTCTGATCTACGGTAGCGATAGAGGTATCCGTTGAGCTCCATATAACTGTCTTATTCAAAGCATCTTCCGGGGCTACAGTAGCTCGAAGCTGTAGTCTTGTGGTCTTCAGATCAATTGTAATATTGGTCTCTGATAACGTGATTCCGGTCACCGGTTGCTGTACACTGACATGACAATATCCAACCACTACATTATCTTGATTAATCGCAGATATAACTGCATGTCCGCCGGATACACCCTGGATTGTCGCGGTTAGAGCACTTGATTCTACTATTGTCACGACACTTTCATCCGAAGATTTCCATTGCAGATTGACATTGACCAGGTTCTTCGGTGTAATTTCCGCATGTAGTGTAGTATACGCACCGATGGCTAAGGTCTTTGATTCCGGATCAATTGTGATGGTATTAACCGACTGTTGTACTGTAATATCACAGGTCGCTTTCTTTAGAATACCATCAATGGTCTGACTTGCAGTAATTGTAACCCTTCCGGCTTTTAAACCGGTAACGAGTCCGGAAGCAACCGATGCAATGGTCGGGTCACTACTCTTCCAATCGATCGGAACAGTAGAATCGGTTACTGCTGCGATTAGCTGTAGTGTCCCCTTTGTATTAATGATCGCGCTGGTCGCACTCAGTGATATTCCGTCAATGACTCGTACCGTAATGGTAAAGTCCGAGATCGGATCGGTGAATAATTTCAGACTGTTATTCACGGTACAGGTGATCGTAGCGGTTCCTTTTCTTCTTGCAGTCAGAATATTCTCGCCTTGATTAATACTGACAATATTCAGATCACTTGATGTGAATTTAAAGGTGTCCTTGGTCGGTATGTTTGAATTTTCAAAAACATTATAGGTATCGTTAACCTGCATCGTAATGCTGAGATCTCCGATTTGAATCGGTACCACAATCCGCATGAAAGCATAGTCTACATTTGTTTCATTCGTATAATCCTCATTCGCAATGGCATAGATCTCATAGGTTCCGGCCTTCACATTGGTAAAATTAACATTACCGCTTAAGACACTAACCGTATATTTAAGCTTGGCGGAATCAGCACTCAATTTCTTACGAGTACCTCCTGTGATATCATATACCTCCCACTTTAGGTTAGTCGCTTTCGTCGCTTCTGAGTTAATCGTGAAATTGCTAGGCACATTAGAAACTGCTGAAGCTGTATTCTCACTTATCTCTGATTGATATACAATCGAACTGCCTGTTGCAGGGGTTATCGTTAATGAAAACTTTGGCGATACTACTACCCTCACAGTTTTCTTTAACGGCTTATCACTTCCTGACATGGTCGTCGTTGTTATCGTAATATCAGAGGTACCGCTACCTACAGCAGTAACCTCACCAGTTACTTCATCAACCGTGGCGACAGAAAGATTACTACTGGCAAATAATACGCCGGCTGTGATCGCACCTCCGGAAACAGGTGTAGCAGGATCAACACTGTAATCGATGTATTTCAACTTTATTGTCTTCTTATCATCAACATTTTTTAATTCAAGAACTTTCAGACCGGTCGTTGTAGCGGTTCTTAACGGTGTCTTACTTTCATCCACCTCAAGATCTACCCATACAACACAGCTGATGGTTAATCGATATCCTCCGGAGGTAATACGGGCCATAATGGTAGAAAATCCGGGGCCGGTTCTTGTCATTAACTGTGTGTCTTCATTTGTCGTATCACTTAGACTAACGACTCCCGGTGAATAGGAAATCCATTCCACATCAACCGGTTGAGACCAGCCGTCCGCAACGACACTAATGTATCTTGTTGGATTCTTCAATTGAATCTCTGCTCCATCCGCATAATCCTTATTATCTCCGCCTATTTCAAAATGAAAGTTCGGCTGCGTACTGGTGGCATAAGCCCGCTCCTGCTTGACCGCTGTTAATAGGACAACAAATAATAAACTGCATATGACAGAAATTCCAACCTTTTTTGCTATACTCATCCTTGAGACCTCCTAAACCATGTCTTATACAATATATCGGTAATTTTCTTGGATTATATTAGTTCCTTTTCCAATATAATAAATGGAATATTTGGCAGTTATGTGTCAGCTTATGTAGTAAAATATGGGTAAAAACCGAAAGAAACAGGCTAAGTGAACTTCTCCGGTTCGATACGCAAAATAAGGTATGCACAGGAACATAAAATGAATAATCTCCTGTACATACCTACTTATATCTTTGCCTAATACCATCATGAGGCTGATCAATTACGAACGAATAATATTTGGTTATTTTTGAACCCGCATTGCTCTCATTGCATTGAACAAAGCAATCAGCGCCACACCGACATCCGCAAAGATTGCAAACCAGATTGAAGTGATATCAAAAAATGCAAGTATCATGATAAGAAGCTTCACGCCTAATGCAAATATGATATTTTGGGTAACGATTGACTTCGTCTTGCGGGCTATCTTCATCGCAGTAGCGATTTTGCTGATTTCATCATTCATAATGACCACGTCGGCTGCTTCGATTGCAGCATCCGATCCAACACCGCCCATAGCAATTCCGATATCCGCCTGTGCAAGCACCGGAGCATCATTAATTCCATCACCGACAAATACGATCTTACCCTTGCCGGTGACCTCTGATTGAATTCGTTCAAACCAGGATACCTTATCCTGAGGTAAAAGCTCAGCCTGGTACTCATCCACTCCGCAAAGCTCTGCTATTTCTTTTGCCACGTTGTTATGATCACCGGTCAGCATAACGGTTCTTTTTACTCCATATTGCTTTAATTGGGTAATTGTCTCCTTAACACCTTCTTTTAACTCATCTGCAATCAATAGATATCCCAGATAATGATTATCTGCAGAGACGTGAACGATACTGCCGATCGTTTTTACCTCAGGAACTTCTATATTATATTTATGCATCAGCTTATCATTACCGGCGTAGATAATCCTGCCATTGTATTCTGCCACTACTCCATGCCCCGCGATCTCTGTGATTTGAGCCGCTTCGATTGCCATCCCGGGGTATGTCTTTTCATAAAATGCCTTGATTGATTTCGCAATCGGATGAAGGGAATGATTCTCAGCAATCGCTGCAAGCTTCAGTAATTCCTCAGATGACACACGGTCAGTCGGAGCCACCTTTACTACCTTGAATACTCCCTTGGTCAAAGTTCCTGTCTTATCAAAAACAATGGTATCGACCTGTTTTAGTGCATCCAAATAATTACCGCCCTTGATCAGGACACCTTGCTTCGCACCCCCTCCGATACCGCCGAAGAAGCTAAGGGGAATCGAAATAACCAGAGCACAAGGGCAGGAAATGATCAGAAAGCTAAGCGCACGATAAAGCCAATCCGAAAATGCGCCAAATCCGAGTAACGGAGGTAGGATAGCGACAGCAACTGCTGAGTACACAACGATCGGGGTGTAATATCTGGCAAATTTGGTGATAAATTTCTCGCTCTGTGACTTCTTACTTCCGGCATTCTGAACTAATTCCAGTATCTTCGAAACGGTCGCTTCGCCGTAGCTCTTGGTTACCTCCACCTCAATTACTCCACTGGTATTTATGGTACCGGACAACACATTATCTCCGGGCAGCACTTCTCTCGGTACACTCTCACCGGTCAGAGCTCTGGTGTCCAGGAAGCTGTTTCCTTTTGTTATTACACCATCCAGAGGAACACGCTCACCCGGCTTAATAAGAATAACATCTCCGACAGTTACTTGTTCCGGTGATACCACACTGATACTGTCTCCATTCATGAGATTCGCATAGTCCGGACGGATATCCATCAGTCCGGTAATGTTCTTCTTTGACCGGTGAACCGCCATATCCTGCAGTAGTTCTCCAATTCCATAGAATACCAGAACGGCAATTGCTTCCACCGTCTCTCCAATAAAGAAAGCTCCAAGGGAAGCAATCCCCATCAAAAAGTTCTCATCAAAGACCTTACCCCTTCGAATATTCTTCGCCGCAGACCATAGTATTTCATAGCCTGCCAAAAGATAAGCAAGAATCAATAAGGATATGTTTATTATAGAAGGGAGCTTCACGAGTGAGACAAATAATGTTATAGCTACTGCGATACCAAGACGAATCAGGTAGAACTTCAGTTCCCCGGCCTCTTCTTTCTCCGCCTGCTGCGTATGATGCCCTTCCTCAGTCGCAGACAATACCTTGATCGACGGCTCATGTGCCAAAGCAATCCTCTTCACCGCTGAGGTGATGTCAAAATCACCGGATTTAAGCCCGACGCTTAGTTTATTATTCATGAGATTCAAGTTAACCTCAGATACCTCAGCCAAGGCTCCAACCTCTTCTTCAATTCGTGCAGCGCAATTCGCACAGCATAATCCCTCTAATATAAATTCCTTCTTATTACTCATACAATCCATCCTCCAATCAACCGTAACCCGGCCTCACACTCTTTACTTTTCCCCGATATGCTCTAAGCCTATCTCAAGAATATTCTTTACATGCTCATCCTTCAGGGAATAATATACTATCTTTCCTTCCTTACGATGCTTCACCAGCTTATCCTGACGAAGTGTTTTAAGCTGATGTGATATTGCTGACTTCGTCATATTCAGTAAGACCGCCAAATCGCAGACACACATTTCACTTCGATCCAGTGCCCATAATATCTTAATTCTTGTACTGTCCCCGAAAACTTTAAAAAAGTCCGCCAGGTCATAAAGGGTCTCTTCCGGAGGCATCGTATGCCGTACTCCCTCCACAACATCGGAATGTATCACTTCACAATCACAGACTGCAAATTTATCTTGGCTCATTATTAATCCTCCCTTCTGGGTGCTACTTCTTCTATATCAGTTGCATAGTTGAGTAATTGTTCAACTGTTTGATTGTATTATATTCCAGTTTTAATTAAAATGCAACTTGTTTTTATTATTCTTCAAAAGATATATGCTTGTAAATAAAATCTTTTCATTATATAATATATCATACTTATTTGATATGAAAACTAGGCATTATCGCAATAAGTAAATAATCGATATAATTCAGTTTATGTAAGGAGTGTATTATGGATCAGCTGAAAGAAAAATATGAAGATTTACTGGAATTATTAAGAAGCTATCAAAGTGCTGCTGTTGCATTCTCCGGCGGTGTAGATTCCACCTTTTTATTAAATGCCGCAAAGGAAGCCCTAGGTGATAAAGTAATCGCGGTCACTGCTCGTTCGCTTAGCTTTCCCACCAGAGAATTGAACGAAGCAAAGAACTTCGCCGGCCATATCAATGTAGAACATCTCGTGGTTGATTCGGAGGAATTGGATATAGACGGTTTCTCACAGAATCCGAAGAACCGATGTTATCTGTGTAAATCTGAACTTTTCACTAAGATTACTGAGATTGCGAAAGGTAGAAATATAAATGTGGTTCTGGAAGCATCCAACAACGATGATAACGGGGATTACCGACCTGGCTTAATTGCGGTACAGGAATTAGGGATCCAGAGTCCACTTCGTCAAATCGGATTTACGAAAGATGAGGTCCGCTTGATATCAAAGGCACAAAATCTTCCCACCTGGAACAAGCCTTCCTTTGCCTGCTTATCCTCTCGCTTTCCATACGGTGAAAGTATTACTCCTGAGCGTTTAATTATGATAGATAAAGCGGAACAGTTTCTATTGGATCTCGGTATCTGGCAGGTCAGAGTACGCATTCATAACAATCTTGCCCGTATTGAAACGGATGAAAACGGATTTAAACTCCTACTGGATTCCCAGACGCGTAATCGAGTATATGAGGAACTGCGTAAAATCGGTTTCACCTATATCTCACTCGATCTGAAAGGCTACCGAACCGGCAGTATGAATGAAACATTAAGTTCGTCTGAGCTTCAATATGGAACCGCGAACCAGCAATAAGCTAATAAAATACAGAATTTTAACATGATCTTGGCTTACATCGTTGGGGACGCGTTAATAAGTATCATGAATTGGCAATTCTCACTTATACTACAGAACAGGAAGTAATAATAATATCTTAAAAAGGCCGGGTATCGCACTTTATGTACGAACCCGGCTATTGTATTGGATCTATTTTTAGTATTACATCACTGAAATATTACGATATTTTTCTTTCATAAATCTCATCACAAAGAAAACAGATCGGAACAACCAGTCAATTGTCATGGCAATCCATATTCCTAAGACTCCAAGTTCGAATACAATTGCAAGTATATAGCTCAAAGCAATTCTCCAAGCCCACATAGAAAGCATTGATATCCACATCGTAAATTTCACATCATTTGCAGCTCTTAAGGCATTCGGCAGCGTAAAGGATAACGGCCAGATTAAGGATGCTAAAATACAGTGATATATCATCAAATCGGTAGCAATCTTTGCGGTCTGCTCCGTTAAGTCGTAAAGCTTCAGGATTGTTGGTATACTAAATATCAGAAGCAGATTAATAACCGCCATGAATATATAAGCAATACGCATCAAACGAAAGGTATAACGCTTGACAGAATCAAATTCACGAGCGCCAATGCATCGTCCTACCACGGTAATCAACGCAAGACCGATTGCTGATCCGGGCAGAACACCCAAGCCTCCTACCGTTCCTGCCACCGCATTCGCTGTTATTGCAGACGTGCCAAGCCCTGCTACAATTCCCTGTACCAATATCTTACCGATCTGGAATGCACTATTCTCCAGACCATTGGGTATTCCTATCTGAAGAATTCTCTTTATCATAACCATATTAATTCGAAATGTATGCAAAGGTTCTAAGTGGATGATATGCTTCTTATTCTTAAGCAATAGATACATCGCTGCCGCTGCAAAAATTCTTGAAATCAGAGTAGCAATCGCTGCTCCGGAGACACCCATATCTAAACCAAAAATTAATATTACATTTCCCACAATATGAATCAGGTTCATAATGAACGCGATCGTCATCGATACCTTAGAGTTACCCATGGAACGGAATAAGGCAGCGCAGGCATTGTATACTGCCATAAATGGAAATGAAATGGCCGAATAGAAAAGATAGGTTCTTGCATTACTCATAACATCACTGCTGACATTACCGAACAATAGAATCAAAACTCCATCCCCGAAAAGCAGAGCAGATACCATCAGTATCAAGGATAAAGCTATGATAGCCATCAGTAGCTGTTCTCCGGCTTTACAAGCTGCCTTCTCATTCTTCTGACCAAGAAACTGGGCAGAAACAACTGCTCCACCCGTTGCCATCGCACCAAAGAGTCCGATTAACAGAATATTCAACGTATCCACTAAGGATACGCCGGAAACCGCCGCTTCTCCTACTCTCGCCACCATCATACTGTCAGCCATACCGACTGTAACCACCAGCAACTGTTCAATGATCAATGGAATAATCAACTTCATTAAATCTTTTTTTGTAAACATGCTATCGCCTCTATGTAATCAAATTCATCGGAAGAAACCTGTGTAAATACAAAGGGGGCTACCTCTCTTCTCCAGTAGGTCGCCCCCATATTATCATTATTTCTTCAATGTACTATAAATTTCATACCTTATTTTAAGCATAAGTCTAACATAGTCATTTCGCAAAAGCAAGTTTGATTATTTTCCACGAAAATTTTAGTAGCTTGACAACCACCAATCTTCGCTTATTGAATTACTACATTCTGTTCTCCGCCATTCATTCTCTGACCGGACACCTCCAGATAGAAAGCCGCAGTTGCTGCACTTACATAGGGTCCCAACCACAGAAAACCAATACCACAGGATAAAACGCTGAGCAAGGCCCATCCGATGAAGCTTAGGTGGAGACAGAAAAGACGTCCCTTATTGCCCTGCATCATAGCTTTGGATTGTCTGATTGCTTCCATGATGTCAATGGAAGGATTATCATTCATGATATAAAATGCCATTGAGTAACGATAAGAAGCTATGATACCCGGTATGATCAATAATAATGACCATAAAAATATAAATATCGATGTAACAATACGTAGACCGAATGCTTTACCAAATAAGTTAAACTGGGAAAACAGATCAGAAAATTGAGGATTCGTTCCATTAATCAGGTTCTTATTAAAACGGCAATATCCAAGTTCTATTACACCGCCGATAATAAACGTAACCAATCCCCATAATAAAATGATTGATATAACACCGACAAATGCGATTAAGAAGGCTTTGCCCCAACCGGTAGATAACAGATCCCCTATACCATTATAACTACCGTTACCATTACCGCCTCTGCCTCCGCCTCCGCCTCCGCTTCCTCCGACACTACCGGCACCTAACAGAGCAGCTACAAAGCCTGTTCCGACAGCAAGCGCCCATTTACCACGGAGTGCTTCGCGTGCAATTCTACGAAAGTCCTCTGCATATAACATTTTTATTACCTCCCATTTATACGTTAATTTATAATTTATCAAACAGCAACATCATAATACCTTATCTTGCTGTAGATATCAATATGATTACCCCTATTCTAATCATTCTAATCAAGGATTAATATTTCCATCCGGCTGCTGTAAGATTGTGATCAACCCGATTTTGTATTCATGATAAACAATAAATAGATAAATATTATAGATCATCGAGGTAAGAGCCATAATTCCAAGTAAGATGAAGTATTCAACGGAAAATAACGTCCCTCTCAGGATATGAGAATAATTCAAAATAGAATAGATTACCTGCGGTAAGATCAGAATTATTGATACAATAAGCAATCTAAAGTAATTCTTTGCGCCAGCCTTCGCACCGAATTTCAGGCTTCGCATGATACTGGTATCTTCAAGGAACATAGCCGGTAACCAAAGTGCTACGAAAGGCGTCGGAATCAGAACCAGTATTAGAGTGACCAACATAATCACCATAGTCATAATATAGATCGAATTCGTACCGTTAGCAACAGCCATAATCGTGAAGGGAATTGATAATAATCCTAGGAGTATAGATCCAACGATCACAACAGCACCAGTTAATAATGCACTTAATAGTACTCTTCCAAAATAATTCTTAATTCCGTCCAGAAAGTAAAAAAGCTTCGTCTTTCCTGACAATACTGCCTCTCTTGTCATACCGCCATAACCCGATATAAAGAACAGACTGAGAATAAATATCAGTGCTACAGCAATCAGCATATTCCTCATAGTGACCATATATAAGGAGTAATCAAATACTCCGCCCTGAGTATAGGTTCCTACACCAAAGCTCTTCGGATAAAGAAAGTAGATGAGTAGGATACTGAATACCAAGTAGATCGTATAACAAATGACGATAAGTGGATTCGTTTTGATCAATTGTAATGTTTTCTTTAACATTGTTGTCCCCCCGTTATGGCTTATGATTGAATAGCTCGACATTTATATTAAGTTTATCACATGAAATTCCATTTTTCAACATTAATTCCATAATCATCCAGTATGCTGTTTATCTCCTGAAATTAATATGCTATACTATTTACGATACACCAAACGCAACTTAATAATATCATATGTGAATAACAGGACAAATATTAACTTGGGAGTCTTTCTTATGAAAATAAAAACCATTTATCAATGCACATATTGCAATAGTACTAACATCGGAGTTGGTTATCAAATTGGACAGGGACAGCTTTTTGCCCGCACTATAACGGAGATGCAAAGGAAGCCTTGAGAACTCTTGTCGGAAAGTATATGAATGAGAAGGACTTCAAAAGCTTCTGCAAATAAAAAACTAAGAAAAAGTTCCTTCTATCCATCATTGACCACAAAGGATAGAAGGAACTTTCAATATGTTATTAGAAAGGTCGTGATGTGTGCACACTATTGTTCTTTCAATAGACCTGGTGACACAATCTTAATTAGGTCTTATGGTAACCCTTGGACTAACCAATATTCCTGTCTTCTTAAGCTGATATTCATAAGCCCAAGCTGCTCCTTCTGATCTCCAGGCATCCGGTCCGATCCAGTGCTCTGTGTGATTACAATTGTGAATCGGTCCGAAAGTATTCACGCGATTACCAAAAGCGGTTATACTGATCACATGCCTTCCTTCCTCTACCTCACCAAGCTCCAATGAGTAAGGCGAAAAAGCAATATACCCCTTCTCCTCACCATCCAAAGCGACCTTTATCACCGGACATCGAAATTGTGTGATTTCTAGCTTAAGTTTTCCTTTCACTGTCTCGACCGGCAAATCATAAGTAATATTGGCACCATAGAAGGGTAAACCCTGCGAGCAGACATCACCAAAGGCCAGATCCATAACCGGTGGTTGTATCATTGTATTGCGACCGGCGACTTGAACCGAGAAATCTCCCAGCAGATATAGGTATTCCACATCTTGAAAGGCGTGATATGGAATGATAACCTCCAAGATATTATCTCCCCGATTAATCTCCGGCAGACGGATTGTCTTAATATCACGGTCGGTATACCAGCCTGTTATTTTACACGGAACATCCATATCGTTCAACTTCACCCTCACCTCTTCAGCAGCCTCAAGCGCTAGGGACGGAAAAGGAACCTTACACTCCGAATAGATAGGAAACCGAAGTGCTAATTGATGCTCGGGAGCAGGCTTATCCTTTCTGAGCCAGGGCTGTGCATAGGCTTCGGTACGTATCGGATAACCAAGCTGTCTGCGAAACTGATTGTCGATATGAAGAAGTTCCTCCTCCTGCTGCCATGGACCGTCGTCAAAACGATACCATGCTTTATCAAGAACAAGTACATTCGGTTCAGAAAGCTTCACTGCAAGCTTGGTGGGGTAACCTATCATTACTTGATTAGACATTCCCTGACCATTCGTTGCGTTCATCTCCGGCTGATTCCTTTCCTCGCCTAAGGATAAACTCTGGCTATCTTCTTCTGAGGAAGCCCGGTATAAAGTTTGCACCGGTTCCTTTGCCTCCAGATAATACAGCAGGGAATCATGGTCATAGACTGTCTCATTAACAAAGGTCTTCCCCTCTGAACAGATGGACTCACAGGGGTAAATCTCACCGGTAAAGGGATCATACTTTGTAATCTTCCAGCTTCCTTCGATGCGGATAACAAGTTCTTCTCGCTTCGGAAGATCAGGATTAGGCATCTTCTCCGAGTGGGAAAGGAACAACCAACGGCTATCACCGTCGGATCTTACCTGATACAGCATATTATCGGTTCGCATTCCCTGTGCATTACGAACATCTACACTGCGATATGGGATAAGACTCTTCAAAATTTCATTTTCATTAAATTCAATCCGGGTACAATCCGTAATAAAATCCTCTATTTCTATCGATCTGACTGCATCAATATGGGTCGGTATCTTGCCTGTAAAAACCACCTTGCCACCTCGTTTCACGAATGTCCGGAGACGCTCCATGGTGGTTTTACGAAGCGTAACACAATTAGGAACAAGGATTACCTCATATTCCATTGCACCGACCACAAAGCCTTCTGCCAAGTCTGGCGCATCATCGCTCTGAAGCTGTGGTAATAAGGATTCCGCGATAAAATCAAAGTCGATCAATCCATATAATAACCAACGCACCAATTGCTGAAAGTTACAATCCATTTCCTTACGAATTCCTTTGGTATGCTCTCTGGTTCCCCAGTATAGCCAATAGGATTCAACCGGATGTATGACACCAACCTTCACCATAGCTTTCCCGCGGGTCATAGCCGTATTAATTCTGGCGAAATAATTCTCCAAGTGAGAATATTCCTGATACCAGGGAGACTGATATCCGATTGATGCAGGATAATCTCTTTTTGCTTCCCCTGCCATGGATGTCCAGGTCAGATGAGGTACACGGACCGTGACACCAAGGGCAGCTTGCCAGTCTCCGGCTAATTTATGCCCCCTGAAATCAAAATCCCAATTCGTAACACCATATATCTCGCTTAATACCCCCGGGCAACCATATTGATGTGCCGCACTCTGTGCCTGTTTCGCCGTCGTTAATTCTCTTCGGTCACAGAGCATATCAATTCCCGGAAGGCCAAAGGATCGGTAGGAACGCATGGCTTCGCCCAATGATGAGGTCTGAGAATATAAAGTGGGCTCCTGCATCATATGTCCAGCCAACATAATATTATGTTCCTTACACCACTGACCGACCGTATCTGCAAAGGCTTGCGCAAAGCGCTCACATACATGGTCGTGATAATGATAGCGATGGGTCGATATCTCTAACCCGGGGAGATCCCAGAATATCTCAGGAAGATGTTCGAGAAAGGAGTCTCCGTAGCTCCTCGTATAACTTTCTTCAAAATCATCCGTATAGGGTATTGTTAAGGTCAACTTATCCTCAGCAAAACCAAGCATCGTCTTTGGTGAGAATTGAGGCTCATCGGTAAAGATCGAGGGAATGCTGCTGCCAAAGCTATTCCCCAACTTACGATAATATGTTTCATGCGTCACTTCGAGGAAACGTTTCACGGCAGAGGAATCCAGGGTATTGAGATATGCTTCATTGTTAAACCAGGCATTATTCCCGGATAACTCAAGATATGCATACCATGCATCATACCCAGTCCTGCAATCCTGATCCTTTTCGATCCTGCGATAATCTGCAAGAAAACCCTGTTTTAGCAAAACTTCATATTTGGCGAGAAAACTTCGATTATTACTCCTCACTGCCTTCGCGGATGAGTCCAGAGAACACTCCTCATTGCTATAATCCTCTGATAGCTCGTCCGTTGAGAATACCAGAAAGCGTAATCGGTACTTCTTGTCCTTCGTCACCAACCCTCCCGCAGCTCCGGAGGGCCAACGATCTTCATCGTATAGCCAGGTTAACATATCCTTATCCTTGGCATACTCGTGGGTGTATTGAACCAGTTCCATAAATTCTTCACCCAGATAGGGGACATCCAAGCCGGTTCTGGAATGGATATGTACTCCTCCCATTCCCATTTCCTTCAGTTCTGACAGTGTATTCTCTATTTGTGTCTTAGTTATCTTCGTATTCCATGCCCAGAAAGGGGTTCCACGATACTCCTTACCGGGATTTTGGAACAACTCATTCTCCAGTTTTATCTCATTACTTCTCGGATATAACACAATGAACACCTCTATCTCTCTATTACAATTTCGGTATGGTTTATGCTTACGAAAATGGTTTACATAAAGCAATTAGATCCTCTACTCTGGCAGTCGCCATACATTCCACGGTATCGGAAGCACCATAATATATCTTAACCTCGCCGTCCTCCTCCAATATCATTCCGCCTGGAAAGATTACATTCGTACGGAAGCCACCCTCGGTCTCATATTCTGTCTCCGGTGCAATCAGGGGTTCCTTCGACATACCGATAATCTTTGAGGGATCCTCAAGATCAAGAAGCATTATACCGGCACAATAACGCTTCTGCCAACGATCCTCCCATCCATTCTTACCGCGGGTTCGATCAATATCCACAGAATGGAACAGGGTAAGCCAACCGTGTTCCGTCTTCACAGGCGGTGCACCCGGTCCGATCTTGTCATTTGCAAAGGGTACATCCTCAACCGCTAAGAGAAGCTTTGTTTCCCCCCAGTACTTCATATCATAAGAATAGGACATCCAAGTATCAAAGCGGTCTACTCCCCCACGGGAATACACCGGGAACGGACGCTCCAGACGCACATATCTTCCGCCTATTTTCTCCGGAAACAGAACCATATTGCGATTATCCGGTGCCGTAAGTGACAAAATGTTTACTGTCTTAAGATCCTCGGTGACACCAATCCCGCCGCGTAGTCCATGCTTGGTATCGACAGCAAAACACAGATAGCATTTATCCTCGATTATGGTGAGGCGCGGGTCATAAACCTTTGTCACATCGGGGTCCTTGATATCAGCTACCGTAAGAAAAGGCTGTTCCTGTACCTTCCAGTTGATGCCGTCCTCGCTGAATGCAAGGCCGATCAGGCAGCCATCGAAGGATCCTTTGCCGTTATAATCATAATCATTACGAAAGGCCATAATATAAGATCCTCTGTATTTCACTACGCCCGCATTGAAGATACAATCCGCTTTATAAGGAATATCCTTCGCGCTCAGTACCGGTTCTCCGTTGTTATAACGGGTGATCACATTGCTTGATTTAAGTATTGGGTGCATTTTAGCCATAATTAACTCCTATTCTTTCATTCAACTCGTTCATTATCGGTAATTTACTCTCTTACTGGTGTCAGTTCTAGTTATCACTTATAGATTTGTTGCTCAAATTTCTATTTTTATTACATTCTAATTATACCTTCGTTGGTTTTAGTCATTAATCTATCGTAAAGCTCTTGATCGCTTCCTCAAGCTGCTTTACATTCTCTTTTAATTCTGTTGCTTCTTCATTCAGTGCCTTCACCACACGTAATTGATCCTCAGCGGTGGTCTCCACCTCCTCGGAAGCAGCGGCTGTCTCTTCAGAAATCGCAGAAATATTTACAATAGCATTTAGAGTTAATGCCTTAGCCTTTTCAATATCTTTAATCTCCTCAGAAATATTACCCAGTTTATGTACCAGTCTCTCAACATATAAACTAATTTGTTCAAATACGTCTACGGTATTATGAAGGGCTATTTCCTGCGAGCTCACGATAACCTCAGTCTGCCTTACCGAATCAACGGTGCTTTTTGTCTTACCCTGAATGGTGTTAATCACGACACCGATCTTCTTCGCTGCCTCGGCGGAATCCATAGCAAGCTTTCTTATTTCCTCCGCTACAACAGCAAATCCTCTACCTGACTCACCGGCTCTCGCTGCTTCTATACTGGCATTTAGGGAGAGAAGATTTGTCTGAACCGTGATCTCAGTGATTACATTTAGAATTTCGCTGATTGCTCTGGACTCTCGCTCGAGTTCTTGAATGTTGGAAATTGTAGCCTTGTTCATATCGGCTACCGCAAACGTCTTCGTTCCAAGATCATCTACGATCGCAATTCCATCCTTCACAATAGAAATGGTCGTCCCGGCAATCTTATCGATCTCACCCGTATTGTCATACACCCGATTGATGCGCTCTGACAGATCATTGGTCTGAACAAGACATTGCTCCGTATCCTGTGCCTGCTCGGTCACACCATGCTGAATATCCGTAATCGCAATCCCGATGTTCTTACTGGATTCCAGCATAATCTGTGAACTGGAATCCACCTTATAAGAGGAATCAAGAACCTTATTATTGATTACTGTTGTCTTCTCAATCAAACTTTTCATATTATGTATCATGTGATTGACACTGTTACTCAGTGTTCCGAATTCATCCTTACGTTTTGTATCGATTCGAACCGTCAGATCACCTTCTGCTGCAAGTGCGAGCTTTGACATTATCTTGTGGATTGAGGAGCTGATGTCACCGGAGATGATTACTCCGGTCACAATGGCTAAGGCCACTGCGATCAATACTATGATTAGGGTTATCATTTTAATGACATCTGCCTGTTTGGACAGATGAGAATAAGGAATCAGAGCACAGACTATCGCACCGGTATCTTCTACCTTAGTATAGACATAGAAATACTTCTCATTCTCATACTCAACATACTCATAACCGCTTTCTAGCTCCTTCACCGATACGTCATGAAAGAAAGAAGCTGAAGTGAAAATAGGTATCTCAAGATCCTCGCCCTGAATAATTTCACGACCATCCGGGCTGATAAAGGCGAAATAGCTTCCCATAGGAAGATCTAAATCATCTATTACATCCTGTAAAATATTCTTTTTAACATCTATCATAATATAACCGATGGGACTGGAACCGGTATTGTAATATTCTCTTACAAGCGTGATCCCATACTTATCTTTCTTCAAGCCAAGCTCTTGGTCAAAAAACTCATGGTAGCCACTCCAAAGAAGTTTTTTCTTAGAGTTACTCACAAGCTTTGCTTCTTCAGTCTCCTTATATACCGTGTAAGGCAGCTCCTCCTTTACATCTTGAATAAAAGAGCCGTTGGAGGCAATCTCTTTTCCGTAATTCGTAATCACAACAATGTTCTCCACAATGCTGTTAGCGGTTGCCATGAACACAATATTGCTACGAAGTATCAACAGGATCTCATTCTCTTGTCCTGCCTTTTTCTTATAATAACCGGTAAAATACTGCTTCATAATTGCATCATTTTGAAGCTGTAATGAAATATCTTCTACATTTTTCATAATCAATCCATAATACTGTGCCGCAGTATTGATGCTTGCAGCAGTGGATCCTTCATAATTACTGATGATCTTCTTTGATGCCTTTGAGTATGATATTAATCCAAGCGCAATAATGCATAGCACAGGTATAAGAAAGCTTATGATAAGCTTTCCCTTTATACTGGATCCCCATAATTTCATTATAATAACCATACCTTTCCAACACCTGCTTTCCTTACATCGCAGGTACAATTTTCCAAAGTGATTATTGTAGTAATCACTTTGTGACCTCTATTCTCTATCCATTGTAAGATTAGGGGCCAGTACAGGTTCATTTATCGTTCAGCAATCTATCTCTGTATTCCGTTGGAGTACAACCATAATATTTTTTAAAAACACTGGAAAAATAGCGCTGGGAGCTATAACCCGTGCTTTGTGCTACATCCTGTATCTTGTTCGTTGGATTCTGTAGCAGCTCCCCGGCTCGTTCCATACGTTTTTGAATTAAATATTCGGTAAACCCTTCTCCTGTTTTTTGTTTAAATACCTGTCTTACATAATTTGCACTGAAAAACAATTGGGAAGAGGCACTTTCCAGATTAAACTCCTCATTTGACAGGTTATGTTCGATCAATGTCTTGATATCATAGACCAATTTATCACTTTGATTGGAGATAATCACAGAAAACTCATCGCAACGTTGGGAGACATAATTCTCTAACATTAATTTTGTATCATATAAGGTACCGCAAAGTAGCTGATCCTTGAAATATTGCTTCATCTTCTCATCCTGCCAGATTTGAAAGGAGCTGCCGGATTCCATTAATGCATTGTCGACAGAGAACACAAGACCGAAGATCGACATATTCACATACTCGACAGAGGATAGATAAAAGTGTTCATAATACTGTATAATTTCGTTCAGTAATTCTAATGCTTTCTCTTTTCTGGCCAGACGAATGTTCAGGATCAGTTTCTCCTCCAATTCCTGTGGCCTGTTTCGCATCGGTTCAAGACTGCGATTCTCGACAAGCTGCTTGGCTTCTTCATAATTCATAACACAATTTTGTCCAGGGAGGATAGTCTTCGTAACCAGTAAGGCTTCCTCATAGGAATTGGATATCTGCTCAAGCCTTGGGTAGATCTTACCCAGTGAACATACCAGATGGATATTATAATATTTCTGAAAGCTCTGATTCATTTTCTCCATTCCGGAACGTAGCCCGGTATAGAAGTCAAATACATCGGCATGATTACTACAGAACATGATTGTCAACTGCTTATCGTGAAATCCTACCGCATAGGTCAGGGTATCGGAATCAAAATATTCATCTTTAATGATTCGCAGGAAATCTTCGATCAGCTTCTGACTGCTGAAACTCCATTTGGCATCAACCGTATCCGTTAAAAGCTTCATAATTCCACAGCAATAATAACGAGCTTTCAGATTAAGCTTGATCATCCGTGCTTCTTCGATCAAATTCTTCTTCTCGGATCGCTTCAATAAGATATCCTTCAGAAAACGTTCCTGCATGAATAGGAGATTATCATCAAAGTGTGTCTGAAGTTCCAGCATATTCCGAAGTAAGGATGCATTATTCTCAATCTCATCAACTAATTTGCCGATTACTTCAAACAGTTCATCCGGAAGAAAGGGTTTAAGAAGATAATTTGTTACCCCGAGCTCCATCGCCGTCTTCGCATAAGCAAAGTCATCATACCCACTGATTATGATGGTCTTGAGATCAACCCCCGTATCCTTCACCGCCTTAATGAGCTCCAGACCACTGAGCAGTGGCATACAGATATCTGTAACAAGAATATCCGGCTGCAATTGCTCAATCATTTCGATTGCCTGTCTGCCATCCTCTGCACAGCCGACAACCTCAACATCCAGGGTAGACAGATTGATACTCTTCGCCACCAAATCCCTAACATATGCTTCATCATCTGCGATAAGAATACGATACATAGTAACCTCCCGTACGAACACTACAGATTTTAACTATCCTTTGAATTAGTTTGTGCCAATTGTGTCCTTTACACTTTAGGATTACGCAGGCACAAACTATTAAGTATGAATTATGCTCTTTATAATTCATACTATGATCTGAGCCGGTATAATAATCGTTGCTCTGGTCCACTCTCCGAACTTGCTTTCAAACATCAAACCATAATCCTCTCCGTAATACAGCTTTATTCTCTCATTCACATTGTAGATACCATAGCCTTCCTTCTGCTCACTCTTCCCCTCCATCAATCCGGCATTGATGCTTATGAGCTTTTCCTCATCTATTCCGTAACCATTATCTTCAACACACAGCTTGATCACTAAAATGCCGTTTTCGCCAATATGTTTACTGGAATAAATTCGGATCAACCCTTCTGAATCCTTTAATTTTATTCCATGATAAATTGAATTCTCGACCAAAGGCTGTAAGATCAGTTTAATTGTAGGAATCCCCATCAGTTCTTCGTCAATATTAATTTCATAGTTCAATTTGGTCTTATATCTGATTCGCTGTATATTCAAATAGCTTCTTACATGCTCGACCTCATCCCGTAAGGTAATAATCTCATTTCCGTTGCTAAGACTTAAGCGAAAGAATTTGCCTAGAGAGTTCGATAGGATACTGATCTCGGAGGCTCCTTGATCAGCGGCCTGCCAGGTAATAGCATTCAACGTATTATATAGAAAATGCGGATTAATCTGTGCCTGTAATGCTTTTAATTCGGCCAGACGCTTCTGCTTCTGAACGTTCTTCACAATCTCCTTTTCTTCCTTCAGAGCTTCAATACTAACATTAAGCTCCGATATCAGATGATCTATTTCACCGATCATATAATTAAAGCCGTCTGCCAAATTGCCCACCTCATTTTTATAGGGGTATTGGAACTTGACATGAAAATCCTGTTGGTCTGCTCGTCTCATAATTTTTACCAGATGGTTGATCGGTGTTGTAATACTGATTGCTAATAGAACTGTGATAATAACACTGATGATAACACCCAGAATAAGAATCAATATAATAAATTTACGAAGGGAAGCCAGATTACCAAGAAGATCATACTTTGACTTCACACTGACTAGCTTCCAATCATTCGTTTTGATGGTCGTAAAGGTACAAAGGTACTCCTCTCCTTTATAATCAACCGCTTGACATAATGCCTTCTTATTGCCGGATAGCTCCTCCGGAAAGCTTTGTAAAATCTCATTTTCATCCGTACTAAAATTAACAATATCATTTCCTTGCTGATCAACGATAAACATTTTATCTACGGAGGCATAATTCTCCTCCAGATATTTGTTTATCGTGGACTGCTGTAAGTTAACTACGATATAGACATACTCTACGCTGCCGACGACCAGAAATCGAAATACTACGGGAATTACCATCTCCTCCCCGGTAAAAATCTGATCCTTCATGGCCGGAAACCAAGCAACCGTATTATGAGGATTATCCTCAAAGGCTCGATAGAAGTCAGATTCGGTAAACCGAAACTCGTGATTTCGAAATCTGGAGAAATTATCAAAATCACTGTATTTCGTATGCATATAAATAGAGTGAATGTAACGATCTCCTTGGGCAAGCTCTGTTAAGGAATTGGCTACCTTACCAAGGATTTCTGAATACCGTTCACTTGTTGGGTCATTTAGATAATTACTCATCGATGTGGTAAAGGATATATTACTAGCCATGGCATAAACTCGACGAATCACAGATGCCAGCTTATCCGCCAGATAGTTGTTCGCCTGGTAGATGATGTCCTCAGAGCTTGTATAAGTATTCTCCAAGGTGTCCTTGAAGGCATAATTATAGTATAAATAACCTGCTACGGAACTGTTGATGGTTAAAATAACAACACATAACAGGATTATTTTTGTTCTGATTTTCAGATTGGCAACCCATCTCTTCATACACATCCCCCACCCTTATAAGCAATTCCAAGTTATACTCAATTATAACATATCCCCTGCAGCTTATACAGTTTTTTAGCCCTTTACTGCGCCGGCCGTCAGACCTGAGATGAATTGCTTATTTGCAAAGAAATATACAATTAATATCGGAATAATCGCAATGGAAGCTCCTGCCAGCATAATATGCCACTCCGCTGCCGCATTCATGGAGTATTTTAATTGAACCACCGCAACGGTTAAGGTTTTTAGCTTTGGCATCGAGATACTCATTACCAGTGTTGTAACATAATCATTCCAGGCATTGCGGAACGTAAATAATGCAACTACTGCCATAATGGGTGTAATTAGCGGCCGAAGAATTCGAAAGAATATTCCATACATGGAACACCCGTCAATGATTGCTGCTTCATCCAGTTCCTTGGGAATGCTCTGAATAAAGCCCATTACCAAAAGTACATTTGCTGATTGCCCGCCGGTTAACACCAGAACTAGTCCGATAATGCTTTTATGAAGTCCGAATTTCATTAAGAGGGAATAGATTGGGTAAAGGGTAACGGAACCGAGCGCTATGAACATTAAACCAACATAGAAGAGCATGATCAGCTTCTTACCTACGAACCTCTGTCTTGCAAATACATAACCCGCTAAGGAGGAGGTAAATACTGCGATCACCATGGTCGAAAAGCTGATGATAATACTATTCATCGTGTACTTTGTAAAATTCGCCTTGATAAATGCTTCCCAGTAATTCATCACCTGCCAGCCATCCTTGGGAAAGAAATTTCCTCCGGCAGTCAGCTCGCTGTTTGTCTTGAAGGATCCGATTACAGCATACACGATTGGATAGATGGTAAATACGATCATAGCAACCAAAAAGACTGCGACCAAGGTTCCTATGCAAATTTTCATAATCTTATTATTCATTCTCATCTTCTCCTTTCTAGTATACATCATCTAATTTCTTGGAAACTTTAAGATAAACAACCGTAATAATTCCTGCGATTAATGCTGATACAGCACTTACGGCAGCACCATAACCATACTGAGGCATTGTAATGCTGCTGGTTGATACCGGGAAGAAGAAGGAATATCCGTACAGTGACATTACCATGGTAGAAAAGTTCGGTCCACCTTCCGTAAGTACCATTACATTGGTCATATCATGGAACGCTGCAGTAATCGACAGCATCAATATGATCTTTAGGATTGGACCGAGCATTGGTAGGGTTATATACCAGGTTGTCTGTACCCCATTTGCACCATCGATTCTGGCACTTTCCAACGTCTCCTCCGAGATCCGTTGCAGCCCGGCAATAAAATAAACCATATAATTACCGATTCCACCCCAAACTGCTGTAATAACCAATGTCTTCATGGAATTCTGTGCACCAAGCCAGTTGATCGGCTGCTTAATGATATTCCAATCCATCAGGTAATAATTAATCTGTCCGTTATATACGTTAAAGAGCAGATAAAATACCAAGCCCATAACGGCTGCACTCATAATGGTAGGTACAAAGATGATACTTTGCAGCAGACCGTTTCCCTTTCTCTTCTTGCTTAAAAACAATGCCAATAAGAACGCTAACGGAATAATGATAATAATCTTCGCACCTGCATATACCAAAGTGTTCTTTGCAGCCTTCCAGTATACCTCATCACGAAGAACACGCGCCAGATTATCCAGACCTATAAACTTCGGTATCTCGGAGGCAAGCCCACCATACCGATAAAAGATAAACTTCATGGTCCATATACAAGGATAGATGGAAAAAGCGATAAATAAGACAAGGTTAGGGAGAAGCATACTATACGCCTGCAAGTTCTCTTTTATCTTTCTTCTATTTCTCGTGTTAAATACCTGTGATTTTGTCTTCCTCTCCACAGTCATTCTCCCCTCTTTCTAAAAAATATGGGGCACTTGGTTACAAAGTGCCCCTTTTGTCAAATACTAGTCAGCCGCCAACAGCGAGCGTCATATTTTCTAATGATAATAACTTATTTGGAGGGGTTCTTAGGATCAAAACCGGTCTTTACGATCGGTTGAACGGTTCCTTCATCAATACCAGCCTTTAATGCTGCATTGTATCTGTCGGTAAGATCCTGTAATCCGGCAGCAATATCGGTATCACCATAGAACATGGAGGCGAAGGTTGTATTGCTATCCATTCCTTCCAGGATAAATGCAGTTGCATATGCTTCCTGAGGATTACGAGGCCAGATGGAATCGGTTGTGCCGATTAATAAGTCCTTATTGTCAACATAAACCTGAGCAGGCTTCGCTTTTTCGATTACAGCCGGAACAATACTGATACCTAAACCAGCCTCATAATACTCTACCTGGTAATCTATACTCATAAAAATCGAATTGTAAACCTTCCAAGCTGCTTCCAGATTCTCGCTCTCTGCATTGAATAAGTATCCACCGTTAGCAACATAACCCTGTGCACCGGTAACCTGTCCTCCGAGGGTAGGGATCTGCACTACGCCCCACTCATCTGTCATCGGGAACTGATTCTTATATACACCGGGTTCTGCATGAGTGAAGGAAATGTACATACCGATCTTACCGGCAGCGAACTGGGTTCTAAGGGGATCGATATCTAGAGATTCACATCCGGGGAATGCTGCGGAGGCAGATAATAATTCTTTCCATTGTGCTAACAGATCAGCATAAGGTGTAAAATCAAATTCGCCGGTTGCGAAGTTGTATCCGTTCTGAACACCTAACTGACGCTGCACCTGATACATTAAAGAACGGTTTAAGGCGGAGCCGGGATTCTTCATATTTGCTGCAAAACCATAGATACCTTCACCGGATAACTTCTCGGTAATGATCTTTGCATCAGCAACCATTTCTTCAAAGGTAGCCGGAGGGTTCGCGATTCCTGCTTTCTCGAAGATATTCTTGTTATAGAATAAACGACCTGTGGTACCTGTAACCGGAATATAATAGATCTTTCCATCAATTTCATTTAATCCGGGGATTATGGAGCCTGCAAAGGTAGTCTTGAAGGCATCATCCATAAAAGGTGCTAAATCAGCAAGTCTTCCTCCACCCAAGTGACTCTCAAATACCTTTGTCTCCTGGGAGAACATATCCGGTGCTTCACCGGACTGGAATGCCATATCGATTGCTTGAGGGTAATTATCGGTATAAATCTGAAAATCTACTTCAATATTGTCTGTATTTGTCTCATTGTATTCTGCAACCTTTTTTGTTACAAAATCTGCATCATGACGATCCTTTGACCAGATCACAACCTTAGTCTTTTCAGCGGGTTGTGCTTCTTCTTTGTCGGCAGCCTCACTACCCTCTGTCTTCGTTGCTCCCTGTGTCGGATCAACAGATCCGGTAGTCTCTTCCTTTTTACTAGAGCATGCTGTTGCAAGTGACATGGTGAAAGCAATTACAAGTACCATGGCAAGCAGCTTTTTAAAATTTTTCATTGTGTATCCTCCCTTTACATACGTTTTTGCATTACGTTTGCGCATTTCGTTATTGCTCCTTAATACTATCTTAAAACATATTTATCGTAAATCCATTATCCGACTTAAGGATGTATAAAATCTGATGATACCTGTTACTATTCTATCATAATTTTTGTACATGCCTACCCATAGTTTATATTTATGCAAGGATTGCTCCCTGCTTCGTCAGCTGGTTCTGCAGCAAAGTAACCTCCAACTGTTTCGTGGAAATATTCAAACTGCTGCACAGAGCCGCTGCTGTTCCTGCTGCTTCACCGGTAGCAAAACAGGCCGGCATAACGCGAATGGAAGCCATCATGGCACGGTCACAACTGATGGTTCTTCCTGCCACCAGGAGATTGGAGAAGCCGACCGGTATCAGACTTCGATAAGGGATGGCATAAGCTTCCCCCTCCTTATATTTTGATGTTACATATTCCCGGTCCGCTCCGTAATCCTCTTGCTGGGGTGTCGCAGCATGGATATCGATGGGATAGGAATAGCGGGCTATGATATCCTCAAAGGTTGCTCTGCAGTAATAATCCAATCCGGTTAATCGGTATTCTCCGCAGATACGCCTGGATTCCCTTAGTCCTATGGCTGGACCGGAGGATACCAGCACTGCTTCTTCTGCGCCAGGTACATACTTACGCAGGAATTCCATTAATCTAGGCAGCTTGGCTCTTGCCTCCAGCTCCGCTCTGGTCAGATCAGCCGCATCCAGAGGATTAAAATGATATACATGGCCAAAGTTCAACCCGGCAACCCCGTCTGCCTGCAGTGCAAGTCCGGCAACATATCGTTCCTCCGGAATAAAGTCATTATTCTGTTTTGCTTTTGCTACCGCAACATTTAGGTTCCCATCCTCACCGGTCTCCTCTACGTACCTCATAAAGCATTCTGTATTCAGATTGGCAATACGAAAGCATAAGGTTCCCGCCTGAACAAGGCCCTCCTGATCCCCATATTCATATGCCCCACCAGCGAGAGCAATCAGATCCGCATCACCGGTGCAATCAATATAATGCTTTGCCCTTCGAGTGGTATTCCCACCCTTATTATGTATCCGTATAGAGGTAAGCTTGCCATTTCGCTGTGTGACATCCGTCACTACGGTATGCAGCAATATGGAACAACCGCTCTCTAATACCAATTGTTCCGTTACACGTTTTAATACCTCCGGATCAATCGGAACCCAGTCATATTCTTTCAGTCTGCCGGGCTTTTTATCATAGAAGGGACTGACATAACTTTCCCTTTGCATCGCCTTCAGAACCTCAAGACCGATACCACCGATTGTCAACCTCATCCCATCGGTATAAGGACAGAAGGCAGGCACCGATGCATTGGTTGCCATCCCACCCAGATACCCGGCTTTCTCTATCAGCAATACCTTACTTCCATTTCTTGCTGCAGCGAGTGCTGCACCAATCCCAGCCGGACCACCGCCTGCTACAATCACATCATAATCATATCGATTCGCCATAATTCCCTCCAGACTAAAAAATCCCTCCATTTTCAAAAGTACAGGTTAAGTGTACTTAAGATCATGAAGGGGAACAATCCAATAAGTGACGTATCAGGTTATAATAAATGACTATCCTAAACTACCACCGTATGATGTTTTCCGTCGTCCGTTAGCCGGACGCGGTTTCCTTGTTGCTTCACTCCATCAACGGTTATTTCTGTTGTTTTTAAGTTACCCTTGCTGCGATTTTCTACTGAGATATCGAAGTAGGAAGAGCCATACTTATATTGTACCTGAAAATCTCCGAAGCTAGCCGGGGTTGCCGGGTCGATGATCAGTTCCTCCCCTTCTTTACGAATTCCCAAATACCAGCAGACTAAGCCCTGATACATCCAACCTGCCGAACCGGTATACCAGCTCCAACCGCCTCTGCCGGTGTAGGGTGGGCTTAAAGAGATATCAGCAATCATAACATAGGGTTCCTTCTCATAAATCAGAGCTTCTCTTTTGTTCTCCGTAATATGAATCGGATTGAGCATTGTGAATAAAGTACGTGCCATCTCATATTCTCCGAGCATCGCGGTAGCGATGGCCAGCCATACCGCCGCATGAGTATACTGACCGCCGTTTTCACGAATACCGGGATAATAGTTCTTAATATAACCGGGATTCTTCTCCGTCTTATTAAAGGGTGGCATCAGAAGCAGTGATATCGAGTCTTCCTCCCGAACCAGATAGCGCCAGGCAGATTGCATCGCAGTTTGGGCTCTGTCCTTTCTTGCTCCGCCTGAGATCACACTCCAGGACTGGCTGATGGAATCAATTCTGCATTCATCATTCTCCTTTGAACCCATCTTGCTTCCGTCATCATAGAAAGCACGCAGATACCATCCGCCATCCCAGGTATATTCCTCTATATTCTTAATCAACTCTGCTCTCTTCTCCACAAGCTCACTGGCAAATTCCGGATCTCCCTCATACTCGCAAAGAGGAATAAAATCTCCGAGCAGAGTGTAAAGGAACCAGGCCAGCCATACGCTTTCACCCAGTCCATCCTTACCTACCTCATTCATTCCGTCATTCCAATCACCACCACCCATGAGCGGCAATCCATGGATACCGTAACCGGTATGGAGGATTGTCTTCTTGCTATGCTCATATACACTTCCTAATTGATCCGAGACCTCCGGGGTGAACATAACATCATGCTCATCCTCATTAAGAACCGGTCCCTTGATATAAGGAACCTCTTCCTTCAGGATAGAGTAATCTCCGGTACAGCGGATATATGCTGCTGTTGCATAGGGTAGCCAAAGAAGATCATCGGAGATTCTCGTACGAACTCCGACACCCATGGGTGGATGCCACCAGTGTTGCACATCTCCTTCCTCAAACTGCCTGCTGCAGGCGATCAGAATCTGCTTACGCAGTGCCTCGGGGGTCGTGAACTGAAGGGAGAGTGTATCCTGAAGCTGGTCACGATAGCCATAGGCACCACCACATTGATAAAAAGCTGCTCTGGCATTAATTCTACAGGAAATCGTCTGATATAACAGCCAATTGTTTACCAGATAATCGATCGCTTTATCCGATGACTTCACCTGTATTGCTCCGTTTATCCCCTCCCAATATGCTTTTACCCGCTCAAACTCCTCGCTCACCATACGGATATCCCTGTATTTATACCGAAGTGTCTGTATCTGTTGTATATCATCACTCTGCCCTAAGGCAAATATTACGGTCTTCTCTTCACCAGCTGCAATTGCCACTGACACCTGGATCGCTCCGCAGGGATCATAGCCTACACCGGTATGATTGGATAAAATGCTATCAACTCCCTGGGGGTTATAAACGGAGCCCTTTGGTCCCAAAAATTCCTGTCGATCTCCGGTATAACGCTTAATCATCTCACTGGAGAACAAGAAGGCACGACTATTCTGAAAATGTGATGCATAGATATTCTTCGCTGACAGATATTCATGTTCATTATTATATGAGGTTAGAATATAAGGATTGGTATGCTCCCGTTGTGTTCCCAAAACCCATTCCACATAATAGGTTAAGCTAAGATATTTCACTCTGTTCGAATGATTTTTAAGCTTTAATTCCCAAAGCTTAATCGGTTCATCCACCGGAACAAAGACGGTAAGCTCCTGTGCAACCTCCATCTCATCATGCAAAAATCTGGAATATCCTATTCCATGCCTTACGCGGTAGGTCCCATGATCTGTTCGGCCGAGAGAAACGGTTGTCATCATCTCGCCCGTCACCTCATCAAAGAGATAGATCACCTCAGAGGGTCGATCCGTTACCGGATCATTACTCCAGGTGGTAATCTTATTCTCCCTGCTGTTGCCTGCGAAGGAAAAACCCGAGCCTGCCTCAGAAATCGTGAAGCCAAATTGTTTATTTGCTACTACATTGATCCAGGGCACCGGAGGTTTATTTTTACCTTCCAGAAGTATCTCATATTCTTTTCCCTCTTCTACAAATCCTCCGAAACCGTTAAAAAAATCGTAATTAGTCCCTACGGTCTTCTCCGGCTGTATTAGCGCAATTCCAGAATCCATATATATTCCTCCTTTCGCAGCTCATTCTTCAATCAGTTCATTCAGATTATCCTTTAGGTTTCTAAAATAGATTCCTGTCTTGCCTGAGATCACAACTCTGGCAACTGTCATTAATAGATCAATCTCTGCCGGTATCATCTGATAAGAATGAAGCAGGAATAAGCTTGGTCTGGAATTATCTGAATTATAAAGTCTGAGTGAACTGGTCAGATCATTGACCAGATCATCCAGCTCCTGTACATATCCATGCTGTGCTTGACTCAAAATGATTAGGTCTACGACGACTCGGTTCATCTTCAGATACTCATATGCCTTTAGGACATCTCTGATTATGCCTGCTTCATCAATTGAATTGACATTTAACAATATAATCGGATTATCTCCCGATACTCCAAAACGCCAGAGAAAGCTCTGATTTTTGTGATTCCTTCTGATATTTTCATAGGATCCACGATAATGTCTTGTGGGATAGAAAATCGGACTGATCAGATCCTGGAATGCATTGATCTGAGCCCGTGTTATCTCAAGGTATTTTAACTCTATTTCCTTCTGAAGCTTAAATTTCTCAAAAATATCATCAATATGATAAGTCTTACCCAGCTCCTGACCAATTCGGATCGCCTCCTCCTTGCTGTCACAGACACCGGTTATGAAGGAAATATTAACCGTTTCCCCTTCCTTCACCGATACTGTTACACGAAGACTCATAATCGGATCATTGCAAAAGCCTGCCTGGTTCTTGAAAGGAATGCTGTCAACAACGGATGACGGATTCTCAGGTGTATTATTTCTTCCCAGGAATCTCAATCTGTCGTTTTCATGCTCCACGTGGCGAATCGGTTTTACCTCCGATCTCACCAAATGAAGAATGTATGGGTAATTCGTCTTCTTACCACTTCTTCGTCTCGACAAAAAGATCTCCTGCTCTTCTAAAAATTCACTCTCAATAAAAAGCTTATTAAATGCCGGATGGCTTATCTCAGCCAGATGAGTATCTCCCACCACTTCAAGATAGCTGGTAAGCTCAAACACCTTGGTTTGATTACTGTGATTCGTCAAGGTAACTCTTCGAATCTCGATATCGTCATTGGAATCCAGGCTGACAACTGTTCTTGTTGAAACATCCCCGTCTCTGCGCTTAATTTCAGCCTGATGAGGCGAGAAAATCACCTGATATCGGTCAGGTTCCGCCTTGGTCGGATGATACGTAGTGCTCCAAAGCTTCCCATTACCCATATCCTTGATATAGATATAATTTCCTGAATTTGCATAACGATCGGCTCTCCATCGATACAGCATCATATCCTTATAACTGCTAAAGCCATCTCCATCCGAGGTCAATAACAAGGAATATTTATTATTAGACAGATAATTTGTGACAGGTACACGCGGCGCTATGCTATTAATATAGCGATTACTGTACTTCTCCTCACGGAAATATACCTTGCTGATTTTTATCGTGTATCCTCGCTTCGCAATAGAAATCAAATGACTCTGCCGCTTCTCCTCTAAGAGCGATTCGGTTGCCTTCACCATCGCTTCTTTATGAAATCGCTCCCGCATAATTCCATTATTCAGATAATTATTAATTGCCACCAGATTCATACCCTGATGATGCGCCATGAAGGAACGAACGATACAATAAGGCGTCATCTCCTGAGCATCCGGACTATTATAATCAATCGCCTCATAGAATCCATATTCCCCATACATACCAAGCTCCATCAGTCTTCGCAGATTGGCAAAACCCTCCTCCTTCGCATATTCGAGCGCCAGCATCGTTGCGTATGGAGTAATGACCAAAGAATTTCTTCGAACAGGCTGCAGACGAAGCTTTGGTACACCAAACGCCTTATACTGATAATTTGCATTTAAATCAAAACGATAATATTGCGATTCGGAGATACCCCAGGGGATATTCATCTCCTTGGCATATTTTTGTTGCTGAAGAACTGCTGCCATGGAGGTCTGCGCATACACCGAATCCTCATATTCCTTCAATACCAGATTCGGCATCAGATATTCGAACATTGTACCACTCCAGGATACAAAGCAGGGAATACCCTTTACCATAGTGAGAGGTCTGCCAAGCTTATGCCAGTGTTTCTGAGGTGCTGTGCCGCTGGCAATTGCCAGGAAGCTGGTCAATGCCGATTCGGAAGCCATCAAGTCATAGCAGCCTCCGTCCAAGGTCTGGGAAGATACATGATAACCGATATGGAACAGCATCCGTTTCTCATTAAATAAGAACCGGAAATCCGCATTGGCAATAAGACAATCAATCTGTTTGCAGATTCGATTAATTCTCTCTTGTATCGCAACTGCTCGTTTATTATCTCGCTGTACCAATTGCTTTAAGGTCGGTTGTCCGCTAAAGCTTTCCCCTTTTAGCTTAAGATGTCCTGCTTCTTCAACGATTCCTTCAATCTGATCCGCCAGCTCCCTCATCCAGCGTGACCTCTCCTGTTTCTTAGGATCTGTCTCCTGCAGACTATCCCAGATATCAGTCACATCCTCGATAAACTCTCCGATCCGATCATAATGTGCTTTTAGGGAAGCCTCATATCCACTTAATGCTAGCGTTTTTCTTAACTCCCTAAGTAATGCTTCCGATAAGACCGGGCGCTCTACTTGTTCTAAAAGCCCTTGCTTTAATGCAATCAGATGCCCGAAGAAGTTACCGCTATCTACTGTGGATATATAAGCAGGACTCAGCACTTCCAAAGTCTTAACCTGATACCAGTTATATAAATGCCCTTTCCATTTTGTCAGCTTTAACACCGAGCTTAACAGATTCTCGGTTAAAGTCAGGGTTGCACCCAGGGTCTCAAATCCGAGATCTCTTGCCGTAAGAATCGACAAAAACTGGAGCCCAATATTTGTGGGGGAGGTCTTATCACTGACCTTCTCAACCTTCGCCACCTGATAATTATCCGGACAAAACCAATTATTTTCTTTCGTTGATAATTCCTTGAAGAATTGCCAGGTCCTTCGTGAGGTATCAAGTAATAGCTCCTTGTCCTCATCCTTCATTACTTCTTGGACCCGCTCCTTCGGCTGACTAAAACGGTAGGACAGGTAAAAGGATAATCCCCACCAGATAGAGGTCACCAGATAGATCAGTCTTCCGAACATCGATAACTCTCTGGTCAGCAATAGGAATAGTAACAAGGCAGCTGTAAAGAAGGAGCTCCACATAGTCAGAAAGTATCCCCTACGTGTATTAATGATAGAGGAATCAACTGATTCCGCCGTATTCCATCGAAGCAGATTCCGTCTGCTGATAAACAGTCGAAACAGTGTTCGAATCATGGCGTCCGTCGCGATATAAGCACGATATGGTGTTATGGCAAACTCGAACAAAGCTCGTAGAAGCAGAATACCAAGCTCCTTGCAAAAGTCCTTATATACCAGAGCCAGCTTCGGTCGATACAGCTTCTGCTTCAGAATACCAAATAGCAGCACCGCCAGATTAAACACATCACTGAAGAAAACCATCGGTACCCACAGAAAAGGTGCTCCGGGCAAACAAATCAAGCTAAGAAAGATCAAGAGAACCTTGCTTAACGGAACCAGACTGCGCCTCAGATTATCAAATATCTTCCATTTCGCCAAGCCACATAAGTTTCTGCCTTTTACTATTCCGTTCCGAAATAACCAGGGAAAGAGCTGCCAGTCTCCTCGAATCCAGCGATGCTCTCTCTTAGCAAATGCGATTACGCTGTTCGGAAAGCTATCCATTACTTTGGCGCTACTGGAGAATGCCGTTCGTGCATAGCAGCTTTCCAGCAGATCGTGACTCAGGACCTTGTTCTCAGGTATTACATTATGCAATAGCTGATGAAAGGCTTGAACATCATAGATCCCCTTGCCGATATAAATTCCTTCTCCAAAGATATCCTGATAAATATCCGAAATTGCGGTGGAATAGTATACCAGACCGGACTGCCCTCCAAAGATTTCAGCAAAATGACTTCCACTGTGATCTACAATATGATTTCGGACTGAGGGCTGAATAATTACATACCCTTCCTTCACCTTATTTACCGCTGTATCAATCACCGGATGATTCATGGGATGATCAATAAGTCCGACTAGCTTAGCTGCATTGTCTCGAATCAAATCCGTATCTGCATCCAAGGTTATCACATATCGGAAGGAAGTAAGAAGCTGTGTATCACATAGGATTGTGGAATAGCTTGTCTGCTCCTTGTTCACACCGCTCAACAGATAATTGAACTCCTCGAGCTTCCCTCTTTTACGTTCCCATCCCATATAGCACTTTTCCGATCCATTCCATTTACGAAAACGAATGAAAAGAGAAAACAAGGGATGCTCTGACGGATATAACTCATTGAGCTCATTCATTCGACGGATAAGCTCCTCTTCAATCTCCTTATCCTCCGCCAGGAATTGATCCGCGGCATCCTTATAATCTACCAGAAGTGCAAAGTAAAGATTAGGTTGCCGGTTTGCCAGATAATGCTTCTGCAGTCGATCAAGATAAGCTGCTGCCTGTTCCTTCGTTGCTATGATAACCGGCATAACAACAAAGGTGCGGGCTTCCTCCGGAATTCCAGCAAGATAGTCCATGGAAGGAATCTTCTTAACAATTAAGTTTCTTGTAAAAATAAAATTAATAATCTCCAAAGCAATACCGCCAACCAATGGCAGTGCAGCTAAGAGGATAAGAACCTCACTTACCGTTCCCCGAATGCCGTAATGCCTTATCACATTAAGCAATAAAACAAAAAGACAAAATACAAGTAACATGAGAGAAGAAAAGTAACTTACTCCTTTTCTGCTCTTGCGATCAAGATTAGCCGGCTCTGGTTTATTCCTTATCTTAGCCTTTAGGATCCGATATCCGTTACCGAGCAGATATGCCCCAACATGATGGGAGCAATTTAACTTATCCCTGCCTTCCATAGCAAGAGAAAGACAGGTATCAGCAATTACCTCTTCCTTTATCTTATACGCAGAAGAAAGCTTCACGATTACCTGGCGATACATCCCTTTACTTTCTGCATCAAGTCTTTTGTATACTCCTTCGGGATCTTTGGAAAGAATCGATTCCAAATAGGAATAATGTTCAAAGAACGAAACCGTGTCAAGCTCATTGATCTCCCTGAGACTGACGATCAGAGCTCTGATTTCCGCTTCCAGACGTGCCTCAATTTTACCTTCACTAATGAAAACATTGTTTGGTTTCATTCTTTTCTCAGTGCCGGAAAAGTGGTAATCCAGATAGCTCTGGATTACGGAATCATCAACGGACATATTCTTAAGAAGGTAAATCACATGGGAATGAAAGGAGTAATTCTGTCTACACTCATCCTCTACATCAACCAACAGACCTCTTGGATCAATCGATCCTTGCCCACTGCTTTGCAATCTGCGCACCAACTTGTCCGCTTTGGATTTCACCCTGATAATCCGAATAATCTCCTGTGATAGTCCGATAATACCTTCCAGCAGACAGAAGCCAAAGAGCTCCGGTAATACCCATAATTCCTTTTCTGTCAGAGGGATTTCCTTTTGATAAGCAGTCAGCATTGCCTGAATATTTTCATCAATAAGGTGTCCGTTACAGAGCTCTACCATATTCTTAGCTACAATATAGATTCTCGGAAAGCCCTTGTTCTCACCACTTCTAAGAATCGGAAGAAGCTCATAGCTAGTGCCGGAGGCCCTGAATTTCTTAATTTCACGATATAGCATCTGATAATTATCAAATAACCATCTGGCTGCCGGAATTAATGTTATAATATCCGTGGATAGCTCCGAGATGTTATCCCGTATCTGATTCAGTCTTTTATACGCAATCTGGTTGTTCTTATCCAGAATCGAATTATATCTTGTCAGTTTCACATCTTTATGGACGGAAGCGAGCTCTCTCATTCGCTGCTCCCAGTCTCTTGCTCCCAAATCATTCAAAGTCATTGTCATGTCCCTTTCCTGATAGCATATCTACTTCGTAGACTCACTGCTTTTATCATTTTTATATCAGAAAGCAGTGCAATATTATATTATGCCATTTTTGTATATCTTATTAGTCAGAAAAGGAATAAAAAAACTTCTGCTAAAAAACAGAAGTTTTTAATCTTATTTTATTTCGTTTGTGATTTCTCATTCCTCAACCTTTCCGACAGATGCTAAATATACAACAAATTCATCATCTTCTTCATAGGAGGGCTTTGCTTCAAGGTCAAGTAATGCATCCATCAGCTTCTGATCATAGGCTCCGATTGCACAGGTACCACATCCGATTGCTTCACTTGCCAGATATAGATTCTGACAAGCATGTCCGGCATCCAGCAGGATGTATTTATGAGCATCAAAGGTGTAGCGCCATTCACAACGATAAGGAACCGCCGTCCATATAAAATCCACAGCAGCATTCCCTAGAAAAGCCTGTCCCCAGGTTGCTTCCGTGATACGATCCGATTGATGATCAAACTCCTTGACAAGCTCCAGCTTATGGTCCGTAGCCAGATAATGATACAGTCCCTTTGTCAAGCCATCAACCTGATTTACCAGAACATAAGTCTCAAAGGGATGGCGTGCCCCTGCGGAGGGTACCGTTCTTAGTGTTGCTTTATGATTGCCCAGAACCTCCTTTACCCCCTGCGTTGACCATAGTAAAAATGATAACTCCTCCAGTGTGATGGGCTCTCTCTTGTATTTTCTTTTACTGGTTCTTGCATTCATCAGATTCAGAAAATTATTATTCTTAACGACATCATCAAAGCTTTTTGTCAATGGTATGATCTTCTTGCCATAAGAAGCTTTGCATAAGGGAGGTTGTGCTAACCCTTGTTGTTGAGCACTCATCCCGTCATCCTCTAAATCCTCATAAGCCTTGATCAGCTGACGCAGTTCCATTAATCTCAATTTCATATTGTCATCCATAATATAATCTCCTTCACTTTTCGCTTGTTGCTATTATATACCAGTAATCTTGATAGAACAATGGAAAAAGGAAATGTATCAAATATCTCCATAAAATCTGCATATAAGTGAGCTATAGTATACATGTCAGCAACAATAAATAATTTAAACTTTGGAGGTAATTATAATGAAAAAATTATTGGCTATTGCTATTGTAGGTATTACATTATTATCATCATCTAGTACAGCATTTGCAGCAAACCATGTCTCACAGATGGCCGTAAACAAAGGCGGGCAATCTGTTGCCCAGTGTGCAAGGATGATGGACAAAGGCGTATCCGAGTGTGTTAATACTCCCGGCTGTGAAATGCAATAATCTTGCAGCGTGAAATTAATTCTCGAAGGTTACTCATGTAATTTAAAACAAAAACATTTAAGCACCTTCCAGGTTTTAATCATTACCCGGAAGGTGCTTATTGCAAAGATATTCCCAATTATTAATAATTAGCTTGCTTATTATCTTCATAAGTTGTATGATTAGACATGTCTTAGGGAGTCTATACCATCTTCAGCTGTTCCTTAACCCAGAAGTAAATCAATAATTGATTTATTGTTATGGAGATTGGAACGTCGTTGAAGTATCATATCGGAAGTCGTAGTACTCAGCTGCTACATGCTTTCTTATCCTATCTATCTGATAACCATTTTCCTACCAATTATCAATTTTGACTCACTCCACTTTATGTATTTGAGTATGTTTGATATTATCTCCGGATTATTATGATTCGGGTTAATATAAACCTACGGGTACATTGGCAACTACACACGACCATAATCCTTATGACATTGCATTATTTTAGCAATCGATAATACCAAAGTATTTAGGAGTGATTTAACAGTGTATCGCGTTAACTTAGATGTTATTAACAAAATAATTTGTATTGAAGTATCCGGATCTATGTCGTTGAAAGAAATTAATAACTTAGTCGTCGATATCGATGATTTAGTTACTAAATTTCATCAGGGACAGTACTCAATGTTAATCAAGGCACAGCGACTAGATCCCATTTCTCAAGAAAATATTCCAGCATTTCAGCAGGTAATGGAGATTGCTTTGAAATGGGCTAATGAGGTTGTAATTGTGTATGGTAATCGAACCGTTACACGAATGCAATTATCAAGAATGGAGACTGACGCCAGAACAAAAACAAATTCAAATACTCCAATAGTTATATTTCACGTAATGAATGAGGCAATAAATTATTTAAATAGGATTTAGGAAGAATACATATTCCTTAAGGTGTCTATTTTTCGTGTGTAGTTAAGATGTAAAAACTCCTCCGATGGCTGTACATTTATAATAACCGAAGGATTTGAAATTCTTTGGTTTAGCTTATTTATCGATCATAATTGTGTGGATGGCAATATTTACTGATTATTACTATTATTGTACGAATCGAAAAACCTCCTAAGAGGGATGCTTCACTTCTCAGAAGGTTTCATTTTATTAGTCATGTAACAATGATTTACGTCTTTTATGTTCATACATTTTGGCATCCGCCGTTGCTAAGACAGCATCAAAATCCATTTTGCTGTTTGATAGAAACTCACAGATACCGTAACTGAATTTCAGAGTAATCTCCTCCAGCTTAAGGGAATCCATCTTCTGTGCGATTGCCACCATTCTCTTATTTGCCTCAGCAAGATCACATTCCTTAAGCATCAGTACAAATTCATCTCCGGCAAACCGTGAAACAAAATCGGTAGCTCTCACAGACTTGCTCAGAATATCAGAAAAATGCTTTAATGCAGTATCGCCAAAGCAATGTCCAAAGCTATCATTTAACATTTTAAAATTATCCATGTCGATCATTACCAGGCTGATTTTTCGATTACTATTCTTAGCGATTTCTTTATCGAATACCTTCTTTAAGGTTCTTCGATTCATCATACCGGTAAGCTCGTCGAAATTGGCAAGGTATTTCAATCTGTTTTGCGCAAGAGCATTTTTTATCGCCAATTCTAATTCACACTTGATTTGGTCTGTGATTTCCAGGTCGTTATCAGAAAACATATGATTTACTTTATCGGAGTCGATATTGATAAGACCAATTAATTCATTATCAATATATATCGGTGCAGAGATACTGCAAAAGATATCCAGCGCCTTGATCTTTTTCAGCCCTTCAATCGTTTTCCTATTCGTATTAAGCCTGTCGTATTCCCTCGGGTTTTTAATGATGGCTGTTTCTTTAAATTCATTCATTTTATAAAGGTAAGCCTCTTCTTTTTTGATTACAAAATCCATTAATTCTTTGCGAAAGCCCTTCACAACCCGATAATGAAAATTACCGTCTTCCTCAAGAATAAGGACGCTACCCTTGGTAGCATTCGGAATCAGCTCAACGATCGCCTCCAACGCAATGGAATATATCTCATTTTCATGATCCGCTTTTGAGATCTTAACGCTGGTATCATGGAGCTTCTTTCTGATCTTGTCCTGGATATACAGAAGCTTCTTTTGCTTCCCAATCAAAAGAAACTCACTGACAGAGACCGCTGTAGCCATTATTAATAAAATTTGATAGATTGATTTGTTATTACGCACGATTGTTCCCCATTCATTTTATCATGTGCTGTTAATTAAGTGATTGCTACCCATAGTAACATCGATATAAACCTTTATTATCAGATGTTTTCTTGTTATTATATCACATGAAATCAATATTGACATCAATCTATCTAAAATTTTCGAAAGATTTAATAAGCAAGGATCTCGTACCCGCTATCCGTTATTACAACCGTTACTTCCCATTGTGCTGAGTCTTTTCCATCCTTTGTACGAATCGTCCATCCGTTCTTTCTGTCCATGATTACTCCTGCTCTGCCCGCATTTATCATTGGCTCTATCGTAAATACCATTCCCGGAACCAATAACATTTCTGTTCCTTTTTTGGATACGTGACTCACATAAGGCTCCTCATGAATTTCATTACCAACTCCATGTCCGCCGATTTCCTCAACTACCGAATATCCATTCCTACGGGCAAAGTCATTAATTGCCTCTCCTATGTCACCAAGAAAGCCCCATGGTCTTGCATATTCCAGTGCGTTATCGATGGATTTCTTGGTAACATCGACTAATCTTTGCCTTTCGTCACTTACATTCCCAAGACAAAACATTCTCGACGAGTCCGAATAATACCCGCCAAAGATAGTGGTCACATCGACATTGAGAATGTCACCCTCTTTCAGAATCACATCATCCGAGGGAATACCATGACATACCTCATGATTGATCGAAGTACATACACTTTTCGGAAAACCGTTATAACCAAGCGTTGCCGGAATCCCCCCAAGCTCTCTGGTTTTATGATCTACCAACCGATCAATTTCACCGGTACTCATACCGACCTGTATGTGTTCTGTTATAAAATCCAGTATTTCAATGTTAACCTTACCACTTTCTCTTATGCCATGGATTTGCCTGGACGACTTAATGATCTTCCTGCTTGGTACGATACAACCCTGCATTTTATACTGCCTAATTCGTTCCTCCATATCATGATGACACAGTTTGTATTTCTTGCCGCTTCCGCACCAACACAGATCATTTCTTTCTATTTGTTTTTCCATTGAAAGCTCCATTCACTTTTATTAAGAAGTTGCTATATTAATCAATGATTTATCATAAAACCGTAACTGCGGGCGATCTTTACGATATTGGCTTGGCGAATAACCATATTGCTTATGAAACGCTCTTGAAAATGCTTCGTTTGATGAAAAACCATACTGGATGGCAATATCGATGATCCTATGGTTGGTCTCTCTTAAATCGTGTGCTGCATTCGTGAGCTTCCGAATCAGAACATATTCCTTAAAGGAAATTCCAACAACCTCATGAAATTTGGCTGAACAATAGAAGGAGGAGTATCCGACATGATCGGACATCTTATCCAGCGTCGGGTTATCCTGTAGATTTGTTTCCACCCAGTCTATCATATTTTCAATCGTTTTCACTGACAATTCTATTCACTCCTTGTAAGGTAATCGTAGCATATTCCTTTAATATATACTTGATAGAAGTTGTGAAATATCACACCTCCATATTCTCTATCATCATTTTATATTATTATACATTGATTTAAAATAAAATCCCACCATTAATCCTCATAAACGCTTTAAATGATTAATGGTGGGAAATGATTATGTGATTTATATAGTACTAATACTTGTCCAGTATATCTTCGTAAGATGATTATTTATAGCACCATCAACGAAGAACACTGCTTTTAATAAGGGATATTACTCATCCCAGTTATGATATACTTCCTGTACATCATCATCCTCGTCGAGTAAGTCAAGGATACGATTCATCATCTTGATATCCTGATCATCCTTAAGCTCAACCCAGGTCTGGGGGATCATGGTAACATCGGCCTGAACCATGGGAACACCGGCTTTCTCAAGGGCTTCTCTCACCGCACTGAAATCATCGGGATTGGTCAATACCTCAAAGCTGTCCTCTTCCTCAGCGAAATCCTCAGCACCTGCATCAAGAGCAAGCATCATCAGATCATCTGCCTTCATATCACATTCTTCACGGTCAATGATAATCTGGCCTTTCTTATCGAACATAAAGGATACACAGCCGATGGAACCAACATTTCCGTTACCTTTTGTGAAGGCATTGCGTACATTACCGGCTGTTCTGTTCTTATTATCGGTCAATGCTTCTACGATGATTGCGGTTCCGTTGGGACCATAACCCTCATAGGTAACTGCTTCGTAATTAACTGCATTGGCATCGCCGGCAGCTTTCTTGATGCTGCGGTCAATGGTATCGTTGGGCATGTTATTTGATTTTGCTTTTGCGATAATATCCTTTAAACGGCTGTTGGCATTGGGATCTGCTCCACCCTCTTTTACCGCAACTGCAATTTCACGACCGATCTTGGTAAATATCTTTCCCTTAACGGAATCATTCTTCTCTTTTTTATGTTTGATGTTCGCAAATTTCGAATGTCCTGACATCGTTATTCTCCTTAATAATCTTTATTTTGTGCAATCCGGTATGGATTGTGATGGTTTTATGTAATATATATGGTACTTGTACTGCAAATAACCTTAAATATTTTATCATCCTTTGATACGTACGGCAAGTAAAATTTATCTTGCCCCTATTGGAATACCTCCAACAGGCTCCATAGTAATTTCTTTGTATCGAAATAAGCAGTGATATCCTTATGATTCATAAAATATCTGCTTTGCAGATATTTTGTGAAGCATGTATAAAAAACAGCCGGATCAACTGAAAATCCGGCTGTTCATAACTCGTTCGAGTTCCTATTCATCATTCATTTATTCTGCATTTAATAACTTACTGAGCTTCTCCATGACCTGAACCGTCTCTTCTGTGGTACGGATCGCGCACATTACGGTATCATCTCCAGCGATACATCCAACGATACTGTTCATCTGTAATGCATCAAGGGCTGCTGCTACTGCCATCGCCATTCCTGGTACCGTCTTCACCACCATGATATTCTGCGCCATGTCCATTGATACAAAACCATCGCGAAGTACACGGGTATATTTCTCACTCATACCCGGTTCCGTCTTCTGAAGAACGATGTATTTCTGTCTTCCCCCGTCTACCGCAACCTTGGTGAGCTTAAGCTCTCTGATATCTCTGGATACCGTCGCCTGCGTTACATTGTAACCATCCTTCATCAGACGCTCTGCCAGATCCTCCTGCGTCTCAATATCATACTTGTTAATCAATTCTATGATTTTGCTTTGTCTGCTGATTTTCATTTTCTTCCCCAGTGCCTTTCTTGTAATAGTAACTATCTTCTCAATCTCCGTCTTTGCCAAGCTTCGACCGAAGAACCTCATAGATTCCGGTATAATTCAGCTTGATCAATTTCGTGTTGTACTTAGCCTTCTTAATTAGGATAACATCATCCGTACCCAGGTCCATCACTTTGTTGCCGTCGAAGGTTACAATTGCTTCTGCTTCCTGTGTCTTTTTACTCTTGCCAACAACCACCTTAATTGTGTCCTCAGCTGATACAACAATGCTTCTCGGACTTAACGAATGCGGGCAGATCGGTGTTATTACCATAACACTTGCCTGAGGCATTACGATCGGACCTCCGGCAGATAAATTATATGCGGTCGAACCGGTCGGTGTCGATATAATCACTCCGTCTCCCCTAAAATTATCGACCAAGGCATCATTCACATAGATACCAAGACTGATAATTCTTGAAAATCCTTTTCTGGCAATTACAACATCATTGAGTGCATAGCCCATCGTCTGTTCCTGGATCTGCTGATGCTTGGGATCATGGAGGACTTTGCCATCCATCATAATCCTATTCTCAATATGGTAATCGTCCCCGAATAATCTCTCTAATGCTTCCGGAACGTGGTGCTCTTCAATCTCCGCCAAGAAACCCAGAGTTCCCATGTTCACTCCCAGAATCGGTATGCTATGAGTCATTAAATCATTTGCTGTCTGTATGATTGTCCCATCACCTCCAAGAACAATAGCACAATCAACATCATCTGGAATAGTAACCCGGTCCGTTTCCTGAACAGAAGATACGCTTGAAAGAATGGCCTGTTTGCCTGCCTGCTCGATATAATCAGCAATCTTATTTGTAACACGTAAATCCGTATCCTTCTCTTTATTTGTTATAATTAAAAATCTGTCCATCGGATTGCTACTCTCCTCAAATGAATGCAATGATTCATACATTACAAAAGTCTATCACAGAATACCAAAAATTTCAATATATTATGCATAATTTTTAGAACAATTTAATAATTATTCGTAACAGTTCAGCCATGCAAATGTATAATACGATATGGAGGATAAGCTTGCTTATCTTTACATATCGTATTATACATTTTTAAGGCGTTCTGCCGAAGCGAGATGTAGCAAAGCGAAATCGAGCTTATGGCCGAACTGTTAATTACATTATTTTCCTTATATTAGCTCTCGGACAACATACCGTGCGCTTCATTTACAACTTTCGTGATTATATCACCAAAAATGGACGTTCCAACCGGATATCCTTCCCCATTTTCGTCATACTTTAATTTCTTTAAATATAATAAATATTCAATATTGCCTTCCGGACCCTTAATCGGTGAGAAATCGAGGTTGATACAGTCGAACCCGATGGAAGCAGCATAGGAGCTGACTAGACGGATTACTTCCTCATGTACCTTCTGATCACGAACTACACCTTTCTTGCCTACTTTTTCTCTGCCTGCTTCAAACTGAGGCTTAATCAGACATACAATCTCCCCATCTGCACTCAATAGATCGCGCACGGGCTGAAGCACTTTCGTTAAGGATATAAAGGATACATCGATTGAAGCAAAGGCTATCTCGTCCTGTATCTGGTCCGCGGTAAGATACCGAATATTGGTCTTCTCCATCGAGATGACACGCGGATCCTGTCTGAGCTTCCATGCCAGCTGATTGGTGCCGACGTCTACGGCAAATACCTTTACTGCACCGTTTTGCAGCATACAATCCGTAAAGCCTCCGGTAGAGGAGCCAACATCCATGCAGATCTTTCCCTCCAAGGATAACCCGTACTGTGCCATTGCTTTTTCCAGCTTGAGACCACCACGACTCACATATTTTAAAGGATTTCCTTTTACCTCTATACTGACCTCCTCGGAAAAGGTACTGCCTGCTTTATCTTCTCTCTGTCCGTCTACAAATACATTGCCGGACATGATAATTGCTTTCGCCTTTTCTCTGGACTCAGCTAAGTTCCGATTTACCATTAGTATATCCAAGCGTTCTTTCACTCTAAACCTCCATATACAAAGGAATTCACCGTGCTCTAACAGTACTCATCCTCCGTTTTGCGAATGTAATAAACCCATTCACGCTAATATTTTATCAACAATACTCTGGGCATCCAGTCCAAATCGTTTATGAAGCTCATTTACTCCACCATGCTCAATAAACTGATCCGGAACAGAAATATTAATCAGACGAATCTCCTGCTTTCTGGTCTCACAGAGATAATCTGCTACCTTCTGACCATAACCGCCGCTCTTCACATTCTCCTCGAGTGTGACAAGTACCTTATGATTTTCTGATAGCCGTTCCAGTATCTGTGTATCCATAGGGGATACAAACCGAACATTTATTAAGCTAGCCTTCTTCCCGCTTCGTTTCAAAAGCTCTACGACCTCAACGCCGGTTTTCACCATACTGCCGACGGCAAGGATCGCTAACTCGGAGCCTTCCACTATCATCTCACTTCTGCCAAGCTCAATCGGTGCCTGATATTCCCGCAGCTCCTGATAAGCATCGCCTTTGGGATAGCGGATTGCCACCGGACCGTTATATGCAATACTATAGCGTAACATTTCCTCAAATTCATAGCTGTTCTTCGGTGCCAGTACCACCAGATTCGGTATATGGGATAGGAAGGACAGATCAAAGGTTCCCTGGTGTGTCTTACCATCCCTGCCTGTTATTCCTGCGCGATCAATCGCAAATACCACAGGAAGATTATTGATACATACATCATGAATAATCTGATCGTAGGCTCTCTGCAAGAAGGTAGAATAGATCGCTACAACCGGTTTATATCCACCCATAGCAAGACCTGCAGCAAAGGTTACCGCATGCTCCTCCGCAATTCCTACATCAAAGAAACGATCCGGATATTGCTTCATAAAATCGGATAATCCGGTTCCAAAGGGCATAGCCGCCGTTATTGCTACTACTTTATTATTTTCCTTCGCCAACTTCACCATCGCATCGGAGAACACCTTCGTATAGGATACATTCTTCTCGTCACGCACCGGCAGTCCGCTCTTTATATCAAAGGGATCCACGCCATGAAACTTGCTTGGATATTTTTCTGCTAATTGATACCCCTTACCCTTCTTGGTAAGTACATGAACCACTACTGCCTTCTTTGCTCTTGAGGCTGCTTCAAAAGCAGTCATCATGGAATTGATATCGTGCCCGTCAATTGGTCCGATATAGGTCAGACCCATATCCTCAAAGAACATGCTGGGCAGCATGAAATACTTCACGGCATCCTTGGAACGTTTTAGCTTATCTACGATCACCTTGCCGACTCCCGGCATCATATTCAGCGTATTCTCCATGTTTTCCTTGAAGCCGGTATATTTTGAACTAGTACGAAGCTTAGCAAGATAATTTGCCAAACCTCCGACATTTTCCGATATAGACATATTATTATCATTTAAGACGATGATAAAGTTCGTTTTCAAACGACCGGCATTATTAATTGCTTCAAATGCCATACCACCGGTCAACGCCCCATCGCCGAGTACCGCTACTACCTTATGCTTCTCCCCGCTCAAATCCCTTGCCTTAACCAGTCCCAAAGCTGCCGAGATGGCAGTTGAGCTGTGTCCGGTATCGAAGGAATCGCATATGCTCTCCTCCCGCTTCGGGAAACCACTCAGGCCGTCAATCTGTCGAAGGGTCGAAAACAAATCTTTCCTTCCGGTTAAAAGCTTATGAATATAGGCCTGATGACCAACATCCCATACCAGCTTATCCTGGGGAAAGCCAAGGAACAGATGCAATGCCATGGTCAGCTCCACTACACCGAGGTTCGAAGCCAGATGACCTCCGGTCTTACTAATATTTTGTATTAAAAAGTTACGGATTTCCTCCGCTAACCTATCATAGTCCTGATCTTTTATTTTCTTGATATCATTTGCTTGATTAATGCCATCCAACAATTTTGGCAAGGACTAACACCTCATTTCTCAGTTCATTCTATACTAACCAAACCCTTTGTAGCGGCTGGTGCCTAATTTTCCCTATTAATCAGCATATCAATCAGCTGTCTTAAAAATTCGTTCCGATATGATAAATTATCATAATTTTGCATCGCTCTCGCTGAGATTCTGGCAACCTCCCGATTCGCAGCTTCCAAGTTCATCAAGTTGACATAAGTATTCTTCTCGTTCTTCTCATCGCTGTGTACCGGTTTCCCCAGCTTCTCTGCTGTGCTGGTAACATCTAAGATGTCATCCTTTATCTGAAACGCCAAACCGATATCCCCGGCAATCTGTTCTATTTTAATGATATCATCCTTGGATGCCCCGGCCAAGACAGCACCAATCATCATTGAAGCTTCTATCAAGGCTCCTGTCTTTAGACGATACATATGATCCAATCGTTCCCTTGACGGTTCCCCTTGCGTTTCCTCCATATCGATTACCTGACCGCCAATCATCCCATGAATTCCGGCCTTCCGTGATAATATCTGCATTGCTATCGCTACTCTTCTATGTTTCGTTAACGCGTCTTTTTCTGTATCGTCAATCACCTCAAAGGATTTTAAAGCAGTCTCAAAGGCATAGTTTAGCAGGCCATCTCCAGCGAGAATGCCCATTGCTTCTCCATATACCACGTGGGTTGTCTTTCGTCCTCTTCGATAATCATCATTATCCATAGCCGGAAGATCATCATGTACTAAGGAATAGGTATGAATCATCTCAATTGCCGCCATAAATGGTTCCAGAAGTGCTTCCTCTCTACCATCGAACAACTGATAGGTCTGTTCCATTATCACCGGTCGCAGGCGCTTACCACCTGCCATCAAGCCGTAATTCATAGCCTCCATAATCAATCTCTGAAAGCCTTCCTCCTTAGGGCAGAACGTATTTAAAACTTCTTCAACCCGATTGACCCGCTTCTTTAACTCCTCATTAAAGTTCATTGGCTTCTCCATTTTCACTTAAGATAATCAGTTCCTTCTCCACTTTATCAATCGAATCGTTACAGGACTTAAGCAGCTTCATCCCTTCCTGATAGAGGGTAAAGGAGTCCTCCAGAGTAACCTCCGGTTTCTCAAGTTCCTCAAGAATATGATTTAATTTCTCAAAAGATTCTTCTAACTTCAACGCTTTCTCTGCCATAACAACCTCCCTTAATCGAAGCCTCTGCTCTTCTCCTGCAAATCTTCGACTCTTGTCTTGATATCGCCATCGAGTAAAGATACCGTAAGTAGCTCATTTTTCTTAACCTTATTTATGCTTTGTACGGGTACATTGTCCTCACCCACAATTAAAGCATATCCCTTGCTTAACTTAGACAGTGGCGACAAGCCCTCCAGCCTTGCTATAAATAGCTCGAGTTTATGTCGTTTTTCTTTCAACCTTTGATTCATATATTGCCCAAGCTTTTGTTCCATCTCTATCAGTTGCTGCCTCTTCTGTTTGATCTGATAAGCCGGGCTTGCATAGAATAATCTTAGCTTCAACTGATTCATCCGACTTCGGTATTGTCCCAGCTTCTGCTGTAGCTCTCTCGTCAGCTTTCGTTTATAGTCTCTGATGACTCCCTGGAATGCCTGGTAATCATTAACGGCCAGCTCTGCTGCCGCTGAAGGAGTAGGAGCACGTAGATCCGATACAAAATCAGCTATCGTAACGTCAGTCTCATGACCCACCGCTGAAATGATCGGTGTCTTACAATGATAGATTGCTCTCGCAACGAGTTCTTCGTTAAAGGCCCAAAGATCTTCAATGGAACCACCGCCTCTACCGACAATTATGGTATCCAGGCCAAGCTTATCCAAAATTGCGATACCCTTAGATACACTCTCCGCCGATCCCTGCCCCTGTACCTGTGCCGGATATAAAATCAACTGCACATAGGGATTGCGTCGCTTCGATATATTAATAATATCCTGAATTGCAGCTCCTGTGGATGCGGTAATAATACCGACCTTCTTCGGATAAGCCGGTATTTGCTTCTTATGAGCACGGTCAAAAAGCCCCTCTTCCTCCAGCTGTTTCTTCAGTCTCTCGAATTTCTCATATAGAACACCCTGACCATCAAGTACTATCTCGCTGGCATAGAGCTGATACTTTCCATCTCTCTCATAAACATTCACACTGCCGTATGCGATTACGCTCTGTCCTTCCTCCAGCTTGAAGGTAAGCCCCTTGCGTTGGCCGGCAAACATTACACAAGCCAATTGCCCCTGAGCATCCTTTAGTGTAAAGTAAATGTGCCCCGAGGTATGATATTTGCAATTGGAGACCTCCCCCTTAATATAAATAGAGGCTAATATCCGGTCTCTCATAAATAAATTCTTAATGTATTGATTAATTTCCGTAACGGAATAAGCCTGTCCCATACATCCTCCAAGTTAAGCTTGTGAAAGGAATACTAGTCTCAAGCATCTTTTATATACTCATAACATCTCATTACCTAAACCTAATACAGCGTCCAAGCTTGCGAAATGTATAGCGCACTTAGTATTCGATATAGTGTGTTCATAGCTAAATCATGTTTTGAGTATATGGAGAGATTTTGCGCAGACCGGCCAACTGAGGGGTATGCAATTCACCCCGAGGGCAGGGTAAGGCAAGTCAAAATCTTTTCATATACTCAAAACATCTCATTACCTAAACTCGAACATGCTCATTGACTATGCTAATTTCGCAAGCACTCCGTTGATAAAGCCCGGTGATTCATCGCCTCCGAATTTCTTCGCAAGCTCCACAGCTTCATTGATTGCTACCTTGTCCGGAATATCCTCATCAAAACGAAGCTCATATACCGCTAGGCGAAGGATCGTTAGATCCACCTTCCCCATACGATTCAGCTTCCAGCCGCTTGAGGTCTCCGTAAGAATACCGTCGATTTCCTCCAGCTTGTCCAGTATTGCCTGAAAACGTGAGGTCAGATAGGAATATTCCTCAATCGTCGGCTTCTCCAATTCGGAGATATACAAATCTATCTGCTCACCTAATTCATTTGTCTCATGAAAGTCCTTACGGAATAGCATAAGAAAAATATGTTCTCTAATTTCTCTTCTTGTCACAGTTCGGTTCCTCCTAACCTGTTTACAAATCCCGATGCAGAATGTTACTCACTGTTGTCACTCCGCTATCTATTATACTCCTTGAATAGCCCTTCAGATCGGCTTTCCTTGGACCTCGTAAGAATAAACAACCCTTAGGCAATTTCTAAGGGTTGTTTGGGGATCTCTTTACTCTTTTACGATATTAACTCCTGCAATACGGATGTTAACTTCCTTGACCTGCAATCCGGTCATATTCTCTATCGCCAACTTCACCTTTTCTTGTACCTGCTTTGCAGTCTCAGGAATACCATATCCATAATCTAAGGTCAGGGCCATATCTACGGATACCGCATCGGGGCTAACAAGTACCTTAACTCCTTTGGATAAGTTCTTCTTTCCCAATTTACCGGCAAGTTCATTGGTAACATTTCCGGAGGTTGCCGACACGCCCTTTACTTCTGTTGCCGCTAAACCTGCTATGGTTGCTACGACCTCATCCGCTATCTGTACTTCTCCAACCTTACCATTTTCGTGTATTTTATATGTGTTTCTGATCTCCGGTTCTTTATTCACAATGATTACCTCCTAAGTTCCTAATGTTATCCGGCATACCTTTTCTACTGAGTTAATGTTCTGAGGAATATAAGCCGTATAATAATATGCCGGCTCTACTCTATTCCTATAAATGCTACTGTTTATTTATATGTCATTTATATCTATATTATATAGTATTATACCAAATAACTCAACATTTGCAATTAAAAACACAGAAATATTGAAAACCGGTATAAACCGGATTGCTTGTGTTCCCCCCGATACACGACGAATATAGCAATGAAAGCGTCGCATTCATTGCTATATTCCTTTAACTTTATGTATGGATAAATTCACTCCATGCCCTACTATTCAGAGATTACTACAGGGTTAATATTGATATTCTCAACTGCAACTCCTGTCTTATCCTTAACGACTTTTTCTATGATTGCTAATTGCTGATCCGTCAATGCTTCTGCATTTACCACTACATCTACCATACCATCATCCATGAATACAATGGATCCCTCGAAGCCTTTTGCTTCTAACAGCATCTCTGTCTTGTTTTCCTTCGAGATGATATCAGCCAGCTCTAACGCACTGTCAACAGCAACCTGTCTCTGCTCCTTGGAAACGGTCTCACTATTGATGATATCCATATAAGCTGCTCGGTTCTTTGCTCTAACCTGTTCTCTTTCAATCTTGTTGGTGATAAAATAACTTGCATCAATGGTACTTGCAGCATTAGCAAGAACAGCTTCACCGGGAACGCCTTCTTCCAGATTGAGTTCTCCGTTATCACTAACCTCTTGGGCATCTGCTACCATTTCTTCATCGGAGATGTCACCCAGTTCGTCTGCATCAGCATCGTCTACTTCATCATTTTCATCGTCTGCAGTTGTCTCTGCTTCTTCTGCATCAGTATCTGTTCCTGCTTCCAGATCGGTATCTTCGTCTCCAAGATCTTCTTCTTCGGCCTGGTCATCGGTTGTGGTATCGTCCGTCGTATCTGCCGTCGCCAAATCCATTCCTTCCGAATCGGTGAACTCTTCATAATCACCGGAATTAGCAGCTTCTGTCTCAACTGCATCCTTATTGTCCGCAAGGTCGTCATTTGTGAAGCTCAAATATCCTGCGATGATGATCATGATTGCCAACGCAGTGATGATGATGTGATTCTTCTTAAATATATTTTTCATTTTAGACCTCCTGATCATTTTATACCATTCCTCATTTTCATTACTATAACCTTATGCGCAGGTACGTCAAATAATACCTCAACCGCTTGCATAAT